>DLCK01000023.1 GCA_002480565.1 Phycisphaerales bacterium UBA7800 | reverse complement strand
GCAGTGGTACGCAATTTTGAAATCATTGGCGAAGCAGTCAAGCAGCTGAGTGAAGCAGCCAAAGCCCTTCGCCCTGAAATTCGCTGGCGTGATATTGCCGGTTTGCGAGACGTCCTGATCCACAACTACATGGGGATCAATTTCAACCGAGTATGGGCTGTAATTGAACGGGACGTGGTGCCACTTAAAGAAGCGGTCGAATATTTGCTTAAGACCATTTGAGTCTGCCATCGAGCTTTTCCCAAAGAAGTGAATCGTTCAATAAGAATGCATAGTCATCATGCTTGTGTAGCGGGCGACTGTTTAGCTGCAATGCGCTTGGCTTTCTTGCCGGTGAATGCCTCCCAGCGTTTGACGATCACATCGCAGTACAACTCATCAAGCTCCATCAAGAACGCATTGCGATCCGTCTGCTCACAACCTATCAACGTTGAACCACTACCACCGAACAGATCGAGGACGTTTTCGCCGGGTTTGGATGAATACTGAATGCAGCGGACAGCCAATTCGACTGGTTTTTCCGTCAGGTGCACCATGGCCTGTGGGTTGACCTTCTTGACATGCCAAAGGTCTGTGGCATTGTTGGGCTCGTAGAAATGATGACCGGCAGCTTTGATCGGCGCGGGGTAGTTGCCGAGATTGGCATAGCCTCCCCAGATAAAAAATGAGCCACCAGGCTTGAGCACGCGCGACGCATTGGCGAACCAGGCCAACAGCATCCCGTCGAAATCTTCGTCACTGACGAAGTCGTTCGCCAAGGGGCGATCCTTGGCTCGCCGCGATTCATCGGACCGATCTGCCAACAGTCCACTGCTGCCCCTTCGTAAACTGCAAACAGCTTATAACCCTTGGTAAAACCCTTGATCGCACGACCCCGCCTGGCATCCGGATCCTTGCTGTAACCACCCACCACCAATGCCTTGGCATCGATGCACTTGATCAGCCGATCCGGCAACTGATCACGAGCACGCACCATCAATGCTTCGAAGAACAATTGCAAAGACACTTGCCGCAATCGTTGACTCAAACGCGATACACTGGGCAAGGGGCGACCGGCCAATAACGGGCTTGGCCAATGACGAGTATCGCAAGCCCAACACTGTGGCCAGTCGTGTAACGAGCAAACATGGAATACTGATTACCTTTCAACACGTAAAAATGTACGTAGTCCGACGGCAGCAGTGGCTTCATATCGACACAGGCATTGCCCAGTCTCCATTTGAAAGCACGATATGTTTATTTATCATCACACCATCACAGATGCGAATAGAAGCTGTCCATTGCAATTGTTCGGGTGATGCCGTTGGATTTTGGAGAATTGAATACCTGACATCAGTCTTGCCATCAAAGATATCACCGATTTTCGATGACACCGTTTTTGTGTAAAGGTGCGAATTAGAGACATCGTTCCGATAGATCGAAGAAACGGCTTTGTATTTAGTAGAGAATATGTGCAGTGCTTCGATAACATACTATGGGTGCATAGAGCGACAGACATCCATTTCTGATGGCTGTGTTGACACAGAGCAATTGAAAGTCAATCAGTTTGTTGATGTTCAAGACGATGTGCGGGTTGTCATAGAATCATGGTTTCAGGTCGATCCGCACGAAAAACACTCGCGGTCGATCGCTGGCATTATTCCATTTATGTGCCTTGCTGCCCTTGGCGTCCCGGATGGGGGTTTTGAGCGTGATGCCACTTTGAGCGACCTGCATACTTGAGAGGATTTCGACCATCTGACCTTCCAGATCGACACGATATGCCGAAGTGATATGCTTTGCATTCAACTCGGGAAGTGTGATGTTGATCGTCGGCGAGCCATGGTCGAGGTGAATGGTGTCGCCATCGCCTTGCCAATCGGTAAAAAGCTTGGCGGTGTTGTTGGCAGAAAGATGGACGACCATCACGATGCGGTTGCCTGCCTTGAAGGATTCGATGCCACTGAGGCGTTCGTCGATTTCCGTTTGAATAAGTTTGGGTGATGTGCTGTAGTCGGTGTAGCGTTCGATGGGTTGGTTGTCCAACAGGTGCCCCATGGTCTTCAACGCTGCACCATTGCCGGTGAGTTGGTCGCCGGTGAACAGGCTGTGCATGTAGCCATAGGCCTTGGGATCATTGGGGGCACTGATGGCAAACCAGAAGACCTTGAACTGATCCTTGTCGGCAAAGCCTTTCCGCAGGGCCCAGTCGAGAATGCGTGGGTAGGCATTGATCAGCGAGACAGGATTAGTGGTGAAGCCGAACTCGGTCTGCCAGACGAAGGGATGTTCAACGCCATGTTCCTGGGCTTTGCGATAGATGTAAGCATAGCTTGAGACGGGAAAGTAATGCACATCATGGACATCAACACTTGACCACGCGTTGTGCTTGTCGAGCAGGGCAACATACTCACCGAGTCCGCCGCAGCAGGGCCACCCACCGTAGACCACTTTGCCACCCAGTTCATGAATGACCTTGGCAGCCGGCAGATGAACGTTGGTCATGTAGTTGTCCAATGAGCCTTCGTAGAAACCGCTTTCGGGATGGGCTTCATTCCAGATCTGGAAATACTTGAGGTTGTAGGGTGCTGCCATGAACTTGGTGACCACACGTCGGACATAGTTTTGCCAATCGGGGATGTGTGATTCATCCAGGGGGAATTGTTTGCGATGTTTGCTGACTTTTTCGCTGATGACTTCATCGTTGCCATCGGCTTTGTGGGCGGTGGTACGTTTGAGGTAAGTGCCATCTTCCTGCGGGATGACGGTACGGGTTTTGCCTGCATAGCGGTAAGACCATTCTTCATTTTCAGTGGACCACTTGGTGCCATAGCTGAGAATCGGCAGGCAGGTCACACCACGTTTCTGATTGGCAAGAATGTTCTTTTCACCCCATTGTTCAAGCTTTTTTTCGTTCCATTGTCCCTGCACGGGTTCAATGCTGTGCCAGCCCAGGTCATGGCGAATCCAACCCATGGTATTGTCCCAGTAGGGATTGTTGGCTGAGCCGTTACATGTGCCTGCAAAATCACGGAGCGTGATAGGAGTGGTTTTGTTTTGAGCCCAATTCTGCGATGAGCAAATGAGCAGGCTGAATGTGAAGATGATGGTTTTAAACGTCATGTCAATTCCATATATGATGTAAAAAAGTGTCGGGAAATACAGTGTTATTTACAATTACCAGACCAGGTCACTGGGCCAGTTGGTGTGATCAATCGCTGAAGTTTTGTACATCACGGCATGGCCATCCATGAAGGTGATGTTGTTTGAGCCCTTGTGCCGATCAGAAATTTCCTTGGCCCAGCTACGTCTGTCCTGGATGATGAAGGAATAATTCTCCGCGCCACTGGAGCGTGCGCTGTCGAGCATCAGTGTCTTGCGAGACATCTGGAAATTGGTTTCAAAGTACGCCCGTGTGGCAGCCTTGGTGGTGCGGTCGTAGGTGACTGCCGGAAACCTACCGTCATAACGTAAGCCGATGCCGGTGCGGCAGGCGCTGTCAAACTTGGTCATGGCCGGGCAGATGGCGATTTTGTAGGTCGCCATATAGCCTTTTTTCCAGAGGATTTTGTGCCAGGGTGTCACCCAGTAGCTGCCGGTGGTGGTGTCGGTGACGGAGGCTCCGATGGGTGGGAAGACTTTGTTGTCATCGGTGTAGCAGCTTAGGGCGATGGCTAATTGGCGTTCGGCTGAAAGACACTTGGTCTGCGTGGCCACTTCGCGCGCCTTTTGCAATGCCGGGAGCAGAATGGCAATGAGCAGAGCGACGATGCTGATGACTACGAGTAATTCGATGAGTGTGAAGGCATGTTTTAATCTTGTGCGTGACATGGGTAACTTCCTGTGTCAGGATTGAAAGTTAATGGGATGGGGAAAGTGTTTCAAGGTGAACGATGAGCGTGCGCGTGACCCACCAGTTCTTTTCACCCTGAAAAACCAGGCAAATATCATTGCCTGGTTCGACAGCAACGGTCAGATCAAAGTCATGGCTACCGGTTTGTCGGGAATCAAATAATGATGTGAACGTCTGTGCGTCGATTTGGTGTAACTGTGTGTCACCGGTTTGGTAGATGCGAAGCCGACAGTCTTTGATATTTTTTACAGCAAGGTTGCCGCTGATATGAAGCTTGCCTGCTTCGTTTGGAGCGATGGTGTAAGCCGTGATCAATGGCCGATTGTCTGATCGCATTTGTCCCTGGGGACCGACCCACCATGTGGCTTCTTTCTTGTGATTGTCAATGACCCATTTGCCTGCAAAACGAGGGATTTCCGGATTGCCTCGACGCAGTGGGGTGATGAGGTTTCGCTGTTCATCCCATTGGTGATACGTCCATTGCCCGGGTATCAAAGGGCAATTGGCATCAGCTCGAATATCCTGCGTGTCAGGATTGACGAAGTCCGACTGATTATCCGTCTTGCTATGGTCGGACAACAGACCCGCACGGGTGACCGCTGTTGTGATCATCAGCAAGAGTATCAATGGGCAATAGACAACCTTGAACACGAAATGCTCCTGTCATACTCGAAAAATACAATATCAATGTGCAGCAGGCTTACTTTGGTGAAAGGTCCGTCCCGCTGCTGTTGGTAAGTCGCTGACCCGCTGGTTTGAACAGAGGGGGCGTGAAAAGATTTTCATATTGAAGTTGGGGATCGGCCCAGCGTGCTTCGAGCCGATCAATGATGGCCTGTCCGGTCATCGCTGCCGTGACGCCGATCATATTCAACTGGCTGGCCAGCTGGGTATCCATGTCAGGATTATCCAAAACGATCATGGTGACATCATCCTGATGATTCAGACCCGCTTGTTGCAGGGCTTCGACGATGCCCACCGCACTGGCATAACTGAGCACGACCATTGCCGAGCAGGGGAGTTTGCCATCGTTTTGTTCAAGTAAATTCTGGATGAAAGTTCGGGCACCCTGTGTGGAACATTGGCCCGGTTGGGTGTCACCAAAACCGATCACCGATTCATCGTGCTTTAATCCCATCAGTTGCATGGCACTTTTGAAAAAAGTGATCTGACTGAGTTGGGTCACACGTGGTTCACCACTGATGAGCATGATAGACTTGTGCCCCTGGTCAGTAAGGCGGCTTAAGCTCATGACGATACTTTGCTGCCAATCCGGAGCCAGAGAGTCCACATCCACCTTCGTCAGTTCCATGCCTTCAACAAGCACGTTGGGCGAGATGTTGCGTAAAAACGCCAGCAATTGCACGGAGCAAAGACTGTTGGGTTGCAGGATGTAGGCATCGGACACAGCAGAAGGATGCAGCAGGTCCCGAATCTGTTCATAGTCGGTATAGGTCACCACCGCAGGGCGATAGCCATGGCTTCGTGCTGCCTGATAGATGCTGCGTGTGAGTTCTTCACCACGGCGGCTGGGCCAATCACTGCGCAGCACGGTGATGGTGCGACTGGTGATGGCCTGCTGTTTGTCAGCTTCGTTACTTGTCACATAGGTTCCCCGCCCCACGTAAGCCTTGACCAATCCCTCTTGTTCGAGCAGTTGAATCGCCTGCCGCACGGTTACCTGGCTGGCTCCAAGGTTCACGGAGAGTTCGCGTATGGTGGGGATCTTGCCTCCGGGGCCGCAGGATTTAATATACTCACGGATATTGGGCAGAATCGTGTCCAAAACAGGTGATCGACTGGATGTTCGTGTCATAGGAGTACCATATCAAATATCCCAATTGCCAGATTGTAGACATGCCAACTCAGTCAATCAACTAATTGTGATTATTATTTTCAAAATTGTTTTAATTGTTATGATTGTGAATTAAAAACATGGATACTGCAAGGTATCCTGCCATAGGCGATTATTCTCTAGTACTACGTCAGCCATCAATTGATGAATAGAGTCGTTTGAGTTTGGTTCTTGCTTTTTCGTTTGTGAACTGCCAATTTCAATTCAAACTGCCCCATAAATTCAAACAATACCTGAAGATACCATTTGGCGATGACAAAACCGCTTAACCACTATAGATAATTCAAGTTATAAGACACTGATAAACAAATATTTAATTCAAACCAACGAGCTACTAATCGTGAGTTAATGAGCATTTATTAAGTCTTTAGAAAATCGAAAATCGTGAATTTAGTTACCACTCACATCTCTACGGTCAACGGTCTGTTTCACAGTCAAAATGAACCCCCATGCCAAATTTCCAGTGCCAAATTCGGTGCCAGGAAAACCGCACCGGTGCCAGAAATGGTGCCAAACGGCAGTCTGGGATAGGCGTTTGTTGTCAATTGCTGACAAAAGAACCACGCCCCCAAATCGATCCCTAATGGCCCTAACTCTCGCCCCATGCGCAAAATAAACAACGGCTGACATTTGCTGTCAGCCGTTGTCAAAGAGCGGTAGAACGGACTCGAACCGTCGACAATCACGTTGGCAACGGGGTGTTGTGGGTTGCAAGTAGCGATTTGGCAAATTGTTATACGACGCGCACAAAACGGTGCCGAATTCGGTGACATGGGGACGATTTTCGTAAAGCACCGTAGTAAAACAGGTTGTAAAAATTGGCGTCTTGGGCCTTTGGACTTGGTTTGGCCCCAAGGCCACGACGTTGGACCGTGTGGCGTTTGAGCGAGTTAGGTGGCCATGGATACCATTTTATCAACCGGACGCTCGTGTCGCCTCCCCCCACAACAAGGCATCCCACACTCCCCCATATCCGTGTTCAACGCAGCCGCTTCGGTAGCGATGCCAACTTGCCAGTGATCAAAATCACCGTGCACCGTCTTGCAGCGTAAGATCCTGACCAAAATCCACATATTCACTGAACAAAGCATGATGATGCGAATGCTGCCGCATGCGCGTTACATGTTTATTGAACAGAATTAAGCGAAATCAGACGTTTTACAAATCAGGAAAATGCGTCAAACCAGCGCAACAGTCCGCTGCGCCGCTACATCGGTGACATGGGGATAAATTCACATAAAATACAGTTCCAAAAGGTGTTGCGAATATTGGCCCAAGTACCGATAGTGCCCGGTTCGGCCCCTTGGCCACGACGTTCGCCCGTGTTGCGTTCGGGCGGGCTCGGTGGCCATGTATACCGTTTGTCTGCCAAACGTCCGCGTGGCCAACCCCACAACAAGTCACTCAATTTCCCATATCCGTGTTCAACGCAGTCGATTCGGTAGCGATGCCAATCTGCCAGTGATCAAAATCACTGTGCACCGTCTTGCAGCCTGAGAACCCGATCAAAATCCGCATACCCAATGAAAAAAGCATTCCAATGTGAATGCTGCCGCAAGTGCATTACGTATTTATTGAACATAATTAAGCGAAATCATGCGTTTTAAAGACCTGGAAAACGTGTCAAACCAGCGCAACAGTCCGCTACGCCGCTACACCATTGCACTTAATTTCGAGTTGACTAAAATAATTCAGTTGACTTTTCAGTCAACATGACGATATTAGTCAACATGGTCAATGAACGCGACATTCTTAAACAAGTGTCCCAACAACTGGAAAAGATCTCCGGCATGCAGCCGCATGGGATCAAGAAACCAGACCGTGGCGTGGACTTGGTACTCCGCGTGGGTGACAAGACTCTCGTTATCGAAGTGAAGACATCTACCCATGCAGGCGCAATTGCTGATGCTGCCAAGCAGGTCGCTGCTGCTGCCCGTCAAATGAGCCCCAAAGCCATCGGCGTTGTTGCGGTTCCATTCATGGGAGAATTGGGGCGTCAGATATGCCGAGACGCTGGTGTTGGTTTCATCGACCTATCCGGCAACGCAGATATCAAAGCGCCGCCACTGGTTCTGCACATCGAAGGCCAGCCCAACAAGTTCATACCACGCGGTCGTCCATCATCGGTATTCGCTCCCAAGAGTTCTCGCATTACCCGCTTGCTACTGCTTGATCCACAACGATGGTGGTCACAAAACCAACTCGTCGAAGAAGGCGATCTGGATCGTGGCTATGTGAGTCGAATTTGTAAGCGAATGGAATCACAACAACTCATCGAAAGAAATTCAGATCGTGCACTTCGACCGCGCGATCCGAATCTGCTCCTCGATGCGTGGGAAGATCATTACCAATTCGATCAACATGAAATCATCCACGGACATGTTGCGGCAAGAAGCGGTGAAGAACTGGTTCATCGCGTCTGTCAATCGCTCAAGGATCATCACCACCAGCATGCAGTCACTGGCTTGGCTGCTGCCTGGTTGCTGGCCCCGTTTGCCAACTACCGATTGGCCACTGTTTATGTGGATTACACACCAACTGAAGCGTTCTTTAATGATCTGAAATGTCGCCGTGAAGAACGCGGTGCAAACCTGTGGTTGATCCACCCCAACGACGAAGGCGTATTTCACGGCGGCCAAGACATCCAGGACATCTCTTGTGTCAGCGCGATTCAAACGTTCATTGATTTGCAGTCAATGCCGGAACGAGCAGAGGAAGCTGCATCACATCTGCGAAAGGAATGTCTGCAATGGCAGTGAATCAAGACCCGCGTGTGGCTTCCGACTATCAACCGGGATGCAGCAGAATCATTCGTCAGACTTGCCTGGAGATCGCCACGCGACTTGGTGATTTTCGTGATCAGATGTGCATTGTCGGTGGCTTGGTGCCCTACTTGATCATTGATCAATCCAACCTGCACGATGATGAGCCGCATGTCGGAACCATTGACCTGGACATCGGTTTTTCCATTGTCATTCTGGATGATCAACTTTACGAAGCGATTGCTCAACGTCTCTCGGAAGCCGGCTTCAAACCTGACACGAATGATAAAGGGAATCCCACTGCACAACGGTGGCGATCCAGTCATGGCATCACCGTTGATTTTCTGATCCAGCCGACCACGGAAGCCGATCGCGGTGGCCGCTTACGCCACATTGACGACAGGTTTGCTGCCTTCATTATTCCGGGCTTGGATTTGGCATTTCAGGATAGTGTCACTGTCACCATTGATGACACGCTACCAGAAGGAGCCAAAGCAAGGCGAGAGATTCAAGTCTGCGGACCAAGTGCTTTCACAGTTCTCAAGGCTCTGGCTTTCGACAAACGGGGTAAAGCCAAAGACGCATACGATCTCTATTACGTGATCCGCCATCACCCACTTGGGCCTGAAAAGATCGGCCAAAGGATCAGACAATTTGGCGAGAACGCACATGCCTTGGAAGCCATGAGCATCTTGCAACGTGACTTCACTGAACCGGACCATGTGGGCCCAGCACGTGTCGCAGAATTCCTCGGTGGCCCCGACGACAACCTCCAAGCAGACGTGGCGGGTTTTGCTAGACTTGTCATTGAATCTGCGACCAGATAAAGACGCCAGCCCGAGACCGTGAATCTCAGCCAAGAACTATAGACAGACAAAAACCTTAATAGAAATCAACATCTGTAGAGGTTTTTAACCGTGAAAAAACCGTTCATGGGCCACAAGACGGCACATCATTTTACAACTGGCATTGGTTGGCAGTACATGCCAAAGCTTCAAACATTTCACTTCTCAATAATTGCCCCATAGACAATTAACTAAAAGTAGAATATCTGTCCATCAGGTTTCCACGAAACCTTCACAACGCTCATTATTAGTCAGTATTCACAATGGTGTTATGACCCTTGAAAGAAGGCAATAATTGAGATAACATCACTTTACCTAAACGCGTTCCGAAGATTGCCCAACCTCGTCGATTTTGCCAGTTTGTCCACCAAGCCACGACTTTGGCTCTGTAGCTTTCGGACGGGGATAATCGGACCTTTTCATCAACCTCGCGACCACACCGTACAACAGCCCGCTGCGCCGCTATAGGGGCACTTCTTAGTGCAAATAATTAACCTTCGATTAAGTTGCTACCAAATCGGACCCTGATGGCTTCGTTTGCAATATCAACATTAAACACTGCAACAGGATCAACACCTACTTCATTACGGACAAGCTCTCTACCACCAAATTTCTCTTTTTCAGCAGCAACAACGACAGATACAACTGTAGCAATTTCGCTCAATGATTTACTAGCTGCAGTAATAGTTCCCCCTGTCGATAAAATTGCATCAAGTAAGCAAATACGTGCACCATCATGAGGCTTGCAACAGTACAATTGCCGTGAATAGTAGCCTGTGACCTGAGAACATGTTAGGGCATCTTTCATCTCATAATGGTAATCCCTCCAGATGCAAACCGGTAAGCCTAGCTTTATTGCAACTGGGACTGCAAGCAATGCACCATCAGTCATGAAAGACATCAATAAATCTGTATTCTTGGGAACATGTTTTGCAAGTAGATCAGTTATTATATCTAGATGATTAGATTCAATGGCTTCAATCCCTTTATATGGCCATACAAAATAATGATAATCATTCACAAAGTATCTAGGACTTCGCGCGATACGCTCAGCAACCAGTTTCCATGAAAAATCACTGGTGAGCATTTGATATTCCTAACGGTTTTTCACCACTAGTCCGTTTCGGCCCCACACAAAACAAACGCACCTTATGTGGCAACACAATATCATCTAACGGACGTCCACAACTAAACTTACTGAAGCTCTGTATCTCATTTTCGCTAAGAGCCTTGACTGGGACAATGTATTCTTGCAATAACGCATACAAACTCTTCAACCTATCAACATGCCCGCGAACAGGCACACGAAGGAAATATTCAAGCCATGACTCAAGCTCCCTTACGTCTCCTGCTCTATACTTTTTTAGTATTTCTGTAAGGTTTATCCACGAATCAAAACGCTCATATTTTGTGTTGTGATATTCTGTTAGAAGACTAGTGAGATCTTCACCAGCAACATCTAAAATATTGTCACCATAAACATGAAGCAATGCGCGTTGTTTAAAATCATATGACCGACCAACACGTGAAGCCAAACTTAGAATCGCTATCCCATGTTCCTCACGCATGGAAATAACACGATTAACAAGGCCTTTGCGAATACTTGCATCCGAATATTGGTCAAATGGCGCATAGAGTGAATGACACGCTAAAACAATATCATATTGACGCTCGATAGGGTATTCTTCAATGCCACTTTGGGTGTATCTAATGCGATCGCCAGCAATCCCAACAGCTCCTAGCGATGCGACATATTCCTTACTCCAGTCGACAGGATCGATCATAGCAATCTCAGAAACCGTGGATCCTGCAGAAACAAGCATACGAAGAAATTGTGCAGACAACGCGCCATCGCCACCTCCAACGTCTAAAACGGCAAGATTCTGAATGTTTGTAAAACCATCGACCAAATCTATGAGCCGAAAAGCCGAAACGCTATCAGTATACGGACATAGCAAAGTCTTTTGAAAAACCACTAAAGTAGATTTATCAACATAGATCCTCGATCGATCCTGTCGGATTTTGTCGGGATCGATATCACATTTCCGAATAGGATTTTCTTCAGGCTCATCCCATACTTGCCACATTATTCCGTGCAAGTGTGTCAGAAATGCTCTTATGGTTCCGGAGCCACTGTCTGATCTAATAATGATTCCCGCTATGGTCGACAAAGTTAATAAAGAGAGCAATTTAGCCAGCCACAGAACATCCACACGAAACACACTATGGCGCACAACGAGCAACACCATCGGAAGCAATAAAAAACATACCGTTACAAGTGATAATATTTTTGACCGAATTGGCATGCAGTTTATTGACGATTGACTTTCATATGCCGCGTGTGAAAAAACGAACATAACTGCAGGCAACACACCGATCATTATGACCAACAATCGAAGTTCCGCAGTAAGAAACAGTGTAGTAAAATTCACAACGCACAAAGCAACTACAAGTACGCAGGTTACAATAAAAGCAATACGTGAAATTCTATTCACCACATGACGCAGATTATCGCTCAAGCCGAAGCCTCCGATCAACATAATGCGAAAATACGGCGACCGTAATAAAAAATGTCAAACCAAGTGTAGTTGCCATCACTACGCCAGCAAAAACCTGATCCATGTAAACATACCTGGCATGAGATGCAATATATAAACCAATTCCGGATTTACCCGCAGCTGTTGCATCAACAAACTCGCCGACAATTGCACCCACCACCGCAAGAGGAGCTGATGTTTTCATGCCAGAAAAAAAACCTGCTATAGCGAAACCGCAAACCACATGACGAAACTCAGTCCAACGGCTACACCCATATGCATCAGATATGACAAGTAATCGTTCAGGTGTACGCTTGATCCCGTCAATTCCACCAATCACAGCAGGGAAAAAAGCAATTAATGCAGCAACAACAATTTTCACCCAAGGCCCCGACCCGATCAACACTACTAGTAACGGAGCAAAAGCAACTGCTGGCGTGGCTTTTAACATCACGATGTATGGATACACAAGCACTTCGGCTTTTGGAAAAGCTCCGACGAGCACCACAAGCAAAATTGCAGCAAACATAGCTAAGGTCAGACCCAATAATGCATTTACAGCAGTCCTCACAGTTATTGAAAACAGAGCTTCAAATTCACGTGTAATTATTGCCAGAATTGAATATGGAGTAGGTAGTAATGAACGATCATTTATTCCTAAACTTACTAACCACCACACGGTGATTAACAAAACAATACCGCAGACCCACCCTAGCAAAGTCCTCGTCACTTCAATGCCCTTTCAACCATTGTGAAGTCGCACAGATTCGCCACGTGACCTTTCGATTTTAATCGGCCGATATCATACAGCAATGTCTCCATCTCGTCCCATCGGGACTTCTCCATGTAAAAATTAAGATTGTCTGGCCCTGCCCGCAGATACTCGACAGCTTTCCGGCTCATTCCGATTTGATGCTCCTTAGGTTCCCCCTCACCTATAGAACCACGTACAACTTCATACATAAGATTAACAGCTTCATCAGGGTTTTTTTCAGCAAATGACCACCCTCGTGAAGCGGCTCGTAAAAAACGTTTCAGAATATCTTGGTTGGAAGAGTAATATTTTTTCGTTGTAATAATTGTATCTGAATAAAACTCAACACCAAAATCCGATGGTGGCAAAACATCAACATCTATACCACGCAATTTTGCCCACACAGGTTCATTAATGACATAAGCCCCAAACACCTCCACTTCGCCATTTTGGAATTGAACAAGAGTTGGGTAATGAATAATTTTAACCTCGCTGGTATTTATATTAAACTTTCGCAGTAAACACATTAGCAAATGTTCTGTATCATAAGATGGGAACACACCAATTTTTTCCCGCGAAGCTGCTCAGGAGTACTAATACCCAGACTCTTCCTGCTCATAAAACCAGCTATACTTTTATTAAAAACTGTTCCAATAGCTTTCAGATCTTGCTGGGGGGAAGAATTTTGGTCTGTCCATACAAGAACTTGATCGGCAGTAGCCAATCCGATCTGAGCCTCACCATTGGTCACATTTTTAATTGGATCTACATCAGGGCCACCATGCAAGAAATCGACTGTAAGACCTTCTTCAGCAAAAAAGCCTTTGGCTTTCGCTACGTAAAATCCTACAAACTGAGACTGTGGCGTCCACTGCAATTGAAAAACAACCCTATCCCTGCCTGCAAGAGATGCGTCTTCGTCAACATACAACGAATAGACTATAGCCCCCACAGCAAAAACAATAACAATAAGAGCGAGAATTGGCCAGAAACGTGTCATTTTTTGCTCCAGAAATCAGATAGTAAAATGCTAGGCAACGGATACAATATCTTCACGCATTAGATGACGTAGCTTATCTTCTGAAATATCGTTATCTAACTGAATCAATTTCCTCACAGTATTGAGATAGAGAAACGAATCACCTATATCAAGCGCTCGACTAATATCATGGGTTACGATTAAACATGAAGCCCCATAATCTAGAACATATTGCCGAAGAGTGACTGCAAGTTGTTCAGCGTTCACTGTATCTAAGCCTGTGAATATTTCATCAAGGAGAAGATAGCGAGGACGATATAGTAGGGTACGTATTACAGCAACACGCTGCATCATCCCAAAGCTTAACGTGTCAGGAAAATGAGATAAGACTGCTGATGTTAAATTAAATGTTTTTAAATATTCAGATATTTGATACTGAGAGGGAACACTAAGCTTCGAATTCATCCTCGCTGGTAATAACAGATTATCCTTTACCGTCAACCACGGTACAAGCGTATTCCCTTGAGAAATAACACCAATCAGTCCACGCTTCCTCGCTTCGATTGGCCCTAATAAATCTCCATCACATAAGTACTCTATATTTCCATCAAACTTACCTCCAGTAAGTCCAAGCAAGATACGTATTAATGTGGTTTTCCCAACGCCAGACAACCCAAGAAGACATGTGATAGCAGATGGCTGGAGTGAAAAAGAGATATTTTCAAGAAATGGATGAGAATGACAATGTTTTCTATGATAATAAAACTTCAAATTGGCTTGTAGCATGGAATCCCCCGTGACCAGCAACATTGATTATGCCTATGTTTGATGACAATAACACTTTACCGGACAGATTACAAGTTAGATATTTTGCAATTACTCCGCATAATTATCTTTCGATCCAATTCACAAGACGTTGTTATAACTAGTATTGCAATCCATTTGACTAGGCAGGAATTTCTTTACCTTTGCCAAGCACTATCGCAGCAAGTCCATACAATTAAATGGCTTGAACCAAACCCAAACCCTCAAAACCATCTGTTATAGGTGGAATTAGATGATTTTCTGGTTGACTTCACTCTAAATTTTGCTTCCAATTAGATGGAAGTGGATGCTCAATTGGATGCCAACCGCCCATGATCAACACCGATACGCTGCTCATCACCAACGAAATGCTCAAGATCATCGCCCAGATCGATGAATTCAAAGGAGCATGGTCTGCCCTCGGTCGCCTGACACCAGAGCGTCTGCAGGCCCTAAGGCACGTGGCCACGATTGAAAGCATCGGCTCATCCACCCGTATCGAAGGCAGTCAACTGTCCGACCGTGAGGTGGAAGCCCTCCTGTCAAACATCCATATCGGAACCTTCGCCAGTCGCGATGAGCAGGAAGTGGCAGGCTATGCCGCCGTCATGGAGACGGTTTTTGCGTCGTATGAGCACATCCCGTTCACCGAGAATGTCATCAAGCAGTTCCACCGGGATCTCCTGCCCCACAGTCAGAAAGACAGTCGGCACCGCGGTGAGTACAAAACCAGCCCAAACAGCGTCGAAGCGTTCGATGCTGATGGCAGAAGCCTGGGTGTTGTCTTCAAAACGTCAGAACCCATTGAAACACCGCAGCTCATGGCTGAGTTGGTGCAGTGGGCCAACGAACAAATCAACCAGGAGCAAATGCATCCCCTGCTCATCATCGCGGTGTTCGTGGTGGTGTTCCTTGAAATCCATCCGTTCCAGGATGGCAATGGGCGTCTGTCCCGCATCTTGACCACCTTACTGCTGATGAAGCTGGGGTATGCCTATGTACCCTACAGCTCGATAGAAAGCGTCATCGAGCAAAACAAGGATCGGTATTACCTGTCCCTGCGTAAAACCCAGGGCACGATTCGCACCGAATCCCCCGACTGGCAGCCATGGGTGATGTTCTTCCTTCAATCACTGCTGAGCCAGAAACAACGCCTGGAGAAGAAAGTGGAGGAGGAACGGATTGTCATGGCCAAACTGCCTGAGCTTTCAGTGCAGATTCTGGCATGGATCAAGAACCATGGCCGTGCGTCGGTCAGCGAATTGTCCAGAGCCACGGGTGGCAACCGCAACACGATCAAGGATCATCTGCGTCGACTGGTTGAAGATGGCCAACTGGCGAAGCATGGTGCTGGCCGGGGGACGTGGTATTCGCTTTCAATATAGGTTGCGCCAAGCCGTCGACATCGCCAAACTCACGATGAAAGTCCAAGAATGGCCATTATGTTGCATGAACACAGAACACGCTCAACCAACCGGTTCGCCCCAATGTCACGACGATGGCACTTGTCATGGCCAAGCTGCCTGAGCTTTCAGTGCAGATTCTGGCATGGATCAAGGATCATGGCCGTGCGTCGGTCAGCGAATTGTCCAGAGCCACGGGCGGCAACCGCAACACGATCAAGGATCACCTGCGTCGCCTGGTTGAGGATGACCAACTGACCAAGCATGGTGCGGGACGGGGGACGTGGTATTCGCTAAGAGTGTAAAAACAACTTTTATAAATGGTTTAAAGCATTTTACGGACTCACCTTACAGATAAAATTACTCTAACTGAACCACTACCGGCTGAA
>DLCK01000030.1:2327-228951 GCA_002480565.1 Phycisphaerales bacterium UBA7800 | reverse complement strand
AGTAATTGCACTTCCGGGGGCGGCAATCCAACAGCCGCCTGTTGGCGGGGTTTGGGGCAGAGCCCCATTTAACACAGGCCTTTGAACCTTTTGCTGCAACATTGAAACAGACTTGCAGAAATGCACCAAGCTCGCGAGGGGGTCCGGGGGGCGAAGCTCCCTGGCAAGCAAAATATGACAATGGAATCAAACTTCTGAAAATCAGAACTGAGCAAAACAACAAATCGAACTCATGCAATTGGCTTAGTTGAGTTCAGTGCAGTAGAACGCTCGTTCATTTCCAACGGTCACTGCTGATAGCAGATGGAACTTCACGAACTTGGCACTGTTTGCAACGAGTTGGGCAGCGCCGCGAGCATCGTCGGTGAACAGATGCACGACCGGGCGAATCTGCATGTCGAAGCGTAGTTGCTTTTGGGTGAGACTCAATAGTGAAATGTGATGGTCAACCCAACCGCGTGCATCAAGCAATTCGTACATTGCATCACGGACTGTGGTGTTTGAGGATTGCTCATGCCTTGCAAGAAGATGCACTCCGCCGGATTCATCGAGGGTGATTTCGACTTGGGGATGTTGTGGGCAACGTGCGGTGAGTGAAATCAAACCTGCTTCTTGCAAATAGCTGGCAAGGTGTGGTTGAGTTGTACCTTGTATCGTCTGCGACTGAGCAGCAGTGTGATCTGTTTGAGGTTCAGCTGTATCGGCAGATTGGGGGCGACGTGGCAGATTGGTTACACGTGGCTCAAACGTCGGACGATTTAGAGGCTGAGCTTCAGGGCTGCTTTGCTTCTGCGGCTGAGGACGACTGGGTT
The DNA here is from genome assembly GCA_002480565.1 of Phycisphaerales bacterium UBA7800. Classification (GTDB taxonomy): domain Bacteria; phylum Planctomycetota; class Phycisphaerae; order Phycisphaerales; family Phycisphaeraceae; genus UBA7800. Next base: position 228,139 of record DLCK01000030.1, on the reverse strand, counting down.
GGTTGAGTATCTGGGCTCGCACATCACGCTGGGTATCAGCAGATGTCTTGGCGACCTCCGCGACGGTCAGCGAGGGTTCAAGCACAGTTGCCGGTTGATCGTTATGCAAACTGGTATCCGGTGTAGTTTGAGACTCAACGGATGACTCTGATGCTGTAGCCTGCTGACGTTTGCGGAGTTCCTGCTGTCTGAGACGTTCGACAAAATTGCGAACTGTATCGGAGACCACTTCCGGTTCGGGAACCGCCTGAGTTGCTATGTCATGGCCAGTTGGCTGAGGCTGATCTTCGAGCAGTTGCGCTTCGGCTTCCATCATGGTCAGTTCATCGTCATCCGCTTCGTCGAGCATTGCATCAAACGCGCCGGTATCCGAAAGGTCTTGAACATGCGATGGCTCAAGAGGGGTGGCGGCATCTTCGATGTCTGGCGTTTCGGTTTCTTCAAGTTCGACACCCTGGATGCTGATGCCGTCTATTTTGGCTGCTGCCATGAGCAGATTGCGTGCTTCTTCTGCGGTGACGGTGGCTTCAAAGTCATGCTTCTTGGCAGTGTCATTGGCGACTGGGGTGTCGATGGATTGTTGATTGTCTGATGTGGCTGTGACTTGAGAGTCTTGTGGTGTTTGTGGGGGCGTGTTGGAGGATTCAATGCGGGTGACCAGACTGCCGCGGTAATCGGTCGTTGCCACATCACCTGCAAGGAGTTTGGCGAGCACTGGCCACTGGTCGAGCATTGTCGGGAAGCTACCAAGGGTATGCAGATGCACAGGCACCATTTGACGTTGCACGCCGACGAGTTCGACGGACGTGTCCCATTGTTCCAAAGCACGCTCATCAAGTTGACGGACCATGCTCACTGCACGGTCGATATCACTTCCCATTGCCATGAACTGCACATGGTTCATATCCTCGGACTTGGCCTGTTCCAGGCAATGCGATAACCAGTCCATTGCTCGGGCGCCAGCTGCCTCATCAACGCCTGAGAGGAGTGTCCAAACAGGCAGTGAACGGGCAATGGCTTGGGTGGTGTCGGTTAAAGGTGTCGCAAGATGGATCAGCCAGGCACCCACAGGTGCGTTGGTTCCTTGATTGAGCATGTCCAAAACAGCGATGAGGTCATCCGCCTGATCGTACTGCGTGATCTGCTGATGCAAGGTATCAAGGCGGACACGATTGGCAGGCGTGGAGACAAAGTCCAGATCAATCTGCTCATCATCAACGTGCAGGACACCTACGACGCCACATTCCAATGCGACATGCTGAGCGTATTGTGTCATCCATGGCGAAGCAAAGCCCGGCAGGTTGCCCAGGAAGACTACTTCAACACGTCGGTCGGTCATCTCAACTGGTTCAGTGAACTCCAATACCGATGTATTGGTTGGCATTGACAGGTCATGTGATTGATGTGAAGCGTCCGTATCAGTCTCCAAGCCGTTGGATGAATTGGAGATGTTTTGAGGATTCCGGGGGGGCCGGGGGCGGGGACTCATGGCGGATTCAAGTTCCAGATTCACCAGACGAAGGGTCGGTTCGTCTTGTTGGGTTTTGGTTTGAGTCAGTTCGTCGATTTGCTGAGCCAAAGTGGCATGGTCACTGGCGGTATCTTGAGCATCAGCCTGATTGTTCACCTTGGCAACAAGACGCGCAGGTGACGGGCCTTTCATCAAGCCAGTGGAACGGGTGCCCGGATACCGATCGGTGATGTCCAAATCGTCGGAAGGTGGATTGGTTGAAGGAGCAGAAGGGGCTTTGCGTCGCTGGGTGGTTGATTTGCGTTGCGCACTGATCGCCATGGCCTCTTTGGGGGAGGCCTGATCTTTGGATTCATCCGGTCCTGTGAGATACAGGTCTGCCAATGCGTCCAGCTCTTTATTGGTGCGTTGTTTATCCAACACAACGCCCTTATCTTGCAGGGTCTTGATTGAATACAGTCGCAACTCCGCGACCGTCTTTTCCCGATCCGCCCCTATTGTACAGTTACCGGACGTTGAATTGGTCAAAAAAATGATCCGCTGCCCTGCTGGATCATTCATCCGTTCCTGTTGTAGCGATTCTTTTGCTTCATCCTTGAAACTTCGAGAATCGTGTTCTGTTGTCTGTCTCTACTGTTTTAACCACAGAGACACAGAGGCACAGAGATTTTTCAAGGCAGAGTCAAAACGAATCTTGTGAGGATTTAACTTCTCATGGTTTGGCTCTGCGTCTCTGTGACTCTGTGGTTAAACACCATCAGGATCATTTGAAACATCAAGTCACAATCAACCACTTTTGTTTTATCCCACTTCCAGAATACTGTTCAGTTCGCCGAAGGGATTGGTTTCAATCGACGAGTTGTATTGGTCGTGCTTCCATTGTCCGTCGATCACCACGCGGTAGCGATAGCGTCCGGGCGGGATGGGGACACAGGTTTGCCAGACACCCAGATCCCGGTCACGCTCAAGTGGGGTGGCAGTGGGGGACCAGTTGTTAAAGTCGCCTGCCACACTGATTTGCTCAGCGGTTTGCTGAGGCTGAACAAAGAGAATGCCTTGCTGGGTCTTACGGACACCAAAGAGGCGTTCCATGCGTTTGACGTTTTCGGAGACGATCACCGGGTCAGGTGACTTGCCATCCTGTTGCCTTTGCGCTTCCTGCATCAAGCCCGTTCGAGCCACGGCCGGATCGGATGCAACCTTATTGGCCAGTGATGCAGTCCGAGCTGACAACGCACGAGCACGTTCAACGAGTTCGGCAGCCCGACTTAAAGCAGGATTCGCAGCCGGCTCCTGTTCTTCCTGGGACTCTTCTTCAGACACCACAGGAATCGGCGGGTTGGCAACGAGCCATGCTGCAAGCTGTTCAAAGTCCTGCATGCCACGACTCGTCGGATCATATTCAGTGATCGGCTGACCAAAACTGGCAGCTTCCTTGAGCTTGGCATTGAAGTTGATGACGATGGGTAAAAGACTGTCGTCAAAGTGCTTTTTGAGTTCACTTAAAATTTCACGGGCAAGCTTCGTGCGGACGTCATACATCGTGGCAAGCACTTTGTGACGAACCTGATGACCCGTGCGGCGGACCATCATCTCCACGGTTGCTTCCTGTTTAAAGGAACCCTGCAACGCAAAATAACCCGTCTCCACCGGCACGATCACTTCATCACACGCTCGCAGCGCGTTGAAGGTCAAAAGCCCAATGGACGGGGGACAGTCAATAATGCAAAAATCATAGTTGGCTTGAATCGTGCTGAGCACTTGAACCAGTCGGCGGTCACGATCCGAAGCATTTGAGAGTTGGACTTCAACACCCGCCAAAGCGGTTGTCGCCGGCGCCAGGTCGAAGTTACGCGAAATCTGCCAGACGACATCTGACATGGATAGCGAACCATCAAGACCTGCCATGAGCATTTGAGCCATGGACTGATTGATCTGAGCTTCAGGAACCGCCAATCCTAACGCACAATGGCCTTGCGGATCCATATCCACAAGCAGAGTCCGGTGACCCTGTGAAGCAAGAACTGCTGCGAGGTTGATCGACACTGTCGTCTTCCCGCAGCCGCCCTTTTGGTTAATGATGGCGATGGTCCGCAACGCGCTATCCTTGCATCAGTTCTCCAGACAGACATCCTTGTCTGCCTTCCCCTTTTCAGTGACAAATCCCAAAACAGATGGGAACACTTCCGGGGGTGACCACCCAACATTCTATTCCTAGCATGTGCTGCATTGCCCCTCAGCGACACGCTTACGTTACTAGTTCAATGTTCATTATCGGGCGAGGTCTTGCAAAACCTTGAATTCATTATGCATATCTGTCATTTTACTGGTCCTTGAGTTGAACATAAGTCCTTTTGCCGTGAAAATGTTAACAATTATGAAATGGATTCTTGCCAGCCAATCACCGCGTCGTCGACAGCTTTTAGAGCAGGCAGGCGTCGATTTTGATGCCATCAACCCCCCATTTGATGATCCGGCTCATCCGGAGGATACCGGGGCGACTGCTGAGGGTATTGCGATGCAATTGTCTTTTCAAAAAGCACTTAGCGTCCAAAAAATTCACCCGGATCGTCCAATTATTGCTGCTGATACGTTGATTGTGATGCCCGATCAAACTTTGGCAGGCACGCCGACTTCCAGCGAGCAGGCAGGGCAAATGATCCGAAAAATGCTCAATACCGCCCACTGGGTCGTCACCGGCGTGACATTGCTTTTGCCAGAAATTCAGGGGCAGACACCAGAAAATAAACGGATTCAATTCGCAGATCGGGCCCAGGTGACCTTGGGAAATGTGTCTAATTCCGATTTGGATGCCTATCTGGACACCGGTAATTGGCAAGGAAAGGCAGGGGGATACAACCTTTTTGACCGCCAGGCTGCCGGCTGGCCCGTCACCGTCAATGGCGATCAAACCACAGTCGTCGGCTTGCCAATGGCAATATTGATGCAACATCTCAAAGACATGTGAACCGCCAAGCCGCCAAGAACGCCAAGTTCGATCAGAGAATATTATTTTGTTTTACTCTCTTATCTTGGCGGCCTTGGCGTCTTGGCGGTAAAAATTGAATTGGATATCGACATACAATAGGCATCCATGACCCAACGCATCCTCGACATCATCAGTGGTAAAGACACTTCGCTTAAAGCCAAAGCGACGCGATGTCTGATGAGCGTTCTGACACCCGGCTATGCCCTTGCCAACGGAGTCCGAAACAAACTCTTTGACCTGGGTCTCAAAGCCTCGCATCCACTGGGACGCCCGACCATCTCCGTGGGCAATCTCACCACCGGGGGCACCGGCAAAACGCCTATGGTCGGATTCATCGTCGAATACCTGCTGAGCATCGGTCATCGCCCTGCGATCCTCCTGCGTGGTTACAAGTCCACCGACACCCATGGCTCGGACGAAGCAGCTGTCTATCGCACGCAGTTTGGTGACACCGTTCCCGTCATCGCAAACCCCTCACGCGTCGATGGTGCCAAGCAAGCCTTAGCCCAATCTTCGGGGAAACTTCCGGGGGTGACTTGTTTTGTTTTGGATGATGGTTTCCAACATCGCAAAGCTGCCCGTGATCTGAACCTTGTGTTGATTGATGCGAGCAATCCGTTTGGCTACGGGCACCTTCTGCCACGCGGTTTGATGCGTGAACCCAAGGTTGCACTCAAACGTGCCGATGCCGTGATCATTACCCGTAGTGATCAAGTCCCCCCGGAAGTGTTAAGACAGCTGGATCAAACCATTCTTGATATCACTGGTAAGGCTCCCATCGCTCATGCGTCCCATCAATGGGTCGGCTTGTTGGACACACAGGACCACCCGCATGATTTGGAACTGTTAAACAGCAAGCCCTGTTATGCCGCCATCGCCATTGGCAATCCCGACGCCTTTGGGAACACGTTGCGTTTGTATGCGTCAGATATCAAAGATGTGATCATCAAACCCGACCACCATGCCTGGTCCCCGGAAGTGATCAGAGGGTTGGTGAAACGGGCCAAAGCCGACAATGCGTTGTTAATCACCACGGAAAAAGACTACGTCAAATGGCCCAAGCTCGACGATAACGCACCGGTCTATCGCGTGAAGCTGGCGATGGGGTTTGATGATGCCAGTGAACAAGATGCGTTACAGCAATTGGTGCAAGGCATATTAGCCACAGATGCACACAGATAAACACAGATGCAAGACAGTGAAACCTGCATTTCGTCGCGGGGGACAATATGAATCGCACACTCAAATACACCTTGTGGGCTGTTGGCATTGGACTGATCACCACCGCTTTGGCAGTGATCAATGCTGATACAAAAATCGGTCCACCAATCTCACTTTCAATCCCTATGATTATGCCAGGTTACCTGCTGGTGAAATGGATCAATGCTGAAACACTTTGGAACGATTCATTGGAACACACATTGTGCATTATCAGCGCACTGTCACTGAATACCATTGTATGCGTCACGATAAGTTTCATTCTCGCATCAATCAGTCCGTTATTTAGTCGCCAACACCGTCAACGGATCAAACGTTGGGGGATCAAAACAGCCATAATCACCTGCATACTCAGTATTGTGTTTTTTGTTGTCTGGATGTTAGTTCCTTCGCTTGCAACCATTCCATATCTGAGAATCAGTAATTATGCCTTCATATGGCTGGGTTTCATGCAAGCATGGTATTTGTGGGGAGACACATTCAAAACACCACTTGAAGCTTACGCTTATGGCATGCTCTTTGGCATCCCGATCAATACACTGCTTGGATTCGGACTGGGTTGCCTGATCGCAGCATTTACATCAAGTTGGGCCAAGCTCCCAATCAGGCATGGCTGCCCAAAATGCGGCTACGATCTCACCGGCACGCCGGAGCACTGCCCGGAGTGTGGGTGGAAGAAAGCAGTTGATGCGAAGACAAACGCAAATGCCTGAGCACCGGATGTCAATCCGGTGCAGGTTCTTGCAAGTGGTGTGACTCACAAACCTGCACCGGGTTGACACCCGGTGCTAAGCAACACTGTATTCAACTCTCAAAACTCTGTGTCTCTGTGCCTCTGTGGTTAAGCCAACCCAATTCCGCATGCAACGCAACGGGCGTCAGATCGACTCAACACGAGTTGGTTCGCAAAGACAGTAACTCATCCACGTAGCGCGGTCGACACCTTGACCACTTCCATGCTCAACTGCGTGATGCGTTGCTTAACGTCACCGTCGACGACCAGGTCACCTTCGGTCGCTTCCTTGGTTGCATAGACAAACCGGGGCACGATGAACGTGCGGAAGTCGAGCATCAGCGAGTTGGCCAACTGCATCACCGACATGTAGCTGCCTTGACCACCTGCTGCACAGATGAATCCGACGACGTGCTCGGTCCAGCAATCTCTGCCGGTCATTTCGATGAGGTTTTTGGCTGCTGCGTTGACATCAAAGGTGTAAATCGGAACCGCCATGATAATGCCGGTGGCATTGATGATCTGCTGCTTGACCCCCGGAAGGGCGGGGTCGCCATAAGCTGCGCCGCCGTCGCACATCCGAAGCGGTGTTTCCTGTAAATCCAACCAATCGGTCTGGACACCTGCTGCTTGCAGGTCGGCTACGGATTGTCTGGCCATTACGCGACTGCGACTGCCGGGATTAAGTGAAGTACTGATTACGAGAATCGACATCGAAAAGGCTCCAATCTGCGAATTCATGAGGTTAATAAGGCATGTTGTAACAGAAATACAATCATTGATGTACGGAAAATGTTCCAACACGGGCTCGGCGTGTGTCGCCTGTTGGCTATTTGCGGTAAACTGAATCGCATTATGGCAAAAGGCAGCTTTACCTTCGTCCTTCATGGTCACCTTCCCTATGTCCTCCGGCACGGCGTCTGGCCGCACGGCGAAGATTGGCTCTATGAAGCCGCCGCCGAAACCTACCTGCCGATCCTGGAGATGATTGGACACTGCGTCCTGCATGGCGTGGAGCCCAAGTTCACCATCGGCTTAACGCCGGTGCTCCTCGAACAGCTCGCGCATGAACATTTCAAAGACGGCTTTGAAAAGTATCTGCTCGATCGCATCGCACGAGCCGAGCAAGACCTCAAAGAATTTGAAGACCTTCAGAACGGTCACATGGCATACCTCGCTCAGCAATGGGCGGAGAACTTTGAACGACTGCTCAATCAGTTCAAAGCACTCAAACGCGACATCCCCGCTGCCTATGGCAGTCATGCCCGCGACGGTCATATTGAACTGTTGACCTCCACCGCAACGCACGCGTACCTGCCACTGCTCTTTGAAGACTCCTCCATCCGCGCCCAACTCCGCGCGGGCCTGGCATCAAGTCATCGTATCCTGGGTTACAAGCCCACGGGGATGTGGTTGCCTGAATGTGCATACCGACCTGGTGGCGCGTGGAACTGTCCCATCGGCTGGGCAGGCAAACCCAACCGCATCGGCATTGAACATCTCATCGCTGATGAAACCATCAACCACTTCTTCGTCGAAAACCATCTCATCGAAGGTTCGCACTCCGAGCAACTTTACAACGATGGTCAATGGTGGAAAGTCGATTGGAACGAAGGCAAAAAATACGTCAACCGCGGTTGGCACTCCGTCCATGAACCGCATCTGGTCAACTCCGACGGCACCGGGCTTGGACGCGTCGCTGTCTTCGGCCGTGACCCTCGTGTCTGCGAACAGGTCTGGTCCGGCTCCATCGGCTATCCGGCGGACGGCGTCTACATGGAGTTCCACAAGCAGTGGGGCGAAAAACGTGGACTGCGGTACTGGAAAGTTACCGGCAAGAATGTCGACCTCGGTGAGAAGCATCTCTACCAACCCGACGAAACCGAACATCACCTGCATCAACATGCTCAGCACTTTGCCAAAATGGTCCACGACCGCATTAACGAGTATCACCACAAGACCGGTCGGCATGCCCATGTCGTAGCCACTTTCGACGCTGAGCTGTTCGGACACTGGTGGTTTGAAGGCCCACGCTTCCTGCGTGATGTCATCATGACCCTCAATGCGGATCCGGATGTGGAACTCAAATGCACCGACCAGATGCTCGAAGACAATCCGCCCGACAAGGTTGTCTCCATGCCCGAAGGGTCTTGGGGCGAAGAAGGCGATCACCGCGTCTGGACCAATGACAAAGTCAACTGGATGTGGGACATCGAATACCGCTGTGAAGCGAACTTCGGTAAAGCCACCACCGATTTGCCTTGGCGAACCAACCCGCAAATCGAAGACCTGCTCAAAAAGGCCGGCAGAGAACTCTTCCTGCTCCAAGCCTCCGACTGGCAGTTCATCATCACTCGCGGTCAAGCCATCGACTACGGTATCAAGCGGTTCATGCAGCACGTCTCCCGATTTGAGACGCTGCTTGCACTAAGTGAAAAACTCGCAGAAGACACCGAGTACCTCGGTAAGCTCAACGAAGTCGAAAAATTCGAAGTCGAAGATGCCGGTATCCACGACATCATCTTCAACGAAATCGAACTCGATTGGTGGAAGATGTAATCGGGCTATCCAATCATTTAGGGAATCAACCACAGAGACACAGAGACACAGAGAAGAAAATAAGACGAGATTCAACTCTGTCTTTTTCAGGCTCTATGACGCTGTGTCTCTGTGGTTAAAACAATAACGATGAAATGTCTCTTAGCTACATCCAATCCACATAAGCTACAAGAAATCCAGGCAGTCATCACCGATCCGTCACTTACAATCGTCACGCTCAAAGACATTGGTTTGGAGATTGATGAACCCGTCGAAGACCAACCGACCTTTGAAGGCAACGCGCAGCTTAAAGCACAGTATTACGCGGACGCCTCGGGCTTGCCCTGCTTTGCTGACGATAGTGGCTTGGAAGTCGATGCGTTAAATGGCGCACCCGGAGTCTTCAGCGCTAGATACTCGGGCATGACTGGTGGCCGGGATGTGGTCGATCCAGCCAATAATCAAAAATTACTTGATGAACTGGGCGATCGACCTGTTGAGCAGCGGACTGCACGGTTCGTGTGTGCGATGGCGATGTGTAACCCTGAAACTGGAACTGAAAAAGGTGGAACTGAAAAAGGTGTCAGGAACCTTTTTGATAAACCCATCATCGTTCGTGGCACGATTGAAGGTCGCATCCTCGGCCCCGGTGATGCAGGCTATGCTGTCGACAACCCCAAGGGCATCGGTGAAAACGGCTTTGGGTATGACCCGCTGTTTTATGTTCCGGAGTTAGGCAAGACGACTGCACAACTGTCGCCGGAACACAAAAACCAGATCAGTCATCGTGGTCATGCATCACGGTTGATGTGGGATCAACTCAAAGCACTGATCAATCGCTGATACATTTCCAACAACGCAACGCATCACACACTAAAGCCCGCGGGACTTGAGTCCCCGGGGTGTCTTGTGGCTCGTGACTATTGTTGGTTTTTGCACTTGTCGACCTATCAGCAACACGCAGTGCCGCAGCCAAGTGAGATGTAATAAACGCGAATTCATACTTGTAAACACCAACACCCCACGCCGTTGATACGTGGGGTGTTGATGTTTTCAAGGAGATAACATTTGTTGATCAAATCACGATTGCTTTATGCAGGCAGTTTGGATTTGGTAATTTCTTCTGCGGTAATGCTGCCGGTAGTCCAGCTGACTGCTTTGACGAATCCGATGGTGCCTTCGACGGTGATATCTGCATCATCGACGGTATTGAGTACCAGTTTGTCGAGTTGGGCATCGAGTTTCAGATCGTCTTCATCGACCACGTTCAAGGTCAAGCCATCGGTATTGCCTTTGACGACCAGGGCACCGATTTTGCCGGCCACGTCCCAGTTGGCGTTTTCGACATCGCCTTTAATGCTCAGTGTTTTGACTGAGAACTTGGAACTCTTATTGCCGGTGATATTCAGGTCTGCGGTGAAGTCACCGGTACTGCCGTCGACGTATTTGGCAATAGTGGTTGCCAGTTTATCGACACTCTTTACCGTGAGTGAACCACCGAGCATATGACCGATTGACAACTTGGCAGTGTGTCCGTCGATATCGATGTCCGAATCCACGAAGCTGTCGACCTTCATGGCTTTAATGTTGCCATTGATATCCCACGTGCGTCCATTGACTTCACCTTTGACGCTGATTGTATCCAAGGTATATCGTCCGGCGCCTTCACCTGTAAGTGTCAGGTTTGTATCGAAATTGCCGCTGACACCATTGCCTTTTGAGCCTTTGACTGAAAGCTTGTTGATCCAACGTGCGTTAATTGCATCTTCGGTTACATCGCTATCGGTCCAATTAATGATGGTTAATTTATTAAAGCCTGTATCAGCATTGATTGTCACATCGGTCAACTGTCCGAGTGTGAGATCTGTTCCTCGGCCGTAGTTTCCGTCGAAGGTCATGGTCGTGTCAGTGACATCACCAAGCACGAGTTTTTGTACTGCTCCGGTAGCAGTGAAAACACCACCATCGAGGTCAAGTCTTTTGCCAGCAAACTGTGCAAGACCGGTATTGTCACTATCGTCATTGGGATCGCCGATGATGACATCTCTTAATGTGACGCGGTCATCACCTCCTCTGCCGTTGATTGCGACTTTGGAGGAACTGGTGGTTCCGGTGATAAAGACACTCCATGTCCCATCGTTGTTGGCAACCACTTCGCCGATTCCTTTACCGCTGAGCGAGAAGCGGATTAGGGTTCCATCGTCATCGGTGAGTTTGAGTTGGGTTTTTTTGCCATCACCCAGGTCGCCGAATTTCCATGCCACTTCCGTTGTGGCACTGGTGACTGCGCTGTTGTTGTTTTCGTTGGCTTCAGCGATGGCATTGTCCGGATCGACCACAGCAAAAAGGTAGTAATCGTCAGCGGGGATGGAGCTATCCAATTCTATGGTGACTCGATTGGTCTTGGTCTGATCAGGCTTGAGATTAAGTGTCTTGGTGACGGTGCCCAACAGAATTTCGTCGCCGTCAAGCGTGTTGGAAGTGTTGCCATAGACATTAATGGTCACTGAATCTGCCATGGCAATGATGCCGTTGTTGGTGACATCAACAAGCACTTTGGACTTCTTGCCTGGGGTGAAGTAGGAGTCGGCATCATCTGCCCATGCGACTGACAGGTCGATTCCGTTGGCTGGTGCTTCGACTGATCCGGTGATGTCAAAGTTGAATGTGGCTTCGTCTTCATCGTTGGAATAGAACTTGATGCTGGCGTTCTTTTCCCCAGCGGCATTGGTGAGCATGCGGATGGTGAAGGTGTCACTTTCACCGGCATTGATGGATTGATCCAGTCCTTCGACGATGCTAAAGCCGCTGCCGACATTTAAGCCTGAGGTGGTCAGTTTCTTATCACCGATATTGCTGACGGTGAAGGTGATTTCCGGCTCGGAGTCACCATAATCCAGATCACCGAAGTCGATGGCGGTACCTTGGCCGTCAGTGATTTCGCCACCAGAATATGTGACTTTAACTTCTTGGGGGACGGGGGCTGCGGTGACAGTACCTTCGAGGAGTACGGTGTAGGGTGATTCGTCAGCATCGTTTGAGTTAAAGGTGATGCTTCCGGATTTGTCGCCGATGCTGGAAGTGTCCATTTCGACGGTAAAGGTTGCTGACGAATTAGCTGCGATGGATGCAGGTAAGTCATTGACGATTTCAAAGTCACCAGTTGCAGTGAGTCCACTGAGTGTGAGTGCAGCTGAACCTGTGTTTGTGACAGTGAAGGTTTTGCGTAATGTTTTGTTTTGCGTCTTGTTGCCAAATGTGTAAGGCGTGCTAGAGCCGTCTGCCAACTCATTGCCGTTGGAATCGAGGACTGCAACTTCGACGAGTGATGAGGGGTCAACTGCTGCTCCAGCCAGATTGATGACAAATGAGGCTTGGTTTTCTGCATCCGAATTAATCACAATTTGGCCAGACTTATTGCCAATTGTGGACGTATCCATCGCAAAGGTAAAAGTGGTGCTGGCTTCTGAGCCGATAGTCGTTGGCACTGTTGAAGTCAGACTAAAATCACCGGACACTGTGAATGAATTGATATTCAGAGCTGCATAACCGCCATTAGCGAGAGTCAATGTAACCTGGCTGGTTGCGTTTTGAGCAACGGTATCCACAGTATAGGTTGAATTATGTTGGACGAACGACGAGCCTTCCTTGATTGCGATCCATGATGTTGCTTCGACGTAATCTACATTGATATCGAAATTGAACGTCGTGCTGTCAGGGTCATTGGTCGTAAAGCTGACAGTGCCTGTTTTGCTGCCAAATCCTGATGAAGTGTCGATTTTGAGAATAAAATCAATTTCATCTCCCGGTGCAATCGGATCTGTCGTAATGTCCTGTACAAGCGTAAAACCAGCGGGGATGCTTAAGTTACTGACCTCCAGATTGCTGGTGCCACTATTGTAAATGTTGAAGTAGAATTCGCGTGTATCATCAACCCCCTCCGTGAATTCGCCTAAATCATAGACGGAGGAATGATCATCCCGGATGGTACCGACAATCAGGTTTGAAACATCAATGTTGGCTTCAGGTACAGCAGGAGTCAACGCGTTGAGTGTGTTGAGTGCGTTGATGCGTTTGCCGGTTGCGACTTTGTTATTCAGTGATGAAAGGGTATCACCGTTGTCGAGGATGGCTGCTTTGATCTGTTGCCAGGTAGAGTCCGGAGAGTAGGACCACGCCAGCGCCGCCAGTCCGGCTACTTGTGGTGTTGCCATGGATGTGCCGGACTTGTAGCCGTACGAACCATCGTAGGTTGTTGAGTAGATGTAGGAACCCGGTGCTGCGACATCGACGGTGGATGCACCGTAGTTTGAAAAGCTCGAGAGTCCGTCTGCCCAGTCGGTTGAGGCAACTGAGATGACGTTATCGACATCGTAGTTTGACGGATAGTGCGGGCCGTTGTCGTTGTTGGTTGAGTCGTTACCCGCTGCAGCCATGAAGAGCATGTCTGCGTTTTTGTTTGCGACGATGGCGTTATACAGTGATGAAGAGTATCCGCCACCACCCCATGAGTTACAGGTGACGAGGATGTTCACGCCATAGGATTCTTTCATCATCGTTGCATAGTTGATGGCTCGGACGGCATCGCTGGTTGAGCCTGAACCTGATGAACTCATGAATTTGAGTCCCATGATTTTGCTATTCCACGACACGCCGGCAACCCCCTTGCCGTTGTTGCCGTCTGCCGCGATGGTTCCCGCGACGTGCGTGCCGTGGCCGTGATCATCCATGGGATTGCCATCGTTATTCACGAAGTCATAGCCATAGACATCATCGATAAAACCGTTACCGTCATCGTCGATCCCGTTACCGGAGATTTCGCCGGGGTTGACCCACATGTTGTTAACCAGGTCTTCGTGATCCCATTTCACACCTGTGTCAATGACGCCGACGACGACGTTTGCTGAACCTGTGGTGAGTTCCCATGCTTCGGGTGCATCAATGTCTGCATCGGATACCGAGCCGTTGAACTGACCGGTATTGTGCAATCCCCATGTGTTGGCGTACTTGGGGTCATTGGGTGTGGCTTGATTTTCAAGCACGGCATTGGGCTGGACGTAGTCCACAAAACCGCTGTCGATCAGGGAATCCATAAAGACATCGTGGTCGGTCTGTAATTCCGTTTGAATCAGAACCAGTCCTGCCATACCAAGGCCGCGGACGACTTGGCCGTTGTAATCATCGAGTTGTAACAAACCAAAGGTGTCGCTGACTGAGTTGGCCTGTTCAAGACCATTATCGTTGAGTTGGACGATCCATTGGTCACTGATGGTGGTGATGTCTGTGCCTCGCCAGTTAAGGCTTGATATGCCGTTGTCGACATTGGCAACGACATCGGGAGCCAAGTCTTCAAACCATGCGGAGTTGACCTGCATGACACGTTCTTCAATCTGACTGCCTGCATCGACGATGCGTACGGGTGCCGAGCTATAGAACATGATCGGCTCAGAGGCACTAAGCAGCACGCGTGGTTCGAGCGGTTGGAAATGTTGAGTCTGCTGTTTCTGCTTGCGGTGACGCAGGTGTTGCTTTCGCTTACGAATCTTGCGTGACACTTTTGCGAGCAGTCGTGAATTGCTAAAACTCATGGTAACTTTCTCCACTTCATCAAAACCCAAACTCACCCGAATCAAAACGTACGATTTGAAAAACACAGAGGCCTGTTAATCTGGGCAATTTTTTCAACAAAGAGTTGTTGACTGAATCGACTGATCTATGAAGGGAGTGTTCTGCAATGACATGGGTAAGATGATTTGGTATTTCAAACGAAGGGCTGTAGCGGCTATCAGGTTTGAAACACCAAGAATCTCGGACGTTGGCCGGTTATGACGATTGTCATGCGAGTTTGTCAGCGTGGTACGTTGTTGTTTCTGAGACAGAAAAGTGAATGGTTATCGGGTTTTTTTTTGAGTAAACAAACTTGTATGAGTAGCAGTCTTGTCGTGTCGCAGACGCAAAGCTGAATGAACCTCAAGGGCGTGAAGACCTATGCAACAACACCCACGCAATGGTCACGTGGGTGTTGTTGTCATTTGAGGATTGCTTTGGTTATGCTTCGGGGAGCTTGGACTTGTTAATGCTTTCTGCGGTGAGACTACCGCTGCTCCAGGTATCCGCTTTGATGAATTCGATGTCGCCATCGACTGAAACAACTGCTGCGGTGATGTCTGCAAAGATCAGTTTATCCGCAGCTGCATCATGCTGACCGGATTCACAGTCAACTACCTTGAGTATTAAATCATTGACAGTTCCTTTGACTGAAACACTCTTGATGGAGCCAGCGATATTCCAATCGCTGTCATAGACGTTTCCACCAATACTCATATTTGTGAGGGTGTCTTTCCCAGCCAGATTGCCGGAGAGGTCAAGGTCGGCGCTAAAAGTCCTGTTGATCTTGAGGTTCTTCATAGCTTCTGCGGTGAAGCTGCCAGATTGCCAGCGATCGGCTTTGGCAAGACCAATGTTGCCTTCGACACTCACGTCGACGGTAGAGACTTCTTTAAGTACGAGTTTTTCAATTACGGCGTTTTGTCGTAAGTCACTATCATCCACGACCGACAAAGACGAATTGGCAACTTGGCCTTTGACGACCAGTGCGCCGATTTTACCAGCCACTTGCATATCTGCATTTGTGATATCACCTTTGACACTTAAGGTTTTTACGGTGTATTTCTCTTTAGTGGATCCGGAAAGGTCGAGGTCGGTATTGAAGCTGCCATTGCTGGCGATATTTTTGGCCGTAGATGTTGCCAGCTTTCCGATCGCATGAGCCGTGAAGCTACCACCGATCATATGTCCCAGAGAAACCTTCTCTGCTATGCCATTAACTGTGATGTCGGTGTCATCGACGCTGTCGATTTTCAGGTTCTTGATATTCCCATTAATATCCCAGGTTCTGCCATCGACTGCGCCTTTGATACTGACGGTGTTCAATGCATATTTGCTTGCATCTGTGTTTGACAGATTCAGGTCTGTTTCAAAATTGCCGGCGATGTCAGCCTTTTTGGAGCCTTTGACGGAGAGCTTGTTGATCCATGAGGCATTAAGCTCATCTGCTGTGTTATCCGTGTCTGACCAGTCGATGATGGTGAACTTGTTAAAGCCTGTCTGGGCATTGATGATCACATCAGTGAGTTGGTCAAGCGTGATGTCGGTACCACTTTTATAGGCATCCATGAATGTCATTGTGGTGTCGGTGACATCGCCGAGTATCAGCTTCGACACTGAGCCTGTGACAGTAAAGTCCCCACCATTGAGATCAACATTTTTACCTGCGAACTGTCCGAGTATTGTTTGGTCGCTGTCGTCATTGAGATCACCAATGGTGATATCGCGTAGCTCGACAATGTTATCTCCACCTTTTGCATTGATGGCTATTTTGGAGGACTTGTTGGTGCCGGTGACCAACATGCTCCATGTGCCGTCATTGTTTTCAATGATTTGTCCGCATCCATTGCCCGTAAGGTTGAACGTGACGAGTGTCCCATCGCTATCGGTGAGTTTAAGCAGCGTCTTTTTGCCGTTGCCCAAATCACCAAATTTCCATGCAACTTCCGAGGTGGTTGAGGAGACTGCGGCATTGTTGTCTTCATTGCTTTCATCAATGGTGTTGTCAGGATCGACGACTGCAAAGAGATAGTAATCGTCGGGGGCTATGCTGCTGTCGAGTTCGATGACGACGCTATTGGTTTTGATTTGGTCGGACTTGAGGGTCAATTTTTTGGTCGCGGTACCGAGCAGGATTTCATTGCCATCGAGCGTGTTACTGGTGTTGCCATAGATATTGACTGTCACCGAATCGGACATGGTGGTGGTGCCGTTGTTAGTGACATCAACCATGACTTTTGATTTCTTGCCGGGTGTGAAGAATGCATCTGCTTGATCTGCCCATGCGACGGACAGGTCGATGCCGTCTGGCGGAGCAGTCACGGAACCGGTGATATCGAAGTTAAAGTTGCTTTCGTCTTCGTCAGTGGAGTAGAAGCTGACGGTTGCATTTTTTTCGCCAGCCGATGAGGTAGTCATACGGATGATGAAGGTATCACTTTGCCCGCCTGCGATATTGGGGGCAAGGTTCTTCACAATGGTAAATCCGCTACCTGCTTTGAGGCTGGATGTGCTTAGCGGTTTGTCGCCGGTATTGGTGACAGTGAAGGTGATGGCGGGCATGTCATCACCGTAGTTGACTGTACCAAAGTCGATGGCTGCGTCCTGATCGTCGGTGATTTCACCGCCGGAGTAGGTGACTTTGAGTTCTGCGTCACGTGGGGCTGCGGTGACGGATGCTTCAAGTAAAAAGTTGAAGGTTGCTTCGTCTGAGTCATTGGTATTGAAGGTAATACTGCCAGTTTTTTCACCGACCGTATTGGTGTCCACTTGAACAATGAATGTGGTCGAGGCCCCGCCGGCTAGTGTTGCAGGCAAGTCGGAAAAAATCGAGAAATCCCCGGTTGCCTCAAGGTTTGCAAGTGTCAATGTCTCATCACCAGTGTTGGTGACGGTGAATGCTTTTTGGAAGGTTTTCCCCAGCGTTTTGTTGCCCAGGTCGATTGCGGTGGATGTACCATCGGTGATATCCGTGCCATCCAATTTAACTGCGACTTCTGCCGGATCGGGTACGTGGGAACTGTCGACGATCTTGCCTGTGACATTGAAGTTAAACAGTGCTTCGTCTGAATCATTGGTCTTGAAACTGACGGTTCCGAATTTTTCGCCGACGGTTTGGGTGGAGATGCCGATGGTGAAGGTGTCAACGCCACCGGGGGCGATGGTGGATGAGAGACCTTCCTGGATATAGAAACCACTGGTGACTTTCAGCGATTGGGTTGTCAGGACGCCTTGCCCGGTATTACTCACGAGGAATTTTAGCCAGGTGGCATTACCTTTGTACTCATAGGTACCGAAATTGATGGCTGTTGATTGACCATCGGTGATACTTTCCCCATTGAGTGTGACACCCACTTCCGGAGATGTAGGTACTGATGGATCGGTCACTGTGCCACCGACGTTGAACTTGAAGACGGGTAATTCCGGATCGTTACTTTTAAAGCTGACGGTTCCGACTTTGATACCTGCCGTGTTGGTTAGCATTCTGACAACGATGGTGTCTTTACTTCCTGGTGCAATGTTATTTGAGAGTCCATCAATAATTTCAAAATCACCGGATACTGAAAGGTTACTTGTGTTAAGTGTGCTTCGGCCTCGGTTGTAGACAGTGAAAGTGCGATCATATGGTGTTTGGTTTAATTCCCAGTCACCGAATTTGATCGTTTTGCCCTGCCCGTTGTGGATCACGACAGAGGTACCATCCGTCACAGCCATAGCAGGTGGGGTGGTAACCGATGGATCAACGATGATACCTTCCAGTTCGAATTTGAAATGTCCGTTATCCGATCCGTTGGTGTCAAAACTCACGGTGCCTGTATTGATACCAGCCACTGAGGTGAGCATTCGAATCTTGAAGGTGCCTGAGGCGTCGGGCGCCAAGACGGATGGGAGTCCTTGTACAATCTCGTAATTACCGGTGATTTGGAGATTGTCCATTGTCAGATCGGCATCCCCAGCATTTCTGATTGTGAAAGTTTTGACCTGAGCCTGGGTGTTGAGATTGACCGAATCAAAGTAGACATGGCCATTGGGATAGATGGGGTCTAGCCAAGAGTCGCCATGCATTTCGATTAAGGGACCGACGGGCGCGGGGTTTGGATCACTTGGCCGTATGAGATTAGTGCCGACGACATTGAAACTGAAAACGGATTCATCCAGGTCGTTACTGGTGAATCTGACCACGCCATGCCTCTCACCTGAGACGTTGGTCGCCATGTTGATGATGAATGTGTCACTTTCACCGGCATCAAGTGTATTGGCCAGATCGTCAATCACACTAAATCCACCCGAAACCGTCAGGCCCGAGGTGACGAGTGTGCTTTGGCCTGTGTTGGTGACGGTGAAGGTGACATTCACACCGCGCTCACCCATATAGACCGTGCCAAAATCAATAGCTTGTGTTTGTTCGTTGGTGATGTTGACGCCATCGACACTGACCGACAATTCAACCAATGATGGATCAGGTGTTGTGTTCTGCGGTGTCAGTGCTTTGAGCGTGTTATAGGCATTGATCCGTTTGCCGGTGGCGACTTTGCCATCCAGCGATGCGAGTGTATCGCCATTATCGAGGATTGCGGCTTTGATTTGCTGCCATGAGGCGTCCGGATCGTAAGACCATGCCAATGCCGCCAGACCTGAAACCATGGGTGCAGCCATGGAGGTGCCGGACATATAGCCCGATGCACCTGTGGTGACGGTTGAGTAAATATAGGTTCCCGGCGCAGCAACATCGACGGATGTGGCACCATAGTTTGAATAACTCGCAAGCTGATCCGTCCAGTCGGTTGCAGCAACGGTGATGATGTTCTCGACGTTATAGTCTGCTGGATAGTATGGGGTGGCGTCATTGTCTTGCGATTCGTTGCCGGCGGCTGCGATAAAGAGCATGCCCGCTTCTTTGTTGGCAACGATGGCGTTATACAGCGATGTCGAATAACCTTGGCCTCCCCATGAGTTGTTGGTGATTTGGATATCCACGCCATACTGCGTTTTCATCATGGTGGCATAGTTGATCGCGCGGACCGCATCACTGGTTGAGCCCGTTCCATCTCGCCCCATGAATTTCAGAGCCATGATCTTGCTGTTCCATGAAACACCACTGACACCAAAGCCGTTGTTACCATCGGCAGCGACAATGCCAGCGACATGAGTGCCGTGACCATTGTCATCTGCCGGATTCCCATCGTTGTTAACAAAGTCATACCCATAGATGTCATCGATAAAACCATTGCCATCATCATCAATACCGTTATGCGCGATCTCCCCGGGATTGATCCACATGTTGTTTTTCAAATCTGCCTGATCGTATTTGACTCCGGTATCGATGATGCCCACAACGATTTCATTTGAACCTGTATGCAGATCCCATGCTTCAGGCGCATCAATGTCGGCATCGGCGACTGAGCCGGTGAATTGGCCGGTGTTATTCAAGCCCCATTGGTTGATGAAGCTGGTGTCATTGGACATGGTGGCTTGATTGTGCAACACGGCATTGGGCTGAACATAATCCACAAAACCGCTGCCGATCAGTGAGTCCATAAACAAGTCATGATCAATGGACAGTTCGGTTTGGATGAGCACCAGGCCAGCCATCCCCAGACCGCGAATGACCTGCCCGTTGTATTGTTCAAGGTTTAAAAGATCAATGGTATCACTCACCGAGTTGGCATGTTCAAGCCCTTCATGGTTGAGCTGAACAATCCATTGATCGCTGATGGTGGTGATATCCGAACCTCGCCAACTCAGACTCGACACACCGGTATCGGGGTTGGCTACCACATCTGGCGCGAGGTCTTCAAACCAGGCCGATTCGACCTGCATGACATGTTCTTGGATTTGATTGGTGTCGGCATCGACGATGCGCACCGGTGCTGAGCTGTAATACATGATCGGCTCGGTCGCACTTAACAACACGCGCGGTTCGAGCGATTGGAAATGATCAGATGTATGGCGATGCCTGCGATGAAGCAGGTGTTGTTTTCGTTTTCGGACTTTTCGAGTAATTTTTGACAGTAAACGTGATCGATTCAAACGCATCCTGATTCACTTCCATTCATCAGGCCCCCTGGCTCGTCCGGAATCAAGCCTACGATTTAATTTTCGTTGAGGCTTGAAAAAGTGGGCAAATATTTTCAACAATGAGCCAGTCAGGAGATCGGCCAATCTTTTGTGCTGATTTCGCGTGATCGCTCAATGAGATGAAATTGAATGCGGCATGGGCAGGCTGTAACGTCTGGCAGGTTTGGGAGTGATCATTACCTGGACGTTGACGGGTTGTGACGGTTGTTGGGTGATGTGACTGGACTATAGGGTCGATGAATCAGGTACGGGCCGGTGTGTGCTGAGGTCCGAATAAATCTGTGTCCGCGCGTTGTGATGAATCACCGAGCAGAAAGTAATGTCCATGAATCTGATTGCAATCATAAAACACGTGATAGATGCCGGGGCATCGGACCTGCATCTGGTCAGTGGTCACAAGCCGATGATGCGTCAGCGCACGGTTCTTGAACCCATCGAAGACATGCCCGTGTTAACACCTGATGATTGCCAAAAGGCGTTGGAACAGATGGCAAGCGATGTCCACCTTAAGACCTTCGGCGATCATCTTGACAGCGACTTTTCCTTTGAGATTCCAGGCTTGGCACGTTTTCGTGTCAATGCACATAAACAGCGTCGATCCATCGCCATTGCCATGCGTGCGATTAAGGAAGACATCCCGCCGTTGGAGAAGCTCAACCTGCCTGAGGTGGTGTCGCGGATGACTTACCTGCCACGCGGTTTGATTCTTGTCACCGGTGATACAGGTTCAGGTAAGTCGACGACCTTGGCTGCCATGATCGAGATGATGAATCAGCGTTATGCCAAGCATATCATCACGCTCGAAGACCCTGTTGAATACAAACTCGTCAGTGGCAAGTGCATGATTGAACAACGTGAACTTGGCGATGACGTACCAAGCTTTGCATCAGGTTTGCGACATGTTCTGCGTCAAGACCCGGATATCATTCTCGTGGGCGAAATGCGTGACCTTGAAACGACCTCCGCTGCCATCACCGCAGCAGAAACCGGTCACCTTGTGCTTTCGACTTTGCATACGGTTAATGCATCACAGACCGTGGAACGTATCGTGGATATGTATCCTGCATCTCAGCAGAGCCAGATTCGTGCGATGCTTGCCAACACCTTGCAGGCAGTGGTGAGTCAGACATTGTTTAAACGTTTGGATGAAGCGGGCATGGTGCCTGCCGTTGAAATCATGCTTTGTACACCTGCTGTGCGGAATCTCATCCGTGAAGGCCGCGTGTTTGAAATTCCCAACGTGATTGAAACCAATCGCGCGCTGGGCATGGTGTCATTGGACAGCGCGATTGCCAACCTGTACTTCAATGGCATGATCTCCCGTGAGGATGCCATTGGGCATGCAGCTTATCCTGACAAGCTTGAACGAATGCTTGCTGCGTAATTGACTGGTGTCATGCAATATGTAACAAAACCGACCATGTACAAAGCACGTGGTTGATGTTGGTTGTTTTGCCTTTCCCTAGTCCCAAGTCGCTAGTGGCTAGTCCCATGAGGAAACAGGAAATGCAGATTAAGGTTTCAATCTAATTTAGTGCGGATGCTCTTTGACTGCGTTGCGGTTCCATGATGGGACTTCAATTTCAATATCTCCATCACTTTCAACAACACACTGACAACTCAGTCGGCTGTTGTCCTGAAGGCCAGGGGCTTCTTCCACGCGATCCAATTCATCGTCGTCAGCTTCGCTGATGCAGTCTTCACCCTTGTTGATGTAAACGTGACAGGTTGAGCACGCGGTGACTCCGCCACAGGCATGTTCGATGCCGATGCCTGCATCCAAAGCCGCCCCGAGGATCGAATCACCCAGGCGAACCTTGATGATCACTTCCTTTTCCTCTTGGCCTAGGGGATGTGGATCTTCCAAAACAAACTTCACGTTGACGCTGGGTTCATCTTCCAACGGTGTGGGTCGACTTATGCTCATGTCTAAACCTCAATGGGGCTGAATATGTGTGATTGATTCTCAATAGAACGATTCTAAACGACTTTGACCTTTTCGTGTAGTCAAGGTGCCTGTGATTTTGACAATTGCTGTGATCAGCACACCTTGGCATCGTCTGATAATGGGTTTTTGTGTTTGATTCGACGGGATTATCGGAATAAAGCGGTTGGTTTTCCTTCATTGCCAAGAAAAAGTTGCCCAAGTATTGGCGCAAGACGGTAGAATGGTGCGATTAATTGTCGGAGGGGAATGGCAAAACCGAATGAGGTCTGACGGTTATTCGCACATGTCCGATACACAACACACCCATCAACATGAACAGATAAACACACAAGAGGCCAGTTCACTGCGCCGAGTGCTTGTGCTGCTACGTCCCTATTTTGCCAAGCTCGCATTCGTCTTCCTGGTGATGATGGCACTTACCGCCGTGAACCTCACGCCTCCTTATCTCATCAAACTCCTCTTTGATGATGTCTTCCCAAGCGAAGCCAATCCTGAAGGTAACGTCAAACTGCTATGGCTGATCCTCTTTGGCATGATCGTGATCTTTGGTGCTCGCAATGGGCTGTTTTTTCACTTTAAATACACCGTCGTTCAAATCGGTGAAAATTTCTGCTTTACGCTGCGTAACAAACTCTTCGAGCACATGCAGCGTCTGAACCTCAGCTTCTTCCGACAGCACAATGCAGGTAAAATTTCCAGCAAGGTGATGAACGACAGCTATGTCATCCAGCAGTTCATTCAAGATGACTTGCCCAAGTTGCTTCAAGCTGTGTTCATGTTTCTGTGCATTTTGATCATCATCTACAAAGCCAACTGGCCTCTGGCGGTGGTGAGTACCATTATTTTGCCAATCCATTTACTGGTTTACTACCGATTCAAAACGCCAATCAAACGGACAGGTAAAGATGCATCTGAACAACTCTCGATCGTGCATGGCAACTTGATCGAAAAGTTCCTTGGTGCCGAAGTGGTCAAAGGTTTTGTCGGGCAGGAACGTGAGAATGAAGCCTTTGTCCGCGCGATTGATATTTCCCGTCGCAGTCAGCTTCAATCCAAGACGTACATCGTGTTTCAAAAAATTGCCACGGATTTACTTGTGGGTGTGGGGACGGTGGCACTCATTGGCTTTGGTGCTTATCAGGTTCTCAAGAAAGATAACCCGATGCGTCCGGGCTACTTCATCATGTTTTTCACTTACGTGAAGATGTTGTATCCGACGGTCATTGATTTGATGGGAGGCCTTGCCAAATTCACCCGTGCCAGCGCGTCGGTGGATCGTGTGTTTGAGATGCTTGATATTGATGAAGTCGAAGCGGCTGCACATCAGCAATTACTTAAGCCTGAAATCCGTGGGCACGTGGCATTCAAGGATGTGAGTTTCACCTATGGCGATGAAACGGATGTGCTAAAAGATGTGAGTTTCAAAGTTCGACCTGGTCAAGTCTGCGCAATTGTTGGACCTTCCGGTGCAGGTAAGAGTACGCTTGTGGGCCTGGTCCCCAAGTTCAATGATCCAACCAGCGGGCGCATTGAAATCGACGGGTTGGATATCAATGACATCGACATTGATCATCTGCGTCGACATATGGGAATTGTCTTTCAGGAATGTTTTCTGTTTAACAGTTCCGTGTTGGAAAATTTGCAATATGCCCGCCCCGATGCGTCGATGCAACAGATCATTGACGTCGCTCAGCGAACCGGGGCACATGACTTTATTCAGAAATTGCCAAACGGCTACGACACTATTCTCGGCGAAAAGGGGATCACCCTTTCACGTGGCGAGAAGCAGCGTATCACCCTCACCCGAGCGATGCTCAATAACCCGCAGGTCCTGATCCTCGACGAAGCCACCGCATCCATTGATGCAGCTTCAGAGGCTCAGATTGTTCCAGCTATTCTCCAGTTCATGCACGGTAAGACCACGTTGATGATTACCCATCGACCTGAACTGCTGCGCCATGCCGACATGGTGGTGCATTTGGAGAACGGCAAAGTCAGCTACCAAGGACCACCCGATATGTTCCATCATCAGGACTTCCGTATGGATTCACGTGATTACACTGATTCGCAAAATTCAGACGCCGCATCGGCCAACCCGCCACAACCGCGTCCAACTGTCGAACCGGACTTGCATCAAAGTGAACCTCGGGAAGATGCACGCACAAGCTCAGGCTCCTGGCATGCAATGAATACCATCGCGTGGTTGGCAATCCTGCTTGGTCTGGTCGTGGGGACGTTGGTGGCTGAACCTGCCTTTGCACAGAATTCATCGCCCAATGCCATCTTTGAACCGATGGTCGACATGAATGATCTTGAAGCCGCAGAGCTGTTGGATGTGGTGGAATCACGCTTGACGGCTCAGGGCTACTTTGGACGCGTTACAACTGAACTGCGTAAACGGATGCCTTCGCTTGAAGGTTATCGTCAAGTGCGCATGATGGCCAAGACCGATGAGAAGGGCGTGCATTTGGTACAGCTTGGCTACAAGGTTTTCAAGAGTCAACCGCTGCATCTGTGGATCGCTGGTGCGACCATATCACCGGATCAGAAAATGACGCCTATGGACCTCTCCGCGATGAAGAAAATTCTTGAAGAGTCGCGCAAGAGTATGGACGCGCGGCAAAGCGCATTGAAGATTTCAGACTTGAGTATCGACAAAATAGTTCTGAGCTATGTCGAGCCGGATCGTTGTATGGCCATCCTCAAAACGTTGGGCTATCAAGTTGTCGAATACAAAAACGGTGGCAAAGGTCCCGGTGGATATCAAGGTATTGACCCGATTGCAAAGAATGTGGACCCTAAAAATCTCCCAGTGGTTGTGGCGATACCAGGATCGGATGCGACCGGATTGGTGGGCGGTTCCAAAGCTCAGCGTGGTGAATTTGGTTTGACGATGACGCCCAGTATTGCTTCGGATCTCAATGAGCACACTTCCGCTGCACCTTTGATGGAGTTGATGGTACTCTCTGATTCATCGCGACCTGAGCAGCATGCTCGACTGTTGGAATTAATTCAGAACACCATTGATGTACCCGCCAGACAAATTCTCATTGAAGCGATGGTCTTGGAAATCGCCCAGACATCGTTGGATCAACTGGGTGTCCAGTGGGAATTGCAATCACCGCGGAATGCTGTGGGCAGTTTGACCGTTGGCAGTTTGCCGCTGTTTGCCACCAATGCCAATCCGGCACTTGATGTGCAACTGCGAGATGTCTTTGGTGAATTCAATGTCAAGCTTCAAGCCTTGATCACCGATGGCAAAGCCAAGATTCTTTCACGGCCAAGTATTCTTACACTTGATAATCGCCAGGCCTCCATTCGAGTCGGTGAGGAAGTGCCTGTGGCGACGAGTGTCTCAGGTAATTCGTCCAGTGATAAAATCAGTTTCAACTTCAAGTACATTCCTATCGGCATCCTGCTCAATGTCCGGCCACGGATCACCTCGGATGGTGAAAAAGTCTCCTTGCAGATCGACGGTATTGTCTCTTCGGAAGTTCCCGGTGCTGATCTGGAACTCCTTGATGTACAGACCAATCAGGTGTTGGCAAGAGCGCCGCAGATTTCAACGCGTCGCGTTCAAACTTATTCACGTGTGGCTAACAATACGCCTTTTATCATCGGTGGTTTGGTCGCCCAGGATGATGTCGAAGAACAAAGTAAGACACCGCTGCTCGGAGACATTCCCTTGCTTGGTGGCTTGTTCCGATCCAGTGAAACGTCCCGACTCAAACGTGAAGTGATCATTGTCATCACGCCTTACGTGTTGGCCACCGACGAGTATGCCGGCCGCAACATGCCCAAGGATGAAGATTCCTTTGACAGCTTTGGCAATGAACTCTTCCGCGATGCTTATCGCATTCGCAGTGAGGATGTGTTTGACCTGACTTTCCTGCATGAAAACCTTGGCCTTAAGCGTCTGCAATCCCTGGCGGAACAGGCGGTCTCCAAGAATGCATCACTTGCAGATATGTATCCCTTTGATCGTTTCTCGCGGACGCGTATTCCCGGTGAACGGATTATTGTCTATCGTCAGATGTACGAAGTGATCAAACGCCGACGCATTCAGGATTTGATCAATCTGCAAAAACTCATCAGCTTCAAACCTCAGGAAGATCCGGAACAGACTCAAATGGATGTCTCGTTCCTTTGGCCTCAGGTGAATCAGTTGTTGGACTTACCGCGTCCGCCACGTCCGGATCGTGACAGCGTGGAAGAACCGGATACCACAGCATTATTCAAGGCATTGGGTAAACGCGCGATTGCCATGACATGGACCGTGCAACGCTACACACGTGAAGGTAGTGAATTGCTCGCACAACCCGTGCCGGAGGTCAAAATCGTTGACTGTCCGGATCGTGGTACATGGTCGAATCTGCTTTGGGAGATGAATCAACCCGGCAAGGATGGCAAGCAGCGTTACACCATCCTGATTAACCAGCCCAGAGATTTGGTGCGACTCAAACGTGCCATCGTCATCAAGCATGCTGTGAATCTCAATGCCAAAGAGACGAGTCTGACGCTTAAGAATTTCTCGGTCGGTCGGTTGTTATTAATGCCGATGGTCAAGCGTGACAAGGTGTATCTGATTGATGATCAGGTTGCCCGATACTTCTTCTATTCTGAGTTGTATTACCCTGCTGTGCGGTATGAATTACAACGTGATGCCGAAGCATTAAAGAACATGCTCCGTGATGGTGCATTGGGACGATTGCTGGACGATCCCTCTGAGATTGATCGTCCAGCCCAGTGGGTTCCCGAGCAGTAAACAATTGATTCTTTTAGCTGATAACAATTGTCGCGGGCCCCGGGGACTAAAGTCCCAGGGGCTTTAATGTCACAAGTGAAGTACATGGATTCAATGCGGTCATTATTATGTTTATGTATCTGTTTTTGTGCTTTAATTAACCATGTTTTTTGATACTTCAATCTCTGTCACACTGTCGGTCTTCTTGATAAAACTTAACTTCCGAGGTCGAGGGTCAGTCAAGGTGTTGCCTGTGATGAGGATCTTGCTGGTGTTGTCGATCATGATCGCTGCATGAGATGTATCGTGATCCAAAGGGGTATCCATTGAACTGGTAAAGGTGTTGTTTTTGATCATCACATCGTGAGCGTTGTTGAGATTGATGCCAGCTTTTCGGATATTTTTGAAGGTGTTGTTTTCGATGAGGACTCGGCCGATGAGTTGGGCTTTGCCGGGCTTTTGATCCCACGTTTTGGAACCCAGGTACAAGTTGCCATAGGCTTGTTTGGTACTGTAGGCAAAGGGTCCAAAGTCACAGTTGATAAACGTATTGTCGCGGATGATCAGGTCGCCGGTGAGCAGACTTTCAGCATTGTTGACTCCGCGATTGTGGTTGAGAATAGAGATGCCCGGGCCACTGATCTGGTCAAAGGTATTGCCTTGGATGAGTCCGTGGCCCCCCATGATGATGCAGTGACGTTGGCCGGTTTTGAAGGTGTTGTTTTTCAGGACAAAATTCCGCGAAAGATTGTAGCCTGCGAAGACGACATCTCCGTCATGTTCACCGGTGATGTGCAGCGGTGGGAGTTTTTTATCGACAGTGATGCGGATGGTTTTATCTTCATCCACCATGTTGGTGACGATGCAGGTGTCGATGATTTTCCCCTCACGTTGGCTAAGCAAGGTGATGGGTTTGCCGATGACATGTTCTTTGACAAAGGTTCGCGGACGTATGGCTTTGAGCAGCAGCGTGTGGTCGTCAATACGTTTTAGAATCATTGATCGGACTGAATAGATGTTAACCGGATCATCAATAATGCCTTCAAAATAGCAGTTTTCGACGCGTGGGCCGATCTTGTTTCGCTGACAGTGAATGGCATCGGCATTGTTCGAATGCCAACGTCCGGGCTTGAGAATTGTCTTGCAGCCAATCGCGCTGAATCGCAGACAACTGTTGGCAGCAAACGCTGAAGCAGGGCTTGAGTAGACCGTCAGATTCATCGCTGTGATATCCGACGAGTCGTCTGCATGGAAGTTCTGGGCAATGTTGGTTCTCGCCAAATGGATGTACTTGTCACCGACTTCCATATGGTCAAACACGTCGGGCTTGGGTGCGGTGAATCGGAAGATGCGATTGCCTTTGTCGGTCCACTTTGCACCATGGATCGCACCTGCAACAGACAAGTCTTTGAGCTTGCCGGGAACGTTGGGGTCTTTGATTGCGCCCCAACTTCGCATGCAGGTTTTAAAGTAGGATTCACTGGGTTGCGGGAAGCCATCATCAATACGGATATCAAACCATTGAGCTTTCTTGTCGACAGCGATGAGCGTGCCTTGGGTAAAGGGCAATGGGTCATAATCGACACTGAAATTTTTGACTACAATCCGATGGGATCGACGGACATTAAACACACCCGCTTCAGGATTGGTCACGGTGATGGATGAACCTTGGCCATCAATAATCAGATCAGACATGTCGATGAGATTCACCGCATACACGCGACGGGGCATGGAGCCAAAGGTATAGTTGCCAGGCTCAAAGACCAGCTTGGTTGGGATGTTCTGCTGGGCAACTTTCTCCAGTACAACAACCAATGCTGCCCGGTCATCTTTATCATCATCAGGGATCACGCCATGTTCAATGAGCTTGATGGTTTGCTTCACGGGAAAGTCCGTCAGCGGTTTGTACTGCTCGGTAGGCAAGGGTGGGTCAACCGTAACCGACTGTGCTTTGCAGCTTAGGGTTGAGAAAATGGTTGCAGTGATCGCCAGACTGCTCAAGGCAGACTTGAAGGTTTGCGGTAAGACGCGCATGGATTGTCAACTCCGATGAATGATTTGTATGTTGATTCAATAGTTTGAAGGATCAATAAAAGATGATGTCCGCAGGGTGCATGTCGGCATCCTGTTTTTTGGATTCCACGTGCAGGTCGAGCATCATGACCTGCTTGGCACCATTGTGCATGAAATTGGGTAAGGGGTCAGCGGTACCGGTTCCAAGTCCGGTCCATGCTTTGGTGTTGGAAATTGAGGGATGCACATAGCCGTTACCATTGGCTTGATTGGCGTTGACACCTCGGCTGGAGGTGAAAAGAATTTTGGTAAGTGGTACCGATGCGTCGATACTTTCAGGATTGACAAAGCATGCCGGCGATCCGTTACCAGCTGGTGCCAAACCGGTCGAAGGGTCGTATTCGGCCAGTTTACCTGGATGCAGATCACGTCCATTACCTGTGTTGGGTGAGTCGGTGACAAGCCTGTGAAAACTGCTGATGGAGTAAGCGCGTGTTTCGACGCCGGTTCCCATTTTGACTTGTGATGGACACCAGAGAATACCTTGCTGCATCATGGCTTTACTCTCAGCGATGGTGGTCGGGCGTTCGTCTTTGCCAAGGTATGGGCGCAGCAGGTGATACCAATAGTTACTTAAAAAGGGATAGTCACCGGTGGCCGAGTTATTGCTGGTGCTGGTGATTTTTGCCGGTGCATACCAGTAGTGATCGCTGGAGTACATGGTCTGAGCGATACTCATTTGGTGAAGGTTGTTGCCACATTGCGTTTGACGCGCTGCTTCACGTGCAGCTCGAAGTGCTGGGAGGAGAATACTAATCAGCAGCGAAATGATGCTGATGACCACCAGCAGTTCGATGAGTGTGAATGCAATGTTGTGTTTGCCGTTTTTCATGTGGACCTCGCTGTCTGAAATAGACTTTGACGGTTCTGTCGTCGATTTACTTGGCATTGTGGGACAGGTCTTTGATCGATTGGCCTTGCTCAAGCCATGTCCCGAGCATCAGTCGCATTGGTTCGCGTCTGGGGTTATCAAGTTTCTCACGCATCACACGAACAGCAACGGCTCCCATGTCCGCAAAGGGGGCGTTGATGGAAGTAAGTTTGACGCAATCTGCGGGCGCAATGTTGTGGTCAAAACCACACAGTGACACATCGTCTGGTACATTCACGCCAAGATCCCTTAAGGCTCTCATTTGTCGATAACCGGCATCATCATTGGTGCAGATCCATGCGGTGACACCTTGCTTGATGTGTTTTTTGATTTGCCTGGCGGTGACTTTTTCCCCGTCTTGCTGTTGATCGGAGATTTGCAGCAGCAGATTGGAATCCCATTCCATGCCGCTGGCCATTACGGCTTCGACGTAGGCAGCTGTACGTGAACGGTTGAAGCTCAGATGAGAGCCGGTTCGGACCAGGCCGATTTTACGGTGGCCCATGCTTTTAAAGTGTTCTATCAATAAAAGCATCGAACGCATGTCATCGTGATCCACACAGTCCATCGTGGCACTTGGATCATGCTGTGCAATGCGAACACATGGGATCATCTCGTTTAATGCTGCCACAGTCTTGGGATCAAAATAGCCCACAAGGATCAAGCCTTTGACGATGCCTTCGCGGATCATCAACGGCAAATTTTCTGGTAAATGGATCGTGTCGCATAACTGCTGTGGCACAAACTCCATACTCAGTGACACCTTCATTGGCCGAGCAGCTTCACTCATGCCCGAAAGGAATTGACTGAAGGTTGGATTTTGGTCCTGTTGATTGGCTTGATCCTGTGTCCGAACCAACACGCCGATCTGAACCAAATTGTTGAGTCGGTTGCTGCGGTTTTTATGACGATGACGATAACCCATACTCGCAGCCAATTGCATTACCGCACCACGGGTATGGGGCGCGATCGCCGGGTCAGACTGCAATGACCGACTCACCGTGGCAATGGAAAGGTTTAATTGCTGGGCAATTTCTTTCTGAGTAACAGGCATGGTGAACTCTAGGCGTGTTTGCAGACATAATCAATTGTTTTAAAAAAAATAATGTAAAAACATGCAAACTCAATCGCTTTTGTTTAAATCGAAACCTTCGTGATTGTTCTGACTCCTATGCGCGCATAAAAAAAGCCAGGCATAACCCCTCCGTTATGCCTGACTTTCAAATTTGACCATTGCTTTTCAAGGCCCGTGCAATGGTTGATGTCCTGTTAGCGGGACATGGTTTGTTATGCGGTGCGACGCTTAGGGCGACCCAGCAGCATGCCGGCACCCAGAAGCAGAAGACCGGCTGAAGCAGGTTCTGGAATCGCTGATCCGGTGAGGCTGAAGACCACGTCGTTGTAGTCCTGGTCACCAAGTGTGTTGGTGCTGGATTTGTATGCAAGGTCTTCAAAGGCGACCACGTAGGCACTTTGATCGGTGTTGAAGATCAAGGCATGGTCCAAGCCGTCGGTGCTCAGTGAGTTGACGGTGCTGTAGGATGGGGGATTGTTGCCGTCGGCATGAATCACAAAGCCGAAGTAATCATTTTCCGCAACCGTGAAGTCAAACGAAGTGCCGATGGGATCAACATTGTTGGTGAATGCTTTTTGGAAGCTTAATGTGCTGGGGGTGTTGCCTGAGAAGACATAGACATCGTTGTTATAGCTGGCATAGGTGGCCAACAGTTCGATGCTAAAATCAGCACTGCCGCCGGTGACCTGGAAAGCTTGAATCTGAGTCTGGTCAGCTGTGGTGTCAATTGCCGAGCCACCGAGGGTGTAGCCGTAGTTATTGAGGATGGTCGAGACGCTCAGTTCCGATGCACCGTAGCTGGCGCCGACATAGTCAGGGCCGGTGTCGCTGAAAGTGTACGGCGTGATGGATGCAGCCTGGGTTGCCGCGGTTGTGCCCAGGAACATGAGTGCTGCCACTGTGGTGGTCTTGATGAGTTTAGAGAACATGGTGGTTTCCTTTACGTTTCCCTTTTTCCACTCTTTTCAGGTGACCCCCTTGGCCGCCTGATCGCACAGTCAATGGATCACAGGCCAACACAAATGCAAAAGACTTTGGGGAAAATCACACCGATAACCCTGCTGCGTGACTGTCTGTAACGTTTGGATAGAGAAGGGAAGTAAATAAAGGCAAAGAAATGTGGTTTTGGACTTAAGTACTCAGAAAATAAATCGTAGGTCGATATTTTGAATCAAGGAAATACTTTTAAAAGTGAATACAAAAAAACAGGCACCGTCTTGAAGGACAGTGCCTGTGATTTATTGATTCAATTCTGTATACGTGAATTTTAGAAGACAGGTCGGCGTCTTGAGCGAACCAGCAACATGCCACAGCAACCAATGAGTAGTGCAGCGGAAGTTGGTTCGGGGACACTCAGTAGTGCCACCGCATCGTTGTAGTCAAAATCCTGTGGGTTGCCAATGGTGGGGTGATACGAACCAAAGTCCGCTGCATAGACAAACCCCTGGTCGGTTTCAAAGATCAAGGTACTTACATCCAGATAGTCTCTACCCGGTATCCCACCGTCATCATCAAAGAGAAGTTGAAGTGTTTTGTAGAGTTGCCCTGGGAATAAATGACCAACGGGTGAAACGCTGAAATTTTTAATCGTGCCGTTGGGATCAACTGAGGTGTCGAGGATTTCTGTGTAGAAAGGCGTGACTTTATTGCTATCTGTCAGGTAATACACGTGAGCCGGATCGGTATATTGTGAGTCGACGAGTGTGACGCTGAAATAGCTGCTTGCTGCTTGGTCATAGGTGATAAAACGAAGGACACTTGATTGATCTGTTGTCACATCAATTGTACTGCCGTTAATGGTAAAGCCGTTGCTGTCGAAAATTTGTTGAAGTGTCAGTTCACCTAAGGTGTCGCTGATGCCGATGGTTTTCTGCGAGTAAGGCAGTGAACTATAGACTGGTACAAAGTCTGCATGTGCCCAATTTGTCAAAGTCAGAATAGATACAAGAGCAACCGCCGGAAGTATTTTGTGAAACATTGTTTTTCCCCTACAGAAGTTGGTGTAAAATTACCATTCAAATTATATGAACCGTTTTAATACTCCCTACATCACACACCAATATTGATTACTTCGCCAGTGGATGAACAGATTAATTATGCTTTTTATATGCTTGGGGTTGGGTTTGTAGGGATTAGCAAATATAACCGAGTATCACTGTGGTGCTTTGCCCGTTGACTGACGCACTAACAGGCGACATGGGAACACCGGCGGGTACTCCGGCAGGGGCTTGTCATGCATCATCGCCATCAATAAATCAACTACAGCACTGCCTGCTTCACCACGCGGTTGCCGGACCGTCGTAAGTTGTGGTCTTGGAATCTGAGCTACCGGCATATCATCAAAACCTGCAACCGACACATCGCCTGGAATCTTGTATCCCAAGTCCAACAATCCGCCAATCGCCAAACCTGCAACCTGATCGTTGGGGCAGAGAACCGCTGTGGGTTTATGCTTGGCCATCGCTTCCTTGAGGACGTTACGAATCACATCCTCATCCGTGGATTGAGCAGGATCACCCAGACACCAGTCTGGATCAAAATTCAGCGTGACGCCATGTTTGTCGCACGCCTGCTCATAGCGATCCGCTTTGAGCATGGTGATATCGCGGTCTTCCTGCGTATGCAAAAATGCCACGTTATGATGTCCAAGTTCAGCCAGGTGTCCGACGAGTTCGTCAATCCCCGGCTGGCGATCAATCATCACGCGAGGCGAATCCTTGGGACCCCAATCCAAATACGCAACCGGGATATTCGCACTGTTGAGCATTTCAATCGCGTTGTCCGGCAAGTCATACAAGTGATACGCAATGATCCCGTCCACACGCCTTGCCATCAGGTCACGGATGTAGTCAGCCATGTCCCGGTCGTCCGACTCTCCCCAGCCTGCAAGATAAGTCAGGTAACCATGCTCGCGTGCCTTGGACTCAATGGCGAGGACCTTGGAAAACATCACCGGCGTGGTGATCGAAGACATCACCAGACCGATGGTCATACTCTTGCCACCGGCCAAAGCCTTGCTCAGATAGTTGGGTTGATAGTTGAGTTTCTTGGCAGCAGCAAGCACGCGCTGGCGAGTCTTCTCGTTGTAGCCGGGCTTGTTACGCAGAATCTCCGCGACGGTCGTTCGCGCCATCCCGGTGGCTTTGGCGATATCAGTGATGGTGGCCATAGGGATTGATCATCCTGTCCAATTGCAACAACTGACAATATGTTGCGATCTGTTTACGGTCTCAAAAATAGCTGCAACACCACGTGTTGCTGGTGAACATCACAACGTTACAGGCGGGCTCGTACCGCTACGGTATGGGGATTTATGCTAATGGTCAAGTCTAATTTGAATCTGTGGCGTGCTGCGAATACTTCGCATTCAAAGCGCGAAGTAGACTCGCATAAGGCTCACCGCCGAGTGTCGGGTCCTCAGCTTTGAGACTGGCAATGCGTGACACGATGACGTGGGTATGCTGATTCGTCAAATCACAAATCTGCAGGTATCGCGTCCAGGCATGCCAGTACCGTATTGGGAATTTGCCTTGAGCATCAGGAAGCGACCGCCCGATGAGTTGGTGAAACAACTTGGCGGCCTGCTGATAGTTGGCCCCAAGTTCCAAGCGATAATGACATTCACCAAGGGCAAGCCACAAGTCCGGCTCGGATTCAAACTGTTGAGCTAAAGGAGACAACAAGGTCAACGCATCACGCATCTGTCCTGCGTCGGTGAGACTTTTTGCCCAGACGATCTTTGCTAGCAGCAGTTGATGTTCATCAGCAATATGACTGCTTGCCCACTTCACCACCGACTGACTCAGTGACAGCAGAGCTTGGTGCTGGGTTTGATCCAGTGGCAGTTTGGGATCCAGCATTTGCGATCGGCGTTGGGAGTCCAACTGTTCATCCATTGCCGTTAAGGCCTGCATCACCACACTAAAGACCGGCTTGCCGAATTCATCGAGTAACTGCTTGGCAAGTTTGCCTGTCGATTTGAATTGCTTGCCGCGTTGAAGACTGATCAGTCGACGGCAAAGCCATGCCTGTCGGTCAGCTGCTTTTAGTGATGTATCGGTTTCAATCCATTGCAATTGATTGGCGGCATCAAGCCATTGGTTTTGTTTTGCTGCCAACTGCCAGAGCATGCCTGAGGATTCAAGCGCAACGTGTTGGATGATGTCGTTTTGTTTGGTATTGGCATGGGCAAGTTGGTTAACCGCCTGATCACGGATTGGCGCGACTGCTGCGATGATGCGCGCGGCCGGCCAATCGGGATGGACAATCAACTGTCGATAAATCCCAAGTTGATACCGCTGCGCCAACCAATACTGCCCATGACTTGCAGGCAGATTCGACAAACGCTGCAAAGCCAACGCATATTCCTTTGCAGGTAACCGCACTGCCACCACATCAAACAGGCGATAGTCATCCGCCAGTTCACTGGTGTTAAACCGGGTGTAGAGAATCCGTGCCAAGGGTAGGTAGGCACTTAACGCTCGGGCTTTTAACGCGCGATCCGGCGACTTGAGTAATTGCCCCGTGAGTTGAATGCCAGCTTTAATTGCATCATAAACCAACTTCTCATTGTTGGAATTTTCAGCCAGGTGTGTAAGCATGCTCAGTGATTCGATGACTTTTTGCGGGTCGCCCGGTTCATAGGTCGGTTTGAGAATCGCCCAAAGCAATTGCACACGTTCATGCATCGGACTTTCAATGACCGACTGCCGATCACGTAAAAGAATCAAACTGCTTGCTGTAAGCGTCAATGCTGAGTGTGTTGGATCATCTCCATGTTGTGCGATATCGAACATTTGATTGGCGATGGCAAAAAGGACATTGTCCGGTAGGTTTTTGAGTGTCGGCCCGATGACCTGCTTCATTTGCCAACGTGATGCAATCGCGTTTTTGAGATTTTGCGATGGGTTGTTTTCAAGCAGTCGGATATACATCCCAAACGCGCGTTGGTAATCCTGTTTGGGAAACAGCAATTGATGCTGGCTGTCCGCGATGGCAAGCTGCATGGTTGGATCATTGGGGACTGCTTCACTTTCAAGTTTGGATAGCAGCTTGTAGGCACCTTCAGTATCACCCATTGCTGCAAGTGTTTTGGCGGTAATCAACATCGACTGAGCGTCTGTTTCAATGGCGGGTTGGGCTTGCCGTGCAGTAT
This sequence comes from Phycisphaerales bacterium UBA7800, assembly GCA_002480565.1. Lineage (GTDB taxonomy): Bacteria > Planctomycetota > Phycisphaerae > Phycisphaerales > Phycisphaeraceae > UBA7800. The sequence goes on along the minus strand of DLCK01000030.1, from coordinate 191,639 downwards.
CCGTTTGACCCATTGCAAGCAGGATTGATACATCCAGCCAACGCGCCCGATGTATCATTTTCCAATCATCGCGTGTCGTGTTGAGTAACGGGAGTAACACTTCGTGTGCTTGCTTAAGCAGTTGGTTTTGATTCGTATTGATATCCGTGATCGCAAGCAGGTAACGCATCTGAGCAAGTAAAAAACCGCAACGTTGTTGCATCAGTGTTTTAATACCAGTCGGATAGTTTTTTAGCTGTTGGTATGCGTCTGATAGTTTGGGTTCAAACGCGCGGGCATGGATTTGAATTTCTTGTTGTTGAGCTTCAGTGGGATATCCGAGGCTTACGATCAGTGTCGGGTCGATCTTCTGTGTTGCCCAGAGATCATAAAGCTGGACTTCTGAACTGAGCATTACCCAAAGTGGTGCGCACGGGTGATCCGCTGACAGAGTACGCATAGCTGTGGAGATCGCCTTGATCAATGTGGAATCAGATTGACTTCGAGCATTGAGTAGTTGGCTGCAAAGCGATGCATACCGTTTGAGTATGTCATCTGACACATCCTCGGTGTTGGCAAGTGAATTGAGTTGTTGAATCTGTTGTTGTTGACGCAATCGTTCGATGAGCAAACCGGTGTCCAAATCGGTTTGCTGTGCGAATATTGATGTGCTGCAACACAATATTGATATGACACATGCCATCAACGACATCCATTTTGAGCACCGCATGTGAATGCGGTGCAGGCAGGTGATACGTGCAATCGACCTGCTCCACATTGACATGTGGTGCTCAAAATGACACACAGCAGTGTTGTTAAACGTCTTGATCACTGCGTCTGCTCCCCGAATTGCACGTTTTGGAATTCTGCTTTGACTGCAGCGTTAAACGCGCCCAAGACGTGTTCCCATTTTACATCACCCACCGGTTGAATCACCACGGGGTCGTCAGCGTTCATGTGTTGGCTTGTCTGCTTGAGCAGCGTGGCCAGCTCCGTAAACGTCTTGGGTTGTTCTGTCTGACCGACCACGCGAATTTTGTATGATGTGCCATCATCTGCATACAGATACACACGCAACGGCATCACCGGTGGCATGTCGATGGCAAACTCGCCGCCGGACTTGGCGGGCATGTTGGTGGTCAGGACGCCTTCACCAGTTGCGAAATTTGCGGTGACCACGAAGTACACCAGTAACAAAAAAATCACATCAATCATCGATGTCAGATTCAATCGCATCACCGGACTCTTACGCTTGGCGGCACGACGGGATGCAAAACGCTTGGCTAAACTGGATTGGTCGTAGGTGTGGCCACTCATGGATTTTCCCCTTGGGGCAAGGGTTGATCCTGTGCAACCAGATGGACAATACTCACACCTGCATCGCGAATCGCTGTGATGATCGGGCGGACCTGTTGATAGTTAAGCGATCCATCGGCACGCAAGACGACCTGGATATCCGCATTGTGCGACACGGCCTGTTGGAGTGCTTCACGGATCGCAGTCCGGTCACTGCCACGCATGCGCGTTAAACCGACCTGCACCCACGGGCTGAGTGTCGATTGCTCATTGGGTAACACATTCACCACCACGCGGTCGGACTCGCCGAGCTGTCGCGTCTGCGGATCAGCCAACTGCGGAACCTTCATCGGCACGGCTTCCTGCCCAATGAGATTACTCACCAACATGAAAAAAATGATCAACTGAAACGTCACGTCAATCAACGGCGTCATGTTCATCTGCGGTGAAACAGGTTCGGATTTGTGGAGTCGTCGTGACATTGTTGTGTATTGTTGCTTGCTGGCTATTACCACAGAGTCACAGAGACACAGAGTTCAAGGCAGAGAGTTGATTTTTGTTTTCTCTGTGCTTCTGTGACTCTGTGGTTCAATCATGGTTTATCCTTGGTTTAACTTCCTTCTCCATGTGGTCGGGGTTGAGGACGGGCTGCGTTCTGCATGGCCTGCGTCGCTGGGGCGGCGGACTTCATGACTGGTTTAAAGGGTCGGATTAATTCGTCTGCAGCGAGTAAACCTTCACTGGTGAGTGCTTCAATGCGGTTACGCAAAACGGCATAGGCGGCAAGCGCCGGGATGGCAACGACGAGCCCCCAGAACGTGGTGACCAATGCGGTGCTGATGCCGTCAGCCAGTTCAGCGGGGTTGGGTTTGCCACCGGCTGCGACGAGTTTCTGGAAGGCGACAATCATCCCGTACACCGTGCCGAAGAGTCCGATCATGGGAGCGATGTTGCCAAGCACGTTAAGGTATTCCACCGGGCGAAGCAGTCGAGAGGTCTGCACGTCGGCGGTTTCTTCCAATGCGTTTTGCATCGCTGCATACCCACAGCTTGCTTCCCCCAATGCCGCACGGATCAGATGCCCAAGGTACGAGTGATCCGTTTGAGCAAAGTCGATGGCCTGGCGGTACTGCTTTTCAGCGAGCATCATGCTCACCTGTTCCTGCGTTTGGGTCGGGATGAGCATTGCGCGTTTGGTGTTGAGTAGTAGCCATAGCGACCATGCAAGGCTGACGGTACTCATGGCCAGTAACAGCCAGATGATGGCCAGGCCGATCACGTCATCACTGGAGAGGAACATGGCAGCAAAGGTCGAGGACGCTTCACTGGCCGTTGTATCCTGTGCGTGGAGTGTCGCGGTGAGTGTGAGTAGACTCATCATGGTGATGGCTGGGTATCGGATGGATCGAAATAGTCGTCTCATGGTGTTTTGAGATCCTTGGCATCGACGAAGGTGTATTGCCCGCCGTGTTGTTGTGCGAGTTGTTTGAGCAAAGGGATGCGGTCGGACTTATCGCCAGATGCATCTTGATAGAGGAATTGAATCGTGTGGATCGCTGCTTTTGCGGTGTTGGCTTGAGCGATCTGGTTTAGCAGAGTTTGATCGTCTTGCACACCGGTCTGCTGCGCTGCAAGGTTATCGGTAAGCAGGAAGACGATGTCCGGCTCGTAGCCTAATGCCTTACGCAAAGCCGGTAATGGGTTGGATCGACCCTTGGCAAAAAGATGGCCACCGGCAGGATCGATCCATTGGACGGCTCGCTGCTGATTGACGGCAGTGGCTTGACGCAGACCGGTAGGAGGGATTTCCAAAAGGTCATTACCTTGGAAGAACAGGACGGTGAACCGCTGCTGCTCTGCTAATCGACGGATGGATCGGCTCAGTTCCGCTAGCACATAGGGCAAGGTGTCGATCAGCGAACCCGATGCGTCAACGACGTAGACGACATTTTGAGCATTACCAGCGACACCGAAAAAAGCAGCAACCGGTTCCAAAGCATGTGGCATCAGGCCGGCAAAGGGATTGGTGCGTGAAGGGGATGGGGCGGTTTGAGATGCTGCTTGTGAGTCTGGCTGGGGCTGCGTGATCGGCAAGAGCAGGGATGCGGTATCCATGTTGTTCGAGGTATCCAAACCAGGCAGTGGGTCGAAGCTCGGCTGCATCAGGGCATCCAAGTCTACTGTGGGAATCGTGTTGGCGAGTTGATGATCCGGCGCGATGGCTGGACCGCCTGCCATGGCTGATAAGGTGGCGGTGGGAATGACGGGTTGGCGTTGGGTTTGAGGCTTGTCACGCCAGACCCAGAGCAAGGCAACGGCGATCAAAACGACATGCAGCAAAATCGACAACAACCATGGCCCGACACGATTGGGGCAGCTCGGTGGGGCGGGTTTATCGCAACTGGATGTTGGCGCAAAATCACCAGCCTGCTGATTGAGGATGGCCTGCCACTCTGATTGGTCGATAAATCCCTTTTCTTGCAACGATTCGATCCCTGAATCCCTGGCAGTTACCCGAATGGCGCCTGCATTGACTCCTGATGATGCACGTTACCGCAATCGGAAGTCGGATTCAATGTAGATTATCGGTCTTTGGTGGAATTGAATCAGCTTCATGGGTGTTTGCCGTTTTAATCCAACCCTGGTCGGCAAATCATAGATGGAACTACCAGCTCGTAACTTGTGAGCATCAGAGTCGGGAATCCTGAATTATCCCCGGTTATTCGTCATTTTCCTGTCAATGCTCTACCATAGATGTGATGACAACCGTCAATTCTACAACCGACCCGGTGGCTGGATCGACTTGTGCTGTGGCTCAGCCGAGACAGGCATCATTATTGTGTGCGACCACTTCACTGTGGCGTCGCGAGATCGTCCGATTCTTCCGCCAGAAAAACCGTGTCGTCGGCTCGTTTGCCACGCCTTTGGTCTTTTGGCTGCTACTGGGTTTTGGCTTGGATCGCAGTTTCCAGCACACCCCCGGAATTTTGCCTGCCGGTGAAGAGGCTGTCAGTTCGCAAGGCTATCTCACCTATTTTTACCCGGGGACGATCACGCTGGTATTGTTGTTCACCTCGATCTTCTCGAATATCACTGTCATTGAAGACCGTAAAGAAGGCTTTATGCAAGGCGTGCTTGTCGCGCCGGTATCGCGCTTGGCCATTGTGCTGGGTAAGGTTTTCGGTGGTGCGACGATTGCGATGATCCAGGGGTTGATCTTCATGATCGCCTGGCCGTTGATCGCGCCTTGGCCGGGGCTTGGGATGATGCTTGGTGCGGTAGTGGTGATGTTTATTCTTGCGGTCGCGTTATCCGCATTGGGTTTTTGTTTCGCCTGGCCGTGTTCGACGACATCAAGTTTCCATGCCATCATGAATTTGATCCTCATGCCGATGTGGTTTTTATCCGGTGCGATGTTCCCAATCACGCAGGCGCCCCTCGGAATGAAAATTATCATGTTCGCCAACCCGATGACCTACGGGCAGGAACTGCTCAGCGGCCTGATGAAAGGCGACTTGCAGTCCACGGTTTTGCCTGTTGCTGCTTTGTTTGGAATCAGTCTTGGGATGATGGCCCTGCTGATATTTGCGGCCTGCCGAATGGTTGGCCGTCTGCCTCGTGGATCACGCTAACCCACACCCCGCACGAAGAGTAAACTCACAGGATGTCTCAACCCACAACCAACCCCCAATCGCTTAAGCCGTTCTTTATCGGCTTGGCTTTACTAAGTGTTATCACCGCTATTCTCGTTGGACTTTATTCTGTCAAACGACAGCAGGTATCATCAACGAACACTCAGCAAAGCGACCAACCTGACCCGTTGATCCAACTGCCCCGTTTCATGCTCACCGACAAGGCTGGCAACTCCTTCACCTCTGACCAACTCATGGGCAAGGTATGGATCGCGGACTTTGTGTTTACGCGTTGCCAAGGCCCTTGCCCGATGATCACGTTGCAGATGGCCAAAACGGAAAACAAACTCAAACAGAGATCCGATTGGGATCAAATCCGATTGGTGAGTTTCACCGTTGATCCAGACTACGACACGCCCAAAGTACTCACAGAGCATGCCCAGCGAGTTAGTGTTTCAACTTCAAATTGGCTGTGGCTTACCGGTCCTCGTAATCAGATGTGGGACTTGATTAACAACGGCTTTAAGCTCATGGTCGGCACCAACGATATCGTCGGCGATGATCCGGGGCACGGACTGATCAATCACTCCACCAAGTTCGTTCTCGTTGATCGTAAGCTGCGGACACGTGGGTATTACAACGCCTTGGATTCTGAGGATGTCGCAAAGCTTTACAGGGATCTGCAAATCGTCCTGGACGAAGAGTAAGTCAAGAGGAACCATTTTATGGATCTGAGTTTTTTGCCATTGGTTAATGCGATACTCAACGGCATCTCCGCAGTACTGCTGGTGATCGGTTGGTGTCTGATCAAGCAAGGTAAACGTGATGCGCATCGCAAGACGATGGTGACAGCTTTTGTGGTTTCGGCAATCTTTCTTGTTTGCTATGTGACACATAAAATCTGGAAGGGCTACGTCGGTGATGGACTGCATACCAGCTACAACGGCACGGGATTGATCAAGGCTGCATATCTGCTGATGCTCATGTCCCATGTGATATTGGCGATGACAGTTCCGGTGTTCGCATTATTACTGATTCATCTTGGACGCAAGCAACGTTTTGAAACCCACAAGCGTATTGGCAGGATCGCGCTGCCTGTCTGGTTATACGTTTCAATCACAGGCGTGTTGGTTTACCTGATGCTTTACCCGTTTAACCCGCCGATGCTTTGATCGCGTACAATTCAACACCATGCCCAAGTCATCACCTACAGAATCTTTTACTCCGCCAACGCCCACGCAGGTTACTGCGCATCTGGTTCGCTGTGCTCCAAAGGTGTCGCGGATGTGGGTGACGCAGTTGCCGTTGATATTGCTTATTGCTGCTGCGGTCATGACACTCTTTGCTCAGGATGTTTTTACCGCGTTACTGCCTTGGTTGATCCTTGTCGGAGTGGTGATCTTCGCGATGGTTCGCGTTCGCAATATTCGTGGTATCCAGACACGTGTCCAGAAGATCGGCGAGTGGACACAGCTTGGCCAACACGACCGTGCGACCCGCGCTATTTGGAAGACGCTCCCCGTGGTGCAGATGATGCCTGAATTGCACGGTAGACTTGTCGCGCTCATGGCACACAATCTTGACAGACTTGCCGCCTGGCCTGCTGCTGAAGTCGCCTATGACTATCTCATTCAACGCATGCCCACCGATCATCCCAGCAGTATTCAACTGCAATTACAACGCACCATTCTCCAACTGTTCAATGATGAGTTGGCTTCGGCAGATACCAACCTGCGTAAGCTTCGACCCATGGCAATGGAACTTAAAAATTCACCCATGGCAGCGACGTATCACTACGCAGCACTCTTGCAGCATGTGAGTACCTATCACTTCACCGAAGCGATTGAAGAAAATCGCGATGACCTTGTCGAGAACCTGCGCCCTCTGGGAGTTGAAGCAGGCCATGGTTATGCACTCTTGGCATGGAGTTGCTATCAGCTGTCACTAAGACAGGCGGACAGCCTGCAATTCAATGACGAACTCATGGAGCAAACCCGACATTGGTGGCATAAGGCAACACTGCTGCTATCCACGCAAAAACTCCTCAAGCGACAACCTCAACTCAAAGCCCTTGCTGCTCACCTGACCTACAAGCCTCAGCAAGAGCAAACACAACAAACCGACGCCCCAATCACCGAGTCATCGCTTTCTCTTGAAATGGACTTGCCGGCTCCAGAACAATCAACGGATGAATCGATCCAAACCGATGATGAGGAGCGCCACGCATGAATGCTCCATCCTCACCACCTTTGCGGCGTGTCGGTCAGGTAACTCCTGATGACCTGCAACGTCAATTGAAAATTGATCAAGCGATGCGCCTGTCGATTCTTCTTGGCGTTCCCATCACCTGCACGATTCTCATGGCATTGTTTGACCTGTCGCATGATCCGTTGGGGTTTGGCATCATGATCATGGCAGGTACGTGGATGGTTCTGAACTTCATCAGTGCACGGGCTTGGCAGCAGGTCTCAAACATGGCGGAACTTTTTGCTATCGATCCCGAGCTTGCCGAAGCACGTATCGCAACCGTTCTCAAAGCCAAACCACTCGCCCGACAAGTCCGACTGCTTACATGGCATCGACTGGCTACATTACGACATCAACAGCAGAACCATCATCAGACGATTGCGGTCTGTCATAGTGTGCTTAGTGAGTCACCTCGAAATGTCGAAGCAGTTTCCCAACACCTGTTGTTGATGCTAACCGAAGCGCAGCTTGCCTGCGGTGATGCATCCGGCGCGTGGATGAGTCTGACTGAACTCTCGCGTCGAAGCCTGAGCTTGACGCATACACTTCAAAAACTCACCTTGCAGACCCGGTATCTGCTGATGGTCGGTTATGACGAAATCGCTTTGGCGGATTTGCATAACAAGGTGCAGTTGGCAGAGTTGATGCCACCGCTGCAATGTGGTGCGATGCATGTCTTGCTATATGTTGCTGCATCCCGAAGGGGTCAAACCACTCAAGCTGATTGGCTCGACGAACGCGCTCGGTTATTGCTCAATGAAGAACAACACCAACAAATCCTCGAAAGTCTTTCCATCCAGACAGTCACCCCTGGCGAGTTGATGTGAACATTCAAACCGCTTGCGGTTTAGCGCTGCAAGCGAGATTAGAATTTCTTCAGGTTTTCGTTCAATACAAGGATCGCTAAGCCGCATTCGATTTTAAAGTCGCAACCGTGAGATATCCCGGGCGACTTTAATGCGGGTCATCAAGGATTGGATCAGACGGCGATACAATTCGTTTTTCAGAAGCTGGTCTTCAATGCCCAAATCAATATTGGGATTGTCGTTGACTTCAATGACGTAGGCTTTACCATCGACTTCTTTGATATCGACTCCATATAAACCATCGCCGATGAGGTTTGCTGCACGCACTGCGGTCTTGACCACGACTGGTGGGATATCGTCAATTTCAAACGTTTTGTAGGCACCCCAGAGATTGTTTTTGTTCTTGGTTTCCCAGTTGACGATCTGCCAATGCCCGTCGGCCATGTGATACTGGCAGGCAAACAGCGGCTTGCGATCCAATACGCCGATACGCCAGTCAAACGCAGTTGGCATGAAAACCTGTGCCAATAACAGGTCGGACTTTTTAAGCAGATTCTGTAAGGTCGTTTTGAGTTGTTCGTAAGTTTTAACTTTGACCACGCCCTTGGAAAAGGCGCTGTCAGGTTGCTTAAGAACCAAAGGCAAAGGTAACTCGCCAAGACGGTCGCCCTTAAGCCATGTGCTGTCGAGGATCCAGGTTTGAGGTGTTGCGATCTGCTCTTGAGCCAATCGCTCTGCCAGATAGACTTTGTTGGCACAACGCAGAATCGACCACGGATCATCAATCACCACCAACCCTTCTGCGTAGGCTTTACGCGAGAATTGATAGGTGTAATGATTGACGTTGGTCGTGGTGCGAATAAATAACGCATCAAACTCACTGAGTCGGTCCATGTCGTTGCGCGTTATGAGTTCCATATACATATTCATCTGCTCAGCGACTTTGCACAGCCGTTTAAGTGTTGGCAGACTTGAAGGTGGTTCAACTTCCTCTGGATCGTATAAGACTGCAATGTCATAGGCATAGTTACGCATACGAGCCTGATGAAATCGCTTGCGTTTGAAAAAGTTAACCGCCAACTCCTGTACCGTGGGCATCAGTGCTTCGTCAATTTTTTTCATCGCCAAAGGTGCGATTTTGTCCACCAGCCACTTTCCTTTGATCTGAACAAAATCCACCCGCAGCATCGGCGAGGGAAACAATCGGTACAACCGCGTGGCAAGTTCGTTAAACCGCTTGTCGAGGCTTTGACCGAAATACAGATCCAATGACATTTCTTTAGCTGTTGCAGTTGCGAATGCCTTTTGAATCAAGTTGTCCATCTCGTCGGTCATCGAACGCATGATCGAGCGGGATTGAAAGTCCTGAATCGTCGACACACTTGGAATCGAGCGGTGGGATCGTGCTTCAGCTAACAGGGAAACGTAATAGCCTGAAGACTGATACTTGTACGAACTACACAGGTTAAACACCCGGGCGTATGGGATGTTTTGATAATGCGAATCGGTGAGATACTGGTGGGCGCTGATGATCGTGGCGTTATCAATTTTCAGGCGCAGGTCCGTTGGATCGTCAGCGACTAACAGGTTGATGGTGCTTTGATTGGTCTTCTGGCCAGTAGATTGGCCATGATGAAAATTCTGCCGCATCCGCACGGCATGATGACCGCTTGCGTAATAGTTCGGCAGTGATGTGATCACTTGATACCCATGGGAAACGTACCAGTCGATCAGTTTCGTGTCAGCTTGATCCGCTTCCAGAGACAGGTGGTCATAGTGTCGTTCAACTGCCAGTTGATGTGCATATTTGAGCAATTTGGACCCCACACCCTTGCCACGAAAGTCCGGGCAAACAGCGATGGAGTAAATTCGCAGCGTATGAACATGGTGATGGAGAATCATCACCCCGCTAATGACTTCACAGGCATTTTTATCCCGGGTGGTCGCGACCCAAATCTGCTGCATTGGGCTATTGAGGCTGTTGAGCAGTGACCGACGCGTACTGCGACGGGTAATATCAAAACAAGCCTGCTCGATGGCAAGTAGTTCGTCCAGATCACTGACTGAAGCCGAGCGAAGTTGAATTTTCATTGTCGGGCTAATCCTCGTACATGCGTCAGGAGGATACGTACCATGAGGTCGATATCACTGCGCAGGAAGTCGGATATTTTATCTTTGATCTCATTGAATCAAGATTAAAAAAGTCGTGAAATGAAAATTGTTTTTGGAGTAGAAAATAGAACCGCTTGCGGTTTAGCACGGTAAGCGAGATTCGAATCTCTTCAGGTTTTCGACAGATACAAGCAGCGTTAAACCGCAAGCGGTTTGAAAGTGGGCGTGTATTTGTCTTTCAAGGTTCCGGGGGGCGGGGGGTTACTTGGTGGGTCCCATTACGCAGATGCTTTCGATGCGCAGATCACCATCCTTGTCAGAGGGCATGAAGATGGGTTCGATCTTGAGCGTATGCTTGCCGGGGGCCAACTCCTTAGCCAGTGGTGTCCATGCAAAGAGGTTGCCGCCGCCACTGGAGCTAAAACGCGCGGTGTTCTTCTCCCAGAACTCCGAGCCGCTACTTTGGACAAGTTGGTCGTCAATGTACACGCGGAACGGCACGGAGTCGCCATTCATCTCACCAAAGATACCCACGAATGATCCTTCAAATTCAAAGACCAACGGCTCGGTGGTCTTACGCTTCTTGGCAGAGGCAACCAGCACATCGCCCATCCAACGACTGGATTGGCCATCAAACCACAAGGCCGTGCGGAAGGTTTTCTGGCGATCCCAACCCTTGGGATATTTGTCCATGTCCACGAGAATGTTTCGCTTGGGATTCATATAGCCGTCACCAAAGACCGGCTTGTCAGGGATGATGGTGACGCGTTTGTCTTGGATCGCTTGTTCATAACCATCGCGAACAGCTTCGAAATACAGTTGATAACCCGCATCACCGGGATGGGTCTTATCGCGACCGATGCACCAGATTTCGTCCATGTCGACATTTTTGGTTTTGTAAACATTTTGGATGTATTGGAGCGTATCGCCAACTCCGGTTTTGTATGCTTTGGAGAGGGTGATGTGATCGTTGTAGCGGGGGACTTTGGCAAGGTCATAGTGCTTACCCACCTGGTGGTAACAACTGAGCATCACCTGTACGACGGGAATGTTTTGCTTGAGCATCATCCGAAGCAGGGACTCGTATATTTCCAATGACAGTTTGTCGGAGTGACTGATCCCGTCGTTGATGGTGAAGTCCAGGAATACCAGGTCAGGCTTTTTGGACAGCACGTCACGTTCAAGTCGGAAGATGCCCAGATTCGAGCCGGTCCCGCCGATGGCAGCATCGTGATTGGTGATGTGTGCTTTGGGATATTTTTCAATCAGGTACTTGCCCATCAAAGCGCGGTAGCTGGTCTGGTTGGGATCCGAGGCATTGGCACCCCAGGTGAGCGAACCGCCGAGGAAGACGACGTTGAGCGTTTCACCAGCTTGAGCACGTGTGTGAAAGTCAGCGATGGTAGTGGACTTGGATTGTGCCATGGTGGTGTTCCCGATTAAGCAGATAAGACAAAGACACAGTAGGGCCAGTTTAGTCATGTTGAGCATCCGTAAACAGTGAGATTTTGTGTTTGAAAAGGATTATTCAGACATCTCATTGTGGACGTCTTCGAAGGATCTGCAAGTATCAATGCAGCGCGTAGTTATTGACTTGTCATATTCCGTCAATCCTGTGCCCAAAGCCGGAGTCGGGATTACTTCAAATGCGCGTGATATTGTCGATAGTCCGCAGGTGTCTGGCCGGTGACTTGTTTGAATGTGCGACAGAATCCTGCAGCGGATGCAAAGCCGGTCTCGTGGGCAATGGTCTTGACACGATCATTGGTGGCGATGAGTTTTTCACGGGCAGCATGGAGTCTTCGTCGTAACAGGGCTTGGTGTGGTGAGGTTCCCGTGTGCTTGCGGAAGACATCGTGCAGATGGGCCACCGACCAGTTGGCCACCTCTGCCAAATCGTCAAGTGACAGGGATTCATGGTACCGCTGATCAATCATCTGCATCACCTGCACCAGTCCAGCGGGCGCGTTGGATGCAACGAGTTGATGGTGATACAAACGCGATTGAAAGTACAGTCGGCTGTAGGTGTACATGAGCATGGTTTGAGCATCAAACGTGTCATCGACAAAGTACCGCAACACCTCGCGCGTGAACTGTCGAAGTTCATCGGTATCCATCCACCAGGACACATGCGGTACACGTCGCTGACTCATATCAGCAACCTGGAAGTGAATCGCCAGACACGCATAAGGATCCACCTTATCCGTCCGGCCGATGGTGGTATCCCCAGCCACATGCCAAAGCAGTGCACCGGCTTCAATCGGCACCCATCGCCCATCATCCCAAAGCGCGCCCTTGCCTTGCGTGACAAGCTCCACAATCTCCAAACCCGGTTCAATCGTGCGGCCAAGGTTCTGTGATTGCGGGTCACAGTAATACATCGAAATATTGCGCAATTGCTTGGGAAGGTCCATGTAATCTCCAAGTATCGCTAAAAAAAGAGAAGTCTGTAAGATTCGCCAATATATCCTAGCTTTTGCATATTGTAAGTCAGAATATCTTCGTTAAATTGCTATTTCACTCTTTTACGGTCTATTTTTTGCAAATTGAGGTTACACATGTCCACGGTTCGCTACGGTATTATCGGTTCAGGAATGATCACTCATTCCTCCGCCAAAGCCATTCAGGGAAATGATCAGTCTGAGGTTCTGACCGTCTGGGATCCACATGAAGGCCGTCGTAATGATCTGGCTGCCAAGTTTGATATCCCAGCCGTTGCCGATAGCGCCAAGGAAATTTTGACCAATCCTGATATTGATGCGGTCTACGTTGCGGTCCCCAACAAATTCCACGCATCCTGGGCCATTGAAGTCCTCAAGGCCGGTAAGCATTGCATCCTCGACAAGCCCTTTGCACTGAGTGCCACCGAAGCCAAAAAAGTCATCGCCGCCGCCGACAAGTCCGGCAAGGTCTTTGCGCTGGGTATGAACCAACGCTTTGTTGACTCCTGTCAGAAGATCAAGACGCTGACCGAAAAAGGCATCTTCGGTGAAATCTATCACGGCAAGGCATTCTGGCGTCGCCGCGTGGGTATCCCCAAGCTCCAGACTTGGTTTGGCAATAAGCCTCTGGCTGGCGGTGGCGCACTGCTGGATATTGGCGTGCATCTGCTGGACTTGTGTCTCTACACCATGGACAACTTCGAACCCGAAGCTGTCAGCGGTGTGACCTACACCAAGTTTGGCAACCGTGGTCTGGGGGAAGGCGGCTGGGGCATCTCCGACCGTGACAAGAAGCTCAAGTTCACCGTTGATGACTTTGCTTCTGCACTGATCAAGCTCAAGGGCGGTCAAACCGTCACCCTTGATGCGACCTGGGCTTGCCACACCGGTAACCCCGGCATGAACGTCGAACTCTTTGGCACCGAAGCTGGCGCGACGCTGTATCCCGCGGAAGTCTATCGCTTCTCAGACATCGCTGAGTATGACATCGTCAAAGACGTCAAAGCCGACATTAAATACAAGCACTGCTGCCGCTTTGCCAACTTCACCAAGGCTGTTCTCGGCGAAGAAGAAGTCTGTGCCAAGCCTGCTCAGTCACTGGCGGTACAGAAAATTCTCGATGCGATTTACAAGTCCAGCCAGACCGGCAAAGAAGTCCGCATCAAAAAATAACCCCGCGTTACATTCCACTGTTTACAAAATCTGCCAGTCATAAAACTGGTGATCACACGATTCATTATTTTCTCAAATTGATAAGGAAAATATCATGTCCACAAAACCTTCCATGGATTTCGGTGTGCAGAGTTTCTGCTTCCGTAACTTCAAAGACAACGCAGAAGTCGCCGGCTACGTCAAGCAAATCGGTCTGAATAAAATCGAAGTCTGCGGCGTGCATGCGGACTTCTCCGATGTGGACGGCTTTAAGCAAGTCGTCAAGACCTACAACGATGCAGATGTCAACGTCATCTCCATCGGCGTGCAAACCTTCGAAGGTAACGAAGAAGTCGAACGCAAGTGGTTTGAATGTGCCCAAGCAGCCGGTGCCAAGCACATCTCTGCTCATGTGAGAATCGATAGCTATGAAAAAGCCATCCGCGTGATCAAGAAGCTCTCCGATGAATTTGGTATCCGTGTTGGCCTGCATTGTCACGGTGGATACATGTTCGGCGGTAGTCCTGATGTGATCGAACACCTTCTTGCACTGGGTGGCCCGCAACTGGGTCTGTGTATCGACACCGCATGGTGTATGCAGATCGGCCCCAATCAGGGACAGCCTGTCGAATGGATCAAGAAGCACGCTGGTCGTGTCTATGGCGTTCATTACAAGGACTTCGTCTTTAATTCCGACGCTTCATGGAAAGATGTGATCGTCGGTACCGGCACGCTGAACCTGCCTGAATTCGTCAAAGCACTCGACGACAACGGCTTTGATGGTATGTCCGTCATTGAATACGAAGCGGATGTCGAAGCACCTGTCGATTCACTGACCAAGTGCGTCCAGTCGATGCGCAAAGTCGGTAGCTGAACTATTGGATCATAATCCCATTTCACATCGGTGAGTCATTAAGCTTCCGACTGTGTAAACACAAATAAAAACCGCGAGATGAACCATCATTCATCTCGCGGTTTTTTTAATCAACCAAACCAATGGTCAAACGATTGGGTTCTTGTGGCGCACCTGGCTGCGACACTGCGTGTCGCTGAGTCTTGAGCAGACAGACGAGACTACTAGCGATACAGGCAAATATTTTCCTGTAATCGCTCAGTGCCTTGTGTGAACATCAGCAGCAAATGATTGACCTCATCAAAGCTGAACACCGGCGTCATCTTCCGCGGATCATCGGCAAAGCGTTCACGATCCCACGTTTGGCCAAGTGCTTTTTCGATTGCCTGGGATTCAGCCAATAGTGATTCGTCGCAGGTGTTCTGATTGAATTTAAGCAGTCGCAACCACACGTGACGCATCATGCGGATCATCAAGACCAAGGTGTCGTATGCCTCAGCGTTGTCGGTTACATCGTCACGAGAGCCAGCTAAAACATCATGGACTTCTTGCCAGCAATTGGCTTCTTGTTGCAGGTCTATGCCTTGCAAATCATCTCCGGTTTCCAACCGCATGGCAGCGACCCATGGGCGGCGCATGGGCGTGTGATCAAAGAGCGTCTGCATTGCATTGATCCAAGTTGCAGAAGGTTCAAAACCATAAAACGTCTTGGCAAAAGATGGCAAGGTTTCTGCCAATGGGACGTAGCCTTGCTTTTTGAGCATTGCAGCAGCGTAGTCCACCGCGGGCCAAAGGGCGTCGTGTAAAAAGCGCTGAGGTGTCCAGATGGTGACGATGCTGCCAAGGATTTTATCGTGCTCGCGCGTTTGCCTGGCCGTCTCGGTGAGGTTGGGTAATGCGTAGGATTTACCGGGGTGCAATGTCTGAGCGTGACTGATCATGGATGAACAAAGCACCACATCAAACCCCATGTCCAGCAACGTCTGCGTGGTCTGCCAGGGCACGATTGGATCGTACTGCCAGTTGGCCATGATCACATCGCGCGGAAGTTCGGCTGCAATCGCCGTGTCTTTGATAATGTGATCCGCCCACATCATCATCCGCCTGTCATGCTTGGCTAAATGCTGATGCAGGAATTGAAGGTGGTCGGCAAAAATCTGACTTTGAGTCTTGTTTTGCAGGGCTTTTTGTGTCAGCGGATGATCCCCGAAGTTCACCTCATCCATGCCGACATGTACAAAGGGACAATCAAAAAGTTCGCAGACTTCATCAAGCAACGCAGCGATAATCTCCTGTGTCCGCGGGGCGACCGGGCAGATGGCGGTGAACTCAGCATTGTTTTCTGAAAGCTCTGCCAACTCATCCGAAGCGCGTGTGATGTAGCGCGTATGTCCCAATGTTTCCAACTCAGGAATCATCATGATGCCTTTGGTTTGGGCGTAGGTGATTAATTCGCGGAGTTGGTCTTTGGTGTATGCGTTGGGTGAGGCGCAGCCATTTAGTGCGTCGAATTGCAGGCTGCACCCCTGGTCATCTGTGAAATGCCACAGCAAGGTGTCGCAGCCACGTTGAGCAATGAAGTCGATAAAACGTCGGTAGTACGCCCGTGATTCAAGCACTCGGGCGCTGTCGAGCATAAAGCCACGCATGGATAGTTACTCTTTTTCGGTGTTGGGTTGGATGGTGAGATCTTTTAGGCCTCGATAGCTATGCGTGAACATGCCACCAAAGGCAGGATCGTCTGCAAGGGCTTGGCGGACTTTGTTATGTTCGATCCAGAATTCGGATGCAGGCTTGCCAAAGAAAGTGATGGTGGGTGAGGATTTGAGTTCGATGGTTTCCAGCGCTGGCACGATGGTCTTGCCTATCTTCCGGGCATAGTCCAATTCGCTTTGTACATGCTTGAGGACGCCGTTGCTTCCCTGGGCTTTGGTTCGGTAGGACATGATGCCGATGTAGTCGCTGACATCGAGAATGTGTTGGTAGAAGTTTTTGGTCTGGTCGTTGTAGGTGAGGATGCAGTTGTCTTTGTCGCTGACTTTGTGGTCGTACCAGAAGGGGATGTCAAAGGACAACGTCATCGGTGGCTGCTGAGCAATAAGCTGCTTGCGGGCAAGGTGTGCAAAGTCCAGCAAGTTTCGCATGATGGCCAGGCGTGTGTCGCCACCTTTTTTCCACTGAGGCAGGATGTAAGGTTCAATGTCGTAGTGCAGTCCGACCATTTTCTTGCCATCGGGGAGTGTTTGATTAAACGCCAGTATCACTTCCAGTCGTTTGAGTGTATTGGGTTGATTGGCTTTTTCAGCCATGGCAGGATCGCCTTCCAACGCTTCAACGGCGATGTTGCGATCCGCAGCTTGTGTGATCAGTGCAGTTAATGCTGCGGCATCACGCAACTGGTCATTGCCTTTGGTCATGTGCATCTGCACCAGCAGTCGGTTGATATGTTGCGATTGGCAGAAGTCCAGTAGCTCCTGTCGCTTGATCGGGTCAGCGATGGTATCAAATCGCCATATCCATATGCCTTGGATTCCCTTGGGCGATGCCGGCGCTTGAGGCATATCCGCCAAGGGAGTCTGAGCCCACAAGGAGTTGGTAAGCAGGCAGAGAGTGATTACCAGAAATAGACGCGTTGGTTGGAGGTGTTGTTTCATGTTTGAAATAGTAGCAAGCTTTCGGATTGAGTCAATACATATTTCATTTATTGAAATTTATAAAATTATTTGACCGTCTACCTGCCCGGCGCAACTGGGTAAATGAACGAAAGTTGCAGTGTAAAACACTAAAAACGTCTTGTTATACATTAAACTCAACGAATTAAATAACATTGACAATAACTTCTCCAATGCTAGGATTGAACGAGCACACTTGTCCTTTGTCGCTCGGTAACGTCTAATTCAATACACTCCCAAGGAATCCTGTACCATGACACGTCGAGCTTTTACACTCATTGAACTTCTAGTTGTGATCTCCATCATTTCACTGTTAATCAGCATTCTGCTACCTGCTTTATCCTCAGCAAGACAGGCAGCAAGGAATGTGCAATGCCTTACCAAGCAGCGTCAGGTGGGCATGGTCTATGAAACGCATCTGCAACGTCAACGCCGATACCTGCTCGTCTCCACGGCAGGCGGAACACTCTGGAGTGCGTATCTGACGCAGAATTACTCTGAAGCCATGGGCAAACCCGCTGGTAATCCAGGTGTCGGCCGATTCCTGTTGACCTGCCCTAATGATGCTGACCCCTACGGTGCAGCATCACCATTGAGCTATGATTTTTACAAGATTGAAAAAGGTGGCAGCTATGCCTTAAACCATGACAGCTATTCTCGAGGCCCAAGTGGTGGCTGGTCAGTCATGGGCGGTTCGCGTGGTGGCTACTCATCCACGGAGGCCAAGTCCTGGTATGGCGAACGGGACAATATCATTGCAGCCCCTTCGGAGCACATCCTGCTTTGGGATAATGCCAGCGCTCGTATCGCAACCAATGCGACGCCGCCCAAGTATCGGTTTGACCGATCCGATTTCCTGCTCAACCTCCCGGACCCCAAACGTCATAGTGGAGCAGGTAATTTACTGTTCATGGATGGACACGCCAAAGCCGTGCCTGTCACCGAACTTTACGACAAACTCAAGTGGATTCAATGGGACCACAAAGGCTAATCACAGTCCACTCACTATTTAAAATTGAAACATCTGTAGTCAATATGCAACAACCACTGACCAAATCCAATCAGGTTCGAACAGCTGTCAACAACCGGCGACTGGTCGTTCATCTCTTGCGACAGGCTGGCCCGTTGTCCCGACATCAACTTGCACAACAAACCGGTTTGCGACATTCGAGTTTGACCTACATCACACGTGAACTCATCCAACGTGATGTCATTCGCACACAAGGCAAACGTGACAATCCGGGCATGGGCAAAAAGCAGGTCCTCCTGGAGATCAACCCGGACTTGGGTTGGGTGGTGGGTATTGGTGTTGAAAATGATTCAGCTTCCCTGGTGTTTCTCAACGCTCAAGGTCAGGTCATCGACCGTGATCGCATGCTCCTGCGTGAGCCCTTGGAACTGCTGCCTCAAGCAGCCAACAATCGCATCACCAACTGGTTTGCGCGTCATGGCAAACCCAATGGCAAGCTCCTGGGCATCGGCGTGGGGATCCCCGGGATCGTGAATCCCAACACAGGTGTCATCCTGCGATCCACACGGTTTGGTCTGGAGAATTTCAATCTTGCCAACGCCATGAGCGAAGTCTTTTCGGTGCCAGTCTGTGTGGATAACGACTCCAACTTTGCCACCCAGGCCGAAGCGCGTAGTGGTAATGCAGTGGACACCGAGGACTTCCTGTATTTTCTGGTCAACACATCCGACCAGGCACAAAACTACACCATCAGCAGCCTTGGCGCATCTCTGTTTCTCAATGGCAAGCTCTGTCGCGGGGCGCACTTTGGGGCAGGGGAAATCGATACCTTACTGGATGATAAACCCTACGGTATCGTTGAAGCCAAGCATCTGTTAACCATGGCAGATCGGCAGGGCGACTTCCCCGACGAACTCCACGGTTTAGCCGATCACATCGCCGATACACTCGTTGCCATGACTGACTTAATCGACCCCTGCTCGGTGATCATCGGTGGGAATCTGGGACTGGCCAATCAAAAAATGCTCACCCATATTCAAAACCGAGTCAACGAGAAAAACGTCCCCATCCCCATGCGGCATGTCAACGTGTTGGCGTCTGCTCACATGGACCACGGCGTCTGTCTCGGTGCTGCGGATGTTGCTTTGGAACAGGCATTGATCGGCAATCATTCATGCATGCTCGATGATGATTCACTGCTGGCTGCCACTGTCAATGAAAGCTGATTGGTCCCTATGCAACTTACCGCATTGAACATTATCCCCAAACCTGCTGAGACTAAAATGCTCACTGGTGCGTTTGTGTTAAGTCGTGACTTTCTGGTGTATGGTTCGACAGCTTTGCCTGCCAATGAACTGACAGTTTGGTTAGATTTATTACATCAATGCTTGCCCCAGGACTGCAACGCTCAATACCAAATCACACCCAACGGCCATGCTGCTAATCTGCTTATCAGTATCAACCCCGACTGCTGTGATGCCAAGCCCGAAGCCTATGTTCTGCGCGTGACGACTGAACAGATTCAAATCACCGCCACGGATACCGCAGGTGTGTTTTATGCCCTGCAAAGTTTGACTGCATTAATCCGAACCCATCGCAAACAAGCTGCAATTCCCTGCTGTGAGATCACCGATTATCCCCGTTATGCATGGCGTGGTTTTATGCTCGACTCGGCGAGGCACTTTCAGGAAGTGGCTTGGATCAAGCAACATATCGACCGCATGGCAGCACTGAAACTCAACCGACTGCATTGGCATCTTTGTGACGACCAGGCCTGGCGGGCGCAGGTCGATGCCTATCCTAAACTCACGGATATCGCAGCATGGCGAACCGAAAACGGTAAGCGCTACGGCGGGTACTACACCAAAAACCAAATGCGCGATATCGTCCAATACGCACGCGATCGACACATCACCGTGATCCCGGAAATTGAAATCCCCGGACACTGCAACAGTGCCTTGGTCGCCTACCCCGAACTCTCCTGCAGCGGTGAGGCCATTGATATCGACCACGACGGTTGGGATGCTTACACCCAATCCGCAGGGCGATTTCCTTACTGTGCAGGTAAACCCCAGGTTTACGCATTTCTCAAAACCGTCCTCTCGGAAATGGCAGAGATATTCACGCAGCAATTGCACATCGGAGGCGACGAAACGCCCGGCGAAAAGTGGGATCAGTGTCCGGTCTGCTCAGCAATCAAAACCAAATTAGGACTGACAACCAACATCGCACTGCGGACGCATGTGCTTGGGCAGATTCACGATCATGTTCAGCAGACACTTGACCGCCAGACCATTGCCTGGACCGATGGCGTGGATGATCAAATTCCCAATGGTCAGATCGTTCACGCATGGTTTGCCCATGAAGCCGCCACCGCAGCACGCAAGGGCTATGCCGTGATCAACTCCAATCATGAATGGGTTTATCTGGATTACCCGGCATTGGAAGCGGATCGTCCGACCAAGCCGGATTGGATGTTGGTCTTGCCTTTGGAAAAGGTTTATCACTTCGACCCGACACCTGAAGGATTGGAGAAGGAATATCAAACCAATATTCTTGGCAGCGAATCACCAATCTGGACGGAGTATGCTGAGAATGAAAAGGCGTTGGAGAAACAAATCTTCCCCCGACTCATCGCCTTTGCCGAAGCGCTTTGGTCACCGAAGCTCGGACGCAGTTTTGATGAATTCGCCCAACGTCTTGAACAGTATGAGCATTCCAAACCACGCAAGCGGCAAGCTCTGAGCGTCTAAAATAAGAGTGTTCGTTTACAACACGTCATCGCTATCAAGCCAGATCGTCACCGGCCCGTCATTGACCAACGCGACATCCATATCCGCACCGAAGATGCCGGTCTGTACCGGGGCGATTCCCAGTTGTTCTAACTGCTGAGCAAAACGGTCACATAAAGGCGAAGCAGTCTCCGGCCGGGCAGCATCAATGTAGCTTGGACGTCGTCCCTTGTGAGCGTCGGCATACAACGTGAATTGGCTGACCACCAACGCGCCGCCCTTGGTATCCAACAGCGAGAGATTGAACTTGCCATCACTGTCACTAAATATCCGCAGGTTCACGACCTTGGCAGCCATCTTGTCGACGATGTCCGCCGTGTCGTCATGCCCGACACCTGTGAGTAACAACAGCCCATGCTGAATCTCACCGACGACTTTGGAGTCGACCGTGACAGATGCAGTTAAAACGCGTTGAAGACAAACTCGCATAGGACAGATGGGGTAAAGGTATTGATTGGATGGATCGCTTGCGGTTTAGCATCGCAGGCGAGAACCGAATACTAACGGTGATCGGCAGATACAAGTAACGCTAAACCGCAAGCGGTTGAATTGGTTTTAATACAACGTCGTCAGATCGTATTGCTTTTTGAGGGCCTCGATCTGGGCTTTGACGCGTTCGGATTCACCACGGCGGAGCATCTCGCTGTAAAGATGATGCAGCTTCCAGAACGCCCATCTAAAGGGCATTTCCTTTTCGCCGACTTGTGATTCAGCGATGTCTTTGCCAAAGGTCATGTCCAATACACGCCGACCGTTGTGGCCGACCACGCGCATCGTGAACTTGCGGCTGCGATCATACCGACCGTAAATTTCAAACTTCTCGCCTTGGTAAAGATTAGGCAAGTCCTTGGGGTACACATCTTCGGGATCAATCCCAAGTAAGCTCATGTGCACGTCCTTCATCAGCGGGTAACGCAGTCGGCTACCCAAATCACGGATCGTTTGAGCGACCTGCATTTCACTGTCGGAGTACACGCAGAAGCCCTTGTTGCGATAGGCAAGGAACTCAAGCAACGAACGGTTCTGACGATTGGTCACGCCGACACAGTAGATGCTGGCAACTTGATCATTGTCACGGGTGATGAGGTTGATCAGTTCCCGCGTATCCATCACGCCATGTGTTGGGCGTCCGTCGGAGATCATAATCAGGTTGTAGACACGGGCGACTTCAAGGTCGCGCACCAGCAGTCGAGACAACGCATGGTTCACGTCGGTCATACCTTCGGAGTTACGGTCTTGCAGAAACTGTCGAGCCTTTGCCAGATTTTCATCAGTGGCTTCCTGAATCTGGTTGGGGCTGAAGATGACCGGGGTATCCGAGAAGAACACGATGTTGAATCGATCCTCTTTATTCAGTGATGCCAGGCTGTCGCGGACACCTCGGACGATTTGATCGACCCAGGTCTGCGGGACACTGCCGGAGATATCAATGAGGTAGACCACATCCTTGGGCATGGTTGGCAGACGCTTAAGGGATTTACGTGGGACGATTTCGACTTTGAAATAACCACGCCCGTCATCGGTGAAGCTTTGTTTGCGACCAAACCAGCCGGTGTTGGTCTGCTGCGGGGCGACATAGCGGGTGAGGTAGTAGTCAAAATCGTGGTCGAGTTTTTCAGGGATATTGACCTTGGCAGCTTCATCCATTGCCAGTTCGGTAAAGTCCACCTTGGGCATTTGCAAAGGCGCATCGACGATGGCATTGTCGACGGTCACATCATGTTTTTCCTCAAAGACCGGGGGCGCGAGTTTTTGAGGCTTGGGATTAAAACCAGCCACAAGTCCGCTGCCAAGGAGGATGTTTTGCGCATCACCGCTGATCATGGCAATGCCGCCTGTCCCGCCGCCGGACCCTTCGCCGGTTCCTTCGTCACCGGTACCTGTGCCGGGGGTGAACTTGATGTCCAGCGGAATCTGCACAAGCTGTGAGTCTTTCACGGAGCTTGGCAGGGCAACTTCGGGGAAGCCTTCGGAGAGCTTGCCTTCTTCAAGGTTGTCAGCAGGTTTTTCGTCTGCGATTTGTCGCAGTTCAACTTCCTCGGTCACTGCCTGGGATTGAGCTGGCGGCGGCGGACTGTCATCAAGCAAGGCCTGGGACATGGCCACCAAGTCATCTTCATTAACCGTCTGATCCATCGCCTCGACGGACTCTTGGGGTTTGGTGTCGACTGTTTCTTCAGGCAGGGGATCGACGATGATGTCCTGTTCCGGTGCGCGATCGACTGCAATGAACGTATTGTCCTGGCCGATGAGTGCCGGATCAATATGCACAAAGGATTCATTGGCATACTTGAACGCCAAAGCGCCATGTGCAATCACACTCACGAGTAGTGCAGCAAAGAACAAAATGTTTGCATGCTCAGCCCAGGCGAAATGTTTGGGCATGTTCAACGTCGAAGACATGGCGGTTCGCGGGTCAGTATCTTTGAGATTGTTTCCGGGGGTTGGCATTATTGCACACCTCCCAATACTTTGATTTGATTGTCGATCCGTGTGAGTAGACGTGAGTCGATTGGCTCGGCTTCGCGAATCTTTTTGTACAGACTTGTCGCAACTGTCTTGCGGTTTTCCATCATGGCTAAAGACGCGGTGGCATAGGTGCCATAGACACTGTCAGGATAGGCTTGAACCATTTCCTCAAATTGCTTTTTGGCGTCATCAGACTTGTCCATTTCAATAGCCAGTTCCGCCAGTTGAATGTTGGCAAGTTCAGGAAGTGGCGACACCTCAGGGAAGCTGTAAAGCAGGATCAAACGCTTGAAGCTCACAATCGCCTGTTCACGCTCAGCTGTGGCACCTGCGGCATCGCTTTCACGCAGTCGAACCTGCACAAGTTGGCGATGCAGTTCACCACTGTCATACAGCGCTTCACATGCGATCTGCGTTTGCTCTGCAGCGATGAGGGATTGGTATTCAATCAACGCTTCATCATATTGACCAGCTTTGGCCAAGGTGCGAGCCAGTTGGATACGGGCTTGATAGCCGTGACCGACACTCATGGCAACCACTTCACGGAAGGCATCAATCGCTTGGGGAAGCTTGTCCTGTGCCCGCAGGGATTGGGCGCCGAGCATCAGGGCTTTGGACAGTTCGCCGCGGGATGCCGAAGCATTGCCACCGAGGATGGGCTTGAGATATTTCATCGCAAGTTCCGGTTGATTGCGATCCATGCAGTACTCGCCGATCCAGATCAGTTCGCGAATGTTCAGGCCGGTGAGTCCGACGAGTTTTTCCAGACTGCCCAGTGTGGCTGCCGCGGCATCATCCTGCTTGGCTTGACGTTCGAGCATCGCAGCAAGTCGCAGTGAATTGATCTTCAACGGGCGGGATAAGGTCTGAGCCGCCGCTGCTTCTTTGAGGTCCGCCATCGCCTTGTCGGTTTGCTTTAGTGACAGTTCCAGGAGTCCGCGGTAGTAGATGCTGTCAGCCCGGTAGTGGTTCTGCGGATACTTATCGAGCAGTGCTGAAAGGGTGTTGATCGCTTTGGCGAACTGCTTCATCTGCACCTGAGCCAGACCGCGACGATACAAGCCTTCTGCTTCAACCAACGGGTCAAGTTTGGGCTGTTCAAGTAGTTTGGAAGCTGCCTGATCGGAAGCTTCAAAACGTTTGATCTGGTAGTTCAAATCCACAAGTCGCACCATCGCCTGCGCGACGGTGTCCTCGGGGAGTTTGACTTGATTTTCAGCCGTCGGGTAGACCGCAGCATAGGTTTCATAATCGGCTACAGCATGTTCGGGTTGATTGATGGATTCGTACAACCGGGCACGTTGAAGCAGGGACTGGGTATAAAACGGATGGCGTTGACCACTGTCGATGATGGCCGAGAGTCTTGCTGCTGCGAGGTTGTTGTCACCTTGCTTAAGCGCAGCCGTGGCCAGGAGGTATCCGGCATCGGCAAGTCGCTTGGAGTCAGGGAACGCTTTGCGGAGCTTGGCGATGGTTTGCGTCATCCCGCCGAACTGACCGATTTCATATTGACTGGCGGCTAAGCGGTAAAGCACCTTGTCTTCCAGATCCGAACCTGATGCGGCAGCGAGAATCGCCCCGAACAGTGCGACCGCTTTGTTGTGGTCACCCATCGCCTGATGCGAGGCACCAGCCAGGTACCAACCGGTGACACGTTCATGATTGCCAAGATGTTTTTTGACTTGATCGAAGGTGGCAAGGACCTGGCCGTATTGCTTCTGTTCGTACAAAGACCAAAGCATGCCGGTGATGGCAGGGCTCAGATGTTCCGAAGCTGTGTACTGTGTCATGACGACGTTGTAGTACTGTGAGGCCTGATCGTACATTTTCAATTCAAACGCCAGATCACCTGCAAGGCGGCCGGCCTCGGCGGAGACTTGCGGGTTGTTGAGTTGTAAACATTTTTTGAGGGTTGCCAGCGCATCGGCAGGGAGCTTCATCAAGACCTCAATCCGCGCCAGGTCCAACATGGCCTGAGCTTTGAGCGAGGAGTCGATTTTGATGACTTCTTTGAGTTGGGTTGCCGCTGCCGGCAGGTTGTTGAGGCCCCGATAGCCTTTGCCACGCAGATAGAAGATCGACGCTTTGGTATCCGAATCCAGATTTTGCAGGTCGATGGACTCTAATGCCTGGATCGCTTTTTCATGCTGTCCAAGGTCGGAGTAAATCTGTCCCTTGAGAAACAGCATCGCATGATCCGGGACATGCATCGGGGCAACGTTTTGTTCGAGGTATTGGATTGCCTGTTGGTTTTGACTGGTGTTTCGTGAGAGTAGTGCCCGGTAGTACAAGGCGTCGCCACGTTTTTCGTCTTGTGGATATCGAGCAAGGTATTCGTCGAACGCCTGGGCGGAGAGTTGATACTCCTCACGCTGAAGCAGTCGGTAGGCGAAGACAAATTGCTGATGGGCAGCAGAGTTCTGAGCTTGTGCGGTGTCGGTGATGAAACTGGTAAAAATCATCGCCAGCAGGAGCGCTAAACCACAAGCGGTTTTAAGACTGCGTTGACCGAAGCGTTGGACGTTTATCATGGTTTTTACAACTCACTTTTTGTATTCGATGTCGCGATACTCACCTGCGTGAATCCAGCTTGTTTTGCAGAACTCATAATCTGAACCGCTTTGGCGAATTGCAGTTCTTTTGGACATTTAAGCAGCATTTGCCGGTCTGGATTGTCCTTGGCTAATTGACTCATCAAGGTGTCCACCTGCTGTAGTTCGCAGGTTTGTCCTTCACAGCTAATCTGTCCGTTGACATCAATCTCAAGCACCAATGGCGATACGATGGACATTTGTTGGGGCTTGACCTTTGACGGGCAGGATTGGCCACTGCAGGCACAACCGCCAAGCAAGCTCAAGGTGATCGCGGCTACCAGCATCATGCCGTACTGGACTGTACGTTTCAGTGGGCTTTGATGTTGCAGGTGACTGCGATTGAACTTGTTGGACATGGTGAGACCTCGATGGATTTACAACTCGCTTTGGAGTTTGGATGTCGCGATGCTGATGTTGCGAAGTCCTGATGCTCGGGCGACGTCCATGACCTGCACTGCAAGTCCGAACGCTGAACCTTTATCGCCACGGACGACGACGGTTTCGTTGGGGAACTGCTCTGCGAGTTTGCCCATGATGGATTGCAATTGAGCGATTTCGTAGGGACGGTCGCCGATGTAAATTTCACCTTTGTCGGTGATGGTGACAATGATGGGCGTCTTGGACTGCGGTGCTGTGGCAGTTTGGGTGTCAGGCAACGTGATGTCGATCTGCTTTTCCTGCTCCCGGAAGACTGAGACGGTCATAAAAAAGACCAGCAGCAAAAAGAGCATGTCGACCATTGCTGAGAGTGGCAGCATCGGCTGGGTCCGCGCCCTGGATTCAGAGGCGAAACTCATGCATCACCTCGCTTCATGTGGTCAGTGAGTGAGTGGACGACTTCTTCTGCCGAGGCGAGGCTTCGGGTCAGACGGCTCTTGACGATGGAGTAGCAGAAGGTGGCGATAATCGCGACGATCAGGCCGAACATGGTGGTTGCCATGGCAGCACCGATGCTGGTGCTCAACGCGCTGGAAGATGCGCTGAGTGATTCAAACTTCATGGCAAAAAAGGCATTGATCATACCCAGCACCGTACCGAGGAGTCCGAGCATGGGAGCGACGTTTGCGATGTCTGCCAGATAGCTGATGCGGTTCCAGAGGATGTCTGCACGGCGTTTACCTTCGGAGTCCATCATGTCCATGATGACGGTGTGGTCTTTGCCTGAGTTTTCGACACAACGTTGGATGATTGAGGCGACGAAGATTTTTTGATGGCTTCGGCAGAAGTGTGCTGCTTCATCATACTTCTTGGCGAGGACGAGTTTGTTCACGTCATCGACGAAACGTTGCGGGGCGAGTGTGCCTGAGTTGATGGTGGTGATAAAGAACAGGAAGAAGAGGATGGCAAAGACCGAGAGCGCCAGGATGATGCCGTTGATGATGGGGCTTGTTTGGAAGAGTTCGACGATGGTCGGTCCCTTGCCTGTTGCCGCGTCGATACCGCCTAGTTCATCTGCAGCCATGACTGCTGAAGTTGCCAGTGTGGTGAACAGTGCCATCATCAATCCGACCATGCGGAAAGGAAACTGGCCGGTCGTGGTACGTTGCTTCATGATTCGATTACCTCGTGTTGGTTTGTCGTTGCCAGGCGCAGGTGCAGGGGTACATGCCCGCGTGTCAAAGCCCGGCAGATGCGATCAACCTGATCCAATAGAAAACGTTGCCCTGATTCCCTCATATCCATTTGCATGACACATATCGCAGGCCGGACTAACAGAGGGTGTCCGGTGAGCGAATGCGTGTTGTGATCTGTTTGCCTTTTGGGCCTCAGACCCCACCTTTGCCTAACCCGCTTGATCAGGCTTTGCCATTGTAAGCTGCGGTGGTGATGTTGCAACAATGAACAGCGATCATTTCGTCGCAGTCACGTCGTTAAGCCATTGTAACGGCTGTTTTTTAAATCAATTGAGTTGTTTTACAGTCATGTGATAACGCGGGACGTTGGATCGGTCCGTTACGGATCATCTCAAGTATGAATCGCTTAAAATTCAGGGTGTTGGGTCTTAAGCCCATCGCCTGTAGGGATGCGGATTATCGTGAGGACCGACCGCTGTTGCCACCACCGGATGGGGTGAGGTTGCGGAAGTACTGTCCCAGGTCAATATTCTGCACGATGCGAAGTTGTTTGCGAGCGACATCGGTGTTGTAGATCAACAGGCGTTGGCTGTTGTTTTCCAAGACACAGAGCACTTCGTCATTGTTTCGAGCCCGCAATGTCATGGCGCTGACGGGTGCGTCATTCACGACCATTGATGCGTTGGCTTCTGAGAGAATACTCTTGGATTGCATTTGTACAAAGAGGATCGCCGACAGCACAAAAGCTGACGCGAGCAAGGCATAACAGGCCAGTGTGGATCTGTTCATGATTCGAGTCCTTTGGTGCTGAGGTTAGTTGCCACGGAATTGATTGAGCATATTCGCGCCGCCGATGACTTCCCATGTATCGGTGCCGGAGTTGTAAAACGCGGCAAGGACACGGGCGGAGTTCATTTCAATCACATAGATCACATCCTGTTGGCTTCGCCCGGTGGTTGGGCCTGAGACCATCAGAAAACGTGCTGCGGCAAACCCTTGAGCCTGTGCCGGTGAAGGCGACAAACTCACCAGAGCCAATGCCAGCAACAGGACGACATTCAGCGCGATCAGCGCCGGTAGTGAGCGTTTACTCATCGTATACCTCCTGAGAATTTAAACCATCATATCCGTGTTGAGGTTGCATCAAGGCAGGCAAGTGCTGATTCTGATCCTCCGTTGACCGCACTTGTGCATCAGTTCAATAGGATATCCACCAGACTTGCACACCCAGGCAGGATGTTTTCGTCAATCGACATCCGGGAAACAATTCCGGGGGCCGCTAGTTAGTCCTGATGTCCACGGCGTGATCCCCAGATGCTGGCCACAATAATGGCAGTCGCAAGGATAAATGCCAGGAACATGGACAACAGTCTGCCCTGCTCTGGTGCCTTGTCCACGCTTGATGCCTGAGCAAAAAGCGGCGATGTCGACACGAGCAAAGTCATCAGAATCACGATGATGGATTGAAGCTGTTTCACGCACATGATCATACGACAGGAGTCTGATGGGAGCAAGGGATAGTGATGATTAGGGAGTAGGGAGGGTCTTAACCGCTTGCGGTTTAGCAGTGCAGGCGAGACTCAAATCAGTTTAGGTGACCAACAGATTCTTGGAACGCTAAACCGCAAGCGGTTAATTGATCTAATCCACCACTAATCGCCATTACAAAATGATAAAAAAAGCGAAGGCCACCGTGATGATGGCCTTCGCGTCAGACTCTTATACAAGGAGCTGATCAAACTGTTGATTTCCGGTTTAGTGCTGGGGGCGTTTCTTGCGATTGCGGCCCAGCAGCATGGCTCCGCCGATGAGCAGCAGGGCGGCACTGGCGGGTTCGGGGACACCTGAGACCTTGACGTTGAAGATCACGTCGTTGTAGTCCTGGTCGCCAAGCTTGCCGGTGTCTTTGTTGTAGCGGATGTCTTCCAACCCTACGAGCAGGCCCTGGTCGGTGTCGAAGATCAGGAAGTGATCGGTCACCAGTGAACCTTTGTTGTCATCATTTAGGTCGTTGATGCTAAAGAACTGTTCACTGCCGGAGTTGACGTTGACATAGAAGCCGAAGATGGAGTCTTCAGCGACGGTGACCGTTGCGCTGGTTCCCACTGCATCAATATTGTTGGTAAAGGCATGCAGGTAGCTGAAATTGGTCGGATTACTCAGCGGTGCGTATGCCACGCCCAATTGGTTGTTGTAGCTCGCTGAGGAGCCGAGGTATTCAAAGGTGACATTGGCTGCGCCGCCGGTGACGGTGAAGGCTTGCCACTGTGTCTGGTCGGTTGTGGTATTGATGGGGTTGCCACCGATTGTGATGCCGAAGCTGTCCGCCACACTTTTGAGCGTGGGGTCTGAGCCGACATAGACGGTGTCGGTGCTGGTATCGCCCAGGGTTAAGCCGGTGATCACTGCGGCGTTGGCGGATGTCGTTAGTCCTGCAGCAGCAACCGCCAGTGATGCACAAATTGTCTTGAGGATCTTCTTGTTCATGAGGTGTTCTTTCCTTGCAAAGCGTCGTCGGACCAGTGAGCGGGAACTCTGACGCCAGAGTGCCTTGGACCTGATGGAAACAAACGATTTGGGTTATTCAAATGCCAAACAACAAAGTCAGAACACCGGCAAAAGTGGCCGTCTGTGACGATTGAGTAATACAGGCAAAATAAGTGGCCGTATACCGCTTGAAATGGCCTGTTATTCGAGATGACAACCCCACAGGCATTGATCAGGGTGTTTGTTTTGTCTTGGCCTGCTCATCAAGATGTTGCTTGAAATGTGGATCAATACCCGCTGTGGTCAACGTCCTATATCCATTGAATCGCCTGCCCCCGTTCGCAGCATCCCGCTGACCGTGCTAAAATCCTCTGCAACATACGGACAGACACTTAAGCGTGATTACGAAGGATATTTGCTATGCCATCACTCGTCCCCATGGTGATTGAAAAGACTGGTCGCGGCGAACGCCATTACGACATTTACTCGCGTCTGCTCAAAGACCGCATCATCTTCCTGGGTGGTGGTGTCGATGACGATTCGGCTAACCTTGTGGTAGCTCAGCTGCTTTTCCTCTCGCAGGAAGACCCCAAAGCAGACATCCACTTCTATATCAATTCGCCCGGTGGTTCAGTCAGTGCAGGTCTTGGCGTGTACGACACCATGCAGTTCATTCGTCCCAAGGTTGCCACCTACTGCATCGGCATGTGTGCTTCAATGGGTGCGGTTCTGCTCATGGCCGGTGAAGCGGGTAAGCGATACGTCCTGCCCAACTCCCGCGTCCTGCTGCACCAACCCCTTATGGGCGGTGTCATCGAAGGCCCGGCAACCGACCTGGGAATCCAAGCCACCGAAATGATGCGAACCCGTGAACGCCTTTACGACATCATGTGTCACCACACCGGCAAAGACAAAGAAACCATGGCTCGCGATTGTGAACGTGACAAGTGGCTCGACTCCAAAGAAGCCGTCGAATACGGCGTGGCTGACCAACTGCTTGAACACATCCCCGACGATATGGCTAAAAACCATAAGTCCGACGACGAATAAATGAACCAGCCTGATGATCCATCCTCTATGTCGTTGCATTGCATGGCACGTTTATCACGGCGCCTGACAATGTGCTTTGTGATGGGGTGGATGCTGTTGACGATGTCTGGTTGTGGTTCGTCCAATCAACGCGTGAGTACGGAAAACGACTCGCTTCGCCGCGATAACTTGGAACTTAAACGCGAGATTGATCGACTCCATGGCTCGGTCAAAGCTCAGGCTGACAAGCTCCAGTCACTTGAGTCCTCCAAGACACCGCCTGCGGATCCTGATGCACAAATCCCGCAGGTCACCTACGTGAAGTTCGGGCGGTACAGCACAGCATTGGATCAAAACAATGACGGCCACGACGATATCATCCGCCTGTATGTGTTGACACTCGACCAGCGCAAGCGGTTTTTGCCCATAGCCGGCCAGGTGGTCGCACAGGTCGATCACGTGGTTGCAGGTCAGAACCCGGTCACCTTGGCAACACAGCAGTTTGATGCCAAGGCCGTCGATGCTGCCTATCGCAGTCAATTCACCGGGACGCACTACACATTCGACATCCCATTGCCCAAGGGTGATGCAATTAAAAATATCAAGCAGCTCACCGTGAGTTTACAGCTGACGGATCTGCAAGTTGGTACGAAATTCAACGAGCAGATTGTTCTGCCGTTAAAGCCATAGAATCTGGGAGTGGTCAATAGTCATTTGAACATCAGACATGATAAAGAGATTGTTTTAGACAATTCACTGATTCAAAATCTTTACCTGATGATTGCAATCTATTGACGACTCTCTTTCAAACAGTTTGCGGTTTAGCGCCCCAGAGTTAAACTTTAAGCCTGTTTTTACGAAAGGTCTCCCGCGTGACTGAAGATGTTGCTGCCAAACCCCATTACAAACGTGTCCTGCTGAAAATCAGCGGTGAAGCGATGTGCAAGCCCGGTGGATTCGGGATTGATTCCGATGAACTGAGTGTGATCGCCAATGAAATCGCTTTAGCCAAAGACACCGGCACGGAACTGGCTGTCGTTGTCGGCGGTGGGAACATCATCCGTGGTGCTACCCTCGCCAAGCAAGGCCATATCGACCAGTCCACCGCTGACTATATGGGTATGCTCGGGACCGTCCTTAATGCTTTAGCACTCAAGGAAACCCTCGAACGCAAGGGATATCCCGCACGTGTGCTCTCAGCAATGGACCTCTCGGCAGTCGCTGAAAAGTTCATCCGCGGACGCGCGATCCGTCACCTGGAAAAAGGACGAATCGTCATCTTTGCAGCAGGAACCGGCAACCCGTTTTTCACCACCGACACCGCTGCTGCCCTGCGAGCAACTGAAATCGGGGCCCAGGCACTGCTCAAAGCCACCAAGGTCGATGGTATTTACGACAAAGACCCCAACAAATATGATGATGCCGTTAAGTTCGATACCGTGACCTATAAGGAAGCGATCGACAAACAGCTTAAAATCATGGATCTTTCGGCGTTTTCCATGTGCATGGAACGCAAGATTCCGATTATCGTATTTGATATGAAAACCCCTGGCCATATCGCTCAGGTCGTCAGCGGCCAACCGCTTGGCACCCGTGTGATTGACTGACTTGATACATCCCGCAGCCTTTAAACCAGAAAGAAATACACCATGGATATCGATGAAATTCTGTTGGAAACAGAAGAAGCAATGGAAAAGGCGTTTGATTATCTCAAGCACGAAATGCGTGGCATCCGTACAGGCCGTGCATCAACTGGTCTGGTCGAATTCATCAAGATCGACTACTTCGGCTCCATGACCGATCTGCGTTCCATGGCTGTTATTACCACGCCTGAACCGTCGCAGATTCTTGTCAAACCCTTTGATCCAAGCTCACTGCAGACGATCGTCAAGGGTATCCAGAATGCCGGCCTGGGACTCAACCCCATGGCTGAAGGCAAGACATGTCGCATCAATATCCCCGCATTATCAGGTGACCGCCGCAACCAACTCATCAGTTCCGTCAAGGAGATGGGGGAAAAGGCCAAGGTCTCCATCCGTAATGCGCGTCGTGATGGCAACAAGCAGATTGATGCGGCCGAAAAGGATAAAACCCTGCACCTTTCCGAGGACGATGCTTCAGCAGCAAAGGATGAAGTGCAGACATTGGTTAAAAAGTACGAAGCAGAAGTCGAACAATTGGTGACCGCCAAGACTGCTGAAATCAATGAAATCTAAAACTGTGTGATGCAGTTCGAATTAAATAAAAATCCCACGAATGCGCGATCGCGTGTTCGTGGGATTTTTTGATTTGATCCAAAAACGTTTTGCAGCAGATCAGCCTGCCAATGCTGTTTGGTCTGCTATTTCCAGCATGTCACTGATGTACTGAGCAAGCTGTTCGTTGTCGATGGGTTTGGGGACAAAACGATTAACACCATCACGGAGAATATCACTTACCTCGTGGGCTTGGACAAAACCACTGACCATAATGATGGGCAATTGTTCATAACGAGCTTCTTTGCGAATTTCACGGGTGAGTTGCTGGCCGTTCATATTGGGCATCTGCATGTCCAGAATAACCAAGTCGACCTGTGGGTTGTCCTGTAAAATGGCAAGGCCCCGAAGACCGTCGGATGCAAAGACGCTGGCATGGCCAAGTTTGTTGCACTGGTGAGCCAAAAGGGATCGGATCCAGGGGTCGTCATCAATAATAAGGATTGTATGCATCGAAATTCCTTGACAGATACTTACTTTCGACTCTACGCTGGCT
The DNA here is from genome assembly GCA_002480565.1 of Phycisphaerales bacterium UBA7800. Classification (GTDB taxonomy): domain Bacteria; phylum Planctomycetota; class Phycisphaerae; order Phycisphaerales; family Phycisphaeraceae; genus UBA7800. The sequence goes on along the minus strand of DLCK01000030.1, from coordinate 157,783 downwards.
ACGTTGCATTGTGGAACCGAGTTATCTAATTTTTCAATTCATCGGCACGATATGTCAGATACTTACTTTTGGGTTTAAGCATTTTGTCATTCAAAATGTGCTGTGTGATGTTTGGGGGAATATTTCTGTTTAGGGTAGCCCGTTTCGATGCAGGTCGTTGGCAATAGAGCAATTAAAGGATTGTTTTATCTGATGAGCAATTAGTGTGCCGCAAAAGCAACCTGGGCTTGTGATTTGATCGGGTTTTAAAGTAAAGACAAAACTGTATTTTGTAAATCACGTGTTAAACGAGAGTTGTGAATATCGCTTTTGAGTCAAGTGCGACAATATGCCACATGATTTGCGACGGTATGCCACACCATGTGAGAGCAAAATTTTACTAACATTCAACCACTGGCTTAGACTCCGACATGGCCGGGTTCAGACGCCGTTGTCTGAATCAATGATGATGCCCGACTCGTCGGCAAGCCCTCTAGCGGCAGGCGCTGATGCAACAGAATGATTCTTCGAATGAAAGCCGATTCATCTTTCCGGCCTGGGCGAACTATCTTTTGCCTGCGCTGGCTTTAATGGGAATCGGTGCGGCAACTTATCTACCGGCTTTTGTCGGCTTAGGATTCTCCGCCAAGACACTCAACGTCGGTTATGCTCCCGAGCAACCCGTTCCTTTCAGTCATGCGGTTCACGCAGGTAACCTTGGCATTGACTGTAGATACTGCCATACCTCGGTGGAGGATGCAGCCTTTGCAGCAATTCCCCCAACGCAGACCTGTATGAACTGTCACGAAAAGGTCTTACCCGATAGTGCAAAAATTCAACCGGTCCGGGAAAGCGCCCTCACCGGCAAGCCCATCGAATGGGTCAAGGTGCATAATCTCCCTGACTATGTGTACTTCAATCACTCAGCCCATGTGACCCGCGGCGTGTCCTGCGTCTCCTGTCACGGTCGAGTCGACCAGATGGATACCGTGACCCAGGTCCAGCCCATGAGCATGAGTTGGTGTCTGGATTGTCACCGCAAGCCCGAAACCGCATTGCGTCCGGCTGATAAAGTCACTGACCTGACCTGGCAGCCGCCCAATGGGGATCAACTCAAGATCGGACTTGAGCTTAAAGAGAAACTTAACATTCACAGTCCTGCTTACATGACAAGCTGCTCAACATGCCACCGATGATAGACTCCAACCCACAACACGTTACCGGTCGGGAATACTGGCGGAGTCTAAACGAACTCGCCAACACGCCCGAATTCCAGGAGAAGCTCGACCACGAGTTTGTCCAGTACGATCCGGATCAACTGCTGGGCATGTCCCGCCGTCGCTTCGTCCAGCTCATGGGTGCATCCATGGCATTGGCGGGTGTGTCGTTGACCGGTTGTCGTCGTTATCCCGAAGAAAAAATCGCACCCTTTGCCTCACGGCCTGATGGGCGCGTCCCAGGTGTCTCCGAGCGCTATGCCACCGGCATGAACCTCGGCGGTGTCGCCACCGGACTGCTGGTAAGCCAGTATGACGGCCGACCCATCAAGATTGAAGGCAATCCGCTGCACCCGATGAGCAACGGTTCCTCCAGTGCCTTGGCACAGGCTTCGGTCCTTGAACTTTACGACCCTGAACGCAGTCGCATTTGCGTGGAATCCGGTGCCGAGTCGAGCTGGAAAGCATTCGCCAATTTTGCAGCCAAGCATTTTGCGGACCTCGATGCAACGCAAGGCGAAGGCTTTGCCATCCTCAGTGAAGCGACATCTTCCAAAGCTGTTGCTCGACTGAAAAAACAACTCAAAACCCGCTTCCCCAAGGCAACATGGACCCGCTATGAAGCCTTGGATCGCAACGCGACCGAGCAGGGCACCAAGCTTGCCTTTGGGCAAACACTCCGTCCGCAATGGCAATTGGATCAAGCGCAATTGATCGTCAGCTTTGACAGTGATCTGTTTGATGAGCATCCAGCCCATCTCAAGGCCACACGTGATTGGGCAGGGGGTCGCCGGACTGCTGATCAAGGCAAGATGAACCGCGTGATTGCACTCGAATCCACCTACACCGGATTCGGTCGTGCTGCGGACCTGCGTAAAGCGCTGCGTCCTTCGCAGATCAAGCAGGTCGTCGCAGCAGTTGCGGTGAAGCTTGGTGTGTCAGGCGTATCACTTGACGGAACGCTTGATGAAAAGCTATCCAAAATTGTTGATTTACTTGTTACCGAAATCAGCCACGCCAAGAGCGTGATCGTTGCAGGTGACGCATTGGACGCAACGACCAATGCCATCTGTCATCGGATCAACGCAAAGATTGGCGCGATTGGCAAAACCGTGGTTTACACCTCAGAACCACTTGCTGATGATGCTGATTCGGACATCGCGATGCTGGCCAAAGACATGCAGGCTGGCAAAGTCAATACACTGCTCGTGCTCGGCGGCAACCCCGTCTACGACGCACCGGTGGATCTGAACTTTGCAGCGGCACTTGGCAAGGTGAAAACCTCAATTCACCTTTCAGGCTATCGCGACGAAACATCCGTGGCATCCACATGGCATCTGCCCAAAGCTCATTACCTTGAGTCATGGGAAGACGGTCAGGCGTGGGATGGCACACACACCATCACCCAGCCGATGATCGAACCCCTCTGGGGCGGTAAGACCATCCAGCAAGTCCTCACCACTATCCTCGGTGGCAAAGACTCCGACGGCTTGTTACTCACACGCGCAGCAAGCGGTGTGGGCAGTGACCTGGCATGGCGAAAGGCGTTGGCCAGCGGCATCGTCGAAGGTGCGACGCTCAAGCCCGTCTCGGTGTCGCCAGCAACCAATCAACTCACAGTCAAAGCCCATACACCTCAGGGCTTTGAAATTGTCTTCACCGCATCAGGCGTCTACGACGGTCGCTTTGCCAACAACGCATGGCTCCTCGAAGCGCCCGACACCTTGACTAAGGTGACCTGGGATAACCCCGCGTTACTCAACGTCAACGATGCTGAGTCAGCACACATCAAGACCGGCGATTTCATTGAAGTCACTTTGGGCGGCAAACGATTGGAAACGGTTGCCTACATCATGCCCGGTCAACCTGCGGGGACGATTGCCTTGCCACTGGGCTACGGTCGCACGCAAAGCGGACACGTGGGCAACGGTGTCGGGTTCGACACCTATGTGCTCCGTACGTCGGATGCGATGTCGGTGGCAAGTGGCGCAGCCATCAAGGAACTCGGTCGTCACTATGACCTTGCCATGACCCAGGAACACCATCTCATTGATGCTGTGGGCATGTGGGGTCGTGAAGAACGTGTTGGCAAAAAGGGCGAGATGGGCCAAATCGTCCGCGAAATCAAGCTCGAAGATTACAAGCACGACAAGATGGTTGTGCATCGCAGTGAGCATGGCGTGGCACTTCAACTCTTTGAAGCACCGATGGAATTTAATGATCCACATGCGTGGGGCATGGCCATCGACATGAACACCTGCATTGGTTGCAATGCGTGTGTGATTGCCTGCCAGGCAGAGAACAACGTGCCGGTCGTGGGTAAAGCAAACGTCCTGATGGGGCGTGAAATGCATTGGCTTCGTGTGGATACCTACTTCAAGGGTGACCCGCGAACCGATGACTCACCGGATGTGGTGACCCAGCCGATGATGTGTATGCACTGCGAGAATGCGCCGTGTGAACAGGTTTGCCCGGTCGCTGCAACCGTGCATGACACCGAAGGTTTGAACACCATGGTGTACAACCGCTGCATCGGCACACGTTACTGCTCCAACAACTGCCCGTACAAAGTGCGTCGATTCAATTACTTTGACTATCACGCCAAAGGCCCGCGGAACCCGGAGCCGGAAAACTGGGTGGACATGCCTGACACCCAGCAGGGCAAGAGCATTGATCCCATCGTGCAGATGGGCATGAACCCTGACGTCACCGTTCGCATGCGTGGCGTGATGGAAAAATGTACCTACTGCACACAGCGGATTTCTGCTGCGAAGATTCCTGCTCGCAATGAAGGACGCACGGTTCGCGATGGCGAAATCAAGACCGCCTGTCAGCAGGCCTGCTCGACGGACGCCATTGTGTTTGGCAATCTCAACGACCCCTCAGCCCGCGTGACCATGGTGCACAAAAACAACCGGTCCTACGACGTGCTGGGTGAACTGAACATCAAGCCACGGACCAAGTACCTGGCCAAGGTGCGTAATCCCGTGACAAGTGAGGTGCATGGATGACGACGTTGACTACAGACAACGCCCATAATCCCGTGGTGGATGACAACAAGGTCTTAGGACCCAATGACAACGCCTATCAGGACCCGACGCATCGCGCGCCGCTGGTGACCGGTAAGCATGACTTTAATTCCATCACCCAAACCGTCACCGACCTGAGTCTTCGCAAGACGCCTAAGGCATGGTATGTCGCGTTTGTGATTTCCAATGCCCTGCTGGTGATGTTCCTGTACTGCATCTTTGAACTACTCACCAAAGGCACCGGCGTCTGGGGTAACAACAACCCTGTCGCCTGGGGCTTTCCCATTGTGAACTTCGTGTTCTGGGTCGGGATCGGTCATGCCGGTACATTGATTTCTGCGATCCTGTTTCTGTTTCGTCAAAACTGGCGTACCAGTATCAACCGATTCGCCGAGGCCATGACAATCTTCGCGGTTGTCTGTGCAGGCTCCTTCCCGGCATTGCATGTCGGACGCCCGTGGCTTGCTTACTGGCTGTTCCCGATTCCTAACCAGATGGACATGTGGCCACAATTTCGCAGTCCGCTGCTCTGGGACGTGTTTGCGGTTAACACCTATGCGACCGTGTCACTGTTGTTCTGGTATGTGGGCATGATCCCTGACCTGGCGACACTTCGTGATCGTTGCAGCAATAAGATCGGCCAATTCTTTTACGGTTTATTTAGCCTCGGTTGGACCGGTTCATCGCGTCACTGGCATCGCTATGAAAAGGCGTACCTGTTACTCGCAGCACTTGCCACGCCGTTGGTGTTGTCGGTTCACTCGGTGGTGTCTTTTGACTTTGCGACCTCACAGCTTCCGGGTTGGCATACGACGATCTTCCCGCCGTACTTTGTCGCCGGTGCCGTGTTCGGCGGATTCGCCATGGTGGTGACCCTTGCGGTTCCCGCTCGTCAGTGGTTTGGTCTTAAAGACTTCATCACGATGCGTCACCTGGAAAACATGAACAAGATCATCCTGGGCACCGGCATGATTGTCGGTTACGCCTACACGACCGAGTTCTTCACAGCATGGTATTCGGGCCATCACTTTGAACAGTTCGCTTTCCTGAATCGTCCCTTTGGGCCTTACAGTTGGGCGTTTATCGTGATGTTCTGCTGCAATGTGTTTGCTCCCCAACTCTTCTGGTTTAAGAAGTGTCGCACGAGCATTCCGGTGATGTTGTTTGTTGCCATGTGCGTCAACGTCGGGATGTGGTTTGAACGCTTTGTGATTGTGACCACGTCACTGCATCGCGACTTCCTGCCTTCGAGTTGGGATATGTTCGTCCCCACACGGATCGACATCATGATGCTCATTGGCAGCTTTGGTTTGTTCTTCACACTGTTTTTGCTGTTCTGCCGATTCCTGCCAATGGTGGCGATCTCGGAAGTCAAGAACGTGACCCCGCAAGCTCACCCGCATCATCACCATGATGACGGTGACGAAGCCAACAAAGGAGGGCATCACTAATGGTATTGGGAATGCCCACGAATAAACCGCAAACCGAGCCTAAGCTCGTAGCCATGCTCGCTGAGTTCGACTCGGTGGACAGCATTCTGGCAGCATCGGAAAAAGTCCGTGATGCCGGCTACACCAAATGGGATACGCACACGCCGTTTCCAGTGCATGGCATTGATGATGCAATGGGAATCAAACCCACGATTCTGCCTTGGCTGGTACTTGGTGGCGGGATCACCGGTTGTCTTGGTGGTCTGGCTTTGGCCTGGTACACCAATGCGTTTGAGTATCCGTTTCTGACCTCCGGCAAGCCGCAGTTTTCACTGCCGGCCAACATCCCGGTGATCTTTGAAACCACGGTGTTACTCGCAGCATTCGGCGCAGTATTCGGCATGCTTGGATTGAACCGACTGCCCTGGCACTACAATCCACTGTTTAAGAAAAAAGGCTTCGCCCGTGTGACCAACGACCGATTCGTCGTGGTCATTGAAGCCAGCGACCCACTCTTTGATAAGACCCGTACCGGTGACCTGCTCAGCAGCCTGGGTGCGATCTGTGTCGAGGAGGTTGAGGACTAATCATGAGTGACCCCTCGCACGACAACAAAACATCCGGCGGCACACTCAAGAGTCCGCTGTTCTGGATTGTGTTCATCCTCGTGATGGGCGCGGTGGTCAGTTGGCTTCCACTATCCATCATCGCCAAACGTCGGTTTACCACCAGTGACAAACCGCGTATCCACATCTTCCAGGATATGGATCAGCAGCCCAAGTATCGCCCCCAGGCGGTGAACAATCTTTTTGCAGATGGTCGGGCAATGCGACAGCCAGTTGATGGCACGGTTGCTTTTGGCGATGTGCAGGAAGACGATCACTACTACCGCGGTTACGCAATGACCGAATCCGAGCAGCAGGGCAAGTACCAAACCAGCTACTTCAAAGGGATGCCCAAGCAGGTGACCGTGGATGAAAACTTCATCCGACGTGGTCAGCAGCGTTACGACATTTACTGTACGCCCTGTCATGGTGCTGATGGCTTTGGTCAAGGGACCGTGCATCTGCGAGCCTTGGAATTGCAGCAGTCCACGTGGGTCCCGCCGACTTCGATGCATACCGACATTGTGCGTGACCGTGAAGAAGGACATTTGTTTAACACCATCACGCACGGCATCCGCAACATGCCCGGCTATGGCAAGCAGATTCCCGTCAAGGATCGTTGGGCGATTGTCGCCTATATCCGGGCACTGCAATTAAGTCAGAACGCCCCGGTCAGCGATGTGCCTGCCGATGTGCGTCCGACGCTTAGGTGAGTGGAAGAAGGGACTAGGACCTGGCGACTAGGGACTAGGCAAAGATATAAGACAGGAGTCGGAATGTAGCAGTGATGAGGATTGAGAAATGGTATTGCCTTTTCCTACTCTCTATTGACTACTCCCTACTCCCTGAACAAAGAGTAAACGGATGACTGAACAAGACACAACACAAACGCCCGACGCATCGACGCCTGTGACTTCGGCGATCAAGATGCGTAGTGGCAAGCTCTGCATCCCGGCGATTGGAGCGATGGGGGCATTGGTTCCCGCACTGATCTTCGCAGCTGTGGGCAACAACGGCCTGACCCGCTTCATGTTCGCCTACATCATCAGCTATGCGTTCTTCTTGAGTATCAGTTTGGGAGCGTTGTTCTTTATCTGTATTCAGCATGTTTCGCGCGCTGCATGGAGTGTGACTTCACGTCGCATTGCCGAGGTGTTGGCGATGACCATGCCGGTGTTGGCGATTGCGTTTTTGCCCATTGCAGGAAACGTCATGCTTGGCGGCGGTGATGTCTACCCATGGGCTGCATCCCACGAACACCATGCACCAGCTTATGGCGACGATCATGCTCAACCGGCTCATGGTTCAACAACCGACGACCATGCTGCGTCTGACAATTCAGAAAATAACCACGCACCCTTGTCAGCCAGTGATGCCTATGCACCGGATGAAAAGAAAGTGGCTGACGCTCACCAGGCAGTTGCCGACCATTCGGATCATTCGACGACCAAGGCTAAATCCAGTCTGCATGCACCGGCTGTGAGTCTTGAAGGTCATGGACATATCCCTGGCGTGATTGATGCTCACACCGAAGCCATTTACACCGCCAAGAAAGCGGCTTATCTGAACGTCCCGTTTTTCATCATTCGTTGGATCATCTTCTTTGCAGTCTGGATTGGTTTGAGCTTTGCCTTTTGGAAAAAGAGTGTTCAGCAGGACACCACCGGCGATGTGCAACTCACCCGTCAGATGGAACGCTTGGCTCCCCTGGGGATATGTCTGTTTGCAGTGACGGTGACCTATGCTGCCTTTGACATGATCATGTCGATGTCGCCTGCATGGTTCTCGACGATCTTTGGCGTGTACTACTTCACAGGTGGGATGCTTTCGATCTTTGCGACGCTCATTGTTGTGCTGACGGTTCTGCGTAACAAGGGACTCATCGATAAGACCACTGTCAGCAAGGAACACATGCACGACCATGGCAAGTTCCTCTTTGGCTTTGTGGTCTTCTGGGCCTACATCGCCTTTAGTCAATACATGCTTATTTGGTACGCATCCTTGCCGGAGACCACATTCTGGTTTGTGGCACGGGGTGCGACGACCGTTGCCAAAGATATGAACTCATGGAGCATTGTCAGCATCGGCTTGATGATCTGTCACTTCTTTATCCCGTTTATTGGGTTGATGAGTCGGCATATCAAGCGGACGAATCAGACACTGGTGTTCTGGGCGGTCTGGCTTTTGGTCTTCCATTGGATTGACCTGTGGTGGTTGATCATGCCGGAGATGAGCGTGGAAGTGCGCATCGGCATCGTGGAAATCTGCTGCCTCATCGGCCTTGGCGGACTCTTTACGGCGGCTGCGGTTTGGGTCGGTTCACTTAACGCATTGGTCCCACAGAAAGACCCGCGTATCGCTGAATCACTGGCATTCAAAAACCTATAAAACTCACCCGACACATCGGGTCTTGCAGGTGGAATCATGGCACTAAAGACAGTTGAAAAAGAATATGTGGATATCCCGACGCTCGTGGCAGTGGGCTCTGTGAGTACCGTGTTGCTGATCGTGGTGATCTTCGCGTTGCAGGCCTGGTTCTACTACGAACTGGAGTCTGAAAAGCAGATCAAGGAAGCCAACAACCCCAACTGGGTGCTTCGTGAGATCAAGCTCAAACAGCAGGAAAAAATCAACAGCTATCGCTGGGTGAATCAGCAAAAGCAAATTGCCTCGATTCCCATTGACCGAGCAATCAAACTCACTGCTGAGTCAATGAACAAGTAAATAAATCAAGGCTGTCCACCAGCACACCTCAGTTAATAGCGAAGTGGACCGCTTGCATAAAAGAAGAACCTCATGAATTCTTTGACCGCCATACCAACTGGGATTGTCACCTTGTCACGTCGCAAAAGCGTGCGGGCTGTCTGTGGCATGCTGTTGGTGGCGATGTGTTGCAGCCAATTGCTGGCAGCTTCCGAGTCAGCCAATGAGGTCAAGTCAGATCGCGGGCGCAGTGTGCTTTCCAAACCACCGGCATTGGTGGTCGACCCTGCCAAAGACGCGCGGACACTTGATGGCACCTTGTCTCGCAAAGAACGATCACCTGACGAAATCGTAGGTGTGACCATCGAACAAAAACTCGGCCAAACCTTGCCTCTGGATTTGGAATTCACCAATGAGCTAGGCAAGACCGTCAAGCTGGGCGACTACTTCAAGTCCGGACGTCCCGTGGTGTTGAACCTGGGTTACTTTGAATGTCCCATGCTCTGTGGCCTGGTCCTTAATGCGACACTTGATGTGGCCAAAGAGATGGATCTGAAAGTCGGCAAGGATTATGACATCCTGTCAGTAAGTTTTGACCCTCGTGATACAGCTGTGGTCGCCAAACTCAAAAAGCAAAACTACCTGGCGGAACTGGGGCAGGAAGGGGCTGGCAAGGGTTGGCATTTTCTCGTCGGAGAGGACCCAAGTATCAAAGCACTTACCGAGTCAGTCGGCTTTGGTTTCCGCTGGAATGAAGACCGCAAGGAATATGTCCACGCAGCAGCATTGATCGTGCTGACTCCTGAAGGACAAGTCTCCCGCTATCTCTATGGCGTGAAGTATCTGCCGAGCACCACGCGATTGACTTTGGTCGAAGCGTCGGAAAACAAGATTGGCAATATGGTCGATTCGGTTCTGCTTTACTGCTTTTTGTATGACGCAAATAAAGGTCGCTACACGTTGGCGGCTTTGAATATCATGCGTGCCGGAGGCGTGTTCTCTGTACTGCTCATCGGCACGGTGGTTCTGATCGCACTTTATCGCGAACGCAAGAGGGAAGGGAGTAAGCGACCAGGAACTAGCGACTAGCGACTAGCAAAACACGAAAGGTTTGATTTGATGCCTTTCCCTAGTCCCAAGTCCCAAGTCCCTAGTCCCTCAATAAAGGGTTATGAAACAACAATGACAAACCTACTTGCACAAATTGGCTCCCGAGTCTGGATGCCTGACAACGCTTCGAACTACGGCAGCGAAGTCGATGGACTGTTCTATTTCATCTACTGGGTCTGCGTGGTGATGTTCGCGTTGATCATGGGGTGGATGATTCTCTTCGTGGTGCGTTACCGCAAGCGTGAGGGTTATACTGCCAACAAGCCAGCCCCGCATCACTCCACGGCATTGGAACTGACATGGTCGATCATCCCCACGATTGTGGTGATGGGCATTTTCTACTTTGGCTTCAAAGGCTTTTTGAACATGGCAACCCCGCCAAGTCATGCCTACGAAATTCAGGTGATCGCCAAGAAGTGGAGTTGGTCGTTTGTGTATCCAAACGGACACGTTGATAACAATCTGCATATCCCAACGGACACACCTGTGCGACTCGTCCTTCAATCTGACGATGTGATTCACAGTCTGTTTATTCCTGCCTTTCGAATTAAGAAAGACGCGGTTCCCGGTCGATTTACCAAGACCTGGTTTACAGCTACTACACCTGGGACCTTTAATCTGTTTTGTGCCGAATACTGTGGCCAACAACACTCGGTGATGAAGTCCGAGGTGATTGTTCACAAAGCCGGTGAGTTTAAAGGTTGGTTAGCGGATGCTGCCAACTTCCTGAAGACCATGTCTCCTGCCGAGGCTGGTGAGAAGATTTACAAATTGCGTGGTTGTGCTCAATGTCACACGGCTGATGGTGGCGCTTCAACGGGTCCGACATTCAAGGACTTGTATGGTCGCGAAGAAAAATTGACCAGTGGTTCGGCAAAGGTTGATGAAGAGTACATCAAGGAATCAATCATTGAACCCGGCGCCAAGATCGTAGCTGGTTACCAGAACGTGATGCCGACGTATAAAGGTCAACTCAAGGACTCGGAAATCACTGCTTTGATTCTATATCTCAAAACCATCAGTAAACATTACGACGGCGTCATCCCGACCGAGCCGCTCGAAAAAGATGAGCAACCCGCTGCTCAAACGGAGGGCCAGCAATGACCTCGAACCCAACACCTCATGCACCTGAACTGCCTCAAGAGCAGCATAACTCAAACGATAACTACCTCAATCACACCAAGGGCTTCACATCCTGGGCGTTTACGATTGACCACAAACGTATCGGCATTATGTACGGCATCTCGATCTGTACCTTTTTACTCGTCGGCGGACTCTTTGCGCTGGCGCTGCGGACGATGCTGGCGATGCCGATTGCCAATATTGCCAACCATGCAGACAAAGCCAAGTATCCACAGGAATATCTCAACTGGTGGATGGACATGTACAACCACATGTTCACGCTCCACGGGGCGGTGATGGTTTTCATGTTCATCATCCCCGGTATTCCCGCGGTGTTGGGCAACTTTGTGTTACCTCTGATGCTCGGGGCCAAAGACGTGGCGTTCCCCAAGCTCAACCTTGCGAGCTTTCATATTTTTGTGATCGGCTCTGTACTATTGGTGTGGGTGCTGCTTAAGGGCGTGCTTGTTGCAGCATTCCCAGGCTTGGCTCATTACATCGGCCACGGTGGTTTGGAAACCGGTTGGACGTTCTACACGCCGTATTCCATGGACTCAAACTCCGCGGTGGTCGAAGCGACGCTTGGCGCATTTGTTCTGGGCTTTTCGTCGATTCTCACGGCGGTGAACTTTATTGCTTCGATGCACATGCTCCGCCCCAAGGGGATGGGCTGGTTTAAGATGCCACTGTTTTTATGGTCGCTTTACGGCACTGCCATTATCCAGTTACTCGCGACACCAGTGCTAGCCATCACGTTAATGCTGCTCATCGCTGAGCGTGCATTTCGCGTGGGTATCTTTGATCCAAACCTCGATGGCGACCCGATTCTCTATCAGCACTTTTTCTGGTTCTACTCGCATCCGGCGGTGTATATCATGATCCTCCCTGCGATGGGTGTGATCAGTGAACTGGTGACGGCGCATAGCCGCAAACATATTTTCGGTTACAAGTTCATTGCCTACAGCTCGATTGCCATTGCACTGCTGGGCTTCTTTGTCTGGGGGCATCACATGTTCACCTCCGGCCAATCCGCGATGGCAAACGCAGTGTTCAGCTTGCTGACTTTCAGCGTGTCGATCCCCTCTGCGATCAAGGTGTTTAACTGGCTATCGACGATGTATCGTGGTGAGATTCACCTGCGGACACCGATGCTTTATGTGTTGGCGTTTATCCTGCTCTTTGCCATCGGCGGACTCACGGGTTTGTTCCTTGGTGCGTTGGCAGTGGACATCCATCTGCATGACACGTACTTCATTGTCGCTCACTTTCACTATGTGATGATGGGCAGTGCACTGATCGCATTCCTGGGCGGGATGTATCACTGGTGGCCGAAGATGACTGGCAAGATGTACTCCGAGAAGTGGGGTGCAATTGGCTGTGCGATGATCTTTGTCGGATTCAATCTGACGTTCTTTATCCAGTTCATCGCAGGCTCGCAAGGCATGCCTCGTCGTTACGCATCGTATGTCGATGAATTTGCGATCTATCATCACGTCTCCACGGGCGGCGCATTTGTATTGGCAACCGGTCTGTTTATCGTGTTGTTTAACTGGATTCACTCCATCTTCAAAGGCAAGCCAGCTCCAGCCAACCCATGGGGAGCCAACACACTCGAATGGCAATGTTCCTCGCCGCCACCTTATGACAACTTCGCGGATACACCCGAAGCTGATGATCCCTATGACATGAAGAAGTGGCAGTATGACGAATCCATCAAGGGGTATGTGAAATCCAATGACTGATACCACCGCCAAGACAAATGATGCAGACCACGGCTCGGATCACCACGGGGGACATTCCAAGCACCTGGCCCATCATTTCGAAACGACCAAGCAGCAGTTCAACACCTACAAGTTGGGGATGTGGGCTTTCCTGTCCACCGAAATCCTCATGTTCGGCGGACTCTTCTGCGCGTATGCCATTTACCGTTCCAATCACACGGACATTTTCATGTACGCTCACAAGATGCTGGACATGAAACTCGGGGCGATCAACACCGTGATCCTGCTCACCAGTTCGATGACCATGGCATGGGCCGTTCGCGCTGCGCAGCTTGGCCAACAACAACTGCTCAAGATATTACTGTTACTGTCACTCTTAGGCGGCTTTGGCTTCCTGGGGGTCAAGTACGTTGAGTACTCCAGCAAGTTTCACAGTGGTTTATATCCCGGTGCGCGGAATGCGTATTTTGATGTGAAGCAGGCCAACAAGTCGCTCGGACTTGAGGGCGAGTATGCCATTACCGAGACCCATAAGAAGTGGCATATCAAAAATATTGAGAACTATTATTTTGGCAAGTACGGCGTGCATTGGGAAGTCCCCAAGCAATACCGGATTCCTGAGCTTGGTTATCACAAGCCCCATCATCCCGAAGCTGGACACGGAGACCATGCAGTGATTCCTGCTGAGCATCATGATGTTGCAGTGAAGCATACCGGTAAAGCAACCATGACTGTGCAAGCACCTGAGGTGGGTTCACCTGAGCATTCGACGATTGCTGTGCCGGGCAATGGACCAGCAGGTGTTGTGCCCTCACTTCTCAAAGCGCCAGACAAGGATGCGCCCAAGGATGTTGCTGGCCATCACATTATTACGTTTGATGAGTTGCCCCCGTTGGAGCAACCGCGTGTGCATCTGTTCTTCCAGATTTATTATTTGATGACCGGCTTGCATGTGCTTCACGTGTTGATTGGTATGTCACTGATTGCCTGGATTTTCGTGCGTGCCAAACGGGGAGACTTCAGCAAGGAATTCAACGTGCCGGTCGACATTGTCGGTTTGTATTGGCACTTGGTTGACCTGATCTGGATTTTCCTTTTCCCGTTGCTGTATTTGATTCACTAATGGGTAGGGGCCAGCGATTTGCCACTCGTGGCTAGACATAAATATCGTTGGTCGTCCAACTCAATCAATGCCTTGCACTAGTCCCAAGTCGCTAGTCCCTAGTCCCTGAGAAAAGCCATGAACCAAACTGCTGACCCAACTGCTCAACATCACGACGATGAACATCACGAACATGTCAGTTCGATCCCGTTGTTAATCGGGATTTATGTGATTCTGTTGTTCTTCACGTTTTTGACCATTGCGGTGACATGGGTTGACCTTGGCCCGTTTAATGTGTGGATTGCACTGTTTGTCGCGGCGATCAAGGTGTCGCTGGTGGCTGCATTTTACATGCACCTTAAATACGAAAATCAATTCTTCGGGCAGATCCTCATTGCATCAATTTTCTTTGTATCTGTCATGATTGGTATTATCCTGATGGATAGTCGAGCGTATCATGTTGATGTGGAAGATGCCGCCCCCGTCTCCACGCAGACCGCTCAGTGATCTGACTCATGCGCGACATGGGAGCGCGTCACCATGGAACTTACCGCGGATCAAACCAGCCAACTCACCGAACAACAGAAGCAGGCACGCACCGGACGCTTTGGCATGTGGCTGTTTCTTGCTGCATTGTCCGTGCTCTTTATCGCATGTGTCGTCGGTTATTTGATCATCCGATTACGCGTGAGTCACAACGTTGCACTGGGAAGTCTTCAACTGCCATCCGTTTTGTGGATATCCACTTTGGCGATCATACTCAGTTCGCTGACGATTGAACGCGCCTGTGGCATGCTTCAGCGAGACAATATCAAAAGCTTCAAACAGCAACTGGTTTGGACGGACATGCTCGCGGCGATGTTTGTACTCACCCAGGTTCCGGGTATGGCCATGCTGCTCAAAACGCACCAGCGATTACTCGACAGTGGCGTTGCCATGTACGGCATGGTGTTCATGGTGATCCTCTTGCATGCCCTGCATGTACTGGGCGGACTGATCCCTCTGGCGGTCATCAATAAAAATACGCTAAGCAATCGATACAACGCGCAAGCCCATTTACCCGTCCGGCTGCTGGCGATGTATTGGCATTTTCTGGGGGTGGTCTGGGTCATCCTCTTTGCCATGCTCTATCTGCTGGGTTGAAATTTTGCAACGCCTGTCAGTACAAAACGGCTCTGCCGGAGTGCCCAAATCTAACAACATCTCCAGTGGATTGCTTGTTGAGCAATTGAACCTAATCGGAATGTTTTTTACCCGGATATAGACCTCTTTTACAAAATCTGCTCCGGCAGTCTTGACTTACTCCATATCGCGTCTAATATTTGATTAAATCATATTGATTAAATCAAGTTTTACCATGACACGAATTGCTACAAGACCCATTGACACGCCCTCGAAGATCACCGTGATTCAGGATCACTTCCGAACACAGATCCGCAAGGGCACTCTCGTACCCGGAGACCGGCTGCCACCTGAACGGCAGTTGGCTGACCAGTTCGGCGTGAGTTTACTCACCGTCAACAAGGCCATGGCCGGGCTCGAGTCGGAGATGCTTCTGGATCGTCAGACATCCCGAGGAACATACATTCATCCCGATGTGTCGCGTGGCCAGATCATCGTCGTCTTCGATACCCGTCACTTTGCCAACCCGGTGTTGGCGGGCTTTTATCACAAGCTCCTCGAAGCACTCACTTGTGAAGTCAAAAGTCACAGCATGCGTCCGACACATATTCTGGGCCATGGTGATCCGGGCGACAAATTCATTGCCAGCCTTGAACCGCAGTCCACCATCTGGAATCAGACTGCAGGCATCCTGGCAATGGCGGGGCTTGAAACGTTCGAAGAACAACTCCAGGACAAACATATCCCCGCGGTCACCTTGACGACTTACAAGACGCAGGGGCATCATCCTGTCATCATGGACATGAACGGTTTGATCATCACCGCATACCGACATCTGCTTGCCAAAGGTGCCCAACGGATCGGCATCATCTTCAACAATCAACTCATCGACAATCAATTCAGTACCGACTACCTCGGACGCAGTTCCTATGAGCATGATCTGCTCAATCAACTCGCGAAGTTGGGGCCAACACTTGATCCTGCGTTGATCAAGTCCGGCTGTCAGACACCACAGCTTGGATACCAGGCGATGTGCGAACTCTGGCAGACAAACAACAAACCTGATGCGGTCATCATTTCCGATGACAATACCGCCATGGGGGTTGGCAAAGCAGTACTTGATCTGCAAATTGATACGCCCGGTCAACTCAAACTCATCACCCATGCCACTCTTGGCGTGGAGCGTGATTTCCCCTTGGACTTTACTTGTTGCCAATACGATTTAAAACGAATCTGTCGTGGCGCGTTTGGTTTGCTGTATCGCTTGATGCTTGGCGAACGTGATGCGGATCGACTGATGATCAAAGCTGCCATCCGTCAGGGCAGTACGACATAGAACACGTAACTCATTTTTGTTTTTGACATCGAAAAGGAATAGACGCATGCAACGTTTCGCTGCATCACTTGTCATGTGCTTGTTGTTCACTGCAATCACACAGGCACAAGGCTTGGTTGAAGAGTTTGAATCACCTGCGGACTTAGCACTGCGATGGGAGGTGACCCGGCCTCTTGATGCCAACGCTCATGTCTCCGACGGGAAGCTGTTAATCACCCATGATTATGACATGCGATTTCGCCCCGGTGTGAGTATTAAATCGCTTAAGCCCATCACCATTACCGGCCAACGCATCGTCATGCTCGTCAAAGTCGGATCCTATGACCACGGTACTGCCAAGAAGAAAAATCTCTTTAATGCCTATAAATTCAGACTCGGAGATGATGTCGCCCAACTAAGTGTCAACCGCTCAGTGAGCAAAGACGTGCTGCGATTCTTCATCCATGGCAAGAAAGTCTGGGACTCCTATCCCTACGATCGTGACCGACTCTTTGCCCCGGACACCTACATCGGCTTTGTTATTGATGGCAATAATTGGACGGTCATCGCAACAGACGATCCGCAAAAACTCACAGCCATGAAGCCTGCCGGACATGCCAATGCATCGCAGGGCAAACTCGAAAAAGCACCTTCAATCAAGGGTGATCACATCATGCATATTCTTGCTGCCAATGTGTATGGTCGCCAGGCCTTCTGGTCCATTGATCGCATATTGATTCAACCGTAAGACGACAATCATCAATTGGAGCACAACATGATTCGCTCAAATACACATTCACATCAGCCCCATGCTTTTACACTCATCGAATTGCTGGTGGTGATCTCGATCATCTCTTTGTTGATCTCGATACTCCTGCCGGCATTGGCTTCGGCAAGACAAAGCGCCCGAGCAGTGCAATGTCTGACATCGCTTAAGCAGTTGGGGTTGGGCTTGCCAATGTATGCAAATGATTTCAACGAGTATACGCCCGGCATTGATGCACCGATTTGGTTTGTTGAACCATCCGGTGTTACCAGTGGTCCGCGTCCATGGCTTGAAGCCTACATTGATGGCTATGAAAATCTTGACTGCACGGCCACCGACGAACGATTCTTTTTTAAGCAAGGCAACTACGGCATGAGTTACAACATCAGCCGATTCAACCTCTTTGGCAAGAAGTCCAAACGACTCGGTGATATCCGCTTTCACGGTAAGA
This sequence comes from Phycisphaerales bacterium UBA7800, assembly GCA_002480565.1. Taxonomy (GTDB): domain Bacteria; phylum Planctomycetota; class Phycisphaerae; order Phycisphaerales; family Phycisphaeraceae; genus UBA7800. Next base: position 140,111 of record DLCK01000030.1, on the reverse strand, counting down.
CATTGTTCATGGTGGACGTGTATAACGATTCAACAAATGATCTCAATGCCAAAGGCTATTGCACCGGCGATGCATACACACTCACAGGTTCAACGGGCATCGCTAATCAGGATTATCGACATCTAGGGGCGACCAATATCGTCTACGTCGATGGACATGCCGCAGCAGAGAAAAATAAACTCTCAAATACCGGAGCGATCTGGGATAAGTTTTAAAGCGTTCAAAAATATTAAACATTACATGCGTCACTTTCGCGCAGGCAGGAGTCCATACCTTGCTGTTTATGCTTCGAGCATTCGCAGTTTTATGCTCTTGCGAAAATGGTCAAGTCTCTCTTGCTCAAATTCAAAATACGTTGTTACTAAAGGTTCAAAATGTTTTTCAATCGACTTTCAATCTGTCTATGTATTCTGATCGGTTTTGCTGCCGCGATCACAAATATAAACGCACAGCCCGACACCAAGTTTCCCAAGACCACGATGGTCTCCTACATGGGGTGGTTGCCCACCAGTTACAACTCATCGGGCATTTCGCATCCGACGGACTTTCCTGTGATGAGTCTGTTGGATCGGGATGGCAGCGTCCCTCCTCAATCCAAACGAGGCATGGTTGCCTATGGCAATGAACTCAAACTCCTCTCGGATCACGGGTGGGATTGCATGCTCGCGGACTTCCTGTTTTTTGATGAGTCCCATATCAAGCGACAGATTGGAACGACCCGTGCGATGCTCAATGCTGTGGACTATTTTGAACTGCCGCAGAATTTTACCATCGCAACTTTCTTTGAAACCAAAGGTGGCAAGTCCGGGCGCGATCCACAATTTCTCGCTGACGGTTTAATCCAATACCTCAAAGAAGTCGGCGACCATCCAAGACATTTGAAAATCAACGGTCGCCCGGTCATGTTGTTTTATTCAGGGGACGCCCGCAAGGCAGAGGATTGGAAAATCGTCATCGACAAAATCCATGCAGCAGGCTTCAATCCGTTTATGATCTATGAACATGGCGGACTCATGCCGGCGTTGTATGGTCGATTTGACCCGTCTAAAAAAACCGGACTCGGTGAGTTATTTGATGGCAGTTACAACTTCGGGGCATCTGGACTTGAAGCAGCGACGAACATGATTACGTCACTGCGAAAAGCCTATCCCAACGACAAAGCCGGCCAATATGTCGGTGGCACGATTTGGCCTGGATACCTCAGTGATCGAGCTAATAATCGCAACTTCATCTCGCCAAGGCATACCGAATTTCTCCGCAGTGTCTGGGAAAAAACGTTGATTCAAAAACCCGACTTCCTGCAATGGAGTACGTGGAACGACTATCACGAAGCGACCTCTTTGAGTTGTACCTACAGTCAATTGACCAGTCGCATGCAGATCAGTCAGCGATACCTGGCGCGTTATCACAACAAGCCCATCCCCGCATCGGAGGATGGTAAACCGCAGTCGGTTCTGTCTTATCGCAAAACGCTTAGCAGTCACGAACCGGTGATCGTTGAGTTCTTGCCATTGCCTGCAAGCAATGTGTCGGGCAAGGCAAAGTTGACCGTGACACTGCTTGGCGGCGACAACAAGGTTTTAGCAAAGCAGTCCAGTGAGGCATTGGATTTGTCTGTGATGTCACCATGGAACTGGACATTTGAGCAGGGCGCAGATCGTAGTCATTCGCGCGTGATCCGAGTGCGAGCGATGCTTGAGCTTTCTGACGGTAAGCAAATTGATTATGCCAACCTGCCGGATATCGCGGTGGTGCATGGGGTGAGTTACACCGATCAACTTTACTACAACGTGCCACTGCATCAGTTGGCCGACAACTCGCGGTCACTGCGAATACTGGTCAACGGTGTGGATGGTGCTGATGGTAATCCTGCCTTGCACGAAGGTGTCCGTGTGATTGATTACACGGTTGCCGCGGATCATGCAGACAAGGCGCAGGTCTCAGCAATGCGCAATGGACACATCCTGCGATTCATGGCACCGTTGGATTATGACGGGGCATACTCCGTGAGTCCGGGGCAGGGGGATCGCCCGATTGTTTTGCGTAAGCGTCAAGAAAATACCACGTCCGGTTACTGTGATTGGCGTAAGCCCAAGACGCGCGATGGTGAAGACTACTATGCCGCGGTCGTGCAGTTTGCCGATGGTAAGTGGGCGTATTCGCCAACGGTTTGGTCGGTGCCCTCAACCGATTATGATCAGACGAGCGTGCTTTGGTCGTTTGTCCCGCAAAGCAAAAACGTCGTAGGTTTTCCTGATCTTTCCGGCCATGAAGTTTCAACGCAGTTACGCGGTGAAGGTGAACTGAGTTTTGACCGGTTGAGTAACAACCTTGCAATGCTCAAGCTCAATGGCAAGCAGATTCTCTCTGCCCCCTTGGACTATGCCCCCAACGGGCCGATGAGCGTGGATGTGGTGTTCAGCCCGTCGTCGGTGGATCGAACCAGCGTGATTTGTTATCAGCGTGGGGCGCAGTTGAGCTTGGTGATTCGACCTGATGGATTGCTTGAAGCGCGGCGGTTACCTGAGAAACGAGCGCATCCCAATCCGCATGTGAAAGTAATCTCGCAGAGCAAGCTCCAGGCAGGAAATTTCTACAACGTGGTGGTGACTTATGATGGTACAAAGCTGTCGATGTATCTCAATGGTCAGTTACAAAGTCAACGTCCTTGTGTCGGGACGCGCAGTAGCGAGCGATGCACCATTGGCGGGAACATTGTTGATGGCGCCAGCAAAGAGGTCGATGACATTCAAGTCGAAGGCGGCTTCGCCGGACACCTGCTTCGGATGCATGTGATTGCTGGAGCATGGTCGGCTGAGGAGATTAAACAACGTTATACCCGCATGATGTTAATGCCCATGGGCAGATAGTTGTCATCTGTAATTTGAGCACAGTTGCCATCGAATCCGATTATCAAAATGTAAGCCCTTTGGATAGAACCTGGTATGGCATCGTGCGCGTAAGCAATAGACGAAATACAAGGATGGCCATCCACATTGTTTGGGGCCGTTTAATATAAACATTCATGTCGACGGTATAGTCCGTCTTTTTTTTGGGCCAGCGACTGACAGAAAATTACGGTCGTTGTTTTTTTCGAATAGTGCGTGGTCATTTTACGGTGTGGTGGTAGGGTTAAATACATCTTGAAATGCATCATTTGAAAGTTTTATCAAAATTTATCAAAAATGGTCAATTTTCCAGCATTGATGATGCGGTTGGCTGCGATAAGATAAATTAATGATCACGCAGAAAAAAAAGCCGACGCTTAAAGATATAACGAAATTGGCTGGTTGTTCACTGGCTGCTGCGTCGACCATACTCAATGGTCAGCAAAGCAGTGTTCGTTATTCCGAAGAACTGGCTCTGCGCGTTCGCGAAAGTGCTCAAAAATTAGGTTATCAACCAAGACAGCGAAAGCCCCAGTTACAAGTGGCACGTCGTGGGGTTGTCGATGTTGTCTCAAGCTTACCTGTTGGTGTGATTATTCATCCATTTCAATCAAGTGTTGATGGGATGGAATCAATTTTCATGGAACAGTTAAGCCGACAGCTCGAACGGTTTGATGTGTCGCAACAAATGATTTACGCAAACGATGAGTTTCATGTCGCTCGGCTACGTGAACGTGTCAAGCATAAAGGTCTCGGGGCAGCGGTGACGTTTGCGATGGGGATTGAGGATAATACACAAGGCACATTTGACGATGCCAATTTACCGATCGTGATGGTCAATCCGTACAAAGTGCCAATGCATAATGCAGTCTTGCCAGATGATGAGCAAGGAGTGCATCAAGCATGTGATTTCCTGACGTTGATTGGTGCAAAGCGTGTGCTTTATGTCGTTAACCGAACGGTTCACTATAGCGGTGAGCTTAGGCAAAAAGTTTTACAGTCACGCTTCAAGACGATGGCAGTACAGATGGTTGGCGAGTTTGATCATACCAATTTATCAAAGCAGCCCTTGAGCCGATTGGTCAAACGGCATCGTGTGGACACCATCGTGACATATAACAATGTCATGGCACGTCGTGTGATTAAAATACTTGAGCAAATGCAAATGAAGGTGCCTGAAGATATGAACGTATTGAGTCTGGCGGGATTGCCCAGTACTCAAAATGATCAAACAGTGACGCAGATCGCGATTCCGTTTGATCAGATGGGGCGAATTGCAGCAGATCTGTGCATTGACATGATCAAGCATAAACAAACAAAATTTAAAAATGTACTCGTGCCAGAGTACCTGAAAATTGGCACAACGTGTCGTCGTGTGTGATTGTAATTGCACGTGTATCCAGTTTTAAAATTTATATTATATATTTCGAAGGATGCGATTTTGCGCAAGCTGATAATATCCCTATTTCTGTGCCTGATAGTTGTATGTCCTGCGTTGCTTAGAGCTGAAGGTCATGCCAGTTGGACAACAGGTTCGTGGCAAGTGGTTGTGAAAAATGGTAGTGCTCGATTTTATCAACAGGGTAATGAGCATTTCTCACTGTATCCTGCAGTGCAATATGACAAGGCCACAATCATTCAAAAAGATGATGTGATTCGCTACGAGACTTTGGCTGATGAAAGCCAGTCGGTTTCGCATGTCCAGTATCATTATCAAAATGGTGTCGTGGATGTAGAGATTGGTTTTCTGCCGAAGAAAAGTAAAGCCGTTTTACTTTCCATAGCTGGTGAATTACTCGCAGGTCAACAAGTGCAGTTGGATAAGCGTTTGGTGACTGTTCCATTGCGATTTGAGAAGCATGAATTCCCTCATGCTAAGCGAATGACCTTTTGGCCTGGTGAGTCTGACAAGCAAATGACGGTTGAAATTGATGGGGTGAACTTTGCAAATCTTCGTGATTATCGTAATCAACCCAACCGCAATGATCTGCAAGTTTTTGTACATACCAAGCCTGGGCAAACGGCTCATCTACGAATCGTATTGGGAGAACAGAAAGAACAAATCGTAAATATTCCACAAGCAAAACCAGAAGCTAAAAAGTCTCACATCAAGAGACTTGAAAAGATAAAAACACCCAGTTGGGCAACTCATGATGAATTAGAATTAACGACTTCAGGATTAATTCAAAATCGATTATTGAATCCTGGATTTGAAGCGGACATGTCAGGTTGGGGTTGGGGGATCACCAGTTACCAGATGTCTGATCGTGGTCGTCGACCATGGGTTTTAGATCAGGAAGTGATGCACTCTGGAAGGCAGAGTCTGCGTTACGATGTGCTGCCGTTAGAGGTTCCGCCGATGGCGTTTGGCATGCCGATCGTTACTGTACCCGGTCAGGTTTACACCGTGAGTTTTTATGCCAAGTCATCCATCTCTGGAATGCGTACATCCTTGTTTATCCAAACAGATGCCTGGCCAAAGTTTCTGGGTAAGCGATTTGAACTCAAAACAGGCTGGCAACGACTGACTTATACTTTTACCGCACCCAATTCTTTGGCTCGTATTGGCCTTGGCGATCCATGGGGCGTTAAGCATCGCAAAGACCAGATTCATGGCAGTATCTGGTTTGATGATGTGCAATTGCACCAAGGGGATTCACCTGAGGATTTTATGCAATGCCCCATCCAGGTTTGGTCTGATACTAGCACGCGTGATCAATATATTTTTATGAAGGATCATGAACAACCTGTCAAAATTAATGTTACCAACACAACACACGACAATCAAAAAATTGTTATTGATGTGAGTGTTCGTGATGCATCTGGAGTTGAATATATGACTCGAGAATTTGCTTGCGAACTGCCGGGCAATACGAAACATATTTTTGATCTGCCATTAGCGCAAACGTCGCTTAAGGGCTTAATTCGCCTGCAAATGAAGGTTAAAGCAAACGATTTTGAAAAAACATACACCGGGCGCGTAGGGCGTATTGAGCCAATGGCCAATGTGGATCAAGGCCGTTTTCGTTATGGATTACGTCATGATTGGCTTACGGCTGATGATGCGCTGTTTTATCAAAACCTGGGTTACCGAGGTTCACTCAGTTTCTTTGCTCCTAAAGATCCCAATTTAATTGACCAACTCGTATCAATGGATTTTTTGCACATTATCACAACTATTAACAAGCGTGATATGCAAATTCCTCAATTTGATCACATGCTGTATACGCAAGAAGATTGGGATAATTTCAGTGAAGAATTGGACAAGGTACTACCCGCGCTGCAGCAGCAACCTGTTTGGAAAACGCTCAATGAACCCAATGTCAGTGGCTATGCCAATTCACCCGAAGCATGCGCTCAAGCTGTGCAAATTTTTGCGAAAAAAGTCAAGGCCTTGAATCCAAAAGCGTTGATTCTCTCGCCAGATCCTTACAATGCAAGTCGTGATGGTCAAAGTTGGTTGGACCGATTTTTCAAAGCCGGCGGTAATCGTGTGGTGGATGCGTTGGCTATTCACACCTACCGTTCAAGGCCTGAAGATCCTGACCTAGCAACGGATATTGAACGACTGGTTGAACTCAAATCACGTTATGGTCTTTCAGATTCACCGATATATTTCACCGAAGGCGAAGGTACTTGCCCGTACAATTTGCCACTGCTTAATGCATCACCGCTACGTGGTTTTTATCCATGGCGGCTTGGGCCGTTGAGTTTGGATGTGGGCAAAGCCGAACGATTGGCGGCGGCAATGATGTGTCGGACATTACTTGCATGTCTGGCTCATCGTGATCAAGTTGAATTTTATCTGGACTGGGGTGAAGAGGAATCACCTGTGCAGGCACCTTCATTAGGAACGCCAACAGCCAAGATGTGCGCGATCAATAATCTACTAAAATTGTTGGGCAAGGCGACCTTACATTCTGAAAAACTCATTGGTGATAAAAGCAAAACGTATGTATTTACCAATGATGACGGATCTGTTGTCACGGCAATGTGGCTTTATGATCTTGCTGTGGATCGCGGTGAGTCTCAAGGCAAAATATTGACCATGCCAATCTTACCACCGGATTGGAAATTGCTTGATTTTATGGGAAATCCAGTTCGATTTGAGAAGCAAAATAAAAAGATTGCTTTGACCTTGGCAAGCCATCCGGTTTATCTCGTCAGCCCAGCGGGGTCACTTGATGCGATACTTAATCATTTGGATTACACGCAAATCGGTGGCCTTGGGGCACAGTCGGTGACGCTGCAATTGCGCAGGAATTCCCAAAATAGTGGAAGTATTAATGTAGTGAATCGATTGCCTCAAACACTTGAAGGTACGTTGGCGTATCGGATCGACAAAAAAACATGGCAACAACAACCGTTAAGTTTAAACGCACGACAACAAATAGAAACACCGATCTCTTTACGGATGCTTGATTCAAACCCACTTAAAATGTCCAACGTTGAAGCGGTTTTTACACCCGAAGGCAATCGATCAACAGTGTCTCGAATATGGCAACAAGAAGCGATGGGGGTTACACATCTTTCCAGAAAAATAAGTGTTGATGGTGATCCCACTGATTGGGCAGGTGTTAAACCGTTACATATTGATGGGGCATCCAAAGTTTGGACATGGCTCAAACAACCCACATGGCATGGCACGAAAGATTTGGACGCGAAACTTTACATGGGTTGGAAAGCAGACGGGTTATATGCATGTATTGTTGTGCAAGATGATTTTTTTAGTCAGAAACATGACATGCCCAACAGTTGGCAGGGGGATTCATTACAACTGTATATTGATTTAATGGGCGATGGTGCCGATGAATTAGGAACACGCTATGACAGTAATGATCAAGTTATAGCCATAGCTTTAAGTCAAGGAAAGTCGCAGATGTATCGAACGCTCCCCCCAGAATGGCAGATCGGATTTGTGGACGAAGGACCAATCCTTGATGGGGGATGCGCAGTGGTCAGGCGTGAGGGTCTGACGGTCTATGAATTTTATCTGCCGGCCAAACAGCTTTTCCCATTGGCGTTTAAACCGTCGACAGCATTTGGATTGTCAATTGCCGTGAATGATGCCGATGCTGATCATCAACGGCGTCAAGCTTTGGTTACAACGCCATTGCCGGATCAACCACATGCTTTACCAGAATTATGGCCTGCCGCAGTTTTCTTGCCTGAGTAATGCTACATAAAAGGAAACGTCAGATGTCTAAAAATAATAAAAAATATAATTGTGCACACGGATTTACATTGATTGAACTGTTGGTCGTGATTTCAATTATTGCATTGCTGATTTCGATTTTACTTCCAGCTCTGAGCAGGGCGCGTGAGTCTGCTCGCAATGTCAAGTGCATGAATCAACTTAAGCAAGTTGGTTTGGCATTAAACATGTATGCCAACGAAGTGGGTAATGGTTTTTTACCGCCAACCATTGTGAATGGTTATGGGGCTAATCATGGAGGCTGGATCGTTTTGTTGGGAACGTATCTCAACGCACCGGACCCGGGACATATGTTCCTGTGGCAGTATCGGTTTTACCTTCAAGGAGCAAGTGGACCGTTTCTATGCCCGTCTTTAGCAAATCATCCTGATGTTGGTCAGTTTAAAACAGGTGGTAAAGGTATTAACTACGGAACTACCATGGGTGGGCTGTCTTTGGAGCAGCGTGCTGGATATCGCACGCGTTACCTGACTGATGGTTCAGATGATCGAAGTAATCGGATTGAAAATTTGTACTCCACTAGTATTTTGCTTTATGAAAAACAAATGGAGGCAGGGCAGGGGCAAGTGGATCAAAGTTCGCATAGCAACTGGTATACCTCCGCTTCAGATCAAGGCAATATCAATCACTATCCATCAAGTCATCATAACCGGGCATCAAATTTTCTAAATGCGGATAACTCTGTCAAAATAGCTCCATTTGGTGTTAGTTTTAATAATAAATGGCAGATGCAATAAACCATATACAAATCAGTTAACAATATTTAATCAAAATATCTAGATTGAATAAATTAAGTTTAATGATTGGCAATCTTCATTGCTCAAACATTATCTTCAAGGCATTTCAGTGTTAATTTCTTTCCTGCATTTTATTTTAAAATGAAGAAGTTGTTGCTACACCAATACCAAGGACGCAAAATGAAAAAAATTACATCATTGATCATTTGTTTTTTGATTTGTTTTGGCGCTTGTATGTTTTGTTCTGCGCAAATTCAAGTTCCTGTTTTTCCCAATGGGAGTAAAACGCTCTTTACGCAAACTTCGCCAACCGTTTTGACTGGTAGTACATGGCTGACAAACACGGAGATTGGCTATCAAAGTTATTTTTTCGATGGTGCTTCATCCATGCGTTTTGATTTGAATCCGATGCAACTCAAGCCGGGGAATTATCGCTTGGGACTGCTTGTTAGAACAGGTGTGCATTGGGATAGTGCTGATGGGCAAATCAGCAATTATCGCCTTCATCTTGAACAAGCAGACAACTCTGTCATTGCGTTGGGGAAAGTTCAACAACCAGCAATCTGTGGTAGTAAGTTGCTTCGGGCTGGGGGCGTTGAAGGCAACTGGGCCTCGTGGTACGGGATTGTTGAATCGGTATTGCCCAGTGTTTATTTAAATGGTAACGAAAAACTAATTGTCGAAAATCTTCAAGCTCATGGTAGCGTCATTGCTATCTGGGCACAGCCATTACATATATCGTTAATCTCACCAACTCTTCAAATGCCATCAAATCCTCAGAACAGTAAAGTTTTGTTTGCCAATACGCAACAGTTACTCATTGATGGTAGCGCTTGGTTTAATGATACAAAATTAGGCTACCAAGGATATTTTTTAGATGGTGATGCTACGCTTTCATTTGATTTGTCATCGTTGAACCTGGACCCCGGTGATTACCAGTTTGGACTCATCGCTCGTACAGGGACGCTCTGGGACAATGCGACGAATCAAATTGCCAATTACCATCTCAGTCTACAAAAACTTGACCAGCAAACCATTGAACTTGATGGGATGCAAATGTCTCAAGGGTCAGATATAACTGATCTTGTTCGAGTCGCAGGAGTTGTAGGGTCATGGGGTAGTTGGTATGGATCAATTGAATCTCAATGGGAAAGTACTTATTTAGAAGGAACTGAAAAACTGATTGTCCATAACGATCAATTTCATGGGAATATCGTCGCACTATGGACAAGGCCGATTATCGAACCATATCCTCAATATCAAATTCCGACAACACCCATGCTCAGCACGACAATGTTCACCCAACCCAATCCTGTAGAAACCAGTGCCAACACTTGGATCACAGACACCAATATGGGTTGTATTGGGTACTTTATGAATGGTGCATCGAGTGTGACATTTAATTTATCTTCCCTGGAGTTAAAGCAAGGCTGTTATCGCATTGGTATTCTTGCGCGCACAGGAACAACATGGGATAATGCAACGAATCAAATCGTTAATTACCGACTGCATCTCGAAGATGATCTGCAAAGTACTTTATTAGGTGGTATGAGATTGCCTGCGAATAGCACTCAAGCCGACCTTGTTCGTTCTGGGGGCGTGGAAGGATCATGGGGGAGTTGGTATGGCATTATTGAATCCCAATTACCAGCAACCTACCTCATGGGGGACGAAAAACTGATTATTGAAAATATTCAAGGGCAAAGTTCGGCCGTCGCCGTTTGGGTTAAGCCTGTTGCCTTGATCAATGCCGCGACAGTTCAACTCACGACAAACCAACCACATAATGCCTTTATTGATGGGCATTCACCTCAATTGCATATTCAAATCGATTATCCAGAAAACCAGCCTCAAACCCAGGGATATTTGCTTTTAGAATGTTATGACTTGATTGAAGAACTAACCCAGCCTAGTACGCGTACATATTTGCCAGTGAGTCTGACGCCAGGACAAGTGCTTGATATGACTATGACCTATCCAGCTGTTCCAGGGGTTTATCGTGTTAGGGGATCCTTGGTGTCCAAAGAAGGTCAATTGCCCAATGCGGATTCACAATTTGTATATTGCCAATTCGCTTATACTCCCGCCAAATTAGCAGGTGACTTGCCCGACGATTGGCCATTGGCTACGCATGTCAATGAGACAATCCCACCATTACCTGGATTTAAATGGTATCGATATTTTGCAGGTTGGTCGCATAATAATCCGTCAGAAGGTGTTTATGACTGGGAGAATTTTGACCAGGTTTTCAGTCAGGTGCAAGCAGTCGGGGGCAAGTTGATGATTGCTGGCGAAGGAACACCATTATGGGCCTGTTCACTGGGGAAAATTGGTATGCCATGGAGCAGCAATGCCACTGCTTATCCGCCTGATGATTGGCATGACATGCGTGAGTATCTTGACCTTATGGTTCAACGATATGAAGACGAATCTGGAACACTAGGGGCGCTTGAGCTTTGCAACGAAGCTAATACCGCAGATCGGTGGCAAGGCAGCATGACGCAGCTTATTGAAATGGCACAGCTATTCAAAGAAGCAGCTCAAGCAGCCAATCATCCTATCAGTACCGTTGGGATTGTTGCCAGCGCAGGTATTCAAAACAACTTTGTTAATGAATTGATCAATGCAGGAATCCTTGAATCTGTTGATGCTATTTCAACTCACTTTTATGAAGAAATGGCAAGTTATGAATCAGAAACACCCATTAGCAATATCCCCGATCATGTCAGCATGCTCAAGACGCCGATGACACAGGCAGGATACAATCTACCTATGATCAATAGTGAATCGGGTATTGGTTTTGTATCTCGTGAAAATGGATTATTAGTCACACAAACAGCTATCAACCAACAAGCACAAGCAGATCCACTTTACAATCCTGCAACACCTTGGATAATCGATGGGAAATGGCGTTCTGCCAGTGAACGTCGAGCCGCCGCAAGCTATGTCAGCGGTACAGTTCAACTCATGTCTTTAGGTGTCAGCCGGTCATTTTACTTTAGCCTATATAACTTTTTGATCGATGACACCCCATCTCTCCCGTGGGTCGCACTAGGGCAGCTTGGTAAACATCTTGATGGTGTCGACTATCACAATATTCAAACGCTTGATGCTCATGTTGTAGGCAGTGACGAGCTTGATGGTAGCCCCAAAGCTATGGCTATCCTCATGGGTCAGCCCGGTCAAAAGCAACTCATTATCACATGGGCTTATATTAGTGATACAAGCATCGGTCGCTCTAAAATCTGGCAAGATTGGCTTGATCCTGTCGAGGTTCAAATAAGCACCGATATTCTTCAAGGAGAAGCCAGCGATTTATATAGTCGTAGTACTTCGATAATTGAAAATGTCAACAACATGTTTACAGTCTTGTGCGGTGAAGAACCGCTGTTTATTACAATCAATTGAAGTGTTTTAAGAAGAGATTTTAGAGTGATATATTTATCATAATTTTATCAAAAAACGAGTGCGTTTAGGATTTAGTATCCGTATAAGATATTCATATGTACACAAACAATTACAAAATTAAAAAAACCTGCCGTTCTATTATTTTTATGTTCGCGGTGCTGTCTTTCACTTCGTTGAGTAAAGTCAATGCGCAAAGTATTCCGGTTTTTGAAGCAGGTGAGAAGGTGTGTTTTGTAGGTGATAGCATCACGCATTCAGATCATTACCTTCGCCTTCTTCGTTACTTCTATCAGGTCCGATTTCCAGAAAAACCTATTACGATCGAAAATTGCGGTATTAGTGGTGATTCTCTTCCCAGCGTTTTATCGCGTTTTGACACAGACATTGCTGCGAAAGCCCCCAGCTATGTTGTCGTTATGATGGGGATGAATGATGTCAACCGGCATCTATATGCCAAAGACGATGAAACGACACTTATCAATCGTGCGCGAGCCATTAAAGCTTTTCAAAAAAACCTGTCAGTACTCTGCGATAGATTAGAAGCTATTGCTGTGAAGCATGTCGTTTTGATGAGTCCTAGTATTTATGATGAATACTCAACGAATGCCAATGCAAAGCCAGTTATCAAGGGGCTCAACGAATACGGTCTTTCTGCCATTACAGAGGTTGTCAAAACTATGGCCACGTCACGTGGATTGGGTTACGTCCCGATCTATGAGAAAACTTTGGAAGTCACCTTGCAAAGGCAAGCTCATGATCCCAGTGCAAGCTTGATTAATTGGGACCGCATCCATCCCGGGCCAACAGGCGCTTATGTGATGGCAGCAACTATCCTGACATCACAACAACAATCTCCAATTGCAGCGCGTACACTGATTAACTATGAAGATGCCAGTCTGAGTCAATCTCTGCATACAAACATGACCGATCTTAAACGCATGACGGATCAATCTCTTGAGGGGACGTGGATATTAAATCGCCTGCCCATGCTCATGGATGGTTTCATGAAAACAGAGCAAACGGATTGTTTGCAAAAATTAAATCAAATGCGGATGCAAATTGTCAATTTGCCTGAAAACAGTCAATGGGAGTTGTTATTGCAAGGTAAAGTGGTTGGGACGTATAACGCTGAAGATTTGGGGAAAGGAGTGGATCTTGCAGGCATCAAAAATCCGCCATGGGATCAATCCTCACGTGCAATCTTAAAACTGTCTTATCAATATAGCCAGATGACAATCAAGCAATTGCGTGATCCATTGGCAGCTCAGAAATTCCTTAATATCACACGTAGCCGATGGTCACAAAAACACGATACCGCTTTACCTGAAGATGATGTGGAAGCGATGAAACAAGTGCTGGCAGAATCATCCACTGGGTATGTCGCAATGCTTTTTAAAAATGCTTTGAAATTTGGACATATGCAAGAACAAACCCTTAACCAGATCAATGCCTTGCAGACCCAGGCCTATGATCATAAACCTTCTGTAGCCATTGCATTTCAACTGCGTCCTAAGCAGTGATGATATTTCAATATCAAGGAGTTCGCTAAGATGATATCAACAAGGCTTCAATGGTTTGCAGATGCACGGTTTGGGATGTTTATTCACTGGGGACTATACAGTGTGACTGGACGTGGGGAATGGATTTTTAACCGTGAACGATGGGAGATGCAGGATTATACCATGCTTGCCGAACAATTCACCGCAGAAGATTACGATCCTAAAACATGGGCAAAAATCGCACGTGATGCGGGGATGCGCTATGCTGTATTAACAACCAAGCACCACGAAGGGTTTTGCCTGTGGGATTCCAAAACATGTGCATTTAATGCGGTCAACAGTGCTGCAAAACGCGATCTTGTGGGTGAGTACGTCACAGCATTCAGGGAGGCAGGGCTCAAAGTCGGATTCTATTATTCACTTGGCGACTGGTACAATGAAGATTGGGCTCGTGGTTTTAATGGCGATGAAGCAGCCTATCATCGCTTCATGCAATACACGCGTGATTTACTTACCGAGTTAATGACTCAGCACGGTCAGATCGACATACTCTGGTACGACCTTCCCCAATGCTACACTGCATTACAATGGCAAGCCGTTGATCTAAACCATCACATACGCAATCTCCAACCTGACATCCTCATTAACAATCGGGCTTACACTAGTGAAGATTTCAGCACGCCTGAACAGCATATTACGGCAGCACCATCCGGGAGATTATGGGAAAGCTGTATGACATTAAACAATCACTGGGGGTATTGCCCGCACGATGACAACTACAAAACAGCCTCGCAAGTCGTGCTGAACCTTGCCCAGGTTGCTTCCGGGGGAGGTAATTTATTACTAAACGTCGGTCCAACGCCACAAGGTAAAATTCCTCAACCGGCGATTGATATTCTCAAACAAACCGGCAATTGGTTACGACAAAACGGGAAAAGTATATACGAAGCATCTGATCGGCATGGCCTGAGTTTTAATCTCTGGGGGCCTGTTACAAGCAGTTGTAACGACATGTATCTGCACTTGAAAAATTATTGGGGTAACGAGATTATAATCGGTGGGCTTAATCCTAATGTTAAACAAGCCTTCCTTCTCAGCACCAAGCAACCGTTGAAAGTTGCAAGACGCAAACATCAAACCATCCTTTCAGGACTTCCCACACAATCTCCCGATGAACTAATCACAGTGATTCATTTGGAACTTGATGGCAAGCCAGAGCAAGATATTAGCCGTGTCATTGGAAAAGCTGACATATTCCCAATATTGACAGATTAATATCTCCTCGAATTTTTAGTCGACATAATGTTCACGGATAATTAAAGACATTTAGCTTGTTGTAACCACATGTTCAAAACATATTCAGTATCAAAAACTTGCTCGCTTCAAGAGCTAATAAATCAAGCCAAACCTGGTGATTGTATTGAATTGCCCCAGGGTGTATACCGTGAGGGTACGCTAATACTACCTCGTGGAGGAGATGAAAAGAATCCAGTTGTCATTAAGCCATCCTCTGGACATCATGTAGTTTTGAGAGGTGATGCTCCTCTGCCTGGTATCTGGGATAAAGTTGATACGAATATTTGGCGAATGCTGATCCCCTTGACTTTCGCTGCCCCAATTGGCGATCTGTTTGCAGGTGAAACACATCTTAACGAGGTTGCTTCGCTGGAAGATATGCAAGAAAATACATGGGGTTATTTTAATGCTAGACCATTTTCTAATATACCTGCGCTAAATCCTGAACCCAAACACATCAAATCTGACATGCAGCACGTGTTTGATCTGGACAAATTAGCAGACAATCATAACTGTCCATCTCGACGACATGTGCTTCAAACCTTTATATACGTCCCAAAAACATGCACTGGCACATTGCATTTGGATAACACCGAGCATATCAACGGTCAATGGCCCATGGCTTTGGTTAATGATTTCTATGGTATACGTCGTGCAGACGAATTCTTTGTAAACCTTAAACAACCCATAGCCGTTACGCTCAACGGAAACCGACTTGATGACTGGAACAAACATTCACCATTATTAAAGAATATTCCGTGGCAGACTGGTTGGAATGAGCTGGTCATTCAACTTGATGCTGAAATGCATCGCAAGCATCGTTTTAAACTAACTGCTTCAATGCACCATTGGAGCCTTGACAGTGAGAAAGGTTTTTTTGCAAGTCCAACAAAACAGAATCCGGAAACTTTACCAAATGTCAAGAATGGGCTTGCTATAAAAGAATTTTTCTGGCATACCCCCGTCCCTGAGAATGAAGCACGTCACGAAAATCTATCCTCAAATCATCTGGGGCGATTTGTCTATTTACGTACTCCAGATAATCAGCATCCAGATAATATGGATATTACAGCATCGCAACAAAGCTGCCTGCTGACACATGGTGACAAAGATTGTTCGCATGTGATTATCCGTGACATAAATTTTCAACGTACAGCATCCTCACCTAAACATGGGATGATTGAACTGGATAGTAATGCTACACACTGGCATATTGAAAATTGCACATTCGAACACTCCACCGGAGGATGCATTAAAATCGATACTGGTGAGTCCCATCATATTTCAGCTTGTAATTTTAAGAATGTTGGTTGCACTGCCATCCAGGCCTGGGCGCCCAAGAGACATCGCAATCGACATCTTAAAATAAAAGACTGTCATTTTACATATTGCAATAATAAAAATTTTGGGCTGGGCTGGCACGCTGCATGTATCAAAATATGCCGTAGTGCGCAATGTACCATTGAGTACTGCAAGATGCAAAACAATGCCTGTCACGGTATTTGGCTTGACTGGGAATGCGAAGGCAATTTGATTACTGCAAACACACTGACGCATTGCACCGGTTCTGGAGTATTTCTTGAAGCAAGCCGATGGAATAATCGTGTAACCCACAATCATATTTCACATACTGTAAATGGCCCTTTCGGAGGGAATGGCATTTATATGCATGATACCTGCGATTCATATATTGCACACAATGTACTTAATGAGAATGCCGATTTTGGCTTACGATTTGGATTGGCGACAAATCGTGTCATGGATTTTAACATTCCAATGCGACGTGAAAGCAATGTGATTGTTCATAATCAGATGTGTAATAATGGTACAGCAGCCATGGATATCCCACAGGAACGTCCCGGCATTTGTATGAATTACTACGACCATAACGTCTACGTACCCGCAAAGTTCGTTATTGTACATCACGAAGATATTAATAAAGTCTTCAATGCTGAAACAGGTCACTCCCCTGTTGTTCGACGGTTTGAACTTAATAGTCTTGCACAGTTGCAACAAAGTTCAGGGCAAGATGCCAACAGTAAAGACCAAATATAAACGAAAATTTCAGATATTTGAACTGCACCTGCGGATCTCTTATTGTGATTGTTGCGGCTATATAAGTACTCCAACTAAATAGAGAATTAGAATGTTCCCCAATCGATGCGGCCGGACGGCCAAGCACTTGTCTACGCTGTTGGGTGTGGTGACGGATCAGATCCGCCTGGTCAGTTGGAATGGTCACCACATGAAAGAATGGTCAGATGGTGAACGATTCAGGCCAGAGGAAGAAAACGCCGAATTTGTCCATCCGAAACTCACCGCCTGCGTCCTTGCCTTTGTCGGTCAGATAATGCTTGCCGTCCTTGATTTCAAGATGCCCGGTTTCTGTTAGCCGGTCTTTGAATTCATCGGTTTTCATTTTCAACTTCTTAGCGATTTTGGAAGTGGAGAGTTTGGACGGTTCGTTGTTGTCGTCTTCATTATCTGCTGTTGAATCCTTGCCAGATATCTTTTCAAGTGACATGCGGACTTCATCGCTGATGCGGATGATTCGTTGGGCTTCCTCGAATGCATCCCTGTAAATCTCTGCATCATCACTGCGTGACACATGCACACCCATTTCATTGTTGTTTACTTGGCTGAACTCGTAGAGATTCAGGCTTGTGATAATGCAGGCTTCCTCATTCATGTAGCATTTAGCGTGAAGGTTCTTGCAGAAGCTGGTGCGGATGTAGGTCAATTCACGCAGCCAATTGATTTCTTCGGGTTGCAGTTCGTTTTTGCCGTAGACAATCCGGACGTCGATTTTCAGACGGTTTTTGTCTTCCAGCAGTTCCTTGACCCGGTCGTTGAGCTTGAGAAATGGACTGATCAGGATCAGGCGTTCAGATGCGCCTTTGATCAGTTCTTCAAGGAAATAGTTTGTAGCGCTTGTGTTGAGAAATTTGGCCATATCAGTTCCCGGAGATTGGTGAGATTTTGTGCAAGACATTATCAGCACAATATACCGCTTCGAATTGATGATAACTTCTTACTCGGTTGTTGAAGCAGTTTTGATTTTAATAGGATTGAATAATTGACTAGCTGGGGAATTGTTCTTGATTTGCTTACAAGACAAGGGTTAGGGTAAAGTAAGGGTTTTCTCTAAAAAAAGCAGTGCACTTGCCAGAACGTGCTTAAACGTCATATGCGAAACGACTTGTGGTTGATATGTTGAGGGAGGGGTTCTAGAATTCTAGAAAAATTTACAAAAATATACAATTTTATGCATCGAAAATGCCGATTTATGTTGTATATTACTACACGTTATAAGGAGCAACAAAATGGCTGTTTGGGTTGGCAGGCATGAAGTACGAATGGAGTTTAGCTTCGATGAAACGGAAAGTAAAAGTTGGCGTAAACGTCGGAGGCGGGCCGCCACCTAAGTACAAGTGGAATGTGGAGTATTTGAAAGATGCACGCAAGGAAACCATGGGTTTCCTTGATGAATCCCAATATCACCACGTAGTTGACCAAATCAAAGAATTGGCAAGACACACAGACCCAACCCATTCAAGCGTTTTGGATATAGATGCTATCGAGGATTTTTTTGAGTTACGAGATAAGGGTGGACGCTTAGGGAAGATTAATGTTCGTATCTATTATTTTGTGAATAAAGATACAAACACAATAGTTGTTTTAGGTGGAATGAAGAAAGAGACAGAGAATCAAACAAGAGAATTCGACAAAATACGAATTCGTCGACGAAAACGGCAATACTTAAACAACGAATTTAACACGGGCTAGGGAAATTAGCACACAATGGATGAGAGGCAAAGGAGTTATTAATATGAGCAGCCAATCAACAGATGTCATAGAAGTCGGAGGAATTTCAGTGCCGGCAAACGAGGCACAGGTGGTTTTGGCACTGAGCGTATTAAGTGAACGTATTGGAAGATTGCCAGTACAAGACAAAGAAGATCTTTTTGAATTAGTTAAAGCTGCACCATTAATGCAATCGAAAGAAGATTACGATTCATTTTTGGGTGCTTTTTTGGAGATTCTTGAACAAAATCCACTTGAAGTAAATGATTTGGATTTGAGTGAAGAAGAACAAGAAAAGCCAGAAGAATACGTTAATTGGATCGAGTGGATCAGCAAAAAAATACGCGAAGTAAGACAAAACGCAGAATTAACACAAGAAGAATTGGCTAACAAAGCCGGGTTGCCGCAATCGCATATCAGCAGGCTGGAAAGAGGAAAGCACAGTCCTTCACATATGACACTAAAGAAAATAGCGAAAGCCCTCTGTATTGATGTAACAGAGCTTGATCCGGGCTTGTAAAAATTAAATATTAAAAAAGATATTAATTATAAGCTCTCAGAAATGAGAGCTTTTTTTATATTTATTGTTTTAGGATTTGTAGTGAAAAAGTAATAAATCTTATTGCTAGAATATTGCATTCAGTTGTGCTAAATCATTTCTATTGCTTTGTCGTAATGTCTTGCCACGTGAATATATTGCATCGTAGTATCAAGCTGTTGATGCCCCATCCAGTCCTTAATTTTAATAATGTCGATTTCTGCTTTGACACAACGTGTCGCGAACGTGTGGCGTAGTGCGTGCCAACCGCGACCGGTTCTGCCTCGTGGCAATTCTTGCAGTGTTTTGATTTTTTCCTGTAGCAGTTGAACCGATGTTTTCTGCCACCAGTTCAAGCCCCTGGGTTTGTCGACGTTCCACAGGCTCAGACCTTCGTAGCCTCCACGACCACCGGGGAACACGTAACCGAGATGACCGTATCGATCACGTTGAAGTCTCAGCCGTGTGCGTGTGATGTAGTTGAGCGGGATTGTCCTGGGGCGTTTGCTTTTGGATTTCCTGACAATCAATTGCCGACGTTCAAGGTCAACGTCTACCCATTTGAGCATCCGCATTTCATCCAGTCGCATGCCGGTATTGATGGCAAGGGTGACTTCACACAGAAAGCAATGCTTTTCAGCGACATCGTAGGCAATATCGACTTCATCATCTGTGAGACAAACCGGTAGTACGCGCGGCGGGTCAAGTGTCTTGACGCCATGTGTTGGGTTCTCCGCAATGATCCCGCGATTGCATAGGAAGTCACAAAAGCCTTTGATAGCTGAAAGGTGGTTCTTAGTCGTTTTGATCGTACGGCCAGACCTTAGCAGGTGGATCAGATAGCCTTCAACGGTCACGGTGTCCACTGTCTGGACGTTCTCAACCCATGCCAAGAATTTGCTTGCTATGAGTAGATTCTTTTTAAGTGTTGCTGGCTGGTAATTACGAATAGCCATGCAGTCCCGGTAGTCATCAATCAATGTATTTCCCCCTAGTTGAGAACAAGTATCAACAACATCATCGGGCGATTGTGAAAAAAACTGAAGTCCGGAAAAAAATATTTTATCGGATTCGCGCATTAAAAAACCCTTATATAACATTGTCAAATAAGGGTTTAAAAGAAATCATGGAGCCGAGAGGAGTGGTAAATTGCTAACGTGAAAATGAAATAAAAAAACTATAAACCTCATTAAATAAGCATCTTGTAACCATGTGTGTGTATTGCTTTAGCAAGGTGTGATTTGAAAAATCGGAACTTTTTGAGTTCCAAAATCGGAACCATTGTCTAATCAAGAATTGCACGAACATGGGGTTGTATTACTGATATTATAGAGTTCCAACTAGCGTCTGATTTTCATTGACTTTCCAGTAAGCGGACAAGTGGCTAATCTGAAGTTTAATCTTAAGTAAACGGGGATATAACTAGTGCAACAATCTGACAAACAGGCAAATCATCATAAGACAGTTCCTCAGCCGGTTCTTGACCTTATTGCCCGTTTTGCTGAACATGCTACGGAGTATCGAGCGGCAAGGTATAACGAAACTCAGAGTCGTCGTGAGTTTATTGATCCACTTTTCAAAGCTCTTGGCTGGGATATGGATAATAATGCAGGTTATGCAGAGGCTTACAAGGATGTCATTCACGAGGATGCAATTAAAATCGGTGGTGCTACTAAGGCTCCTGACTATTGTTTCCGTATTGGTGGTATCCGTAAGTTTTTCGTCGAGGCCAAAAAACCTTCAGTGGATATCAAAGGCGATGCATCCCCAGCTTATCAGCTTCGACGTTACGCATGGTCTGCCAAGCTCCCACTTTCGATCCTTACGGATTTCGAAGAATTAGCCGTATATGATTGCCGTTTTAAGCCCATTAAGAGCGATAGGGCTAGTAAGGCACGTATACTATTTTTTCGCTACGATGAACTAGCTGAACGATGGAATGAATTTGCTGCGATCTTTGCCCGTGAATCTATCCTCATGGGTTCCTTTGACAAGTACGCTGAATCATCGAAGAATAAACGAGGTACTGACGAAGTAGACGATGCTTTTCTTGCCGAGATTGAGGATTGGCGAGACAAACTCGCCCGTAACCTTGCTCTTCGCAACAACAATCTCGCAC
This sequence comes from Phycisphaerales bacterium UBA7800, assembly GCA_002480565.1. Taxonomy (GTDB): domain Bacteria; phylum Planctomycetota; class Phycisphaerae; order Phycisphaerales; family Phycisphaeraceae; genus UBA7800. The sequence continues at coordinate 118,607 of DLCK01000030.1, read as the reverse complement.
AGCGTGACCTAAATTTTGCCGTTCAACGTACGATTGACCGTATTGTCTTTCTGCGTATTTGTGAGGATCGCGGTATTGAACAATACGGTACTCTTCAAGAGTTAACCAATGGCGACAAGATTTACGAAAGACTATTTGAGCGATTCCGTCGAGCGGATGAGCGTTACAATTCCGGTCTCTTTCACTTTAGCAAAGAAAAAAGTCGCTCAGGATATCCCGATGATCTAACTCCATCCCTCATAATTGATGATAAGCCTCTCAAAGAAATTCTTCGCAGACTTTATTATCCCGATTGCCCTTATGAGTTCTCTGTGTTGCCTGCTGATATACTCGGTCACGTATATGAGCAGTTCCTTGGCAAGGTGATTCGACTTACATCAGGCCATAGGGCTGTTGTCGAGGAAAAACCCGAAGTTCGAAAAGCTGGGGGTGTTTATTACACTCCGACATATATTGTTGAATACATTGTTAAGCAGACTGTCGGGAAACTCATTGAAGGCAAATCTCCTCAAGAGGTCGGGGCACTCACAACGACATTCCAGCAATCGAAAGCTCTGGGGGCTCGTGCTTTAGCTGTGCTTGACCCAGCTTGTGGTTCTGGATCATTTTTACTTATCGCATATCAGTTTCTATTAGATTGGTATCGAGATTGGTACATTGGAGATGATCCGAGAAAGCATACCGTAGGCAAAAATCCCCGATTGTATCAGCATTCTTCAGGGGAATACCGTCTGACTACCGCAGAACGAAAGCGGATTTTGTTGACTCACATACATGGTGTAGATATTGACAGCCAGGCTGTAGAAACTACCAAACTGTCTCTTTTGCTCAAAGTTCTTGAAGGTGAGAGTGCTGAAAATCTCGATTCGAGTTTACGTCTCTTCCATGAACGTGCGCTGCCAGACTTGGCTAACAACATTAAGTGTGGTAATTCTCTTATCGATCAAGATTTCTATGATGCATCCGGTGAGCAGATGGGGATGTTTGATGAGGATCAACGCCTGAAAATCAATGTTTTCAATTGGAAAACAGAGTTTAGTGACATCATGATGAGTGGTGGGTTTGATGCAGTGATAGGCAACCCACCTTATATTTTCACACGCGAATTGTTGACTCTGGAAGAACGTAAATATTTTACTAACCACTATCCTACTAGCTTCGAAAAGCACAATACATATTTGCTTTTCATGGAAGCAATGCTGAGATTGCTGGTTAATACAGGACTTGGGGCATTTATTGTGCCCAATTCATGGCTCACGATTGAAAGTGCTAAATTGCTTCGTGCAAAGTACCTGTCACACTTGCATGAAATTATTGATTTAAACTACGAAGTCTTTCGTCGTGTGTCTATGGAACCTTGCATTTACGTAGTTTCTGGAAATGATTCCACTGAGACGGTCAAGGTAAATCGTGTTGGTAGCAGAGAAGAATTTATTTCAACAGAAACTCACGAAGTTGATCGCCAGCGATGGATGGATGGTGATGGCAGATTCAGTTTCTCTACTGACTCTGCTGTATCCAACGTGATCTTGGCAATTTTAGCAAGAACCCAACAGTTAGACACTGTATTTGATGTTCGTACGGGCTTGCAAGCATATGAACGTGGAAAGGGAGTTCCACCGCAGTCGGCCGATGATGTGAAAAATCACATCTATGATCGAAATGAACGTGAAAACGAGTTTAGCTATCGATATCTGCAAGGTGGTGATGTGGGGCGTTATAGTTTTAATTGGTCTGGTATGTGGATGCAATATGGTCCATGGTTGTCTCAGCCTCGAGAAATTTCGATGTTTACTCGCCCGCGTGTTTTGCTTCGAGAGATTACATCACCTCTTCCCCACTGTCTTAATGCAGTGTTTGTTGATGAGCCATTTTTAAGCAATAAGAGTGTATTGACTGTCTTGCACGAGGATGATGATAAAGATGCATTATTATTCTTGTGTGCGATACTGAATAGCAATTTGATTTCATTGTTTTACAAGCAAATGGCAGTGAAAAGTTCTCGAAAGATTTTTCCCAAGGTTGTTATAAGAAACTTACGTGAATTTCCTCTTCCACCTGTTGCCAGAAATTCGAAAGTGGACAAATGGAAACAGGTGAGTTCTTTGGCCCGCATAATCATTAATCTTTTTAAGTCTTTGCCTGAGTCAAAGACCGCACACGCAAAAACATCAATTCAGCGTCAGATCGACGCGACAGAAAGGCAAATCAATAATCTGGTATATGAATTATACGGGTTGACTTCTGAGGAAATGCGTATAGTCAATGCCGCAATGGAGAAATGAAGCCATTCGGAAAATATATTATTATGGTATACCAATATACCAGACCTATAATAATGAGTTGTCTTACTTCCTTACTTCATCATGTACATCCCCAACACATACACAATTACTAATACAGCTTTAAGAAATAGCGGTAGAATGGGTTCTGTGTGCATGAAAAAAAGCTCTGGAATGCTCCGTAGAAAACACCCATAATCTCAAATCTTTCTCTTGAAGGAACCCTGTTCGCGTCCTAGTGTTTGGATTATGAGCATCTCCAGCAAGTCGCCACGGCGGGTGGCGTTGGTCGCATTGCAGATAGCCAGGGATCGGCTTAACGACTATGCACACCCATTTTTTCCTCATAAGTATACCCAACCGCAACTCTTCGCCTGCCTGGTTCTCAAGCGACGATTTAAACTCGATTATCGTGGCATCACCGCCATACTCGACGACTGGCCAACGCTCTGCCAAACCCTCGGCCTAAAGCAGGTGCCGCACTACACCACCTTACAGAAAGCCGCACAACGATTACTCACCAAACCCATCACCCAACGTCTACTTTGCCGTACCAATCAACGTCTGGATGGCCGTCGACAATCGCGTCGCAAAGTCCGACTCGCTGCTGCCGACAGCACCGGCATGGAGGCTGAGCATTGCAGTGCCTACTTCACCAAACGTCGAAAACAGTCGGGAAAAACAGTGATTTATTCACACTTCCCCAAACTCGCACTCATGGTCGACACGCAGACACACATGATCTGCTCGATGCTCACCACACAGGGGCCGAAGGTCGATGTGCAGGAACTTGAGCCACTGCTCGATGGTTGTGTGGGCAGTGTCTGTCTGCATCATCTGCTTGCCGATGCCGGTTAAGCCCGAGTCCGCCGACTTGGTTGTCCGGGTGTTCACATTACCCGATGCCGATCTGGTCAACGATGCCAAGACCGCCATCACGACCATTGGCAGTGAAGCCGTGCAGGTGAGCATCGTGGGGGATCGTGCAGTGGTCAAAGATACCGTCGAAGGCATGCGTCGAATTGAATTGATGTTCAATGCCTTGCTTGCTGCTGAGGGTCAGTATGTGGTTGAGGTTCAGTTCATTGAATTGAGTCGTTCACTGACTCGACGCTTGGGCATTGACTGGAACCTCTCGGGCATTCTGCAATTCGATGCAGCCATAGCCAACCGAAACATCGACACCAACGCCACACTGTCAACGGTCTTGCAAGCCACGATCGAGGCCGACGAAAACCAACGCTATGCAAGGTTGCTGACTTCCGCGACGCTCTCCTGTATCGAAGGCAAAGACGCCGAACTCCAAACCGGCCAGACCGTCCCCGTTCCCCAGCGTTCCATCTCCAGCGAAGGCACCGTCACCACCACCGGCTTTGAACAGGTCGATACCGGCTTGCTCTTAACCGTAGGCGTCAACCGCGAACCCGATGGCCTGCTTCGCGTGACCGTCGAGCCTGAACTATCGCAAGTCATCGGTGAAGTCGAAGGCGCCCCCATCCGCTCCCGCAGACGTTTAAGAACCGCAGCCGTCATCGCCCCCGGCGGCGTCATCATCGTCGGCGGCTCAATCGTCCAAAACCAAACCCAATCCCAAGACGGCTTACCCTACCTCTCAAAACTAGGCATGCATGATCGATCCGACGAGGATACGAGGGTGTTTGTGGTGTTGAGGGTGATTGAACCAGCAAAAAAAGTGAATTTTTTTAAGTGATGTACTGATTGTAAAAAGCATTACAGTTTTGTAGGTGCCCATAACTCATGAAAATCTTCAATCTGTACGATAAATAATTGACGCCAAAACACGTTATGATAATGGAAGAAAGCAATTGGGAGGTAGTGGTGTGAGACAAAACTTACGATTTTTAGATTTGTTTGCAGGTGCTGGTGGTCTTTCCGAAGGATTTATACGTGCAGGTTTTACACCAATAGCACATGTAGAATCAGATAAGGCTGCATGCTATACCCTTAAAACGCGAATTGCATATCACTGGTTGAAGGCAAATGATAAACAAAAAGTTTACACAGATTATTTAGAGAACCAGATAGATCGCACAGAGCTCTATGGATATGTACCGAAGAAACAAATTGATTCAGTTATCAATCAAGAAATTAATGAAGAAAACCTAAGTTCAATCTTTACGAAAATTGATTTGCAATTAGGTAGTAGAAATCTTGATTTGATTATTGGTGGCCCCCCATGCCAAGCTTATTCAATTGTTGGACGTTCGCGCGATCAAAATGGCATGAAGGGTGATAAGCGGAATTATCTTTATCGCTATTACGCAGAATTTTTGAAGCGGTACAAGCCGAAATACTTTCTGTTTGAAAATGTTCTTGGATTGCTTTCGGCAAAAGATGAAGAAGGGAAATTGTATTTAGATAATATGCGTTCTTTGTTTTTGGAAAATGGATATTCGACCGAATATAAAATATTGACAGCTGAAGATTATGGGGTTTTGCAAAAGAGAAAAAGAATAATTCTTGTAGGATTCCGAGGAAAAAAAACAGAATTTTATCCAGAGCCGGAAAAATGGAATCCTAATCTGACTGTAAACGAGGTGTTTAGAGACTTGCCATTTATAAAAGCTGGAGAAGGACATCTAGGTGTATGTCGAACAAAAAAATACACCGGTCAGTGGTTACATCAAGTTGGTATAAAAAATGAAGACATACCAGTTACAATGCATCAGTCTAGGCCCAATACGCAACAAGATTTAGAGATTTACAAAATAGCAGTAGAATTATGGAATAAAAAGCAAGCACGCTTAGACTATAACTCACTTCCTAGTCGATTAAAAACGCATCAAAACCGTTCATCATTTGTAGATCGGTTTAAGGTGGTGGCTTCGACACTGCCTTGTTCACATACGATTGTTGCACATATTGCAAAGGATGGCCACTACTACATTCATCCTGATATAAGACAGAACAGATCATTGACGCCAAGGGAGGCTGCAAGAATACAAACTTTTCCTGATGATTATTATTTCGAAAGTAGTAGCGGAACCCCTGCTAGGACACCTGCATTGAAACAAATCGGCAATGCTGTGCCAGTTTATTTGGCAGAAAAAATTGCGATCACATTAAAAGAAAATTGGTAGTAAATGATAATGAAAATACTTTTGTATTTAAAACCACGAAACGACAAAAAGGTGTTGCGGTTGAAAATGTTAGCTGATGCGTAGACCAGACATTTATCTGTATTAACAGATTGAATAATATGCAGTTTCGTAAGAATGGCATAAAATATTGCCTGCAAAATTAAGGATGCATTGTATGACACAAAAGCCATCATTTAAAACAAGAGCACGTATAATCAATCAGCTTGGTGAACAACTGATCAAGAACGAATCTATAGCTTTGCTTGAATTGATAAAAAATTCATATGATGCAGACGCGTCTACATGCCTAGTGGAGATGGTGAGGCCAGACAATAAACTGAATGGTGTTATTGAGGTGCTTGATGACGGTGTGGGAATGGATTTTTCGACGTTAAAAACTGCATGGTTAGAGATTGGGACTAGTTATAAAGATGACTTGCGGACGAATACCCAAACAAGACGAAGTGAAAAATACCATCGTCTTAGGCTTGGTGAAAAAGGCATAGGAAGGCTTGGCGTACATAGACTTGGGAAAAAAGTTGAAATTGTTACGCGGAAAAAAGAATGTAAAGAATGCGTATTGATTATTGATTGGAATGCAATTGAAACAAGTCAATACATAGAGGATTTGCCGGTTAAAGTTTTTGAGCGAACTCCCACGGTATTTTCAAGAACCACTGGCACAAAAATTACGATCAGTGATTTGCGAGTCTCTTGGTCTAGGGGGTTAGTTCGTAACTGTGCGCGTTCAATATTATCATTAAATTCACCCTTCGAAGCAGATGATTCATTTAAGGTTGAATTTGAATTGCCTGGCTCAAAATCTGATTGGCTTGTAGGACTATTGTCATATGACGAGATAAAAGATAATCGCCTTTTTGAATTTGATATCACAATGTCTGGTGATCGAATTGTTGAATTTATATACAAGTTTCTTCCTTGGAAAACAATGAAGAAGCTGAAAAGACGCAAGGTCACAGAAAAAGACCCGGAATTTTTACCGCATGCATTAATGAAATACAAAATCAAAGGAGGTTATAAAACTATTGATTTGAATGAACATAAAATTGGCCTTGTAAGATTTCGCGGCCATATATATGACCGAGAGCCTAGGACCTTGAATTTAGGAGTCCAAGATAAGCTAGGTCTAAAAAAATACCTTGATCAAAATGGGGGTATACGCATTTACCGGGACAATATGAGAGTCTTAGATTATGGTGATCCTGGCAGTGATTGGCTAAATCTTGGCGGGCGTAGAATAAATATGCCTGCTAAAAGGATTAGCAATAATATTATTATTGGCGCGATTCACCTTGATCGAGATCAAAGCGATGGTTTGCGAGAAAAAGCAAACCGAGAGGGATTCGTAGAAAACGATGCTTTTAAGACATTGCTAGAAGCAGTTATATATTCTGTAAATAGAATTGAATCTCTGCGACAATCTGACAAGAGTTTAATGAGAAAGCAATATTCCAGCGATAAAACAAACGTTCCAGTAACAACGACTATGGCAGAGGTAAAAGAGGTAGTTAGTACAAAGGTTAAAAGTACTGCAACAAAAAATGAAATTTTTCGATATTTAGATCGTATTTCCACCGAATATGAATCGATAACCGATAGCTTGATGCGTAGTGCAGGTGCAGGCCTAAATCTTATTGTCGTGATACACCAAGTCGAAAAAATCATTAAAGACATATTAGCAATGCTTCGTAAAAAAGTGAAAATGGATGTGGTTGAAGGACGAGTAAAAACATTAGCGGCCTTGATTGAAGGTTACAGTATTTTGGTCAAGCAATCAGAAAAAAAATCACGTAACCTTAAAGGTATTGCAGAACAATGTATTTGGAATATGAAATTCAGATTGGATGATCATGGGATAAAGATCAATGTTGCGTATTGTAATAAAACCAAAGGTTTGGATGCAATATGCTCAGAAGATCATGTCTTGAATGCATTAATGAATATTTTTGATAATTCAATTTGGTGGTTGGATTATGCAAAGTCCAAAAATCCAGAGATTTTTATTGATATTTCATCCGAAATGCCTGGGTATGTAAGTATAGTTATTGCAGACAATGGCCCCGGCTTTACCAAGCCAACTGATGAAATCATAAAGCCGTTTGTCAGTGACAAACCAGATGGAATGGGGATTGGCTTACATTTAACACATCAGATTATGGAGTCATTGGATGGACAACTTGTTTTTCCGGGGATTGACATTTTTGAAATCCCTTCAAAATATAGAAAAGGTGCAATAATCGCATTGGCTTTTAAGAAAGGGTGATTTTAATGATACTTTCGAATAGCGGTAGAATTGTTGTTGTTGACAACAAGTTTGATGAAGTGAATAGTTTGCTTAAAGCTTTTGCAAATCAAGGTGTGCCGTACATATATACAGACGGTAGTTTAGGGTATTTGCCAGCTGAACCTCTCGTAGGTGTGCGATATGTATTTCTCGATATCGAACTAAATGGAATGCAAGGCCAAAATGATAAAACAAAAGCATCAGGATTAATGCAAGTTCTAGAAAAAATTATCGATAAGAATAATGGTCCGTATGTCATACTTTTCTGGACTACGCATGAAGAAGTTATTGGCAATGTGCTAAAAAATTGTTTTAAAAGCGGCATAGCTCCAGTGGCAAATATTAATCTACAAAAAAAAGATTTTTATAAGCCTGATAATGACAAAAGTGATGTTCCAATTCTCGATGTTGAGGCTTTATTAGAACGTATTGAATCTGAGTTATCGTCTGTTCCTGCATTTCAACTTATTAACCAGTGGGAAAATGCTGCTAGCACGGCTTCCGTTGATTTTATAAATACACTTACTAGTTATTTTGAGACAGAAGGTGAAAATTGGTCAGAACATATTTCTTGCATATTTCACAAGTTGTACAAGGCTTATGCTGGTGAAAGAGAATGTGCAGACACCCTTTCTGAATTTAAACATGCTTGCTATCTTATCAACCGAAGTTATTTTGATACCCTTGAATCATCAATTGATAAAAATCTTCATTTGCCAGAAAAATTTAAACTTATAAATGGAAAAATTCCACCCAAAGTGATTGCGAAAATTAATACAACGCTATTAATAAATTACCATGGAATATCTGAAATCCCATTGGGCGGTGTGTATTCCATCACAAATAAAGATGATTTAAAGAAACACATAACAGATCATGTTTTTTTAAAAAAATTGGAACAACCATCGCAATCAGATATAATATTGTGCCGTATTGTAATTACTCCTGAATGCCTTTTTGCGCAAGATAAAATGTTAAAAGGAAAGAAAAATGACGATACCTACTGTTATTACCACAGGGTAATTTATGCTTTGCTTTGGAAAGCTAGTGATCCATATGACAAGAAAAAAGAAGATAGTAGGCAGAAAAGAAGTGATAGTATTTTCACCATTGGGCCAATATATCATGATGAAAGTATGTATATGCTCAGTTGCCATTTTTCATCAATTGATTTATGCCTTTCAGATGAATTACAGCAAGATTCCATTTTTTCTCTAAGACGAGAAATATTTTCAGATTTAAAATCTAAAGCTGCAAGCCATGTAAGCCGTTTGGGGAATTCGCAAATTACAGTGCCTAAGTAAAAAGTGACAAATTGAATTATTTATTGTTTTATGATCTGTAGGATTGAATACTGAGGGTTTCGAAAAACCTGCATGTTTGAAAAATCAACCTCATATTTCCTGAGGAATACGGTATGTTTTTTGTGGTTGCTTAGGTTTTCGAAACCCTCTACTGTTTAAATTACTTGGTCTTATGTTGTCGTTGAATTCATTGGGTGCTTGCCAGCGGAAATAATGAACATATCTCATAGTTGCGTCAATATATCCCCTGACAGCTAGTGTTGCGAAGGTATGACGCAGTGTATGCCAATCCCGGCTGGTTTGATCAGCAGGCAGATTCTTTCGTATGGGACACAAAAAATTAGTGTCACACGAATCGATCAAATATGACAAGCAACATATTTCGCGTCTCACAAGTGACATTCAAATGACTTTCCGATCTTTGACGGTGTTGAGCAACTCGGGAGATGTGAGAAATGCAAACAGTTGGCCACTTACTGTACGCAATTATTTTAACAGTTAGCCTCGTAAAGTTGAAGAGCATACGGTCGGCGGTTCTGCTAGGAATCTCAGACGAAGTAATCACTGATATTGGGATATGCGGTTATGCGGGAGTTGAAAATCAGAGCAGTTCGATATCTTCGTCGTAGTTCCTCGAAACATGCACATAGCACATTGTGGTTTCGATCTTCTTGTGTCCCATCCAGTCCTTGAGCTTGAACATGTCGATATTAGCTCTGACGGCACGTGTTGCGAAGGTGTGACGCAGGGCATGCCAACCCCGGCCTGTTCGACCAGCTGGCAGATTCTTAAGCGATGGGATTACTTCCTGCATGTGTCTGATTGAGAGCTTCTGCCACCAATTTTCAGAACGCATCTTCGGTTCAGTCCATATCCCCCGGTTGTAGAATCCGCCTTTCCCACCTGGAAAAACGTAAACCAAATGCCCATACCTTTCGCGTTGTGTCTCCAATGCTTTGCAGGTGCGTTGATTTAATGGGACGGTGCGAGGGCGTTTGCTTTTGGACTTTCTGACGGTCAATTGTTTGAATTTCAGATCAATGTCACGCCATTCGAGTCGACGCATTTCCTCCATGCGTAAACCGGTATTCAGAGCCAAAGTGACTTCACAAAACATATCATCCAACCTGGCGATGACCATGAGCTTGTCGACTTCCTCGTCTGTGAGAAAGATAGGGATTTCCTCTGGTAATTCCATGGATGGGACGCGCAGGACTGGATTGTCCTGTAGGATGCCCCGTGTGCCTAAGAAGTCGCAAAAGACCTTGATGGCTGACCGATGGTTCTTGATGGTCTTAGCCGACCGTCCCTGCTGATGCAGGTGAATCAGATAGTCTTCGACGTTGGCCGATGTCATTTCACTGAGTTCACAGTCCAGCCAATAGGCAAACTTGGAAGCCAGTCTGACATTCTTTTTGAGTGTTGCGGGTTGGTAGTTCCGCACCGATAAGCAGTCGTAGTATTTAGTGAGAATCAATCGCAATCCCCCATTAGAAGTAAATGCACCATCGGCGAAATCGGAGTCCGACTTCACTTTTTGGGCATTTTTTTGAGATTGACGTAAATTTTTTTCGTTTTATTTTAAAGGCTTGTTGCAAAACGAGTTACGTTGAATGGAGCCGGGGAGGGGAAGAGGTTTGTGGCTAATTCTCTGGTTCTGCACATTAGTTTTAAGAGCTTGTTAAATAGTTGGTTGTGGCACAATATTGTACGTTTGATTCAAAAAGTCAGATCTAAAAATCGGAACTTTTCTACTCATAAAATCGGAACCAATCAATGTGCTACGAAAGTCTCGAATCACTTACTTCTCTGTTGGTCAGGGAATAGAACATCAACAAGCTGGAGATTGAGAGATATGACCGTAGCGACGCACAACAAGTACGTGATCGCGATGCACGTGTTCTGCAACTGGCTTGTACGTGTACATGAACAACGTATTGTCGCCCAAGCTGCCATGCGGCATAGCCGGATCGAACTGACCACCAACTTCTACACAGATCCCGCCTTGCTCGACGTCAATGGAGCGGTCAATGCGTTGCCGGATTTTATGGGGAAGCATGTTTAGATGGTCAGAAGAAGTTGTAATGCATTCAGAATTCCATTTTTTGTTTTTGCTGGATTGTCTTGATGCGTTGGCAAAGAAGAGCGTATGACGGGTTATTCGGTGCAGTTGCTTGCTGGACTTTCAAGAGCACATGCAGCATGGCAGTGGTAGGGATGTTACAGTCAGCAAGAATCACGCTTCCCAATGCATCTGCCTGAATTTCCGGATTCAGATGTGATTGCCGGCCACGCAACATGGCGGTGGCATCTGAGCGACGACGATGGGCAATGAGGTGTCCAGCTTCGTGAGCGATCACAGCAGCCAACTCGTCTGGGCTTGCAGCATCAATCAGGGCACGTGTGACAAAGACTTCACCATCAGGCCACGAATAGGCCGAAAGGTCGTCAGCGTCCAAAACATATGGTTTGATGACAAGGTCTGGAATTGCTGGAGAAAGGCGTTGACAAGCACAGTCTATGTGCTGTTGCCATGCTCCGCGTACGATGCCACCTTGCCGATGACTCCATGTGCGGTGCGCACTTGCATCAGGTGATTGCCTGATCGCACTGCATGCACCTAATAGCAGTGTCCAGCAAACTAGTGGAATTGGCCAAAACCTCATGTTGGTTCTGACGCAAGGTATATGCCAGATAAGTAATCATGTTATTTACGAGGAGATGTGCGCAAAATAGAGGCATTTGTTCCGATATGAAGAGCGGAATGATTATTTTATGGTCACGGAAAAATTAAGATAAATTTACCCCTAATGGAACTTTCACATTGAGGCCGCCCGTTTAGATTGTTGAGATGACGAACGGCAGGCATCCCACGTCAGCTCAATGACAATCGATGCCCTAGGAGACTCAATATGAAACGCATCCTTTCCGTCACTGCTTTCGTTGCACTGTTTGGCCTGTCAACTGCGGCTTATGCTGGCCCGAGTATCGGGAGCACCCAGCACCGGACATCCAGTTTTGCCCGGACGCACAGCATGGTTGAGCAGAAGCCCTTTGCATTCAAAGGCAATCAAAGTATTGCCACGAATTACAGCTATGAGACTGAACTGCAGCGGGTCGCTCCGAATAAGCCCCTGCGTGTCGTTCACGTCCGCGTACCGTCTGCTCAGTGATTCAACAACGGCATCCAGCTGCATTGAATTGATTTTTCCCTCATGATCCCGGAAACCCCCGGAACCCCCGGAACCCCCGGAAGAGCTCGGTATTGGCTACTGCCATGCCGAGCTTTTTTTATGGGATCAACTCAATTGATTGAATGAGGGAGAAGATATTTGTGCGATTTTCAATGGAAGTGTAATTACCATGTGTAATGATTTAATCCGTAAATCAGTGCACCGCCGAGGAAACCGTTGATTGCTACCATTGCTGAAGTGACAAACAGCACAATGCGATACGCAATTCGCCATTGGTTTTGATATATGCCAACGCGATGTGACAGGTGACACGAAGTCAAGACGAACACTGCCAGCAGACCGATTGCGGTTCCCAGCCAACGGTGGGTGGTCATGATCCAATCTGAATCATTGAGTTGTACACCAGCCAGGAACCAGCCAAGCGTGACGCTGCCCAAGGCACCAATGCAGCCGAACCAGACGCAGAATCGAGCGGCTGCGTCAAACAGAGATCGCCTGGTGATGATCAATAAGAATTCGGCAACGGCAGCACCGATCAACAAAGCAATCGGGAAGTGCACGGATGCAGGATGGAATTTACCCAACCATGCAATGAGTTTGGATACACCCGAGCGATTTTCCTGGCTTTCGTGATGTTCATGTGCGCTGTGATCATGATCGTGGGTGTTTTCAGAATACTCTGGTGAATTGTGTTGACTGGTTATTGAGGATGTATGTTCGTGCTCGTCGTCGTTATGTACATGTGATTGAGCCGAGTTGTCGACAGTTGCAGTGGCCAATGTCGGCAGATTGGCCAGATAAGCATGGGGATTGCGTTCGAATTTTCGTTTACAGGTTCCACAACAGAAGTAGACACGCTGCCCCTTGTAATCGATCCATTGCCCTGGATCGACTGTTTCACCAACCGTGACCGGGCAGGTTGAATGGGTCAGTTGTGTGTCAGTGGATGCATTGCCACTTTGAATTTGAGCATACGCAGGTTGAGACCACAAAACACCAGTCAAGATGAGCAAGATGAACCCAAACGTCAGTTGGAATGGTCTGAATGGTGTTTGACATTGCATGGTGTTTCTCCTTTGTTTGTCGTGTCGAACCATCACCTTTGCTGTGAAAATAAAAAACCGAGCGGTGTGATGGGACACCGCCCGGTGTGAGGTGAATGGTGGCGGGTTATGGATCGAGCATGCGGTCTTTGGGTAGGCGCATGCCTGGGTGTGACCGGATCATTCTACGATCAAGGTGACTGGGGTGGTTTGGCACAACAAGATTGTTCGGATGCCTTATGGCCGGAACATGGCTGTGCGTTATCGGGATTATCTGCGATCTGCGTTTGGTTGACGGAGGAAGCCACAGATTCTGTGCGACTTGTCTGGGCATCGGCAAGGACGGCGATGAGAATCACGCTACCTGCTACGGCCAGAAACACGATCAATGGCCAACGCTTCTTCTTTTGGGAGCAACAACTCATGACGAAATTCCCTTGTTAATGATTGTGGGCTTGGTGGTCTGCATGAGCATCATGTGACTGGGTGGATTGACCGAGTTTGCTCAGGTAATGGGCAGGATTCTTTTCAAACTGCTTGATGCAGCCTTTGCAGCAGAATTGGACTAGCTGTGTGCCAGCCACGTAGTTGATCGGAGTACCCATATCGCCACCGAGTTTCTCGCCGGAGACGAGACACGTTGTCATCGGATAACTTTTCAATTGTGTTGCAATAACAGCCGCATCGATTTTGGCAAGGTACTTGGCTGGATCTTTCTGGGCTTTGCCGACACAACCGGAGCAGCAGAACTCCACAAGCCGGTTACCGATCACGCGCTGGATGGGCTTGCCCATTTCACCGAGTTTTTCGCCGGACACAACACAGGTGGTCAGCGGGTAGGTCGGTGCCTGCTGCTTGATAATCATTGCATCGACATCCGCAAGGTATTTGTCAGGATGTTGCTTGAAGGTATGTACATTGTCATTGCTGGCAAAGAGCAACTGTCGGCCATCATGCACCACGGCAATGGGTTTGGCGACGTTGACCAGTGAGTCACCGAGCGGGTCGACGGATAAGGTGTAGGGATCATGACCCGGTGATGCTGCATGTTGCATGTCCATGTGCTTGCCCTGGTCATGATGGTCATGGCCATCCTCTGCCGCCTGAGTGACACTGATGGAAAGCAGGGCAACGGACAACACGGTTAACATGCAGGCGATGGTGCGAGACATATCTTTGATCCTTTCGTAAATGCTGGATATTCCCAGATACAAGACTGAGGAACGACACACTGCTGACTGGAAAGCACCGTCAAATAACAGGCGTCTACCACATCAAACGAATTAGCCCGACGATAGGTTCCATGAATATGAAAATGTTTTTCAGCAGCGGGGTGAGGTGTTGCCAGAATCCGAAAGTTCACATTTGTTGGAACTTATTACAGGTTTGGATCGTTATAAACCATAGAGGCAAATTCAGGACAAACAAGGACAAATGGTCTTTATAGCTGATGCCAGGGGATACCATGCACAATCACAATCAAACATCAATAACCGTAACCGACCCGGTTTGCAACATGACGGTCGATCCGGATCAGGCAGCCGAACATCTGGAACATGACGGGCAAACTTATCACTTTTGCAGTCATGGTTGCGCTCAGAAATTTCAGGCTGATCCGCAGGCGTACATTACTGACGGTGATGGCGAGGATGAATCATGCCATCATCACCATCATGAACACAAGCACGAAGAACATGCGCCTCAAGCGACATCGGCCAACGCGATCTACACCTGCCCGATGCACCCGGAAGTCGAACAGGTCGGGCCGGGGCAATGTCCCAAGTGTGGCATGGCTTTGGAGCCCAAGTCTGTATCACCATCAGATACCAATGAAGAGAATGGTGAACTGACTGATATGACACGCCGTTTCTGGGGCAGCCTGGTGTTTACCGTGCCGGTCCTGTTGCTGGCAATGGGGCCAATGGTCGGACTTCCCATTGACAAATGGTTAGGGCACACGGTCGCGCGCTGGTCGGAATTGGTGTTGTCACTGCCTGTGGTGTTATGGGCAGGTTGGCCGTTTTTTGTGCGCGGTTGGCGGTCCGTTATCACCAGGAATCTGAACATGTTCACGCTCATCTCCCTGGGCGTGCTTGCCGCTTTTGGCTACAGCCTGGTGGCCACATTAGCACCGCAAGTTTTCCCGCCTTCGTTTCATCACGAACCGGGCCAAGTCAGTGTTTACTTTGAGGCTGCAACGGTCATCATCACCTTGATTCTGTTGGGACAGGTGCTTGAACTGCGTGCTCGTCGTCAGACCAGCGGCGCAATTCGGGCGTTACTCGATCTTGCTGCCAAGACTGCTCGCCGGATTAATGACGACGGCAACGAGGAGGAAATACCTCTTGAAAACGTGCAGATTGGTGACAAGCTGCGCGTCAAACCCGGTGAAAAAATCCCGGTGGATGGCGAGTTGATCGACGGAAAAAGTACCGTGGATGAATCCATGATCACCGGCGAACCTGTTCCCGTCAGTAAGGAACCCGGTGATTCACTGACTGGTGCGACAGTTAACCAAACCGGCAGTTTTATCATGCAGGCCAAGCGGGTCGGTGATGAAACATTATTGGCACAGATCGTGCAGATGGTCGCCCAGGCACAGCGAAGCCGCGCTCCGATTCAGCGCGTCGCTGATATCGCTGCGGGCTATTTTGTGCCTGCCGTTTTACTGGTGTCGATCATCACATTTGCCGTTTGGGCCTTATGGGGTCCGCAACCCGCAATGGCATATGCCATCGTCAACGCGGTGGCAGTGTTGATCATTGCCTGTCCCTGCGCGTTGGGTTTGGCCACACCGATGTCGATCATGGTAGGCGTCGGTCGCGGTGCTCAGGCTGGTGTCTTGATCAAGAACGCCCAAGCCCTGGAAGTGATGGAAAAAATCGACACGCTCGTGGTCGACAAGACCGGCACACTCACCGAAGGCAAACCCAAACTGGTCGCCATCGAAACACACCAGGACTGGCAAGCCCAATCACTGCTTCGCCTGGCTGCTTCACTTGAACGTCAGAGTGAACACCCGTTGGCTCAGGCGATTGTTCAGAGCGCAAAGGATCGTGAGATCGAGTTGCTTGATCCACAGGACTTCGAATCAATCACCGGCAAAGGTGTGACGGGAAAAGTCGATGAAAAAGCGGTCGCCCTGGGCAATCGCGCCTTGATGGATCAGCTTGCGGTTGACATTGATGAATTGGTACAACGCGCCGATGATTTGCGAAGCGAAGGCCAGACGGTGATGTATTTTGCCGTGGATGGTAAACCCGCTGGTTTGCTTGGTGTCGCCGACCCGATCAAGGAATCAACCCAGCAGGCCGTCAAACAACTCCATGAATCAGGCATCGATATCGTCATGCTCACGGGCGATAACCGTAAGACGGCAGAGGTAGTGGCTCGGAAGCTGGGCATTGACCGCGTGGAAGCCGAGGTCTTACCGGATCAGAAAGCCGATGTGATCCGCAAACTCCAGAAGGAAGGTCGGCGCGTGGCCATGGCTGGTGATGGGATCAATGACGCCCCGGCATTGGCGCAAGCGGATGTCGGCATTGCCATGGGGACCGGCACAGATGTAGCCATTGAATCGGCCGGCGTGACCCTGGTCAAGGGAGACTTGCGTGGCATCGCCACCAGCCGTCAACTCAGCCACAGTACCATGAAAAACATTCGGCAAAACCTGTTTTTTGCCTTTATCTACAACGCCGCCGGTGTGCCGATCGCTGCCGGTTTGCTCTATCCGTTTTTTGGCATCTTACTCAGCCCCATGTTCGCAGCCGCAGCCATGACTTTCAGCAGCGTATCTGTGGTCAGCAATGCACTGAGGCTGCGTCATTTGGACATTTGAAAGGAACCTGCCATGTCAATTTCACGCGCACGTTTATCAATGACCTTCATGTTGGTTTTGCTGATGGCAAGTATCAGCGTCAGCCACGCACAGGCTTCGGAGAACCCCGGATCAGTTGTCCCTGTCAAGATTGCCGACACGTCAGGTTTATACATCAGTCATTCTCGTGCTCGATTGCAGGATCAGCAGTTGCTTGTGACGGGGACAGTTCGACGTACAAGGTTGTTCCCTGCGGATGTTCACGGTTATGTCCAGATCACCGCATACGACGCCAACGGACTGTTACTGGCACAGAAGTATGCGACCTATTCTCAGACACTTCTGATCGTCGAAGGATTACGACGTGCGACATTTTCAATGGAACTACCGATAAGTTCGGCTATTCCCACGCAGGTCAGCGTGCAGACCATTCGAGGAAAAATCACAAATAGACCTGATGATTCCGCCACGGATGGTTGATGAGTATTGAGGTAACACTGTGTGTTCTTACGTCCGGACGTATTACACGTTGTGCAATATTGGGACAACATTGAAGAACTTTTTCCACAATGGTTAATGATGTGCTGATTTCATTCGATACACAAACAATGCGACAGATTTGTCTTCGCAAATATGTTGAATCGTGGAACGTATGCGTTCGTCAGCACGTTGAATATTGATGAGTGGGGAATTGTTTCTAACAAAGGAGCTTCAAATGAAAGCAACCAGAACCGTATTGATGTTGACTGCAGTATTGGGCATGGCCCTGTTGATGACGGGATGCGCATCAACTCAATCCACAGGCAAAACGCAAGCCGTCAAATGTGATGCATGTAAGACCATCTGGGTGAAAACTGCCAGCAAGAATGGCAAGACCAATGTCATGCGCATTCAGGAAGAAAAGAAGATTGTCTGCGCCAAATGTGACAAGGCTGCACGCGGTGAAGTCGAATTCAATCCCATGGGTGAACCCTGTGAATCCTGTGGTGGTCGTCTGAAGATTTGTCATATTGAAAAAAGCATGATGGATACGTACACACCATAAATATCTCGGAAGCAATCATGCATATTGGTGTAGGATCATTCACGGTGTAACAAGTAACAATGAAAATGGCACAGGCAAGATCGTGTTGACAAAGTATCCTTTGAGTATACGCACTGCTCTGCTATTGACAGTCAACATGGTCTTGCTTGTTGCTTTGGTATTGTGGTTGAGTATTGATTATCACCGGGGACTAGTTCAGCAGTTACATGAAAAACAAGTTTCATTGGACGAAGAAGCCGCTCTCATGTTACCTGCCGTGTCAGCGTTGCATGATCAGGATATAGCAACGGTTCAGCGATACATTGACCATGCCTGTGCGTACATGCAGGAAACCGTATCTCCTGGACACCATATCGTTGTTCGACGGGGCCAAATGATTCTGCAGGCCCAAACCCATCACCGTGCATCCGAAGCGATGGCAGATGCGGTTCAGAAAGCTGGTAATGTGCGAGATCGGACAGGGATGGTTGGTGGCCGTGTAATCCTTGTTGGTACGCAAAAAAGCGATGACGGCAACATACAGGTATACGTTTCTGAATTCACAACAAATGTTCAACGTGCGGCCCGGACGAAGCTGATTGCAAGATCAGTGGAAATGGGCATGCTAGGGTTCTTACTGACGGCCATCATCAATCTGATTTTGTTGCGACTGGTCACACATCCTGTGACTTTGCTTGTAACAACTGTTCGGCAAATTGCAGATGGCCACTTAGGTACAACGCCACCGGCTTTAAATACACTGGAATTTGATTTCCTCTCAAACGAAATCAAGAAAATGAGTGAAAAATTAGCCTTGGCGGATCAGAATCGCCGTTTTCAAATGGAAAAGGCTAGAAAAATTCAGCATCACCTGTTGCCGGTTTCGGAGCAACTTAATGGGATTGGTATCCACCACATTCATATGCCTGCTGAGGATGTGGGAGGGGATTTTTTTGATGTGTTGAGCCATGATGAACGTATTGCCATTTGCATCGGTGATGTAACCGGCCATGGTGTACCTGCTGCAATGGGGGCCGGAATGCTCAAGATTCTATTTGAGCAGAGCATGGTTGATTGGTCTGACCCGGCACAAGCATTGATACGGATTAATCGGCGTTTTGGCCAAGTTACGCTCGATGGCGATTTTGCCACCATGTTTATGGGGATTTTGAACCGTTTTAGTGGCCAATTGGTCTATGCCAGCGCTGGGCACGAAACGGGATATCTATTAACACCTAATGGGCAATTTTCAGAATTGAAAACAACAGGTTTATTGTTGGGAGTGGACCCCGATGCGACATGCGATGTGATTACCACGATGGTTCAACCAGGTGACCGAATCGTTTTGTTAACTGATGGATTAATCGAGGCTATGTCACCATCTGGTCAGGCACTTGGACGTGATAGGGTACAGAAAACTTTAATGGCAACATATGGTTTGCCGGTAGCCCAACAAGCACATGCATTGGTTGATTTGGTGCAAACTCATCAGGACACTGATCATCAACAAGATGATATTACCATTGTTATGGTGGATGTTTGATACACCTGAAATTCATTCCAGAAAAGTTCTGTTCGTTTTACTGGACATGCTAAGTGCTGTGTATTGGCTTCATTTACCTGTTTCCAGTCATCGACTACAATCACTTCTAATTGATGGAACTTTCGGGACAGTAACACTCGTTTAGAAGGATGGAGTCGATGCGTGACGGGCCGATCAGCCAAGCTCAGGCACAACGATTCAAGCAACTGGTCTGGCCGCTGATGCCGATGGTGCTGAGAACTGCTCAGTACCTGACGCGCCATAGCCAGCAGGCTGAGGATCTGGCTCAGGAGACCATGGTCAAGGCGATGCGTGGGATTGATTCCTATCAGGATGACACCAATCTCAAAGCATGGCTGATGACGATCCTCCGGCGAACGCACATCGACCAGTTACGTGTCGGTCGCAATCGTCCCGATGAAGTGTCCGTCGCTTCGGATGTGCTTGAAGTGACAGTGCCCGATTCGTCGAAGGCAGCTGGCGAGTTTGATGAACAGTGGGAGGAACCTGAAGCCTTGATGGGCCGGTTCGAAGATGACGCAATCATCAAAGCCTTGGGTGAGTTGCCCGAGGACATCCGCTGGACATTGCTGCTCGTGGATGTGGAGAAAATGGAACAAGTTGAGGTGGCAGCGATCCTCAATGTCGCAGTGGGCACGATCAAGAGTCGAACCCATCGCGGGCGCAGCATGCTGCGGGATCGTCTTTACCAATTGGCTTTGCAACGCGGTTGGGTTGCAGCCAGGGAGTCAACGCCATGAACGACAACACCCAGAACAAATTGGATCAGGCGACATCCGCAAGGCTTGGCAAATTAGCCTCCAAGCCGGTGGATACATCACATTTGGCTGAGCATCTTCAAACGCTGATGCGTGACGTGGTGCAGCAGGATGAACCGCAAACGCTGCGGATACCAACCTGGATGAGATGGCGACCCATGTCGGCCGCAGCCATGATTCTGATTACTGTGATGCTGGGTCTGCTTGTGATGCAAAACACCACGCAACCCGTCATTGCTGCGCCTGCTGGATTGGCACAGATTAACCACGAAGTTTCAGGCGACATGGCTGAACAGATGAAAGTCACTAGCGTCGAGCAAGCCAACGCCATGCTGGCAGCCCAGGCCAAGGGTGCCATGCCGGTACCTGATCTGCCAGGGCAGATGCAATCCTGTTGTCTGCATGAACACAAGGGTGTCACCTTGACTTGCGTTAGTCTCCAACGCAATGGCCACCTGATCACCGTTGCCTTGGCTGATGGCAAAAAACTGCATTGTCCCGAAGGGGAAACGGTCATTCGTGACGGTCGTGAATTTTGCACGCATACCGTCGATAAGGTCAATATGGTTATGGCTCATCAAGGTGACCGTTGGCTGTGCGTGATGGGCAGTGCTGATATGGAAGAATTACTCTCGGTAGCCCAAGACATTGCCATGTAACACGTCAGACAAACGACACAACCCTTCATCATAAAGCATCGGTAAATTATGCCGATGCTTTTTTGTTGGGCGGATGATGATGCTCTTACTTTTGGATATACAACCTTCTGATTCATTATCCTGGGATGGCTTCCAACATCTTATTGCCAATCATCGAATGCACCAATCCGATCTTCCCAATCGGACAAACTTGTCTGTGGCAACCTACTGATTGCTTCGCCAATGAAGACGGACCTGAAGGGCATGGTCAATCCAACAAAAACCCGCGAGAAGACGCAACGGATGTCTTCTCGCGGGCAGTGAGGTTACAGGTTATGGAATTGATCAATCGTGCTTGACGCTGTGTAGTTTGACCAGGTAGAAGATTACCGGGTAAAGCAGTAGTTCCATGATGAAGCTGGTGCCCAGGCCACCGATCATAGGGGCCGCCAGACGACGCATGGTGTCGGCACCGGCACCCGAGGCCCAAAGCAGTGGAACCAGTCCGATGAAGGTGGTGACCACGGTCATTGTCTTAGGACGGATACGCTGTACCGCACCATCATGAATCGCATGCCAAAGATCCACGCGATCCTTCATGCGACCTTCGGATTTGAATTGGTCATAACTGTTTTCCAGGTACAGCAACATCACCAGGCCGGTTTCGGCATCGAGCCCGGCCAGTGCGATCACGCCGACCCAGACAGCCAATGACAGGTTGTAATCCAGGAAGTAAAGCAGCCAGATCGCACCCACCAGGCTAAACGGTACAGCCAGCAGTACGATGCCCACGCGCAGCCAACTGTTCGTTGCCAGGTAGAGTAACAACAGAATCAGTACTGCTGCGATTGGCACGACCATCATCAGACGCTTGCGTGCTGCCTGCATGTATTCGTACTGCCCGGACCAGACGATGTTGTAGCCTTGGGGTAGCGGAACCTGCGAAGCAACGACCTGTTGAGCCTGCTTGACATACGTACCCACATCCAAGCCGGCAATGTCCACGTAAACCCATGCCGTGAGGCGAGCGTTTTCACTTTTGATCATTGGCGGCCCCTTGTGCAGATCAATCTCGGCGAGTTGACCCAACGGGACCTGTGCGCCAGAAGGTGTACTGACAAGTGTCTGACGCAATTTGTCGATGTCATCACGCAGTTCCTGCGGGTAGCGCAGATTCACCGGGTAACGTTCCAGACCTTCGACGGTGGAAGTGATACTCATCCCGCCGATCGCGCTCATGATCACGTCCTGCACATCACTGACGGACAAAGCGTAACGCGCGATCAGTTCACGATTGATGCGGATGTCAAAGTAATTGCCACCGACACTTTTTTCAGCAAATGCGCTGGTGGTGTACTTGCTTAACTTGGGATCGGACTTGACTGCCGTGGCAATCTTTTCCGCCAGGTTTGCCAGTGTTTGCAAATCCGGCCCCATCACTTTGATCCCCACTGGCGTCTTGATACCCGTTGAAAGCATGTCGATGCGCGTCTTGATCGGCATCGTCCAGGCATTGGTCAGACCCGGGAATTGGATCGTGTCATTGAGTCCGGGAACGTGCGTTCCATCGGTCAGGTTGTATCCATACACCAATTCGTCAATGGTGATTTTTTCGGTATTGGGCCAGATTTTCCGAGGAATGGCAGCCAGCCAGTTCGGCCAGTGATCGTAAAACCGAGACACCGGTTTGTTTCGCCATTTGGATTTGTCACGGTGCAGAATGATCGTGGTTTCAAGCATGCTCGGTGGTGCCGGGTCGGTTGCAGTATCCGCGCGACCGGCTTTGCCAAAGACACTTTGGACTTCCGGGTACTGTTTGATGAGTCGATCCGTCTGCTGAAGGATTTGGCCGATTTTGCTGACACTGACCCCAGGGTCGGTCGTCGGCATGTACAGCAGGTCACCTTCTTCAAGAGGGGGCATGAACTCGCTGCCCAGTTGCCTAAGCGGAATGATCGTCACGCCGATGAGCAACGCTGCACCAATGAGCATCCCCCAGCGATACTGCATCGCAAAGACAAAAAACGGGTTGTAGGCTTTCTGGAGAATCAGGCTGATCGGGTTTTTCGCTTCGGGATATATTTTCTGGGGTAGCAGGATCATGCTCGATGCCGCCGCCCAACCAATGCACAACCACAGACGGTAGGCAGCCAGATGCGGTAACGGGACCGCTGCCAGCAACACAACCGGCAGGCCAATTGTCAACGCATACACCGTGTAACGCTTGGTCTTACTCCAGGTTAGAGGCAGCATGCGGTCGGAGATCAGGTAGACCATCATGACTGGAATGATGGTGATAGCCAATAGCGCTGCAGATGTCATGGCAAAGGTCTTGGTGTAGGCCAATGGTTTGAACATGCGCCCGGACTGTTCGCCGAGTACAAAAATCGGCAGGAAGCTGACCGTAATGATCAACAGGCTGAAAAACAAGGTCGGCCCTACTTCTGCTGCCGCTTCACTGATGGCCTCTATCCGACTGACGGTCTCTTTACCCTGAGCGATTTTTTCATCACGGTGTTCCAGGTGTTTGTGTGCGTTCTCCACCATGACAATGCTGCTGTCGACCATCACACCGATGGAAATCGCAATGCCACCCAGACTCATGATGTTGGCGTTGATGCCCATGGTGTACATCACCAGAAGCGTCAGCAAGACACCTGTGGGAAGCACAAATGCGGCCACCAACGCACTGCGTGCATGCAGCAAAAACAGGATGATGATCAGACCAACAACGGTGACTTCTTCAAGCAGCGTGTGATAGACGGTACTCACGGCACGTTCAATCAGGTCGCTGCGGTCGTAGGCCACATCAAGCGATACACCTGCCGGTAAACCTTGGGCCAGTGTCTGTAGTTTTTCTTTGGCCATCTCAATGGTTCGTTTGGCGTTTTCACCGAAGCGCATCACCACCACGCCACCGACGGTTTCACCTTCACCATTCCAGTCTGCTACACCACGCCGGATTTCCGAGCCGGTGCGGATGTCCGCCACGTCCTGCAGGTAAATCGGTTTGCCGTCTTCGTTGGCTCCCAGGGCAATCTGCTGAAGATCAGACAAAGTCTGGGAAGTCCGCAGAGCAGCATTGGGTGCTTGCTTGCTGTCCAGTGATCCGAGATAGCCGATGCCGCGCACCATGTACTCGGTTTCACTCATTTCAATCAGGCGTCCGCCCACATCGACGTTGGCATTGCGGATCGCCATTTTGACCTTGTTTAAAGGTAGATTCAGAGCCAACAGCTTGACCGGGTCAACAACAACCTGGTACTGCTTGACGAACCCGCCGATGGGAACGACTTCACTTACACCATCGACACTGGTCAATTCATAACGCAGATACCAGTCCTGTAAGCTGCGCAGTTGGGCCATGTCGATCTGGGGCTCAACCAATGGCTTATGTCCCAACGGGCAGTCGGTACGATCCGTGAATGTGCGCTTGAGGATCAGGCGACGCTGGATTGCTTCGTCCTCAGGCGCTTCGTGTTTATTGGCATACCATGTGTCAGCGACCGGATCGTACCAGAGTCCCTGCGGGTGATCCGGGCAGTAGTTGCCGGTCTTGAGCACGTATTGGTAAACCCAGCCTACAGCGGTGGCATCGGGGCCCAGTTGCGGGCTGACATTGGATGGCAACTGCCCGGAGACAAAGTTGAGTTGTTCGAGGACGCGACTGCGTGCCCAGTAAAGATCGGTGCCATCTTCAAAGATGATATAGACGAAGCTGGTGCCGAACATGCTGTAGCCTCGCACAACCTTGGCTTGCGGGACCGCGAGCATGGCCGTGGTCAGCGGGTAGGTCACCTGGTCCTCGACGATGCGCGGGGCCTGGCCGGGATACTCGGTCTTGATGATGACCTGTACGTCCGACAGATCGGGGATGGCATCGACGGTGATGTGACGGGCTGCCCAGACACCACCGATCAGCAGAAAGCCGGTCAGTAACATCACCATCATGCGATTACTGACACACCAACGAATGAGTTTGGCAATCATTTTTCACCCCCATCCGTTTGAGTCAGTTGCGCCTTGATGCTGCCGCAATCAAGCATCTGCGGGGCATAGGGATTGCGGATTGTTTCGTCAGCCTGCAACCAGTTCTTTTTAACCATCGGGCAATAAGCCTGGTACAGGTTCCGGTGTAACGGCAGTTGCGATTTACTGGCTTGAACCAAAGTGATCATCGCATCCGAGAGATCGGCAAAGCCACGACGCAAAGACTTGATATCACGCGTGTCCAGGTCTGATGCCTGAAGGATCGCTGTTGCGTTTGGGGCTTGTTTTGCAGGCAGTTTTGATGCCAGTTGTCCGGCGAGTTGTTTGAATGAAGCAAGCTGATCGGCCATCCCGTCCATTTGATCCAGTGTCAATTGGTGTTGTATGGCAAGGTAACGGTCAATGAGTTGACCAAGTAACTGAGCCGGATCGTCGGGTAAGTTGCTCGGCACGGCATCAGTCATTTGCTGCGATGCTTGACCGGCAATGGGCAACGATTCCTGTTTGTCCGAGCAGTCGAGCATGGATTGGCCGAAGTATGGATTCTTGACATCGCCATGCGTCTGCAACCAATGGCTACCGCCTTGGGTGTTACGGAACATCGGGCAGTGCAGAGCATCAATGGTCTGCCCGAGACTGGCTGGCACGCCGGTGTCCTTGAGCAGTTGTTGCAGGTTGATACTGACGAGTGCAAACTGCTCACGTGCCTGCTTGATGTCTTTAATATTGGTCAAGACTTGGGAAGCCTGTAAGGCATCCTTGACCTGCATGTGTTGATGCCAGAAGTGTTCATTACCAGGCATGGATTGTGCGGTCAACGTGTTGATGGCTTGTGTGAGTGTTGTCGCATGATGGGCGACATGTTCGATGCTGTCATTGGACAGTTGCTTGCCGATGGCCAGGTACGCATCGATCACCTGGTTCAAGGCGTTAGCAAATGCATCGGGTAAAGCGGGCATGGTGCCAGCCGCCTGGGTGTCGGAGACGACTTGAACGTCATTGCCGTTATCTCCCTGGATCATGCGGGCCAATGCTGCACGGATTTTGGCTTCGCTGTCCAGCAGGAATTGGCCGGAGGTCACGACGGTTTCACCGGGTTTGAGTCCCTGGAGAACTTCGATGCGATCATTTTCGGTCCGCACGCCGGTGATGACATCACGCGGTTCAAAACGTCCTTTACCCAGGGCGACAAAAGCAACCTGTCTTGCGCCGGTGTCGATGATGGCTTCACGTGGCGCGAGTGTGCGTTCATCTGCCAATCTGTTTTCCAGCGAGACATTGGCGAACATGCCCGGCTTGAGCAGACCATCGGGGTTATCGAATTCAAGACGGACCTGCACTTCACGTGTTTTCTTATCCAGGAACGGGTAGATGTAGACCACCGTGCCTTCAAAGGTATGACCGGGAATGTAAGGCAAACTCATCGTTGCCTTATTGCCCAACTGGATATAGGGCAGTTGATATTCGTAAAGGGTGACAATGACCCAGATTTTGGAAAGGTCAGCGATACGCAGCACCTGCATGCCCGGATCGACTTTCATGCCTTCGTTGGCATGCTTGGCAATGACCACGCCGGTGTACGGACTTTGCAGCGTCATCGTCTTACTGGGCTTGTCATCTTTTTGCAGTTGGGCGATCTGGGCATCGGTGATGTCGTAGTAACGCAAGCGCGTTCGGGCTGATTCAAGCAGTGTGGAATTGGCTTGAGCCTGCTGTTGTTGGGCGCGGTAGGCGATGAGATATTCTTCCTGGGCGGCATACAGGTCTGGCGAATAAATCTCCATCAAAGGATCGCCTTGCTTGACCTTGGCACCGAGGTAATCAATGTATAATTTTTCAATCCACCCGGAAATCTTGATGTTGATATCACGGACGAGTGTTTCGTTGTAATCGACTGTGCCCACGGTGCGAATGTTTTTGACCAACGGGCCGGCAGCAACTTTTTCGGTGCGTACACCCATGTTCTGTACCACGACCGGGTCGATGGCAATCTCGCCGGTGAACTTGGCCGGGTCCAGGGGGACCAGGTCCATCCCGCAAATCGGGCACGCACCGGGATTGGGCAGGATGATCCACGGATGCATACCGCAGGTGTAATATTGCGTCACACCAGCATGATCGTGGCCATCGTCTGAGGTCTGCGATTGCGGTTTGAGTTTGGCGATGGTCTTACCGATCGGCTTGGCAAAGTACACACCGATGGCAAGCGAGACCAGGCTTGCGACCAGCAGTAGTGACATGGTTTGAAAGGGTATGGAACGTGGGATTTTATGTGTTGATGGTTCCGTAGACATGGGTTTGTCCTCACTTGTTCTTTTGGGTTGTGTCAATGGATCGACTCGACGGATGCTAGGAACTGCAATTGGGCAAGGTCTTGTTTCCAGAGTGAATGATTGCGATGGGTCATGAGTTCGATTTCCAGTAGCTTGCGCCAGTTGTCGATGAGATTCAGAAAATTGCCGCGTCCTGCGCGGTATTGGCTTAATGCGCTGTCCACAGCTTGTTGAGCCTGGGGCAGAATTGTGCTGTGATACAGTGCGTCCTGCTTGCGTTGTGATTCAACACGTTCGTAAGCATCGGCTACGCTGTATTGCAACTGGTTATTCACTTGAACCAACTGCGAGATTAATTCGCGGATGCGGGCGATGGCCTGTTTTTCTGCGGCATCGAGTTTGTTCTGCCAGATGGGGAGATTGATCCCAAAGCCAGCATAAAGTTGATCGGTGCCATCGGCTGCCATGGATGTACCGCTGTCAGAGACCGCTGCATAGTTAAGCATGACAGTCAGATCAGGAATGCGCTGAAGGTGAGCCAGCTTCAGTTGTTTGCGTGCCTGCTCAATGGCAAGATGAACCATGCGCAGTTGCGGATCGTTGTCGAAGGCCAGTTTCTGCCAATCATCAAGGCTCGGAGGGTCTTGCGAGTCTTCGGTTGGTTTGTCAATGGTTAACGGGGCCGATGCCGGACGATTGAGCAGACTGTTCAAACGTGCCAGGGCACTTTGACGTTGCTGGGTTGCCGTGGTGATGCGATTATCCAACGAACTGATTTCAACGGCAATACGCAGTAAATCCTGCTGATCTGTTTTCCCCGCACGATAGGCTGCGTTGGCTGACTCATTAAACTGCTGCATCAATTGGCGCTGTTCGTGCAGCACGTCAAGCGTGTTGATCGCCAACTGGTGTCGCCAGTACGCTTGCTTGACATCGCGTGTGACGGCCAGTTGAGTCTGCCGCAACTGCTCGGTGGCAATTTTGACCTGTTGTTTAGCGACATCCCCCCGAACCTGGAGCTTGTCCGAGAGTGGCAGCTTCTGGCTCAGTGAACTCATCAATGTGACTTCACCGTCAGCGGTTTGTGCCATCTGCCCGACTGGGGCCAGTGTGAACATGGGGTCATCCAGGCTGGTCACCTGGGCAATACTTTGCTGGGCCTGTTCGATGCGATGCCGGGCAACCTCAAGCGACGGATTGTGAGCTTGAGCATAAGCAATCAAATCTGCCAGGGATTGCGGTTTGGAAAATGAACCAGCCGGGAGAGTATCGGACGCAGCATTTGGCGCTTGCACACTCGGGGCAGCATGTGATTGATCCCGTTGCCATTGCTGGTATAACGAATCGTCAAATGGTGATTGGCAGCCAAGTAGGAATATGGCACTGCCAAGACACCCGATGGTCAGTAAATGTCTCATGGGTTGGTCCGTGTTTGAGGAAGCGATTGACATAGAAACATGCTAATGTCATCGGATAAATAGGTGGGATCATCAAGCCGATAACCTGTCAAAGACGCAGAAATCTGGCTATTGCACCTCATTAATTTCGGGATTGGCAGTTTAGAGCAACGAGTGTTGCTGTCGCGGGGACTCTGATGGACAAAGCGTTTGAATAATGAGCCTGATTCGACCAATCCTGTTGGCATGTCATGAACATGGTGCTTGCAAAGTATGCAACAGGCTCTGTTGGGGGTTCAGGAGCGATGCGGCTGCCATCATGGCTGTGGTGATGCTGCGGTCGTGGTCCCATATTGCATATATCGCAATGCATTGGTGATGCAGTTGCTAGCATGTCGGGGGTAAAAGACGGGTCCGCAGTCTTTTGCTGATGCGAATCACAACACGCATGAGCAGCATGATTCTGGCCCGGTACTGGGGACATTGATAGGCAACAGGCAGCTTGCAACGGGGCTGCAAACACTGCAAGGATGGCCATGCAGGACAGGATGGTTGGTTTAATCGACATACGCACTCACTCAGATCAACGAGTCACAAGGGTGCTAAGGTTCCATCCTGCCTCATTTTTTTTGATGTTTGATATGATCCAGTCGATTAATGCGATGCAATCTGCAAATAAGGCTTGATTGAACTGCCACGTCTAATTAGCGATGTCGGCAACTCAAGTGTCCAATGGCCAAGGATGCTCGGCATGAAAATCGTGTCGAAATCACATTGCGAAAAATACTATGATTCCAAGAATAGCAGTTATGAACAACTCAATGGATGTTGCCGCACCACCTTTGGCATGCACATCATAGCCGTAGGCTCAATCATGCCCTTTCAGCTATGAAATAGACATTGGGTTTGCTGGGTGATGGTGATTACCATGGTTTTTCGCGGGTAATTAATATGTAGTGACGAGCCTGCTGCTCAGGAAATACTAAGGCGAAAGTGACACCGTAGCCGAATCGTGTTGAATGGACACTATAGCCTTGTTTCAGTTTTTCCACACCTGCATTTTTGATTTCTTCTGCAATCCAGCCTGAAACAGCACCAATTGAAAACATTTCGTTGACCACTTGGTCGATCATTTCAATTGAAGCCTGAAAGGTTTTTTCATATTGAACACGTTTGTCGGGGACCACTGCACAGAATTGTATCGCATGAACTTGATTGTCTTTCATGACAATATCGAACTCCCCAAACGGAAATGTCCTACATGTGCCGTGGAACTGAATGAACTTCCCAGAGCGGTTGACTTCCTTGTATTTGAACTCGTGCTCCTTCCCAAACATTTTGAGGATCAAAGCGTCAAACTCTTTGCCGTCAATTCCTAAATCAAATATGCCAACACTTTGAATGTTGCGCATTGCATCATCCATGGGAGACTTGATCATGTACTGATAAAGTTGGTAGTTCATGATCAGCATGTCTGTAATTTTTTCATTTTGAATGGCTTCTACAGCTTCGGCTTTTCCGTCATCTGTTTTGCAGAGTATTGTCATGCAGTTTTCAATGGTTTTAGGGCTATATTTTACGCCAGCATCTGCTAATTGCACTGACAATGCAGATGCGAGAAGGCTTTTTGTGTTCTGGTTTGCATCAATCCAATCTTTAATCTTGCCTTTAAAAACCAATCGAACGATTTCTGGCGAGAAACCATTTTCAGTCAATGGGTGATTGGCAAACTCATGCGCAGGATCGGTTGATTCGGTTTTGGCAACATCATGATTGATTAATTTTTGATTATCTGTGTCTTCATGGATGACTGTTTCGGATGCTGTGGCTTGAGTGTTTAGATGTGTTTCAGATTGACCGGTAGCAATGTAGATAACCATCCCGCCAATTGCCAGCATCAGAACAACGATGGTGCTTACCATGCCATATATCATCCATTTTGAATGCTGTGCTGTTTGGGGTGCCGCAAGGTACGTGGTCTCCGAAATTAGGATACCCTTGTCAAATGCTTGAGCCTCTGCATGTTCCTGATCATGTGCAGTGAATGTCACATCAGCAGGTTCTCCTGTGTCTTTGTATGCACCAACAACTCTGAATTTTGACATCTATGCCCCCTTCATGGCTAATCAAGCGTGCAACGTAAATAACTCGCGGTACTTCAGTGTTTCATGTCGAAGTTTCGTCAGTAAACAAGATTATGAAGTTAGCTTGTTTGGGAAACTATTTGAGTAGCTTGCCACGACGTTTGCATAATTCATGCCATACATCAGGATCAATTTCACGGGGATACCTGGCCTGTATACTGCATATATGACGCCATGCAAGTGAGTCTATCAGGGCATTGTCGGGAACACTGCCTGATTGAATGTCTTCAAGGACTTCATTGTCGGTTAGCTCGTTGTAACTCATGTCAAGACTCCCAGGAAATGTCACGCAATGTGGTCGTATCTACTGGTCATATGCCGATTGTCGAATCGGAGAATGAAGTTTGACAGGCTCGAATGCCAAGCTTTTCAAAGAACATTTTATGGCGACGTTGTGCGTCAGTGACAAGCTTGCTGTAGCCGATGACTTCAATATGGCAATTGTAATTTGTATTTGCGTTGTAGGTGTAATACCCGAGTTCACCTTTCATTGCAGAATATCCCTGCGATTCGGCAAATTCTTTGATTGGTTCAGTCAGATCACAGAGTGCATAGCAATAGCATCTCGTCTCGTCTGCAACTTGTAGTTTGCGGCCATTGGGGAGTTTTATCGTTTTGGACTGGCGTATTTCACGTACATAACGAAGCATTTGTCTGGTAGGGTCTTCATCAATGTTTTGACGTTCAGGACGTTTAAGTTCAATTATCGAAATAACGCGAGCCACTTTATCTTCATCTACTTCGGCAAATGCCAGGATATCAGGACGCTCTTTGCTTTCTGAATTGCATATGTCGCAGAGCCTTCCATCGGATTTGGCAAATGTGTGGAATGTAAGGCGTTCATCCACTAACCACAGGTTGTGGTCGTTCATGTCTAGTTCGTCAGTTGTCGATTTTCTTGGGAATAATATGTCATGGACAATGTTTTCTCTGACATATTTCCCGTTGTCATCAAGCTCGAGTTTCTTTTCGAGCAAATCAATAATCATTCGTCGAAGAACAATGTATCCGACAAGCTGATCCCGTTGAAACTGTTCTAGGCGTTCGGTTACCCCTTCGTATTCCTCTTTTATTTCGGCAACGCTTGACGCTTGTGTTTTGAGAAGTTCGTCACCACGGCGTCGAATGTCGTATTCTGCTTTTCCTTTGTATTTATGGAATACTTCGTCAATCTTTTCTTCAGATGAGTTTGGTTCGATTTCGTCAATGGCCTCGGGGCAGTAATGCATGACCGATCTTAGCGATGGATTCTTTTCGGAAATGTATTCGCCTGCGATTTGAATTTTGCGATCATGGATGGCTTGTAAATAGGTTGCAAGGTATTCCTTGATGTGTTTTTGCGACTCATCGATTATGGTATCAATTTTAAGTTCGTTTGGTGAAACAAGAGTCTCTTTGTCTGGTAAATCAAAGGATATTCTGTTTGCGCCTACATTGTGATCTAAATAATCACCTGATACATAAGCTGCGTAAAAAAATTTCTGATCCTGATCGTCAAATTGCTGTGATGTGCCGAGAATTCGACTGATATTAAATCGTTTCACATCTCGACTGTTTCCGCAGAGAACAAGATCGTGCACTTGGCTTCTGGTTCCATAGAGCTTGATGTGGCTGATGTGGAATTCATGTCCTTCAATTATAAATTTGTCTTCATCGATATGTTCTTTGATGTGTGAGAACAATACGTCAAGTCGCTCGGTATGTTCGCCGTCGGTAACAATGATCTCAGGAATTGTGTTTGCAATAAAATACGAAAGACAATGTTCCAAGATACGTTGAGCGATCTTTGAAGTGGTCTTAAATGAGGATGGCTGTTTTTGATATTCCTTGTTGTATCCGATCAGCTTGACAACTGTACGAGGGGGCCCATCCGTTTCTACGGGGTCTGTTGGTTTGATTCCGTGTTCACGGGTAAAGCGTATATCGCGTTTCCAATGCTGTCCATTTGATTCGTAAACACTTTCTATCTGAACGTAAGTAAATGCTTTAAGCCAGTAAAATCGGCCTATTCCTTTGCATCCACGTTCAATTTTGAATGTTGAATCTGCAGTCTGAAATGATTCGAGATTTTCATTGTTGAATCCGATGCCGTTATCTTCGATTTCGAATCCATTTACAGGACGAGCCCGTTCTGAATCCAGCTCCATTTGCTGGTCGCGTTGAATTCTAACGGTGATCGTTCCACGTCCTGGTCGCTTGCGATCCTCAATTGCTTGGATTGCATTTACAACTGCTTCAAATAATGGCAGGAGCGCCTCGCTTTTGAAGCTCGGGAGATTATTGATTTTTCCCGCTAATTCCGTTTGGATCATTGCTGACATACTGGCGATCCCCTGTTAGGTCATTGTGAAG
Source organism: Phycisphaerales bacterium UBA7800 (assembly GCA_002480565.1). Taxonomy (GTDB): domain Bacteria; phylum Planctomycetota; class Phycisphaerae; order Phycisphaerales; family Phycisphaeraceae; genus UBA7800. The sequence continues at coordinate 85,421 of DLCK01000030.1, read as the reverse complement.
ATACGTGCCAATGATTTTCTTCACTTGAGCCAATTACCCAAAGCAAACTGATTGTTAGCCGGGTGTGTGATGCCTATGCACAAAAGACATGGCCCGGAAAAGTGTTCATTTGTTATTGTACAAAGGAGTTAGCTTACGTCGAACGTTTACCCTAGCGCATTTATAAGTGAACGTTGGGGCGCAGTGAATGGTTGCGCCGATTTGGCTACAGTGTGATTGTGCTTTTAGGATCGCCAGAATGCATCACGAAACGATGTTGTGTCCCAGTAAGCAATGTCAAATAGCCATCAAATAGGATTTGCATGGCAAAAGTCCACATCTTGTGGAATAGTGCCGTTTTTCACTCAATATCCTGTGTCTCACGAACTCTGAGTCAAATAAGCGTCAAATAGCGATCAAATAAGAAACAGGAGGATTTTGCATGAGTTTAAGCCCAGTAGGGAACGTAACTTGCGTGCCGTCTGGAGTCACTTTCAGGGTTTGACGGTCGGATTCTGCCTGCATCCACTGTGTCATTGATCACCCGTGAGACTTGTGCTCGGTTCTTTTCATCGATACCCAAGCGTGTCCGCAGGGTGCTGTTGGTCATCTGCTGCCGTTGGACAAATTGCAGGCAGGCGTGCAGATAGCAAGCACGAATCCGATCGTCTTTGTTCATTTCTGAAAAGGATTTATGGGCAAAAAGCACTGCTCGTGTGTGCTGCTCGGTGACTTCAAACAAAGGAGCGGGAAGCTGGTAGTACTCCGTTTGAAACACCACCTTGTCCACGCCGCTGCCGCGTTCTTCGCAAATGCCGATGCGGCGCAGGAATGACGCCAAGGCTTCATTCCGAGATCGGGGCGGGGTGTCCAGGAAGCGGTCGGTATCCATCAGAGGGATGCCTGGATTGGTGATTTCCAGACGCCCGCCAAAGACCTCGACCATCGGGCCTGCACCTGTGATGCTGAAGTCCTGGTGAATGATGACGTTGGCCACCAGTTCGCGGATGGCCAATTCAGGATACATCGGCACAGTTTTTCGTAGGGCCTGGCCAATGACCTCATTCTCCGGCAGGATGCCCTTGAGAAATCTGATCAGGTTTTCAAAGCCGGCAGCATATCCTTTGGGTTCCAGGTGCTCGCGTTTGGTGTGAATGCGACCCGTGCCATCATATTCAATGACGCGCACGGCCTTCCGTGCCAGTTGTCGAAAGTTCGATAAGTCAGCAGCGAACAAAATGGCACCCAGATTCAGGATATCCCATCGTCCATCGGTACGCTTGCGGATCATCAGCTCATCTGACAGCCGTGTCAGAATGCCGTCGCGTGTTTCAGGTAGCGGAGTGCTTAACAGTTTGAAATAGGCAGGATAGTCCAGCAATTGCAGAACCGTTGCCCCATCCACAGCCTCAGCAGCCACAAGTTGCTCAAACGGTGTGACATCGAACAGCCGCCATAATTCGCGGGTTTTTTCAGGATAATCTTTGAGCTTTTTCTTGTATGAGCCGATGCGGACGTACTCAATGCCCTGAAACTGGACAGGCTGGTTGGCTGCGCGTGAGATCTCCATCATTGCAATGGGCTGGTTGTCTACCTGAAATTCGATGAAGCGGAAATGGACGCGCGGCGAAAGCAGACGCAGCAACCAGGCTTCGAGTTCTTCGTTGCCCTTTTTGATCTGCGTGGGTTTGACTGTGGTTCCGATGATGTCATGGGTGGCGTTGTCAATTCCCCAAACCAGATACGCGTTGCTCTTGCCACACAAAACTGCGGAGTTGGCCAAGGCCGAGATGTACTCGCCGATTTCCTCAGGATTGTCATTGTTGTGTTTGAATTCAACCCATTCGGTTTCGTGGGGAAGCTGCCGCAGTTCATGCAGCAGGCTGATCAGGTAGTCTTGTTCTTGGGTGTTTGTCATTTGATTTCCCGGTGCCATTGACAGACACGCAAGTGCGGCTTGTGGTAACTCAGTGAATTGACCGATGCCGTGGTTCATGATGCAAAAGCAGTATTTTAGCAGGCTTGAGCCATGTGTGCCGATTCACAGGGGGCAAGACGGATTGGTCGGCGTCGGTTTCGAGAGAATTGGCCGCATCGCAACACAGGCGTGCCAAGCGATAGGTCAATCCGATGTGGCCAGCAATTCTGCCTGATCGCAACAGGGGGAAACGTTGTTGCCTTGGGGCCAAACCAGGCAGAATCGGTAGTGCTGCCCAATATTCGCAATCAATCACGCCACGCTACTACCGTGATTATCGATGGTTCGAGTCCGTTCACCCGCTCTTTTACAGTTCAGATACTTGACTCACGTACGGGCGTGAATCTGTTTTGTCTGTTGGTATTACTTTCACAGAAAAAATTCTTGGGTGATGTGGCCTAGCAACACTTTGAACATCTGATCCCACTACCACGTCCTGAAGGACGATGCGAGCCCGCAAGAAACTGCTTAGCATAGTTTTTTGAAATTTTTTTATTACGATTTTTTCTCAATCCATGTTGAGAATATAAGATTCTTTCTATGTCGTCCCCTCCTTGGTATACGCGCCCGTGCGCGATACTAAATTTTCCGAAAAAATCAATTCCATTTCACAGCCATTGCCAAAAATTTAAGTATTGACTTATGAATTTTGAGGATTACCATTTAGGAACTGCCCATTGAATACGTCAATGGTAGCAAGTTCCAGTCATCAAGAGTCCAACTGGGAAACCGATGTTGTCCAGCAATGCTGGATATGTAGATGGTTTTTTTTGAAAGGAGAATGCCATGCAGCATGACTTGTAACGGCCACGGCCAACTGTGGGGGCACTTGCCCCGATTTTAAATTTTGGCGTTCTATACGCCAGGTGCTGCATCTAACAAGATGCACAAACAGGAGAGTAGCTATTATGAATCACAACAAAAAATAGAAAAGCATTGAATAATGAAAAAATCTAATATTGATTGCTTGAAGCATACGCATAAGTCATACGTCGCATCTAAGACCTCGCTCAAAACGAAGGCAACCGAAAACGGCCGTTACTGGGCACAACACATCGCCCAGCCTTTCCATCTCGAACGGCTTTACAACTGGTACCACTACGAAAGTTTACGCGGCCAACCACCAGCCCCTTGCTGTTGGCTGGATCTTTTGTTCTTGGCTATCAGTGATCTAGGCGAAGAACATGATCCCAAAGCCTGGGAATTTTTCAAAATCCCAATCCAAAACGTAAACGATCCCGACTATATCGAGGACTATATTCTCGGTGCGATCAGTTTCTGGGAATCTGATAGAGATTCTGAAACCCAAAAATCCTGAAATAATCATCGAACTCCGTCCACGCAATTAATCAAGATTGTGGAGATGGTATTACGTTGACAGAAAGTGATTAACGCGCATTTTCTGTTTACTGTCTGTATTAAGTATGAATAATAAATTTTGGCTTAAATCCCCAGTGTGAGACGGGGATCTGGATATGAAATGAAGCAAGAGATAATGATAATTAACAACAAGAGTGGAAGATCGAAATGGTCTGGTGAAGCAAAAGGTTTGCATTCGCGGTTTGTTCAGAATCACATGAATCCTGTGTTTTATGGTCTGAAGAATGAATTAGGAGATGTGGTTCGTCCCAATGTGCGATCAAAGCATTGGCCTGTTCCCGTTACAGCAACAGATATCTTTGATAGACCTGTGACTTTTCACACACAACGTGTGCTAAGCAAACCGCTCATTGAGAGTCATCTGTGTTCGAGTCATCAAACTGTTTATTTCGAAAACAGTCAGTTTTTGAAAAACGGGAAAGAGGTTTTTCTGCATCCTGTAGCTGTGGATATTGATTCAGATTGTGATCTCCAAGCTGCCCACGAAATACGAGCCTTGATTGAACTGTGGCTTGCAGATAATGGAATCAATTCGCCTACCATATCAATTCCAAGTCCAAGTGGCCATGGGATTCATTTATGGCTCATGTTTCGTCGTTCTAAAAAGACATCTCCGCAGAAATTCAACAAGGTTTTGGAGAATATTGGTAGGGCATTACGTCAACAAATCCCATATAGACCCGGCGATAGGGCTTGGTTGTGTAAATCTGATAATCCAATTAAAGGCACTTTGACTTATATGACACCTAATAAGCAGTTCAAGCCTGCACTTGCTGTGCAGCCTGGTGCGTGGCGTAGAGCTACCAAAAGGGATTTATTAGATGATATTATTCCTACGCATATTGAGGATGTGGTAGTTTCAGATCGTCACAATACTAAGACATATGCAGATCAAGATCGTGTTTATGAAAATGAAAAATGCGAAAATGTTGTGGTCACTGGTCCAGTCGAGCAAACTCAATTGCAGGCATATGAGCGATCAAGATCATTTGAGGGTTTTGAACGGGATAGCAAGCTTGAGCCATTTGATCTTCACCGTGGTTCTCTGATTGCATTTCCTGGTGCTGGAAGGAAAGATTTAGTTCCTCAATTGCTCGCTTGGTACGACAAAGCAATCTTGGCCCCAATAAACATGGCTGCTGCCATGAGATTAGCGCAGCAAGCTTCTGGCAAGGAAGTGATGTCTGCTACGTACGATTTCTTCTTGCGTACAGCCAAAGGACGAAGTCGTTCTTGGAAAATTTTGACTAGTACTAAAAAACCGGACTCAATGCTAGCTGCTGCTCAGGTTGCATTACAGCAATATGGTATGTCAGCAATGGTAGAAGATGTACTGAATTTCTATGAACAATTTGGGCCTGCAACTGGCCCCAGAGACAGAAAAAGAGTTAGTCGAGCGCGGTGTGCACTAAACAAAGCATTGCAAAGCTATGATCCGAACATTAGAAATAATCTAAAAAATACCTCTGATGAATGCCCACAGCCACAGTTTGGAAACCAGGAGATTCAGGAACTGGTTGAACTGATGAAGCAAAGTTGGCCTGATTTGAGTGTTCTGAAATCATCGGCTCGGGGCCGTAATGTGACTTATGAGCAAATGGCATTCGTGTTTGCGTGTTTAGCCAAGTATTTGTTAGTAAACTGGGGTGGTCGCGTTTCAGGTCAAGCGGTGAGAAAAACAGCCCAAATGTTTAACTTGTCCCTTCACAAAGATGTTTATCGCGCTATTCGCGATGGTCTGATCGATGCCGGTTGGTTAGTTGTGACAGATAATTCATACTCACATACGCACAGGCGTTCCAAGGCGTATGCTCTAGGAGTAAATGTTCCTCGTCTTAGATGGCTTGAGGGATTTGATATGCAACATCCTCTTTCTTCAGGCCCTTCCATGCCTGCTCCCCCGATTGACCTTGAATTGGGTAAAGTGCTCCAATGGGGTGATACGGTTTTGAATCTAGCCTTTTTTGTTGATTCTGAAAGATATGTTGAGGATGTATCTGGTCTTGATCCATTATGGTCTGAAGCATGGGCTATCTACAATGATTTCCATAGCTCAATACCTGCTCTTAATCCACAGAATATGATGTGAATGAGCGTGCGATGTGGCCATGATGATGTAATTCCCAATATAGACATAATGTAATGACCCACTTGAAAATATTGTACGTCTGTGTTCACTCCTTGGCATGCATTAAGGAGGGTAAAAGGGGGTAACAGCTAAAATATTTTGTGAGGATCGTATATGTCAACCTGCCCATGGAAAGATGGGTAGGGTATGTTTTTTTTGAGATGTCAAAGCCCCCCCCGTTGCTAATTGAAGGGGGGGACACTGAGTATTGGACAATTTTCGGAATTTAGGCACATATATATCTATCAAGCGGGTCATCTTTAGCGATATTGGCTTGAAAATGAGGATTTAAGGTTCAATATTCAGTTAATTGTTGGTTTGATTTGAGCGTCACATTAATGATATAACTGTAATTTTGTTGAATTGTTTTAAATATCTGTTAATTAGATAGATATGTCAGAAATTGGGGTAATTTTGCGAGTATCGGTTAACGTTCTTAATTTTCAATGGTTTACATCAAAAAATATGCCTTGCATGAGCACTGGCGCGCGTATCGGTCAGTAGAACACGTTTTCGGATGAGTAAATCGAAACGTTTTCGTCGGTTAGTGGTGTGATTTTCATACCCTGTTCACAATTGCCACACATGCGTTGATAGCTTCTGTTTCCGGTTTAGCTTCATGGAAAGTGAGGGAATGTGTGATCTACGCAATTGTGAGGTTTTTCGTACAGAATCCACTGGTGTTTCTGGCCTGTGTGTTGTTTGGCTCATACATCAAGCGTCAGCTTGAGGATGTTGATCGCTGGTTGTATTGATTCTGGTAGAAGGGGTACTTGTGAGATGTGGAAGACTATGTGGTCATTCTTTCACATAGCGGCCAACTACAACCGCAGCTGTAATAATATCTGAGTTCTTCACGCGACGGGTTGGGTGCCGGTCATTCTCTGGAATCAGATCAATGTGCTCATCATTGACGCGATGTACGCGCTTGATTGTTGTAGAGCCGCCGGCCAGCTTGCTGAATCTCATGGCATATCGCCGGCCATCTTCAAATCCCTTGCTTTGCCACTCAGAAGGTGAGCACACCACAATTTCGCCTTCTTGATATCGTGGCATCATGGAGTCGTCGGTGATGATCAAACCAAATGCACACAGATCTTCAATGCCAGGTAATGGTGGTAAGTGATCGACTGTCACGTCGTGATATGTTTCACTCGTAATTGAATCGTTTTCCCAGCTTGCAGGAATTTGAGACAGTATTGGGATGCGTTTGCGATCCTCGTTAGAAGGTTTACCGCCTTCGATGTCACGCAACAAATGTCCCCAGCTTGGATAACTCAGGGCATCTGAAATTTTGTTCAATTTGGCTGTATTTAGTTTTGAGTTGCCAGATTCCCAGTTGCGAATTGTCTTTTCAGCCACACCACATTTTACAGCAAGCTCAAGCTGAGTCATGCCGGTTTTTTCTCTGGCCAATTTAATCGCATCGCTTGGGTTCATAATCAGTATTATCTCGGACATTTACAGAAAAAACCGGCAATATGCCGGCAAAAATTCGGTAATATATGGCAAAAAAACATTGAAACCGGCAAAACGACCTGTATAATTCCGGTATGGTGAATAAAAAACCAAAACGTCAGCGTATTGAACTCACCGATACGCTCTCGATTCGGATTGTCGAGACATACCGCAAGCAGATAGGAGACAAAACCTCTGCTAAGACACTCGGTCGAATCGTTCAGGCGTTCCATTCAACTGGGGGGCAACTTGGTCCTGGGGCAAGCAATTCTTCGGAAGCAAAGGGGGCTGGCAGCGATGCAATTCCTACGTCTACTCACAAGACATCATCTAAACGTTGATACTCGGTTGCTGAATTTGATCTACTTGGTGCTGCTTTCCTTTGTGATTACAGCTTGTTCTGATGCTGGCGATCCAGATAGCTACATTGGCGAATGGTCTTCGAGCTTCAATGACACAGATGGCCAGGGCAACCCAGTGAAACAGGCATGGTTCCTTACCATTGCATCGGATCGTAGTTTCATTTTGGAATGTCGATATGAGCCCAATGGTGATTGGCGTGAGTTTAGCAAAGGTACTCTGGAAAGCTGTACGGTCACTGTTGACGGACGTAGAAGATCAGGTGTGCGATTCGGTACCAACCAAGGCACATTTTATGCCGGCAATCTGGATGCGATGGTTTGTGGGGAGCTGCGGACTTTTCATCGATCAGGAGGCTGGAGTTCCACAACATGGAACATTGTTGGTGGGATCATGCTATTGGCTTTCTTCTGGTACATGTGGCGCGAGCATCGAGAATACAAAGCTAAGCAGACATATCTAGCCTATCAATCATACCGCTCTTCAGAGCATGTTCCTTCAGTAAGCCAGAGCGACAACGATCCAGATATCAAGCCGTGGGATGTTATGCGCTAAGCATGATTGGGCACGAGAACACATATAGGAATTTTGACTATGACAACCAAACGAAAAGTACAGTCGCCCCTCAAGGTGGCAATCATGCACGCTGCTACAGCATCATTTGCTTATCCAATGATCGTTAGCATTTTTGGGCAGATTGCTGTGATGTTCATTGCATCATCAGTCCTTGGTGAACGGGATGGGCAACATCTGTCTGATTTGTTTTGGTTTGTTGCCTTCAATGGGTACATCGTGTTGGGTTGGATTCTGGGTAGCTACCGATCCTTTGCCTACATTCGGAAAACCTGCATTTTGACTCGGCCCCGCGATTACCCCAAGCCTTGCATCATTGCTGGGATTGTTGTTGCGTTGATCAGTTTTGGCATTGAGTGTTGGTGGATCGTAACGAGTGAAGTTTCACAAAAAGCAACGTTGGTATTCGTCGCCATCATCGCGCATGCGGTGGCTTGGTGTTTGTATGCAGCTATCACACATCACAAATTCACGGAATGCCGGCCAGAGAAAATGCCAAAGGATGCTTGATTGATTGTTTCTTGTTTCAGATGTGAGTGCTTTATATCCAACGATACACGGTGGTCGTACTCACACCAGTGATTCTTGCGATTTCTGCCGGTTTGACACCTTCTGTTTTCAGGCGTTTGATCTGGTCGATTTTGCCTTTGCTGAGGTTGGGGCCGCCCTTAGTGCGGGGCTGGGTAAAGGCGTTGGGGGCTGATGCGAACATCGGTGCCAGACGTTCATGGACTTTTTGGTTCGCTTCAAACACTCTTTCATATAAACGCCGACCATAGACTTCGGCATATTCGTCGGATGACAACTGGCTGCGGCTTTCAAAAGTGCCGGCAATTTCCTGGCTACCGCTGGCTTCCAGTACCAACTGATATGCGGTTTTGCGAAGGTGCTTAAATGGCAACTTGCGGAAATCCTTTTTGTCTTGTCGAATGCGATTCAGTAGCTTGTTCCATGCGTTGGCGAAATGTTGGCGGTTTGGTTGCTTGCCTTTTTCTGTGAGAAGTACCCAGCCTTCATTGCCCGGTTCGACACGACGGCGCTGTTGGGCCAGCCAATTCAAAGCGGAGATGGTTTCGGACCATAGGGCGGCTTTGAACTTTTTGCCAGTCTTGAAACGTACACGATCAATGTGAGGCGGGTCTTGATCTAACTTGATGGCCTTCTTCTGGAAGCTGATCGCTTCGGATTGGGCGTATCCTAAATTCAACCCCATGAGCAACAAGCAGCGTTCATAGTCGGTGGCATAACTGTATAGTGTCACTAACTCTTCAACGGTCCAAGTCTCTGGGCCTTCAGCCTTTTGGAGGATTTCGTCCTTACTGAGCAATTGCTTTTCATTGAAGCGGAGTGCTTCCTGCCAATCCTCTGGTGCTCGCCAATGCCAGGCATTTGAACGATGCACCCAGCGAATGAACCGGCGGGTGGTCTTCAGGCGGTTGTTTACCGTGTTGACGGCGATTGGCTTGCCGCCAGAGCCTTTGTTGTTGGAAGCGGGGCGGCTACGCCAGTAATCCCCAATTTGCAGAATGGCGTCATATCCAAACTGTTCAAGCGTCATATCATTGATGGCAGCTTTAAGAGATCGCGTATCCTTGGGCTCGTTGGCCCCGCCTTTGCCTTGCTGTTTAGCGTATTCTGCATAAGCTTCAATAGCCTGATATAGCGATTGGTCTACGCCCGTGTCCGGAATGGGTGTTTGGGCGATGGCGGCATTATTCCGAGCTTGGCGGGCGCGGTGTTCAGCAAAGTGACGGTGGTTTTCTTGGCCGCGTTTCATTGCCTCAATGTCTTCGGGGATGAACTCGATCACCGCGCCATAGGTTTGTCGCAGGCTGTGTATCCAAGTTGCATAGGAATCATCATCATGTGGGCCTGTGGTGTTTTCTGGTGGGGCAGGAGGGACAGTAATGGATGCTTTTCCCTTGCGAATAGCATGAGCGATGCTGAGCGTTAGCTTGTCCCAATGGGGCTTGGATGGCGGGCCATCCCAGTGTTGCTGGTTCATTTCGTCGTTTTGACGTTTAATGATGGCCCAAAGGCTTTCTAAGCGGGCATTGGCTAGCATTGCTGCCTGTTTATCATGGCCCAGTAGAAAACGGGGAGAAGACGGGTTGCCTTGAGCGTTCAGCTTGTAGCCAATATCGCGGATGTAGCCTTTGCCTGGGCGATGTGTTAATTTGCCATTGGTTGTTTTTGCCATTTCTGATACCATATATGGAGTCTTGGTTCCGATTTATGAATTTTACACCTCAATCGGAACTTTTTCCATAAAAAATCGGAACTAAAAATGGCGTTTTTTCGGAACTATGGCCGATTTTAGTTTGAGAAATGGCCCGGTTTTGGCAATAAAAAAGCCTTCAAGTCCTTGTTTTTAAAGAACTTGAAGGCTATCTTTGAAAATCGGAACTAATGGAGCCGGGGGGAATTGAACCCCCGTCCCGTGGTAGTTGATATATTGCCTCTACACGTTTAGTCGTTGATTTGAGTTTAAAACCCGCCCCTGCCAGCGACAGCATGTTTGGGTTCGAGCCTGAGTGTTGTTTAATCCGCGTGTGCTAAGACATCACAGTTGGACGAGTCTGCTAAGTCGCCGTTGTGACATCACCACAGACAAGTGATGCCGCAACGAGGATGCCTGTATCAGGCAGCCATGCGCATGGGCTGAGTTTGACCAAAGCCGATGCGACCGATGACGTTTGTGTCATTGGCATTTATGGTTTTTGTACGCAGTTTTACGAGGCCAGCGTACACCTCGACGTGCCACAATATACCGGAGCTATCCGGTCGATACCGATCGGCCCCTGTTGTCAAAGATCAGCAAGACATTGTATCACAGATCGGCAAAATGAACAGGCATTTTAAGTTTCCCTTTGTTTTTGCGGATATTTTTACAATGCCATTAGACGGATCATGCTACAGGACGCCTGTTTGACTCATATTCTGATAGTTGCCAATTGAGTCGTATTGACTCTTTATTGGCTCGTTTGAGTAATCGTTGCAGAAAATGAAAATTTTTATGTCTCATTGCTTGACATTCGGAGCGTTCCGACAAAGAATGTGTTTCATCGGAGCGATCCGAAAGTCGGGAAACAGGATAGTCATTAAAACCATCCCCATGTTCGAAACGAACCTTGGGAAGGGGTTTGGCACGAAGTTTTAATGCACGTTTTTTAAGTCCAACATGAGTCCAGTATTCATTTCAATATGAAGTCCAGCATGAAATTCAACATCCAATCCAACATGAAGTCTATTGTGATTCTGATTTTGATCGCTTTGCCGATGTCCTGGCTGTACGCAGCTGATACTGATGAAAAGCGAATTTGGTTGGACGATTCAGGATTCGATGCCCCCAAGGCTGGCAAGTGGTGGCTTAGTGGTACTGTCCGCAATCAAACGGATGTTCATGATGGCGAATATGCCTTGGAGTTTCCTACTGCCGGGGCGCGGGCTGTTTCCAATTTCCCGTTTGCAGTCGCTGGGGATCGTCCTTATATCCGTATGGAACTCTGGGCAAAGAATCTGGACAGCAAGGCGTCGGAGCTTCTGTTAAAACTTGATGGTCGTCAGCGGAAAACCAATCAATGGTTACGCACGGTGGAAGTGTCCAAGGCTGACATGTCGGTCGGTGATGCTTGGCAGAAGTTGTCGATGACTTTCAAAGTGCCCGAGTTTGATGCATCCAAAGAATATTTCAAAGTTGAGTTGTATTCTAATTCGGGGCATTTTCTGATCGACTCTGTCAAGGCCTATTCAAGTATGCATCAGCCACATGGCAATTCAAAAGCAGTATCACAGGCAGAACATTTTACCCCCGAAGCCGATAAGCGTGGTAAATGGGTGACGGTAGCTAAGCAGGGGTTGCCCAATGTGTTGATCATTGGCGATTCAATTTCCATTGGCTATACACGACTGGTCGCTGCGAATCTTCAGGATAAGGCCAACGTGTATCGACCCATTTATCCCAAAGGCAATATGCCGATTAATTGTGGGGATACACGGTTGGGCCTCAAGGATTTGAAAAAATGGATCGCTGGTCATCAATGGGATGTGATTCATTTTAACTGGGGACTTCATGATCTGTGTTACCGACATCCTGATGCCAAGACTTACGGTCGCCGTGACAAGATCAATGGCACGATTTCCGTCTCGTTGGAACAATACGAAAAGAACCTTGATAAACTCATCAAGCAGTTAAACAGCACGGGGGCTAAGCTCATTTGGGCAAGCACCACGTTGGTTCCCGCCCAGGAGGCTGGACGTTTTGAAGGTGATGAAGCTAAATACAATGCCGTGGCTTTGAAGCTGGCAAAGCAGCACAATCTTGCCATTAATGATTTACACGCACTTACCGCTCAAATGGACAAGAGCATGTTTTCTGGCAAAGGGGATGTGCATTACACTGCGGCGGGTTACAAATTACTAGCTGACCATGTGACGGATTCCATCAAGTCCCAATTAACACAGTAATCAGAAAAAGACTTTAAACAAGCACATTTTGAGAACAGATCAATCATGGCCAAGGTTCAAAGCAATTCGAAAATCACTTTACCCAAACGTCCGACACGTCGTCGTGTGACATTGGAGCAGGTGGCCATTGCAGCAGGAGTTGGTCGGACGACGGTGTCGGATATTCTCAATCGCAATGCTGCGGATAAGTATCAGCCTCAGACGTGTAAACGTGTTGAAGACGCAGTGCGCGAGCTTGGGTACACCGCATCACGTGCAGCCCAGCAGTTGGCTCGTGGTCGATCGGGGATGATTGGTTTGATCCTCACGCGTGATTTATCCAACCCGGTTTTTGCAAGCCGAGTGGAAGTGGTCGAAAAAGAAATCAAGCGATTGGGTTATCGCATGCAGTTGGCTTTTACTGAAGGTGATCCTGCCATGGAAGCCAGTTGTGTCCAGCAGATGCAGGCTGATGCGGTTGAAGGTTTGGTGATGGGGCCGGTCTATGAAACATTGGACCTGCAGCAGCATCGCCAGATTCTCCAGGGCCAATTGCCCGTGGTGCTTTTCGGTGGCACGTTAGGCAGTCAGTTTGACGAAGTGGGTCTGCATCCTGATGCGTCGATTCACCTTGCTGTCAAGCATCTTCTGGCTAAGGGGCATACACGCGTCGGCTTTCTGGGGGCTCCCAAACCACGTACGGCAGAAGGTCCCAGTCGATTGTTTGAACAGTATCTCAAAGATGCGGGCCTGACGAATCCGGGCCCGATCATCTGGTCACCTGATACCGATTGCTATGACGATTACTTTGAAGTGTCCAAAGCGTTTGTCGAGCATTGGCAGACGTTGTCAAACGATGAGCGTCCCACAGCGATGCTTTGTCACAATGACCAGATGGCGATGACAGCGATTGCCGCCTGTCACAAAGCAGGGATTCGTGTGCCCGATGATTTATCACTGGTTGGTTACGAAAACGCGCCCGGCAGTCAATATCTGATACCTGCATTAACAACCATTGATAACCGTGGCGATGAGCAGATGCGTCAAGCCATTGAACTGCTGATTCAACGCATCCAAAACCCTGCCAAAGACAGTGAAAAACGTGTGATTTACCCGACACTCATCGAGCGTGACTCGGTGTGTGATATGCAATAAAACCAAATCGATTTGATACAAGATTGAAAAGTCCCATGCCCACATTGCGTCTGAAATTATGTCTGCTTGGCCTGCTGCTATTGACGGTGATTCAGCTAGCATGTGCACAGGACGCGCCGATGCAACAGCTTGGTGAACAGGTGCATGAGCAGATGCTTGCTCACTTGGCGTTGTGGTATCCGCGATGTGTCGATGAAAAATTCGGTGGCTTTCATGTGACCTATGCTCATGATTGGAAACCGTTGCCCGATGTCACACGTGGCCTGGTGATGCAGTCGCGGTTGACCTGGGCAGCAGCGATGGCTTGCGAGCAATTGCCTGATAAACGCGAGCGGTTTTTGCCAATCGTCCGACATGGTGTGGCCATGCTTCAAGACAACTATGTGGATACAGAACATGGCGGGATGCGCTGGCAGATCGCGATGCCCGGCACGGATGTGTCATCGCTCAACATCTGGCAGCACCAACGCAAGCATGCTTATGCGATGAGCTTTGCACTTTACGCATTGGCCCAAGCGTACAAAGTCACCGGTGATGCCGACATATTGGCGATGGCACAAACGCAGTTCCGTTGGTTGGATGAACATGCCCATGACACAGTCAATGGTGGGTATCACGAAGTCCTTGAAGCAGATGGGACACCAGTTGCCACGCCTGCCGACATTGCCCTGCATCCCAGGTGGGATCACATCGGCACCATCCGCGGTTACAAGTCGATGAACACGCACATTCATCTTTTAGAATCCTTCGGAGCGCTCCACCGTGTTTGGAAAGATCCCATTGTCGAAGCACGGTTGCGTGAACTCTTTGCGATTGTCCGTGACAAAATATATGTCGATCCCGGTTGTCTGAATCAGGTCTTCACACCGACCTGGCAAGCAATCCCCACAGGCGATTCATTTGGACATGATGTTGAAACGGCCTACCTGCTCGTGGAGTCCGCGGCATTGTTGGGGATGGCTGATGATACACGCTCATGGCAGGTCGCAAGCAACCTTGTCGACCACGCACTTGCCTTTGGATTCGACTCACGAACTGGCGGATTCTACGACGAAGGTGCAGCACATAAACCGGCACATCACAAAACCAGATACTGGTGGGTCCAAGCTGAAGCACTCAATGCCTTGTCGCTCATGCATGCACGCTATGGCAATCAGACACATCGTTATCGCGATAGCCTGCTTAAGCAGTGGGACTACATCAAAACGTATCAACTTGACCGTGAATTCGGCGGGTGGGTCAATGCCATCCTGCCTGATAACACGGTCCCAATGCCAGCGAAGAAAAAGGGGCATAACTGGAAGGGGCCTTACCATACCTTCCGAGCTTTGGTACTGACAGATAAACGTTTGAATTCACATTTGTATCCTTCGACTGCTCATTGATTCAGATGGCTTTGTTCTAACAGGACTCCTTTATGAACATGCACTCACAAGCACATTCTGCAGGCCGTGCGTATGCATTTACACTCATTGAGTTGTTGGTGGTGATTTCAATTGTCGTACTGCTCATTGCTCTGTTATTGCCAGCATTGAGTTCAGCAAGACAGGCTGCCCGCAGCACGCAGTGTCAGTCGAACCTGCACAACATCATGGTGACTTTTGCGGCCTATTCGGCGGAGCATAAGGATTGGCTTTTGTCAGTGGTTTACGCCAAAGACGGTGAAACCAACGACGACACGCGGAAGCGATTTTCGGCATGGTGGCTATCACGTATCCAAACCTACCTGCCCAACACCGGGCAGGTCAAAGGCTATACCGCTACGTATGAATCGCGTGGCCGACCCTCCGTGTTGCGGTGTCCGGTAATGGCAGTGGAAACGACGATCGACATTACCTATGGCTTGAATCGTCATGCCGGGTGGGGGCCTTATGGCAACTTGCCATGGGGATACGATGCACCGATCCGTACCAGTCAGGTGAGTCGGCCAAGTGCCAAGCTGCTTGTGGCAGACAGCAATCGCTGGCGGTCGAGTGACTATGAAGCCCAGGTTCTGTTCCGTTATCAGAGTTTTCTGGATAACAGTGATAAAGGTGATCGACTTGTTGATCTTCGACATCCCGGCGAAACGGCCAACTTCAGTTTCGTCGATGGGCATATCCGCAATACCGCAGAACTGGCAGGCGACATTCTCGTGGGGATGACCGGGGCGCAGCTTGAATCAAAACATTGGAAACTTCTGGATTAACAGGCCATGAATATTAGCACTCGTATTTTACAATACACAGGAATGACATCATGAATGCCCGACGAACATCAACCCACTGCAAAGCATTCACACTCATCGAATTGTTGGTGGTGGTCTCCATTATCTCGCTACTGATTTCAATTCTTTTACCTGCGTTGGGTTCAGCCCGTAAGGCAGCTCGCAATGCTCAGTGTCAATCGAATCTCCATGGGATGATGGTCGCGTTTAACATCTACGCAGCGGACGAGAAAGAATGGATCATGCCTGTGATCATGACCGATCCAGCCGACGCCGACGCCAATGCCACTTGGGCACGTCAAAGTGCATGGTGGTTACTGCGTATCCATAAGTACCTGCCCAACACCGGTTCCATTCAGCAGCGAACCAAAGGCACGATCCTGCGATGCCCGACGGTGAGTCTCAATGGTTTGAATATGGACATTACCTACGGCCTGAATCGTCATGCCGGTTGGGGACCGACCGGTCAATGGGGATATGACTCGCCTGTGCGATTCAGTCAAGTCACCAAGCCCAGTGACAAGCTGCTCATCGCTGATGGCAACCGTTATACGTCCGGCGAATACTCAGCACATTTCCTGCGATGCTATGCTTCCTGGATGGATAACACCACCTACGGGAAATGGCTCGTGAGTCTGCGACATAACGGCGATGCAGCCAACTACAGCTTTGTGGATGGCCATGTCACTGCCTCCAAAGAACTCTCCGGCGATGGTTTGAATACTGCTGATCTGGACGCTCTTAAAGCCAGGCACTGGGTCTTGATCGACTGATCTTCGCAATAAATTGTCTTGTAACTTCTATGAACCCCAAGTTATTTTGGAACACACTTATGATACGGATGACATCACTTCAACTTCTTGGCCTGCTATTGATGGTGGTTAGCACAACTGCATGCAAGACCTTTGCCGGCCAACCGGTCACCATTGAAATCGACACATCACAGCCAGCTTTGGTCAGCCAACTGCAATTGGGCATCACCCATACGCATATGAGTACCGACCATAAGGATGCTGTTGCTGCTGCAGTGGATCGCGCGATCAACGCCATTAAGCCTGTCATCAAATGGCAGAACACGCACATCATTGGTTGGGGGCCGTTTGATATCAACCCCTCGCCAGGTGTCTACAAGTGGGAGACATTGGATGCACGGTTCGAACACATCAAGCGATTTGATGCACCCAATGTCATCACCCTCTGCACCGCACCCGGTTGGATGAAACGCAAAGGCAAGACTTGGGAAATGGGAGACCGCCCCAAAGCTGAACATTTTGATGACTTCGCCATGCTCAGTGTCGAGGTTGCCAAACGCTACCCACACGTGCGACACTTTCAAGTCTGGAACGAGTTTAAGGGGTTTTGGAACGTCAAGAAAAACGCATGGGATGTCGAACTCTACACCGAGTTTTACAACAAGGTCTACACCGCACTCAAAGCCCATGATCCGACACTCAAAGTCGGCGGATTCTATCTGGTCGTTTCAGGAACCGGCTCGAATCGTCCGGGCATAGAAACCGGTAAAGCCATTCTCCCCAAAGAACGCAGACTCTTTGAATACTGGATCAAACACAAAGTCGGTGCGGAC
The DNA here is from genome assembly GCA_002480565.1 of Phycisphaerales bacterium UBA7800. Classification (GTDB taxonomy): domain Bacteria; phylum Planctomycetota; class Phycisphaerae; order Phycisphaerales; family Phycisphaeraceae; genus UBA7800. Next base: position 68,173 of record DLCK01000030.1, on the reverse strand, counting down.
TTTATCTGTGTGGATAAAGGGATCAAAGATTATCACGACAAGAATCAATACACCGCAGACGAACTGCTTGGATACACTGACTCTTATCAACGCATCGGTAAGCAGATTCACGAAATGTGCGACCTGCCAATCTGGTGGGCAGAATACTACGGTATCGGCGGCGAAAAGCAGGGCATCACCCAGGAGCAACTCACCGTCGCCTTCGCATCGATCTACAACCACATGATCCTCGGTGGCAACAGTGTCGGCCTGCTCTGGAATCCGGTGCAAGGCGAAGTCGCCCACGCACTGGTCACCGATGTGAAAACCGCTGACGGCGGGCAGCAATTGCCACACACCCAACTCATGGGCATCATCAATACCTGCTTTGGAAAAGGAACTTCCATCTATCCCATCACCAGCACGGATAGCTACGTTGAAGCGCTGGTCAGTTCGTCTCATGCTTTATTGATCAACAAGAAAAACATCCCGGTGACCATCACATTCAACGGCAAGCAAGTCGACATACCTGCCTACGCATTTGAATTGGTGTCTCGAAACTGAGATCGGTTTGATTTTGGATAAGCACATGCGGATAGAAGAGCAGGAAAATATTCTGCTACAGGTCAAAATCGCAATGCGTCAAAGTGTGATTAGTTAATCGAAGGGTCGCCCGGATTGATGTTGTCCCCCAAGTCGTTTTCACCCAGTACGGTGAACATCCGACGGCGGAGAATCTGGCAGGCTAATACCGGGTCATCGCAGTGGATTACCAATGCAGGTTTATCCAACGGATGGTCAATAAGTGAGTAGGCATAGAAAATATTCAGTTCCGCCCGAAGCAGTGCATCACAGAGATTGGCGATTGAAAATTCCGGTTCAAGTTGCACCACCAGCACATCGGTTTCACTGAATACAAAGTGGTTGCGTGTGAGCAGTCGTCTGGCCAAGTCCGCGCGTGAGGTGAGGATTCGTACCACGGCATGATCCGCCGAGTCCACGACGCTCATGGCCACGATGCGCAAAGCAACCGCGTCCAATGCCCCAAGGAGTTCCATGAGTTTACCAACCCGGTTGTCCAGAAAGACACTGAATTGAATGTTTCTCGGAGGTTCAAAACCTCTTGCCGTCGCTTCGGGAGTCACTACTTCTGCCATGTCATGATCCTAGCGGATTTGGCTGAAAATGCTAGAGAAATATGGCTGTGAAAACCGTTTACAGTTAAGTCTTCAAGGTTCACTACGCAGAATTACTTGCCTGCAAGTTCCTGTTGATACCACGAGAGCGTTTGAGCAAGCCCGGCATCAAAATCAACGATAGGTTCATAGCCGAGTAATTCACGTGCTTTGTCCAAACCAGCCAGTGATTCTTTGACATCACCCGCCCGTGCCGGGCCGATGATTGGTTCAAGGTCAGGGCGATTAAGCAGTTGAGCGATGGTTCGCGCCAACTGCTCGATGGTGATCTTGATCCCACAGGCGATGTTGATCACTTCGCCACCAATGGGTTTGTCGGACTTCATGGCCAAGAGGTTGGCATGGACGGCATTGGCAACGTAGGTGAAGTCGCGCGAGAAGTCCTTGCCGTGAACCGTGACGGGTTGTCCTTGAATCAACCGGGTGCAGAAAATCGCAATCACGCCTGAGTAAGCACTGTTGGCATTCTGACGTGGCCCGAAAATGTTGAAGTATCGAAGTGATGCGGCATCCAGATCGTAGCAATTGGCGTACGCCCGCATCATCGTCTCGCCAGCGAGTTTGTTGGCAGCATACGGACTCTTGGGCAGTGGGGGCATCACTTCAATCTTGGGCATCGTCGGTGAATCGCCATAGGCACTGGAACTGGCTGCAAAGGTCAGGCGTTGCACACCACCGGCGCGGGCGGCTTCAAGGACATTCATCGTCCCGTTGACGTTGTTGTTGTGAAACTCCACGGGGATTTCAATACTGCGGGGCACTGAGGGGATGGCTGCCTGATGAAAGACAAATGCGCGGCCGTTGGTTACCTTTTGCAGTGTGTCTTTATCGAGGATGGAGCCTTGAACAAATTCGAGCTTGCCAGCAAACTTGGAGGGATCATCAAAGTAGAAGTCCAGATTGCTTTTTTCACAGCCTGAGAGATTGTCCAGCACAGTGACGTCCGCACCAAGGGTGACCAGCGCCTCAGCAATATGTGATCCGATAAAACCGCAGCCACCGGTAATCAGTGCGCGTTGATTGGTAAAGAAGTCGCCGTGAAGTTGCTGCCAGTTGACGGTCATGTGTTGAACCTTAAAAGTCTGTTTTGTCGTTGCGTTGTCGTGCAAGATTAAACGCAATCAATCTCGCTCGTCATCGGGCTTGGTGTCTGGGTGACTCTGTGGTTAAAGTCATTTTCGATCTTTTAATACCGCACCATTCCCGGTTCAATGTCGATAGCCCACAGGTCAATGCCGCCGGCCATCGACCAGGTGTCCGGCACGCCTGCGTCGCGAAGGATCGCTGTCATCTGCATGCTCCGGGCGCCGTGATGACAGTAGCACACCACTTTCTTATCCGCATAATCATCGACCAGATCAGGCAGATCATCACCAATTTTCTGGAGGATATGTAATGTGGACCCTGCAATATGGACCAGTTGGTATTCCTGTTCCATGCGACAGTCGATAAGCACAAAGTCTTCACCAGCATCGAGCATGGCTTTGACATTGCGGGGAGTCAGCTCCCATTCTTCCTTGAGAAAATAACGTTCAGGCAAGCCTTGATCGGTAAGGGCGGGACGATCATTCATGTTTTATAAACTTTCAAACACCCGGCGGATGGCTTTGGATGCTTCCTGCAACCGCAATGCGCCAGGCTTGTTGGGAGTGTAATCCTCGATGAGCATGGGGACTTTCAAGTCTGCTTCAACCAATGCCTTGATCCAGTCCGGCAGATACAGGTTTGAGTCGGTAAGGGGAGCCATAACGCGTTGACGGGTTGCAAAACCGTTGGCATCGTAGCCGGTGTTATTGATCTGCATGCCACCGATGTGGATGTGATCGATGTAGTCGTTGAGCACCGCAATGGCAAGGTTGGGTTGGACAGCACCTTCGAAGTTGAAGTTGGCGATATCAAAGATCACACCAATTTCATCAGGGCTAAAGGCCTTGCACAGGTTTAACGCCAAGCCCGGCCCGGAGACGAAACTGCCGACATGCGTTTCCATCACCAGTTTCTGTGCATAAGGCTTGGCCAACTCCACTGCCTTGACGAAGAGTTCGATTTCTTCTTCCAAGTGTGTGTCGTAGTTAAAGGGGCCCTTGGGATAAGTACGCGGCGCGATTCGGACACGTCCAGCACCAATTGCTGCAGCACCTTCAAAGTGTAATTTCAATTCGTCGTCCGGCGCATTGACCTGAACAGCAGGGACCGAGCCAAAGGCGGTCAGACCTGCATCGGCGAGTTGCTTTTTCATCGTGGCAGCTTCAGCAACCAGGCGCTTGGGCGTCAGGTCAAAAGCGTGGTTCCCCCAATTGCTGTAGGGCTTGCCAACTTCGGCTTCAGGAATGATTCGCGGGCGAACACAGTAATGCGTCACCCCTAATTCACTGCACAATGCGATTTGTTGTTCAAAGGTCAAATCAGACAACATCACGGCGGTCACGCCCAGGGGCATCGGTAAAGACATGGATCAAACTCCAGGGATCGGCGGGATCATTGGGGGGAAATTAGTCTTGGCTGTCATCTGAAGCCTGAGCGTCGGCAGCAGCTTCAACTTCCAGAACTTCAACATGGGTGTATTGGTCAAGGTTGCACGTGACGATTTCGCCGTCATCGAGCTTGAGGATCAGACGGTCGAGCCAAAGCTTGTCATCTTTGGAATGAGCGAACCACGAGCCGGTCTTCTGGCGTTCGTACTTTTGCACGGTGCCGATGATGGTGTTGGTCCACGTTTCGGTGACCTGTGGGATCTGTTGTGTGACTTTGACACGTTGGCCGTTGACAAATTGGTCGATGGTTTGACCCATGGGTAACTCCTGTTGATATAGCCATACAGTGTAAAAGATTTGGCATCATCCTGCATCATTTGCCGGGACAATCGCAGGTACGTTTTTTTTGCCTTAGCGAGCCGGCTCGTGTCGGGCCGGGATTGAGCAAAGCTCAAATTCAGGACACAAACAACATGTTTGATACCGAAACTTTCTTCAGCTATAGATTTCGTCGCGACATGTGATGGGCGCTAAGGCACAAACGTCTTCATGCGTTCAACCTGAATCATTTGCTGCGTCATGGGACATCCCAGAGCATCTGCATTACAATCATCGACCTATGAATCAAATCCAATCCCACCGCTTTGATAACGGCCTGGTCCTTGTGGCTGAAAAAATTGAGTCCGCGCAGTCCCTGGCCATGTCCATGCTTCTGCCGGCTGGTGTCGCGCATGAACCCGATGACCAGATCGGCGTGGCGACTCTGCTCTCAGAAATGATGTTCCGTGGCACCGAATCGCTCTCGGCAAGACAGCACAGTGATGCGATGGACGACCTGGGACTCGATCGGACCACAGGTGTGGACAGTCTGTTTTTGCGGCTCTCTGCCACCATGATCCACACCAAGGTCCAGGAGGCTTTACCACTGCTGTTTGACATGGTTCGACGCCCGGCATTGACCGCTGAATCATTGGAACCGGCCCGCGATCTGGCGTTACAGTCACTTGAAGCCCTTGAGGACGAGCCGCAGCAGAAGACTTTCATCGCGCTGCGCCAGCGACACTATCGATATCCCATGAATCGTTGCACGATGGGTGAGGCTCAAGCCATTGAAAAGATGTCCATTGAGCAGTTGCGCGATTACAAAAACAAAACCTTTGTACCCGGCGGAACCATTCTCTCTTTTGCCGGTCAGTTTGATTTTGACAAACTCAAGCAACTCGTCGGCGATCTGCTCGGAGACTGGCAAGGTAGCCGTGAGGATATCGTACTCAGTGGCGATGAACCCGCTCGTGGCTACGAACACCTGACCGTCGAATCACAGCAGGTTCACATTGGTATGGCCTATGACGCAGTGGACGAAACCGACGAAGATGCAGCCATGCTCCAACGCGCGGCCTTGGCGGTACTCTCCGGTGGTATGAGTGGTCGGCTCTTTACCGAAGTCCGTGAAAAACGCGGGCTGTGTTACGCAGTCTACGGAACCTATGCAAGCAACAAGCTCATGGGTGTGGTGCTCGGTTATGCAGGCACGACTCCGCAACGCGCTCAGGAGACACTGGACGTGATGTGCGGCGAATTTGTTCGTTTATCCGAAGGAATCGAACAAGACGAATTTGAACGTGCCATGGTTGGCATGAAGACGCGATTGGTCATGCAAGGCGAATCCACCAACGCCCGCGCGTCTGCCATTGCCATGGATCAACACACCTTCGGACGCCCGCGCACGCTTGATGAATTGATCGCACGGGTCGATTCGGTGACGCTTGATAAACTCAACGAATATGTCAAAGCCAACAAGCCCGGCGATATGTCCATCATCACCATCGGCCCCGATGCCTTGACGGTCTGATGCCGAATCAGTGGGTAAAATGCAGGCTGCAATCGGGGGTCAGTATTGGAGTGATACATGCATATTCTCATCACAGCTGGTCCAACCCGTGAGCCGATTGATGCGGTGCGATATCTGTCCAATCGCTCCAGTGGTCGGATGGGGATTGCCATCGCCGAAGCTGCGATCCAGGCAGGACATGAGGTGACACTGCTTCTGGGTCCGGTCGGGGATGTTCGACTGCACGAAGAAATTCTGCTTCTGCGATTTGAGACCTGTGATGAGTTGCAGAAATTGCTTTTAGAGCATTGGCCAGCGCATGACCTGTTGATCATGGCAGCAGCGGTGGCGGACTATCGACCAGCCCAGTGGCATGACGGGAAGATCGAGCGAGGCAAGGACATAATGCTGCACCTGAGTCCCACCCCGGACCTGGTCAAGCAGATGGCTCAAAACAAAGCCGCCCATCAGCATGTCGTGGCATTCGCTTTGGAGTCTGCAGATGTCCTGGAGGAACGAGCAGCCGAGAAACTTAAACGCAAAGGTGTCGATGCCATTGTTGCCAATCCACTTGCGACGATGGATTCCCCGGATGTCTCCGCCACTTGGCTCACCGCCGAGGGCCTGCGTCTGGATCTGGATCATATGGATAAGTCGGCATTCGCTCGAAGGTTAGTCGCTTTAGCCACGGCCTTGTGATATCGCTGTCATGTCGTACAGATAAACAGTCCACCATATACAAAAAATGATTGTTTAACACGCTTGTTTCATTTAGAATCAGTTTGCATTTCGTGTGTTTCGATTAGGCGAATTGGGGAGGAGTTCACCCTGAATCCTATGATGGGTTGGAGGAAGGTGAATGGATCTCAAGGTTCATTGTCCAAGCGCAACGTGCCGAGCGACGTTGACAGTACCAATCACGGCTGCGGGCCATGTTGCACGCTGTCCGCTGTGTCATGCCACATTTCAAATTCCATCTGAAGCGGATATCGCTGAGCAGACTGCATCATCCTGGATCGAAGATGATATAGACGATTTGGCTGACGAAATTGATAACGAGTGGCAGCAACGTCTCAAGGAAGAAGCACAACGCCGAGCGGAGCAAGAGGATCTGCAACGACAGCAGACCGCCAAAGTGATCGAAAAGATCATGGCGACCAACAAGGACCTCACCCACGAGCAGGCCATGGATATGGCGGTCTCAGGTGCTGTAACCAATACCACCCAGACAGCGCCGCAAGCTGCTCCACCCAGACCACTGCAACCCCCCTTGGCCAATCCCAAGAAGCAGCCATCGCAACCGCAGCAACACAATCTTCAAACCGCTGTAGGGTCTGCTAAAGCACCATCACCAACCCAAACCCGCCCGCAAGTGCCTGGGACTCAGTCGCCAACAGGATCAAACCCGACACCTGCTGCGGCGCCCAGTCCTGCTGCCTCGCAAAATGTCACACCTGAAACGATCACCCCCGGCAAAGCCAAAGCGCCCCGACAGTCGCACAAGGATGAGTATCCCGCGGAGTTGGTTGTCACCGAACCCAAACCCTATTTGCTGGTGACCAAGTGTACCCAAAGCGGCGTGGAGTTAACCTTTGACAGTCGGTTTTTGACACACGAGGGATTCAGACTGTCCATGCCTCTGGCATGTGCGTTTACCGGTGAAAGTGAACGTGCCCAACTCGTCGCGCGTCCGCTGGCATTTTTGGATCAGGCACGCGGTGACTTACGCAATGCCTATGATGTGGAAGCGGGACGTGAAACCAAACTGAGCCAAAAAATTACCGGCAAGGACATGCTCTCACGCATGGGCGTCATCGAGCAAATGCCCGAACCCTTCCGCTATCCCTTCCCCTACTACGTCCGTACCGACCACAGTAACCAATCACTCAAATGCACCTCATCCCGAAAAGGTGAAGGGCCAACGTTGGCACATGTCTTTATTCCCGACGGCCATGTCGCATTGCGATGGCTCCGGCATGTCAACGGCATGTGTGGTAAAGAGTACGAACTACTCTCCCGTGACATTGCACATCTCTGGCAAAACGAATGGACCAGTCTCGACGAAAAAGTCCGCAGGCGTCTGGAAGTGTGGTCGCATTTTCAAGATGGTGAACAGTTCCGATACTTTATCCATGATGCAGACATCCCCAAAAAGGACGAAGGACTCGCAGGTGTGGTACTCACGGATCGCCGGCTGATCTACAAAAAATTCCACCGTCAAGGTGACGTCGAATACGGCACCAATGCACAATTAATCATCCGCCCCGACGGCACCATGGCAGGACTCCGCGTCAAGACCGAAGATGGCACATTCAAGTGTGCAAGATTCCATTTTGAAGATCTTCAAAAACTCATGGATGCGGCCAAAGACCTGGGCTTCGGGATTGATGTGACACAGTAATGCATCGACTCATTCATCGGGTTGTGGGCGCCAGACGCGCCATCGCAACAGAGAAAACAGGTATGCAATTGGCACTCAGATCTGCATGCCAACACATTAGCATTCGACGCCAAGCGACGCCCCAACCCGATTCTGATTCCATTGATTTGAACCACATGATCTGACAGATGCGATGCTGCATCTTCGAGTACTGCGATCAGGATAGCCAAAAAGGATCGTAGTTTTTTTTCATCTGTTTACGTTGCCTGCGGTGTCGAATTGGAAGACCCGGTATACTGTTTGATATTCCGGTTTCTTTGGATTTATGGCATGCTGTTTCATTCGGTAATTTTTCCCTGCTTCTTTATTCTGGTTTATGTGATCTATTTGGCCATGATGCGTCGGCATCACGTGCAGAATCTCTGGCTGTTGCTGGCCAGTTATGTTTTCTATGGCTGGTGGGATTGGCGATTCCTGGGATTGCTGCTGCTCTCCACGTTGACGGATTATGTGGTCGCCATCGGGATTCAAAAAGCCGACTCCCAGAGCACGCGAAGGAGTCTGTTAACTGTTTCAGTGTTGGTGAATCTGGGTGTGCTGGGATTTTTTAAATATTTCAATTTCTTTGCCAGCAGTGTTACGGATCTGTTTGGGGTTTGGGGATTCCAACTCGACTGGGTGACGCTTCATGTGATCCTGCCAATTGGAATTTCGTTTTATACGTTCCAGAGTTTGAGTTACACCATTGATGTGTATCGCGGTCAGCTTAAGGCATGTCGTCGCTTTGACAGCTTTGCGTTGTATGTGAGTTACTTTCCACAACTGGTTGCTGGGCCCATTGAACGGGCGACACATCTTCTGCCACAGATCATGCAAAGGCGACGACTGGATTGGCGACAGATTCATCTTGGCCTGTTTCTGATCCTAAGCGGTTACTGCAAGAAAATGATCATTGCGGATAATCTGGCAAAGATCGCGAATGATACTTTTGCAGCCCATTCAACCCTCAACGGACTGGATGTCATACTCGGTGTCGTGGCATTTGCTTTTCAGATCTATGGCGACTTTTCAGGTTACTCCGACATCGCACGTGGACTTGGCAAACTCATGGGCTTTGACTTGATGGTGAATTTCCGTCTGCCATACTTTGCGATCAGTCCGTCGGACTTCTGGCAGCGGTGGCACATCTCGCTTTCAACCTGGCTTCGCGATTACCTGTACATCCCCTTGGAGGGCAATCGCTGTTCAAGTTTGCGATGTTCAATCAACATCATGATCACCATGTTGCTAGGCGGACTCTGGCATGGAGCGAGTTGGAACTTTGTCCTATGGGGTTTGTTCCATGGCATGTTGTTGATTCTTTATCGCCATCTGCCTTGGCTTAAACAGACTGATCTGCAATCCACCCGCATCGGACATCGCTTGCCACGGATGCTGTTGATGTTCATGCTGACGCTGATTGGTTGGGTGATTTTCCGTTGTCAGAATATTCAACAGATGGCTGATCTGGCAGGGCGTGTGAGTCTGGCTGTCAGTCCCTCAACCCTTGAAACGCTCAAACTCATGTGTCTGTTACTGGTTCCAATGTGTCTGGTGCAGGTCATTGCACAACGTCGGCGTGATTTGAATTGGATACTGCATGGCCCCTTGCCGATTAGTGCGGTCATCATGGCGATCATGCTTGTTGCCTTGGCTATTTGGGGTGTCCGTCAGACCACAGAGTTCATTTACTTTCAATTTTAAATTACGGATAGCAATATGACCCCAAACATGCCAAACCATCTACCCCAAGAGACGATCCCCGACGCATCCCCTGGGCGGGTGTTGGTATGTTGGACTGTGGCATTAGTCGGTCTGTTCTTATTCAATGCCTTGGCCGGCCTGATGCTCCAGCACAAACCCGTGAATTACACCACTGCTTTGGTCGCGCACAAATGGCAATTGCTAAAACAAACACAGGGCAACCTGGACATGCTCATCCTCGGCGATTCCAGTGGTAACCAAGCTGTGGATCCTGTCATCTTCAAACAGCAATTGGACATTGACAGTCTTAACCTTTGTACGACCGGTGGGACCACGCTCATTGATGATCGGATGATGCTCGAAGACTACCTGCAAAAACATGATCCGCCTAAAGCTGTCATGCTCGTGCATGTGTATGATGTCTGGTTCAGGCAGGCAAAGCTGGAGGCATTAAGTCACATTCCCGTCTCGGTTGCGCAATTGAGTCGTAGCGCCGGTGCAGATGAATTGAGCCTTCAAGATCAAGCGAAATTGTACACCTATCGATACCTGTCCTTGTATCATCAGAATCAATCTCTGCAATCGATCATTCTCAAGCCACACAGATATTTGCAGCTTCAATGGGATTGGCCATCCTCTGGTTTTAATGCCCAGACAAAACATACGCCAGAGGCATGGAAAGCTGATCTGCGATATCACACCGCGAAGGCTCAGGTGCTTAAGAACGTCAGCATTCATCAATACAATCTTCGTGAATTGCAATTGATTAACGCATTGGCGAAAAAGCATCAGATGCAGGTGCTGTTGGTCATGAGTCCAATTTCCAGTGAGTTGTACAAGCAGCCAATCTTTGGTGATTTCTATCGTCAGATTACTGATGCCTTAGCTGAATACGCTCAGCAACATGATCAGGTCCAACTCATCTTTGAAAAACCACTGGTCGTAGGCGGGGCGCACATGCAAAGTGCTGACCATGTTCTGGCTGATGCAGCTGCGTTTTACACGACGCAGTTGGCTCAGCAGATTCGTCCGGTTTTTGAACAGGAAAATTCGCAGCGATAACGATGTTCTCCGTTATCTGTCACCGATTTTTACCACGCGACTGGTCTGCATACTGTCTTGGCGTCTTGGTGGTTTTCTGTCGAAAGGCTCGGATGAATGATCGGTATTCAGTGTATCCCACTGCTTGGGCTATTTGCTGAACAGTTAAATCACTATGCCTTAGCAGCAATTGGGCGCGACTGATCCGAAGTGACAGTAAATAGTCTCGCATGGTGATACCCATGGCTTGAGAAAACAGGCTTGACAGGTAGCTGCGATCCATGCCAATGATCAAGGCAACCTGCGCAGCATTGATGTCAGTGACGTATTGATGCTGCATGATTTGGCAAGCTTGTTGGACTGCATGATGTTCATGGCTCAATGAACTGGCTGATGATGAAGCCGAGTGTTTGCCTGTGAGCTGAGCTAGCATTTGCCACATACAACCGTTGGCAGAGAGTAGTGACGCTGGATTGTCATCCGCAATGTGTTGGATCAATTCGGCGAAAAGCTTTCTCGTTTTCCGGGGTTGATTTGCTTTGCGAACCCGCTGCTGATCCGAGAGTTCGGCATGACGCATCACCGACAAGGCATCATCACCCTCAATCCCCATCCACCAGTAACACATCGGCTTGTCCCGGTCTGTATACACACGCACGACTTCATCGGGGAAGACCACGTACCAATGGCCAGGTTTGAGTCGATGTTGGGTCTGATCTTCAACAATCCCAAAACCCGAATCGATAAACGTCAATAACAGATGCGGCCTGGCGACCACCATCGACGGTCGCCATTCTGAGACGTGACGATGCCCAGCCAGCAGCAATCGTACATGAGTCGGCGACTGATGCAGATAACCCGTCATCTCGTTGGGGTGGTGGTGGATAGTCATGAATTAATCCAACAAAATGTAACATCAATACATCAAATTGTCAGTGTTTTGGGTTGGAGTGGCAAGCTATTATTCCATGAAATGATACAAAACCTTGCACGAAAGTCCGCAACATGACCACCATCGACATACCTGTGAAATATGCTTTGAATCAAGCGACCGCCTGTTTTGAAAACCAAATACTGACGGTCAGTACCGGACAGATCACACGTTGCTGGCGATGGACAGGCAAAGGCTTACTCACTCAATCCGTCACACGATTACAGTCTGATTACACATGGCAGAATGATTCGATACCCCATGATGCGGATTGGCAACTGCCGACCTGTTTACTGGAAAATCCGGATGCGTCGATCCTTGATGTTCAAATGACCAGCAGTGATGATGAAGGTTTTACGTCTGAACATTTGCGGGTGTCCATCCTCATTGACTACCCATCTGCCAAGTTGCAGGCTCGCTTTTGTGTCCGAGCTTATCCCAATACTCCCGGGCTTCATGTGCAGTTGGCGTTTCGCGCTTGCGATGGTTTTCAGTGGGATCACACATTGCATCGACGTGAGAATACGGATCGTTCAAATGAGATGGCATTACTGGATCGCGGATACCGGCGGGTGGACTTCTTGCCGATCACCTTTGGTAATGCACAGCGTCGGGCGTGGGGCTTTTACAACAATCTGCAAAACCGTAACGATACCTACACCAGACTCCTCAAAGAGCATGTCACCGATAAGACGCTGGGCAGTCTTGAGACCTGTGACTGGGCCAATGCGATGTGTGTCGAAACTGACAGCGAAGGGATTGCGATTCTCAAGGAGTCGCATCGATGTGTGAATCAACCGGGCATTGATGGTGGACTTTTTAGTTGCCGCCCCGGTGTCGGACTTGAAGCGGTGGGGCTTGGATTTTTCCCTGCGGATTTGAGTGATACCTTTATCACTGCATGGGCGCATTGGTGTCTTGTCTATGCCGATTCAGACCGTGATCGACAGATTGCTTTTAAGACGTTTGATCGCGCTCGGTATCCGATGAGTGAGCAACATGCAGTGATCCAGGCCAACACGTGGGGCAGTTCCATAGGATATCTGCAACACCGAGAAGCAGCAGGGCAGACGAACGTTTTACGTGAACTTGAATCCTGCGCGGACCTTGGGATTGACCTGCTTCAAATTGATGATGGTTGGCAGGGCAATAGCTATGACAACTGGGAACCCTGCCCGGAGCGTTATCCTGAGGGTTGGATACCGGTGATAAAAAAAGCCTGTGATTTAGGGGTTAAACTGGGTTTGTGGACGGCTGGGGAGATGATCGATTTACCATATCTTCAAAAGTCTTTCGATGCCGTCGGGTTCATGTGGTACAAGCTGGACTTTATGAATTGCACCAATCGCAAGATACTGGATGGGCTACTCGCAAAGGTACGCGCTTTTGAGTTGTACTCGGATCACCAGACACGTGTGAATTGGGATACGACCGAGGTTAATCCGCGACTGGGTTATTTTCTGGGCCGTGAGTACGGCGCGATTTATTATGCCAACCGCAAGCCGATGTGTCCGCCGAATGTGGTGTATCGACCGCATACGGTTCTGCGTGATCTTTGGGAGATGGCAACCTACATGGACATCCGTCAGATACTCGGCGATGTCCAGGACGCGCGCAAAACCAATCCAGCATTTTCCAATGCCAATCAATATTCAGCTGGTTACTGTACTGCGATTACGCTGATGAGCTTGCCAACCTTTTTCATGGAAACGCATACCTTTGATCAAGCATGTCGTGATCAAATTCGCCCGATCCTCAAGGCATACAAACAGCACAGAAGCGACATGCTCAAAGGCATGGTGCACCCCATCGGCCAGACTCCAGATGGTTCACAGATGACCGGTTTTCAATGTCACATAACTCATTGCAATTGTGGCTACCTCACCCTGTTCCGGGAGTTGGATTGTCAAGAATCCGAAGCTGATTTTGAGCTTGTGGGTTTACCAGCCGATTCCAATCTCAAACTCACCGATTTGCTCACAGGCCAATCACACATGACGACATTGAACAATGCAAAGTTGCATCTACATATGGATCAGCCTGCGGACTTTCGATTTTACAGTTATGAATTCGTGCAAGCTTGTTTGGATTTACTGTAGATAAGGTGACGCTATTTTTCAGTATTAATGTAGGGGAATGGTGTCCATGTCAACGCATAGAACAAGGCAGCGTCACCATAGAGAAAGCCTGTGTAGCAGGACTTGTTGATCTGCAGGTCTTTGCCTAACCAGAGTTGTGTGGATTGTTGCTGTTCCACAGCGAGTAGTCTGTGGAATAACTGGGAGACGGTGTCGAGTTGGAGAGTCAGACTGTTTAGCCGTTGCTCATCACTCATGGCTTTGGTGGCTGCGATTCCGATACCGCTGGCAGTACTGCCGATCCCCATCAAGACCGGGCCTGAGTCGATATCACCCCCTATCGGAGCGTGGACATTTACTGGCCATTCTCTGAAGCCTGCGGCGATTCCAAAGTCCACCCAATGTGTTTTGACATAGTTGTCGTAAAGTTCCCGAGCAACCATAGGTTTCATGTTGGCAAGCAGACTAACTTGCATGGATAGATCACAGCCACGTGAGCTATCACCTGGGCGTGCTCTGGGCAGGTTTGTGTCTGCGACTGTCGCATTTGTTTTACGCCATGCAAGATGCGCTTCAAGTAACGGGTTGGCAAAATCTGTGTGATTAAGATGATCCCATATCCCAAGTGATGCCAAAGCCATGATGGTGTCGAAATACCATGTGTATTGCGGGTAGGAATCAATGGGGCCACCTTGTTTGGCTTTCAATGCAGCTAGCAGCAAATGTGAAAGGTAGTCGTGGATTTTGTTGTAACGCGGATCATCGCTGATGAGTCGGTAGTGGCCTATTGCGATGTTCAAGGTGGATAGAAAGGTTCCATGCCTGGCATAGGTCGACATTTGCATCAGGTCATTTGCAGGAGCCTCTATAAACTTTCCAACTTGCGGAATAGCCATGTCCAGAAGGTGTCGCATTTGTTTAGCTGCGAGATCTTTATCCAGATCGCCTGAGATGGCCATGTTCGCATAAGCCATCGCTGGGAGGATAAATGGGTACAGCCGACCTTCCGGGAAGACGCCACATTCCTTCAAAGCCATAGCTTGATATTGTTGCGGTTCTTCAAGCCAGAGATCAAACTGCGTGGCCATACGTTTGGTTGCACGAGCCATGACGTCTGATGCGACAGGTTTGGTTGAGTTTGTGGGGCCGCATGTTCAAGATGTTTGGCCGTTGCGGGGAATGTGGTTTGCCCTGACGCTATTTCGGAGAACATTGTCAGACCCATTGCCGCAACCATGGTTGCCCGAATAAATATGGCGTATGGCATGAATCCCATCCTGTTCTGAAAATAGTCAGTTGATTAAGTAGCTTGATTGGCTGTTACTTGAGTATATCCCGTTGATGTGTGCATATTCCAATGAATTTTGAAATAGTGACAATGAATTGATGATTGCAATCTCACTGATGCGGCTCTACTCTCTTATCGCTATTGATAAGGTAGGGCGTTGAATGTTTGATCTTCTGTCACAACTTGGACACATTGCCTGGTTCATCGTTTTCCCGGTGTTGTTGTTGGTCGGGTTGGGGTTTGTTCTCCAACGTGTCTTTGGCATGGATATGAAGACGCTGGTGCGGCTGAATTTTTATGTCGTCGTGCCTGCTGTGATCTATGTCAAAGTGGTCAGTACCAAACTTACCGGCTCGGATGTGTTTTTGATCATGGGTTTCCATCTGATCTGCCAGGCAGTGTTGGCTGGACTGACATTGCTGGTGGCTCAATTGCGTGGGATACCACGCGATCAGCGTCGGGCAATGGTCATGGGGTCGATCTTTTACAACTCAGGGAACTTCGGCTTGCCTGTTCAGGAGATGGCATTCCGTTCACGTGGTTATGGCGATCAGGCATTGGCGATTCAAGTCTTCGTGATGCTTACGCAGAATGTCACCACGTTCACTATCGGCGTCTTTTTGGCAGCGGGCAGCTTCACACGCAAGCAAGCCATGGCCAATCTCAAACACGTGATGCGGTTCCCGCCGTTGTATGCGTTGCTTGCTGCGATGATCACCATTTATGTGGGGACGCACTATGTCGAGTCTGCCGAGTCGATTGCTTATGCGCTTTCACCGATTTGGGAATCGCTTAATTACATGGCCAAGGGATTTGTCGTGGTTGCCTTGGTGACCACGGGGGCGCAGTTGGCGTTGGTGAAATTTGGTCACAAAAAATATCCCGTGCGCTGGACACTGTTTTTGCGATTGATCATCGGGCCCGCCATTGGGCTGGCATTGATCTTTCTGTTTGGACTTGAGGGTAAAGGTCTGTATGCACAGGTTCTGCTGATCAGTTGCGCGTCGCCGGTGAGTGTGAATAGTGTGTTGATGTGCATCGAGTTTGATAATCATCCAGACTATCAGGCCCAATCGGTATTTTATTCCACAATCTTCTCGCCAATTACAGTCACCAGTACGATCTTGCTGGCTCAAGTTCTGTTCTAATTGACTGGTATCAGTGTTTTGCTGAAGATTTTCCCACAGGCACGATTTTCGACTAAAATACGCGTCTGATGATTGACCGCCAACACCTCCAACATGTCGTTGATGGCAAAGCCCGACTCACGTCGCAAGAGGCTTTGGATCTGTATCACCATGCGTCGCTACATGACCTGGGTCGCTGGTCGACTGCCATGTGCAATCGCATTCATGGCGACACCTATCGCAGCTATGTGATTGACCGCAATGTCAACTACACCAATGTCTGTTCGGCAAGGTGTACATTCTGTGCGTTTCGACGGGATGTGGACGACCATGATGCGTATACGCTGGGTAAGGATGAACTCAAAGACAAGTTCACGGAGTTGGTGAATCTCGGTGGCACGCAGGCATTGATGCAGGGGGGGATGCACCCGGACTTACCCCTGTCGTTTTACGAAGACTTATTGCAATGGCTCAAGGCCGAGTTCCCGACGATTCACTTGCATGCATTCTCCCCGCCGGAGTTCGTGGAGTTTGTCGCGGTTTGCGAGCTTGACGGTTTCCCGACGACCGCCCCGGGTAAGTCTCACGAATTGCCCGCCGAAGTCTGGGCTGCGAAGTTGGAAGTCATCATGGATCGACTTCAGGCAGCAGGTTTGGACACCATCCCCGGTGGTGGTGGCGAAATCTTTGCAAAGCCGGTGCGCGATCGCATTGGACGTGGCAAGGCAACGGCCCAGCAGTGGCTTGATGTGATGAAATGTGCGCATCGTCATGGCATGAATACCTCGGCGACGATGATGTTCGGTCATATCGAATCCATTGCCGATCGTGTCGATCACATGCAGCAAATCCGTGACGCTCAGGACGAAGCGATTGCCAACAACTGGGCAGGCAAGTACACCGCGTTTATCTCCTGGCCGTTCCAGCGTGAGAACACACCGATGGGGCGATTGCCTAATTGGGATCGTGACAGCGGCCTGCCGTTCCCCGGCGATGATCCGAAT
The DNA here is from genome assembly GCA_002480565.1 of Phycisphaerales bacterium UBA7800. Lineage (GTDB taxonomy): Bacteria > Planctomycetota > Phycisphaerae > Phycisphaerales > Phycisphaeraceae > UBA7800. The sequence continues at coordinate 51,101 of DLCK01000030.1, read as the reverse complement.
CACCCGCAGTATGCCAAGGTCTTACGGATGAGTGGTGCGACGGATTACCTGCGGATGCAGGCGATCAGCCGACTGTTTTTGGATAACGTGCATAGCATCGGCGCGTCATGGGTGACCATGGGGCCGCACATCGGTCAACTCGGACTCTTCTATGGTGCCAATGATATGGGCAGTGTGATGATCGAGGAGAACGTGGTCAGCGCAGCAGGAACGACGTACTGTCTGGATGAAGCTTTACTGTGTCGATTGATTCGCAGCAGTGGTTTTACACCCGCTCAACGTGCCAACGATTACAGCTTCCTGAAGATTCACGATGGTGAGCAGTCGCCGGACTTGATGGTGGATGACTGGTCCAAACATCGCGTTGAGCAATTGCATCAGCATGGTCATGAAGATGACGAGACGCTGACGCAGTTGACGATCACATCGCCTGATTTGATGTCTTAAACAAAGATGTAATGAGTATCTTGCCAAGCAACAGCATTGCGTCGTTGTGCAGTTATTGTGTTGAGTCATCGTGTTATTGATCGGTCGCTTTTGACATGCAGTGAATATCCAGCACAAAATATCTTTTTATACTTGCTCAACGGGCCAGCTTTTTGCACAATGTGTTTGACTGTGTCGGCATTTCTTGAGGCATGGTTTGAGTGCATCTGTAAATCAGTGATTGGTTGTTGCAGTTTGTGTCTTGGGAAGTACGAGATCCCAGACAGACTGTATGTCTGCAAGGCGATGATGTCTTGCACTTTTCTGTCGTACCCCCTGAGGTTGGTTGACTGGAAAAGCGACAGCCGTTTTGAGTATGCAAATGGTTGGTTTTCCTATGGGCCGATCTCCGGACATGGAGATTGTCGATGGGCGCAAAGCCGAGTTCCCCGTTACGAAGTCTGACGATTTGTGCAGTCACGGCCGTATTGGCTATCGCTACGTATTATCTGTTACCCAGTGATATGAATGAGTTGGCTCGTCGGACGGCTGCGATTTTTGTCGTTGCAGCCATATTCTGGGCGACTGAAGCTTTGCCGCTGTATGCCACATCTCTGTGCATCATTGGTTTTGAAATTGTGTTTCTTGCAGACAAGGGGGGCATGGCGGATATCCTGCCGATGCACTCGGCCTGGCCGACCAATGCCGCGGGGCAGTCGATACATTTGAGTTACAAATCGTTTCTGACTTCATGGTCGGCGCCGGTGATCATGTTGTTTATGGGCGGATTCCTCTTGTCGTCTGCAGTGTCGCGACATGGCTTGGATCGCGTGATTGCTTCGAAGTTACTGCGACCCTTTAGCACGTCACCGACGAAATTACTCTTTGGCATCCTGGGGATCACTGCGTTCTTCTCGATGTGGATGAGTAACACGGCTACGGCAGCGATGGTGCTGGCGATTGTCGCGCCGGTGTTAGCCAAGCTGCCACGCTCGGATCGGTTTCATCGTGGAGCGATTCTGGCGGTCCCGTTTGGTGCGAATATTGGCGGGATTGGAACGCCCATTGGCACACCTCCCAATGCGGTGGCGTTGGGCGCATTGCGTGATGCGGGGTATCACATTGGATTCCTGGAATGGATGTTGATGGCGGTTCCACTGGCGGTGTTGCTGGTGATTGTGGCGGGTGTGTTGTTGCTTTGGTTTTATCGCCCGTCGAAGGACATTGTCCTGCCGGAGATTGAAAAGGCGGAGAACCTTGATGGCATGGGCAAACTCACGCTGCTGATTCTGGGACTCACGATTTTGTTATGGCTTACGAGTAAGGTCACCGGCATATCCGATGCTGCGGTAGCATTGCTCGCAGCTGCAGCATTGACTGCGTTGCGTGTACTCGACAAGAAAGACGTGGACAACATTGACTGGAATGTCCTGCTGCTGATGTGGGGTGGTCTGTCTTTGGGTAGTGCCATGCAGTCCACCGGACTGGTGGATTATCTGGTCGAAAGTTCGGTGATTACCAATCTGTATTCCTTACCCGGCCCTTGGAGCGGATTCCTGCTTGCCTGCGGTGTGGTCACGTTGACATTAGGTCTTGGGACATTCATGAGTCACACGGCGGCGACGGCGTTGCTGGTGCCTATCGTCATGGGATTGGCTCCGGGTTCACCTGTGCAGATGGTTGTGCTTACAGCGCTGGCTGCATCGTTTGCGATGGCCATGCCGGTGTCGACACCTCCCAATGCCATTGCGTTTGCTACGGGTGATATTCCTGCTGCATCGATGATTCGATCTGGCGGGTTGATCTCCATTGTGGCATGTGTGGTGTTGCTTGTGGGGCAGGGGACGATTATCCCGATGATGCTTTCAAGTCCGCAGGTCAAGCGTGCGTTGACACGTCGGGTGGCGGTGATTGTGCCGATGACCGGAGCCCATGCGGACAAGGGGGAATTACAGCGTAATGGTTATGCGTTGGCTGAGTCGCAGATTCGCAAGATGAAAATTGAAGTGCGTTATTTTGATTCTGCGGATCATGGCAACAAGCTCGCAGGTTTTGTGGAGTCGGAGGTTTTGCCTTGGATGCCGGACTTGATTGTCGGGCCTTACTCCAGTGAGGAGGTGGCAAGTGTGGGTAAAATGGTTGGGCAGACGCCGGTGATCGTGCCGACTGCGAATGTGGATGAACTCACTCAGCAGTCCGGCCGTGCGATTTACCGTGTCTCGCCACCGATGCAGATGATCGCGATGGCAGCAGCGGACTTCCTCAAAGCCGTGCAAACGCAAATGGCGTTTGATTCAATTTTGATATTGAGTGAAGACTCAAGCTATGGCAAGTCGGCCGTCGCGTCGATCATGGGCAATTGCATCATGCGCAGCCTGCCAACTGCCAAGGTGGTCACCTTTGGTAACGGTCAGGCTCACGAAGCAGTATTCTCGGTGACTCCCAAAACGGTTGTGTTAATGGTGACACGTCATGTCCCCGATGCCAAAGCGCTCTTGGAACGCTTGGCAGATCATCCATTGCGGGTGGGGTTTGCAGGTGCGTTTGCGACACCGGCTTTGGAGGTTGGAGATTACTACCGTGTCACACAATGGGGTGACGATGAGGATGATCCGATTGCGCAGCAGTTTGTCGAACAGTATCAGGCCTTGTATCAAAGTGTGCCACAGTATCATGCTGCTCAGGCGTATTCGGCTTTGATCACCGCGGGGAACGTCTTGGAACAAGCCGTCATGCAGAAGGTTTCTGTGAAGAAGATTCTGGGAACCCAGGCAGTCGCCACGCCGGTGGGGCAGGTTCGCTTTTTGGACTTTGCCGGCTACTTCAACCAGAATCCAACCACAGCCGTCGTCCAACAGCTAATCGGTGGCAAGGCGGCGACCATTTATCCCAAGGATCAAATGGTCATGCGTTAAGTCGTTGAACCATTCAAAGAGCGATGATAAATCACAGTCAGCATCCGACGGATGCGGTTTGGTTTCACATGGTATTTCCTGCCTGCTAACCATGCAGGTCGTTGTGCATATCAAAAGTGTTGAAAATTTTTATTCAAGACTAATTCGTCGTGTATTGCGTTCTAAGTGTTGTTTTCGCTGATTCTTGTGGAAAATGTTCATTCTCGAATCGTATTGAGATTGGTTGGGAAGTGTGCAGTTATTCGGACCTTGGCGGGTGCTTATAAAAAGATAATGCTTGCTTATTACTTGTGATCCATTAAACTACCCTCTTGTTTTAATTTCCGCCAACCCTTACGAAAGTCAGGATAATCATGTTCCCCAAACCGTTCGTGTCGTTTTTTAAACGAACTGTAAGCTGTGGTTCTTTCGGGTTTTGTGCAGTTTTGTCAGTTCTTCTTTCATTGGCTTTGGTCGCTTCTGCTCAACCGCAGGCTCCAACGTCAACCCCATCTCAAGCGGCAGTTGTCCCGGCAACGCCTCAAAACGCTGTCGTCGAAGGCCCAACACGTATCGCGGTGATCCTGCCGCTTTCTGGACCCCATGCCAGCACCGGTGACCTGCTTCAGCAGGGCTATACCCTTGGCAAAGTGGTGCTCAAGGAAACGGTTTTGCCCAATGTCGAAGTTCAATATTTTGATTGTGGCAATAAGGACATGGCTCAATTGGTCAAGGGTCAGGTCGCTTCCTGGAAGCCGGACGTGATTGTCGGCCCGTATACCTCAGAAGAAGCGCTGGCTTTGGATGCGGTGGCCAAGGAATTGAACCTGCCGGTGGTGACACCTGTTGCGACGATTGACAAGCTCAACCAGTCCGCGGACACGATGATCTATCGCATTGCTGCCCCTCAGAACAAGATGTCCGAAACGGCAGCGAGCTATCTGGAAAATGTCTGGGCCAAGTGGCAAGCCAAGAAGGTCTTGATGCTCGCGGAAGACGATCCTTTTGGTCGCTCTGCCGCCAAGGCCATGATTGGTGCGTTGGTCTCCAAGGGCATGAATGAGAACCAGATCATTGCCTACTTGCCTGGTGAAATCACCAAGGCCATTACCGATTTGAAAATTGAGTCTGACACCGTGGTGATCATGCTTGGTCGATCCACCAAAGATGCCAAGGCACTGGTCAACCAATATGCTGCGACGAACAAGATCCTGGGTCTGTATGGTGCATTCACCACACCGCAGTTTCGCATGTTCGCTTCGGCTAAAGCAGCGGACGCTCCACTGGGTTTGTATGTTGTTTCCCCCTGGTACAACGATGCGGCCAATCCGCTGATCAAGGATTACGATCTGCGTTTCCGAAACATGTTCAAGGAAGCGATTGACCACGCGGTTCCCGAATCGCACTCGACGCAGGCATACACCGCCTTGCTCGCTGCCGGTCAGGCATTGGCTGATGCACGCGATAACAAAACCGATGTGATCACTGCACTGAATACCTTGGTTGTCCAGTCGCCAATGGGTGAAATTCGGTTTATGAACTTTGGTGGCTACCATCACCAGGCCAGCACGCCGACGAAGATTGTGCTTTACAAAGGTAATGTTGCCAACACTGTTTTCCCGGTGATTGAAGCGGCTCCCAAGGCTGCTGCTCCGGTCAAAAAACCAGGCACGATTCGCATGCTTTTGGAAAACCAGTTGCTTGCGATGTTCGCGATTCTGGCTGTTGGACTTGCATTTGGCTCGATCACCATTCGTGGTATTTCACTGGGTAGTTCCGGTGTGCTTTTTGCAGCCTTGCTCTTTGGTCACTTTGGTCTGACCATCCCCAGCAAAGTCGGCACGATGGGGTTGATCCTCTTCGTCTACGGCGTGGGACTTGGTGCAGGCCCTGGCTTTTTCCGTGCGTTTGTCAGTCAAGGTAAGAACCTTGCGATCATGGGAATGATCCTTGTGAGTATCGGCGCGGTCTGCACTGTGGCATGTGGTATGGCCTTTGATATTCCCCGTGAATTGGCGGTCGGTATCTTTGCTGGTTCGATGACGTCGACACCTGCTTTGGCAGCAGCTGTGGATATGCTTCCCGAAACCGGTTCCATGGCTTCGGTGGGCTACGGTGTGGCTTATCCCTTTGGTGTCGTGGGCGTGGTGCTCTTTGTCCAACTGCTACCCAAACTCATGGGTGTTGATCTGGACAAACTCAGCAGTGAAATCGTCTCCCAATCTTCCAAGAGCAAGATGATCATGCGCGTCTTGGTGGAAATCACCAACCCCGCTGCCATCGGCAAGCACCTGGTCGATCTGGACTTTATTCAGAAGAATTCCTGCCAGGTCGTCCGCATCAAGAAAGATGACCGCATGATCCCGGTCACCCCTGATGTGATCCTCGAAGAAGGCGAAAAATTACTCGTCGTCGGCAAGGAAGAAAACCTCAACATCGTTGTCGAGTTCCTCGGCAAGCGTAGTGATGAACCGTTCTTCATGGATGCAGATCGTGAACGTCGCACCGTCGTCGTCACCAGCTCCGCATTTGTGGGTCGTAGCCTGCGTGGCCTAGACGTGCTTCGCAAGTACGGCGTGACCGTCTCCCGCATCGTGCGTAATGATGCGAGCTTTGTCCCTCATGCCGATACCATCATTCAACGTGCCGACGCACTGACGGTTGTCGGTGAGCCTTCAAACATGGACAAGTTCTCCGAAGAAGCCGGTCACCGTGCCAAGGCATTGGAACAGACCGACCTGCTTTCATTGGGCATAGGTATCTCACTGGGTATCATCCTTGGCAAGATGCCCTTCGGCTTCGGTACCGGTGCAAGCTTTGCTCTGGGGATGACCGGTGGCCCGTTGTTCGTCTCGCTGATCCTCGGCCACTTCGGTCGCCTGGGTTTCCTTACTGGTTACATGCCTCGCGCTTCACGTTTGTTCATGACGGAGTTGGGTCTGGTCCTCTTCCTCATGGGTGCAGGTGTTAAAGCGGGTGGCTCGTTTGTGGAAGTCGTGCAGGAACACGGTATCAAGCTCTTTATCATGGGCGTGATTGTCACGGCTGTCCCCATGTCCTTTGGTTATCCCATCGCTCGCAAGCTTCTGGGTTTGAACCTGCTTCAAACCCTGGGCGGAACCTGCGGCGGTATGACTTCGACACCCGGCCTGGGTGCAATCACTGCCAAGACCGATTCGGATATCCCCGTCGTCAGCTACGCAACTGCATATCCAGTGGCATTGATCCTGATGACGATCTTCGCACAATTGGTCATCAGCCTGCTAAGCTGAGTGTGAGGCTCAAAATTGAGCACAAGATAATTCAATAGATAAACGCCACATGGCACACGGAGACTTACTTCGTGTGCCATGTTTTTTTGTGAAGGGATAGATCACTTCCATCAACGCAATGCCGAGGTCTTCGAAAAATCAAGATGTATTTTTTCACCGCCAAGACGCCAAGAGCGCAGAGTTAAAAACCAAGAAAAAGTCCTTGAAAGCAAATCAAAATCTTTGTCTTGGTCTTGTTAAACTTGGCGTCTTGGCGGTGAAAAAAAGAATTGATTTTTTCAAAGGTCTCTATCGTCGTGTCGTTGCAAACAAATCCTCATCCACATCCGCCAGTGACTTCACCAAATGTACTGGCAATCCCGCAAATGCTGACTCCGGTTGATCCGGAACCACAATGCATTGCATCCCCGCACGTACCGCAGCAGTCGCACCCACCACGCTGTCTTCAAACACCACGCAATCCTCAACGGCGACATCCAATTCACGTGCAGCTTTGACAAATACATCCGGCGCGGGCTTGCCATTGGCAACCGACTCACTACTGATCGCTGCATCAAGTGTCCCATGAATCCCAAGTGCTACTGCAGCAGCATGTATCCCTTCTTGTGGTGAACCCGATGCAATGGCCATAGGCAACCGACCCGCATACCGATGTACCAAATCCACCGCACCAGGCATCGCTTCAATGGGTTGAGTTGCAAATTGCTCAATCAACGCTTCGCGAAACACACGTACACATTCATCTTCACTGGCCGTTGGCTTGAGTAACGCATGGATCGCTTTGCCCGCATCCGTGGCATGCAGACCGTTGTAGCAGTGATGCACATCCATCTGCTCATCAAAACCAAGGTATCCAAGTAACACCTGCTCAGCATGTCGCCAAAAGGATCGGGATCGGATCAACGTTAAATCCAAATCAAACAACAGCGCCTTAGGCCAAGGCATATTGGGCGATGAATCAGTTGGTTTTTGAGTGGTCTTCAAGTCAATAAACTCCTTGCAGAGCATTGTAACGATCGCTTGTATACATGCCTTTGGATAATCGGACTTGACAGGTTCTTCATCAATGGGATGATTTGAAATATCCATTGTGGATCGAATATATATTTCCGGGTTCTCACTGAAAGGTTCGCTCTGATGTCAGATACGCTCAGTCGTAATGTTTATCTCGTTAAAGAGCATGTGGGCATGTTCAAAGCTGCCAACAATTATGACATCTATGATCCTGAGTCTGGTCAGATGATTATGGAATGCCGCGAGGAAAAGTTAGGCTTCTTCACCAAGTTGCTGCGTTTTACAGATTACAAACGCATGACGCCTTTTGATGTCACCATCCGCACACCTGACGGTCAGCAAGTCGTTCGCGTTAAGCGTGGCGTGAGTATCTTCCTCTCAAAGGTTCAGGTCTTCGACGATGAGAACAACATCATCGGTATGTTCAAGCAAAAGTTCTTCTCCTTGGGCGGAGCCTTTCGCGTCCTTGATGATCAGGAACAGGAAGTCTGCTATCTCAAGGGGAAATGGACCGGCTGGGATTTCAGATTCCTTGCCGGCGATAACGAATTGGCACACGTATCCAAAAAATGGGCAGGCATCGGCAAGGAACTTTTCACCAGTGCTGACAACTACGTCCTGCAAATCGCAGAAGACGTACCTGCCGACAGTGTCGCCCGACAACTCATCATGGCAGCCGTCATGTGCATCGACATGGTCCTCAAGGAGTAGTCCAGCTTGGCATCGTGACCATTAATCGCGATACTATGTCCATTACCTCATGCATGCACCGGGGCAATACAAGGATGTATCGCGACCAATGAAAGATATTGAGCATTTCATTAACGGCTTCCGTGTGTTTCAGAAGGACTACTTCGGTCCTGACAGTGATCACTTTGAACCTCTGAAAAAAGGCCAGAATCCCAGCACGATGTTCATCGGCTGTAGTGATTCACGTGTCGATCCGGCGATTCTCACCAACTCTGCGCCCGGTGATTTATTCATGGTGCGCAATGTCGCCAACCTCGTCCCGCCATACCAGATGGACGATGCGCTGCATGGTGTGAGTGCTGCGTTGGAATTTGCCGTCTGTCACCTTGAAGTTGAACACCTCATTATTATGGGGCACTCAAGCTGTGGTGGGATCAAAGCGCTCATGGATGGGACCTGTGGCTGTAAGGGTGGCGGGTTCATCTCACATTGGATGTCCATCGCTGCTCCTGCCAAAGAACAGGTGATGGCGAACCTGGCAAACAAAGATCCGAAGCTCCAACAACGTGCCACCGAGCAGGCCGCCATTTTTTTGTCAATGGAAAATCTCCATACCTTCCCCTTCATTGAAGAACGCATCCGCCAAGGCAAGCTTTCCCTGCATGGTTGGTATTTTGATATTGAACAAGGACAGCTCCTGCAGTATCAACCCGAACAAGGCGTCTTCGAGCCAGTGGGCGATGCAACGTAAGTCAGAAGAAAAAAATCCTGTGGAGATGATTCATCTGAACACCTCAAATTTGTAATCACAGTTGCAACTGCTAAACACGTTTTGGATCAGAGTATTTCTTTTTCAAGAGTAGCGTCAGCCGTGTATCACACCGCAGCTAGGCCAAGACATAACGAGGCAGTTGAATTTGTACTGCTCTAACAACTCACGCGTCCCCAATCTACAAACACACAAAAAAAGCCGCGACAAACCTGTCGCAGCTTTTTTAATGTTTCAATTGTCGGTTACTCAAGCTCAGTGAGCCATTGGGAACTTTGCTGCAAGGTCTGCGACCTGTTTGCGGATGTCGGCGAGTTTGGCTTCGTCACCGTTGCTTTGCAGCGTTGCATCAATGAGTCCGGCGACTTCGGCGATGTCGGATTCCACAAGGCCTCGGGTGGTCAGGGCGGGAGTGCCCAGCCGGACGCCTGAGGTTTTGAAGGGGCTTCGTGTTTCGTTGGGGACGGTGTTCATGTTGGTGATGATGCCGGCCTTTTCGAGCCACAGTGCTGCTTCCTTGCCGGTGAGGTCAGGGAACACGGTTCGCAGATCCACGAGGACCAGATGGTTTTCCGTACCGTTGGCAGCGAGCTTGTAACCCTTGGCTTTAAGGGCGTCAGCGAGTGCCTTGCCGTTCTTGACGACCTGCGCTGCGTAGGTTTTAAATTCAGGTTTGGAAGCTTCACCGAAGCAGACGGCTTTACCGGCGATGACGTGCATCAGCGGGCCACCTTGCGTGCCGGGGAAGACTGCCTTGTTGATCTTCTTGGCAAGCTCTTCGTCGTTGGTCATGATCAGGCCACCACGCGGGCCACGCAGTGTCTTATGCGTGGTAGTGGTGACCACGTGACAATGCGGGAAGGGTGACGGATGAGCATCACCTGCACAGAGACCTGCGATGTGTGCGATGTCCGCCCAGAGCAGACAGTTGTACTTATCAGCAATCGCACGGAAGCCTGCAAAGTCGATGGTCTTGGGGTGAGCCGAGTAACCGCACATGATGAGCTTGGGCTTGTGCTGCTTGACGACTTCTTCGACGGAGGCCATGTCGATGGCACCGTAGTTGGGATCAGACTCATCGGTGACGAGTTTGTAGGTCACCGGGTTAAGCCACTTGCCGGAGATGTTGACCGGGCTGCCGTGGGTGAGGTGTCCGCCTTCGGAGAGTTCGATGGCAGCGAAGGTGTCGCCTGGCTCAAGGAGTGCGAATTGCACAGCAAGATTGGCAGAAGCACCGGAGTGCGGCTGGACATTGGCAAAGCTGCAACCAAACAACGCGCAGGCTCGGTCGATGGCCAGTTGTTCGACTTCATCATAAAAGCCACAGCCCGAGTAGTAGCGTTTCTGCGGATAGCCTTCGCAGTACTTGTTGGTTAAGCATGAGCCAACCGCTTCCATGACTGCATTGGAGGTGTGGTTTTCACTGGCAATCATTTCCAGCGTGGTTTGCTGACGATCAGCTTCCTGCTCAATGAGTTTGGCAATGGCAGGATCGACAGCGGTAAGGTTGGGCATATTCTGACTCATTTGAGCTTTCTCCAGCGTGGGGTCAGGGATTCGGGGGGTTCGGGGCAAGTCAGATAGTTTAGAGAGTCGATGTCAGGATGACAATTCGAGGGAAAAACGAGGGCGAATGGTTCGGTTTGTATCGACAGGTTACCAAGGTCATCAAGCAATGAACCACAGAGCTACAGAGACAGAGAGTTTGAAAAGACAAAAGGTAACAACTTTTTGATTACTCAGAGTTACCGGCTGGGATGATGATGGTTTGGCTGTTGGTGCTGAGGATCAGGTTGTCATCGCAGAGTCCGGTGAGAGTCGGGAGCATGGGCAGGGACATGGGAGCCAACTGCTGCTCGTGGATGATTCGGCCTGAGACGCGATCCATGAGCAGAACCTGGTAGCGGTATTGGCCTGAGACATCGTCAAAGACACCATCATCCACGCGATTGTGTCGGCGGTCAGGGACGACGGCCTGTTGAGGCAGACGTGGCGGGTTGATGGGCTGATCAATCATGGCGTCAGGCGCATTGGGCATCTCACCATTGCCCCAACCCATATCCCGGCGGGTGAGGAGCACGAGGTATCGCTGTGAGAGTTGCATGGCCAAAAGGTATTGGGTGGTGGTGTTGATCGCGTCACGCCAAAGCAGGTTGCCTTCCAGATCGGTACAGGTCAGTTGAGTGGGCGTGAGCAGGAAGTAGCGGTCGTCGGTTTGCAGGACATTGACTTGACGGCTGTTGTCGGTTTCGCCGGTGATCCAAGTGCCAGCGGACTGGCCGGTGGTCAGGTCGATGCTGGTGAACATGCCTTGTTGTTTGTCATTGACATTAAAGAGCATGACATGGGCTGCGCCAGTTGAAAGGGCACTGGTGAGTTGGGCAGTAGCGTTGGGTTTTCTGAGAATGGGCTGGCCGGGATTGGGTAATCGCCAGACCACTTCACCGGTGCCGATGCGATAGGCCGCGATGACTTTCTGGGTGACCGACACCAGCAGGTCCGGGCTGACGATACCCAACCATTGCATCTGGTCGGAGTCCTCGCGTTTTTCTTCCAGCGGGTGCATGAGCAGTTCGCCGGTGTTGAGGTCCACGACCATCATGTTGTAGCTTTGGGTGTCGTTGGGCAAGCCAACTCGTCCGCCGATGGCGAGCATGGAATCAGTGATGGCAAGGTGATCGAGAATGTCCAGCGAATACAGTCGTTTCCAAAGGGTGATGCCTGTATTTCGGTCGATGGCAAGCACACGTCCCGTCCCGTCTGCTGCAACGAGTACATTGGGACTCACCGTCATGCGTAAGTTCAGATCCGTTTCGTGTCTTGCTTCACGGATACGTCCTTTGACAACCATCAAGCCGTTGGGGTTCATCATCTGCATCCACTGTCGTTGGACATCCGGTTCAGCTGCAAGTCGGTTGTGTTGCTGAGCGACGGACTGGACAGCTTCATTGAGAATGATGGGTTGCCAGAGCGGTTGGCCGGTGCGGATATTGATGCCGATGAGATGACTTTGAGCCGGTTCGTAAAGCAGCAGTTGGTCAGCTGACTGGGCGAGCAGTTGAATCTGTTCATCCTGCACGGGGATCGACCAGATGATTTTGGCTTGATCCATTTGGTAGAGACACAGCGAATCGTGACGCAGCAAAACCAGTTCCCGCCCATGGACATCGGGTTTGTGTTGGGTCGGTTGCAGCAGTCGCCCGTTAAGGCCAATCGCCTGATCCAACGGTAAGTCAAACTTGGGATAACGGGATCGAATCGGATGGCTATGCGCCAGCTTGCTGATCCATGCTTCGACGGATACTTGCTGGCCATCACGCATGACCGGTTCATTAGGGAAGAGCATCACAAAGTCATTAAGTACACGATGGGCACGCATGGGGTTGCCCAACTGCTCGTAACCTTGGGCAAGCTGTCCGACGATCTGTTGTTTGGTCGCTGGATCATTGGCCTGGTGATAGGCTTTTTGCAGTAACGGGACAGCGTGTTCAATGTCGTTTTGCTGCCAGTACATTTTGGCAGCTTCAATCCGAGCCGCCGCGGCAGCCTGCGTTAACGGGTAGCTTTCTGCCATGGCAAGATAGCTCTCCGCGGTGGTGGTGGGCATGCGTTGAAGCTGTCGCAGATGTTCGGCAGCAACGGTTTCAAACCGCTGCATTGTGGCCGGATTGGTCGTGACGATTTCAATTAGTCGCAGGCGTGCTTCAAGTCGAGCTTGTCGGGCACCCTGATCAAACTGATAGAGTTGGGACGCCAAAGTCGGGTCCGCAAGGATCGCCTGGTAATTTTCAATCGCCATCGCAGGCTGACCGCGGAATTGCCAATACCGCCCGCGGGCAAACTGTTGGGTGACTTCATTGATCGGCGTCATGCTCATCACCGCAAGGCGTTCAAACAAAGCCAACACCGTCAAGTGATCCGGCAGCGACTCAAGACTGGCCTCTGCAAGTTGCGGATCCTTGGCGCCCTCGGCAGGAAGCTCGACCTGATTGCGAATGTGATCAAAGACCTGTTGAACCTGATACTGCTGTGAGGAGTTGGAAGGGATGCCCGGCGAAAGTTGAATCGAATCAATTGCAGCATCAATGCCCTGCAATGCCGTTTCCCATTGCCGACGACCGACCGCCAGATGACTTAATGCCAGGCCCGGCCATGTTTGATCAGGATAACGCTCAATGCGGGCTGCAAGTTGATTGTACGCATCATCCCAACGCATGAGGCTGACCAACTCGTCATCACGACTGATGATCCACTGCTGGTCTGCGGTGAGGATCACGCCGTCCTGATCAAAGGGCAGTTCCTTTTCAACCAGCCCGTCTTTGAGGTTGATCATGTACAGCTTGCCCTTGCCTTGGATCATGACCTTGTCGTGATGGACGATGAATTGGGGTTTGTCCTTGTCGGTGATGCTTGAAAGTTTACGTTCCCACTTTTGCTCAAACGTGTCGGCATCAAACATCCGCACGACGCGGTCGACACTCAGCAGACCCTCCTCGGTGAGAGTCAATTGGCAGCCGGTGTCAAAACCCTTGGCATCAAGTTGACGCAGGGGATTGCCGGTAAGTCGGTCGATGACCTGTGCTGACTCATTGGCCCAGGCTGGGGAGATGAGCACTTTTTTGGAGGTCACAATCGGAGCAGGCCGGCTGGCTGATGTTGTGATCCGCCGACGCTGTGCGACCAGTGGCTTGGGCTGGACATCCTGTGAATCACCCGAACGGTCAAGCATCACAAGCCAGAGCATGTCGCCGGTGAGTCCGTCGATGGCACTGATCGTCCCCAGATTGTCAGTGACGTAGACTTGTCCTTGATACAGAGACATTTCCCCAAGGGCATAGGTGCGATTGTGATTGCCCATCGCAGCGCTGGCAAGATGTCGTTTCCAAAGCAGGCGTCCGTCGGTGATGTCCAGGGCAGCAAGGTAAACGGTGTGGAAACCTGAGTTCTGACTGCGGCGCATCAGGGCATATACACGCCGGTCATCCGCCAGAGGCGTGCCATGGAAAAAGACTTCTTCGAGACTCGGATCAAGCTTTTGAGGTTGGGTATCCCAGAGCAGGTCGCCGGACTGCATATCCAGACAGACCATGTGGGTCTGATGGTTTTTGAGTTGCCAGCTTGATCGCCATTGCGTCATGAATCCGACGACACCCAGGACACGGTTCTCGGTAACGCAGACACTTCGCTGCTGATCCATCGGGGCAGCATTCATCACGTTGGTGTTGGCAGTGGCGTCGGGCGAGAGTTCATATTTCCATAACGGGCGACCTGAAAGTCGGTCGTAGACGCTGATACCTTGCTGGGAATTAAGGAACAGACGGTCACCTTGAATCAGCGGGATGAGATTGCCATGGGTCGCGGTAGGCAGGTTTTGATCACGGCGACGACGCAGCACATCATTGCGACGTGATGAGGTGCGATGAGATTCGGAAAACGGATTGTTCAATTCAATGGACCACAGTTCGGTCACATCTTCTGGCATGTTGGGGATCGACCAGCCGGCTTGGCCTAGCATACTCGTGGGCCAAAGCATTGGTGGGATGACATAGGCAGGCGAGAGTTCCACCGGTTGATTAGGGGGTTGGATATCCTGCTGAGCCATCGGGTCCATCAACACCTTGGCAGACCAGAGCAGTCCATCAAGGCGTTGGGCAAAGCGCTTGCGGTCAGGATGATTTTCCAGTTGTTCAAGCAATGCCATCGCAGCAGGAATGTCGGCCTGGGCCAGTAACAAACCTGCAGCATCCAATGCGGCCTGCATCCCTGATGGACACAGAAAGTAGCGATCCACCACATCAAGCAATGCAGTCAGGCGATCATCCGCAGATTGCGATACCGTGATCATCCGCCTGGCTGACGCTTCGTACTGCTTGCGATAGGTTGTCATCATCGGCTCATCAGCAAGTAACCGTGAGACCACCATCCGACGCGTGTCGGTGTAGTAAGGCTTGTCGGTTCGCATGAGCTTGTGACGGTACGTCTCAAGGATGTGTTGGTATTTGGTGACCGCTTCAGTGAGTCGGTTTTGAGACCGCAGACGGATCGCTTCGGCAAGTTGATCCATCGCAGCAGGCGAATCGTCAATGTAAACCGGAGCACTTTGAGCCAGTAATTGTGTCGGCAGGATAACGCACGTTAGAACCCAAAGGACAAACGTACGGCCCCAATTAGATAAGCGGGTTTGGTTGAACATATACCTCTAGTGATTTTACGGTATGAACCGCTATATGACATACCAATGCTGGGACTTATTTTATTTCGGCATTTTTCGATGGTATTCTGTTGATATGAACCAATATTCTTTGACCATCTGCGGGATCGGGGAAGCACTTTTTGACATCTTTGATGGAGTGCAAGTTCTTGGGGGGGCTCCACTTAATGTGGCTGTTCACGCCCATCAACTCGTTGCTAACCGACCATCGGGCCCAGGCCGTGGGATTGTCGTTAGCCGCATCGGGCAGGATTTTCTGGGTTCAAAGGTCACAGAAAGCTTGTCAGAAAAAAAGATGGATAACCAATACATCCAGTCTGACCCGGATCATGCCACCGGCCAGGTCTACGTGCAGACGGACGATGATGGCCAACCCAGCTATGACATTGTGGCAAACGCTGCATGGGATTGGCTTCAGTATGATCCGGACATGGACACGCTTGCTCAGCATTGCGATGCGGTCTGTTTTGGATCACTGGCTCAGCGTGAAGCTCAAAGTCGCAACACGATTTATCGCTTTTTAGAAACCTGTCGCCCCTCGACGATCAAGCTCTTTGATGTGAACATCCGACTTGATTTTTACAGTCGGCAGATCATCGCCCGATCTCTTGAAATTGCCAATGCGCTAAAGCTCAATGAAGAGGAGTTGCCTCTGGTCTGCAAGCTCATGGGGCTTGGCAGCATTGAATCGGGCCAAGAGCGTGAAGCGTTACTCAAACTCATCAAGCAGTTCAAGCTCAATTGGATCATCTACACCCGCGGCGCCAAAGGGACCGCGATCCATACCTCTGGAAATGTTTATGAGGGTTCGCCTGCTGTGGCCAATCCCGTGGAGGGGGCCGATGCCGTGGGCGCCGGTGATAGTGTGGCAGCAACCTGTCTGGTGGGCGCAGTCCTGCGAAAACCCTGGGACAAGGTGGCTAATCTTGCCAACCAGGTTGGCGCCTATGTCGCATCCCAACCCGGCGCCACACCAACACTCCCCGATGAACTGATTTCACAGTTTTAAAAATCACTTGGCAGTTAACCATGCAATACCATGCTTTGAGGTGAAGGTCTTTTTGCATCGGTCGCCCTAATTCTGCCAACGCACCACGGTGGTTTGGACGTGTCCTTGCACAGGCCCCCAGGAAGATGGCCCGGGCAGGATCACATCCATCAGGTGTGAAGTCTCAGAGGTCAATCCGCTGAGTTGGACCAACGGATTGGCAACGACGGTTTGGCCTTTTTTATTCTTCACCGCCGCCAGCAGCACAACTTGCTCAGCAGGTACATTCCGATGATTGGTCACGCGACAGGTCAAACGATAACCATGCGTCAGGCGCCGGGTTGCGACGACTTGAGCTTCAATACCATCAATGTCGCGATAGGATTGTTCGTCGAATGGGTTTGCAGGCATCAAATGCCATCCCCATACACCGATTGCCATTAAGCCAATCACAATGAGTGAAATCGGCTTGAAATGTTTGGATCGTAATGAATGCATCTTGGTGACTCTCAATAATATGGGTTTGCAGGATCAGGAATCGTGTTGACGCCTGCATATCCGGCATCCGCGGGGAAAGCCTGAACAAAATTCACATGCCCATCGGCAAAGGTCGCATTGGCCCAAATGTGATCCGAATCAGACTTGTACCATTGTGCACGTGGATTGGGGGCAATCACACCGGGCATCGTGCGATGAATGGGGATACTGCCAATGAGTACTTTTTTGGTTTGATGTTTGTAGTAACTAAGTCGCAGTGTTTTACCCAGTGGCAAAGGCGAACTGGCAAAGTCACCAAAAGAAGCCTCAAGTCCTGCGAACTTCGCAATCCCCATGGGTTGCGGAACTCCCGCCAGACGGTTGAACCCCGACGCGTAGAAATAGCTGCTGCCATACAATTGATAGGCCGTTCGATTGTTGGGCCAGTTTGCGGTATCCAACATCCAAAGCGGTTCACCTTTGTCCGAAGGGCTTTGAAAAACCTGCTCGATGATGTACTGGTTAAGCGGTCGCTTTTCGGTAGCAAGTGTGCCCCCGAAGATCATCGGTGGTTGCCATGTCATATCTGACGGATCTGCTTCACCGGTGGGACCTCCTAGTTCGTGAGGTGCTGCAAGGGGGGCACTGTCTTCGTAGTCACTGGCATATGCAATGATCCCGATTCCGATCTGTCGCAGATTGTTTTGACATTTCACACGCCTTGCGGAACCTCGCGCGTTGGCCAGGGAGGGTAGCAAAATACCAATGAGCAGGGCAATGATTGAAATGACAACCAGCAATTCGATGAGCGTAAAGCCATGATGGGTTTGATCAATTTTGTGTTGCATGTCGCACCTTCGTTATGCGGGATTGCAGGAAACGGTTTGTGAACCGGCACCGGTGAGCATGGTCAGCAGCATGATGCAGGGCGTTTGGGCCTGCAAAGCGTGAGGTTGATGGGCAGGCATCCAAACCCATGTACCGGTTTTGGCTTCAATCACTTGGTCGCCTAGTCGCCAAGAGGCTTCACCTGAGAGTTGTTGCATGATGGCTGGAACCGATGCGGTATGTTCGGAGAGCTCCTGGCCAACGCCAAAAGCAAAGAGCACGACTTTGACGTGATCGGTTTGTTGTAACGTGACGCTAAGCGTCCCCTCTTGCGGAGGTGTAATTCGGTCACACAAAGACTCAATGGTAATGGGTGATTCTGTGAGTAATGTCATGATTCAAGGGTCCTGATTTATGAAGGTTTCACAGCAATTAATGAAAGTGCAGTCATGTGGGGACGCACAGAACGAAATGCCCGACGCATCTCCAGGACACGACGACGTTCCGGTCCACGTGTCAAAAGGCGAAACAAAAATCGTGCTGCGCCCAACAAGCCTTCATCACGAATGATCCGACTTGGTTCTAGTAACGTCATCGGCGCGGTCTTCTGTTTTTGAATTTCAAAACCGGCTTCCTCAAGCATGGCGATCCATTGATTGATCAACACCGGATGAACTTTGTGATGGATTGAATGCGTGAGTGTTTTTCGAACATGGTCCGCTTCACCTGGAGCGTTGGCGGTGGCTTGTGTCAATGCCACTTCATGCAATGCAAAGCGGCCACCAGGTTCAAGGACACGAAATGCCTCTTCAATGATTTGTTTGCGATGCGTGGTGGATGCCATCGTCAACATCGCTTCGACATAGAGCACTGATGCACATGCGTCGGGCAAGCCCGATTGCTGAGCTGAACCATTGAATACGCGGCGTCGGATGTTGTCGACATTCAGCCATTTTTGGACAATCTCGGTCGCACTGGCGTCCCGTTCCACAGCGGTATACACCGCCGGATTTTGTTCTAATACCAGCTGTGCCGTGCGTCCCATGCCCGGTGCAAATTCGACCACGCGATCATCCTGGCCAATACCAAGGGAATCGATCATCCAGCGGGTCAATTCGACACCACCTGGCCTTAAGACTCGTTTACCCAAACGTGCCAATACCCAGTGCCCGGGCATTTTGGCGATATCAATCCCCTCGCCGGGCATTGTGTTTGAAGGTGACGCTTGTGAGTTGATTGCAGGCATTTTTCTAACTTTCCAGTGTGATATCACACGAAAACAACAATTCAGACCGCGTCGTTGAGGAGCAATTGGGCTCGATGTATCGGTTACCGTCCTGCTCAGCTTGGCGACACAAACATTGACTGATTTGATCTTGACCTTTGGGATTTAATCACCCGGCTATCAAGTTGATACTGAAACTCAATTACAGAATATACTTTTTACTGTTCGTGTCAATATAAAAATGTATTAATGCATTAATGCCTTGATTAATTGAATTGTGACTCGGTCTCGTATTTTTGATATGATTTGTTGAAATAGAAGGTTACAGAGAACTGATATGAAGCTACTCTCCGAAGCATCTGAATATGCATTACGTGCTGTAGTCTGGTGTGCCCGATACCCAGACAGGACATTTAAGGTACGGGAGATCGCTGAAAGTACCCGTGCAGCACCGGGGTATCTGGCAAAAGTGCTTCAATCGCTGGCTAAAGCAGACATTCTCCATGCTCAACGAGGTAGTCGAGGGGGATTTCGTCTTAATCGAGATCCAGCGACCTTAACGGCGCTGGAGGTTATCCAGGCTGTGGACCCCATCGAACGGATTCAATCCTGCCCACTTGAGTCCAATGAAACCGGCATGTTGTTATGCCCACTTCACAAACGTATTGACGAAGTGGTCAATGCTTTGGAAAAAGCTTTTGCAGACACCACGATCAAGGATTTGATTCAACAGACAACAACCCCTTCTGCTGAGAAATCCTGTAAGAGACTGTGTTCACATCATGTGGATCAGGATAAACAGTAGCGTTGGGTATACGCTACTCATTTGAGGCTCGTCAATCTTTGGGGACAAAACGAAATCCTTCTCTTGTCCTTTGGCGTGCTTGTGTCTTGGCGGTAGAAAATAAATCCTGCCCAAAGCGATTACAACTTTTCGTTATTGGTTGATCTCCCTCCAACCCGATACAATTTCTTCCTTAACCCAAGTATCGGAAGTAACACAATCATGACCGACGAATCAACTGTCAAAAAGAATTTCCTCACCGAAGAGATCGAAGCGGACTTTGCTTCAGGACGCTATACCGGCAAGATCCTCACCCGCTTCCCACCTGAGCCTAACGGCTATCTGCATATCGGTCACGCCAAGGCCATCTGCATCGACTTCGGTTTGGCCCAACAATACGGCGGTGGCACCAACCTTCGCATGGATGACACCAACCCCTCCAAGGAGGAACAGGAATACATCGATGCCATCCAGGATGACATCCACTGGTTAGGATTCAAGTGGGCCAACCTGCTTTACGCATCGGACTACTTCCAGCAACTCTACGACTGGGCGGTTGCTCTGATCAAAGCGGACCTTGCTTATGTCGATGACCAGACGCCTGACCAAATGCGCGCTAACCGTGGCACACTCACCGAACCAGGCACCAACTCGCCATTCCGTGATCGAACCGTCGAAGAAAACCTCGACCTCTTTGAACGCATGAAAAACGGCGAATTCCCCGATGGCACCCGCGTCCTGCGCGCCAAAATCGACATGGCCAACCCCAATCTGGTCATGCGCGATCCGACCATGTACCGCATCATGCATGCCCATCATCCTCGGACTGGTGATAAGTGGTGCATCTATCCCATGTACGATTACGCACACGGCCAAAGTGATTGGCTCGAAGGCATCACCCATTCACTTTGCTCACTGGAATTCAAGAACAACCGTGAACTCTACGAATGGTTCATTGATCGCATCGCAGAAGTCTGCGGCCATCCCGAAGGTGTGCCGCACAAAACCCGTCAAATCGAATTTGCCCGTGGCAATATCAGTTACATGATCACATCCAAGCGAAAGCTCCTGAAACTCATCACCGATGGGGTTGTGGCTGGCTGGGATGATCCGCGGATGCCCACCATTCGTGGCATGCGTCGTCGCGGATTCACCCCCGGCAGTATCAAACGATTCTGGGAAGAAGCAGGCGTTGCCAAGCGCGAAAACCTTTTGGAATTCGCCAAGCTCGAAAGTTTCCTGCGTGATGAACTCAACAAAGTCGCCCAACGTCGTATGGCAGTCATTGATCCCATCAAAGTCATCATCACCAACTATCCCGAAGGACAAGTTGAAATGATGACCGTGGTGAACAATCCCGAGGACGAATCCGCAGGCACACGCCAGGTTCCCTTCTCGCGTGAACTCTACATTGAGCGTGATGACTATATGCCCAACGCCAACCGCAAATTCTTCCGTCTCACCGAAGGCCGTGAAGTGCGCCTGCGAAGTGGCTATTGGATCAAATGCGTCGAAGCGATCAAGGATGCGGATGACAATGTCATCGAACTGCATTGCACGTATGATCCCTTGACCAAAGGCGGGAGCAATCCACCAGCAGACGAAGAAGGCAAAGTCCGCAAGGTCAAAGGCACGTTGCATTGGGTCAGTGCCGAGCATGCCATCGACGCAGAAGTCCGACTGTATGAACACCTCTTCACCAAGCCCAAAGCCGAAGACGGCGAGTTGATGGACAACATCAATCCCGATTCACTTAAAACCGTCACCGGCAAGATCGAACCCTCATTGGCAGACTTTAACGCAGGTGATCCCATCCAGTTTGAACGCCTGGGTTACTTCACGCCGGATACCACATCTACCCCTGAAAAATTAGTGTTTAATCGCACTGTGACTCTCAAGGATTCATGGGCCAAGCAACAGAGCAAATAACATGACCACCACCGGGCCGATTCGTGTCGCTGACGATCAACGTCGTTTGATTGATGCTGAGGGTAATCCCTTTTTCTGGTGCGGGGATACCGCCTGGAATCTGTTTGCTTCTTTGACACTTGATCAAGCGAGACATTACCTGACCACACGCGCCGCGCAGGGTTTTAATGTCATACAGGCGGTGGGCTACTTTGAACATGACTGTCGCAATCGCCCGGCACATATGGGCCAATGGGTCATGCATGACATGAACCCGGCCAAGCCCAACGATGCGTATTTCGATCATGTCCAAAAGGTGATGGATATCGCTGAGTCGTTGGGATTGCACTTTGCATTTTTGCCAACGTGGGGGCATCTTGTCACACCGATGTGGGCAGGGGGTGATTCGCTGTTCACGCCTGAAAATGCCATGATTTATGGTGAATATGTCGGTAAGCGCTTTGGTGGTCGGGCAAACCTGATATGGGTTAATGGCGGCGATCGCCCGGTGAATACGGATACGGATTTACTGATCTGGCGTAATCTTGCCAACGGTATCCGCAGCACCGAGTCGGTTCGACACCTCATGACATTCCACATCTCCGGCAGTAACTGTTCATCGAATTTCGTCCACGACGAACCCTGGCTGGACATGAACATGCAGCAGTCAGGCCATGCAGTGTTGTTTGATCGTGTGGATCAACGGATTGCTCAAGCACTCAGTCGCTATCCGCGTAAGCCGGTGCTTGATGGCGAGATTTGTTACGAGGATCATCCCATTGGTTTTCGCGCAGCCAATGGTCGATTCACCGACTGGCATGTCCGCGCCAGTGCGTATCGCAGTGTCTTTGGAGGCGGGTGTGGTGTGACCTATGGGGCGGCTGCGGTCTGGTGTTTTTACTCAGGTCGTTATCCAGCAATTTTGGGGTCCCTGCCCAGCATGGATTGGAAGCAGTCGTTGCATTTACCCGGCGCCAGTCAGATGAATCATCTGCATGAATTGATGCAGCGATTCGCAGATAAAGCCTTGATTCCTTGTGACAATATTTCCAATCACAGTGCTGCAGATTCTCAGGCGCCTTGCATGCTGCGTGATGGCAGTCCCGATGCATCGGACGCAGGTTGTATCTTGATTTACCAACCCACGACCACGCCCTTTGGCGCGTATGATCTGACCGTGATGCGAAGCGAAGAAGTCTGCGCCACGTACTTTGACCCACGTACCGGCAAGTCCTATCCAGCCGGTGTCTACCGACGTGACAAACAGGTCCAACTCAAAAATCTCCCCGACTCCGGTCCGGACTGGGTGGTGATTTTCGAAGCGTTGTAATGGCTTAGCAGATGGAATTAGTCTTTGGCAGGATTCCCATGCAGGATCAGATGTTTACGTATCACTTCAAAAGTCTTGTTGACCTTGTTGATGGCGTACTTCATATCATTGATCTGGCGTGATGCGAGATGTTGTGATCGACTTGGCTGCATGGGAATGACTTTATTTACACGCACGTGATAGAGCATCTCCGATGTAACCAAAAAACCATCGAGTCTACAGAATGTGTGATTAGGATCGGGCTTCGCTGGAACGAATAAAAAAGTTCTGCTTGGCCCATGCGATTGATCAACAATTGACTCATCCTTGATGAACTTATCTGCTTGGTCTGCGGGTAGATTCTGGTCGATCCATTTTTGATCAATCGCATCAAGCGACGGCGCGCTATCGCTTGGAATGGCGGTGATGACCGTGCAGCAATAGTAGAGATCGCAGATCATCGCAATGTCTTTGACAGGCACCTTGTATTTCTTGACATAATCTTTCATGGCTGTGTCCATCACCATGATCGTCTCCGGCATTAACGGGAATCGAATTTCAAATGTCTCGTGCACACTGGTATATCCAGTAGCTGTTGCTTTTCCTCTCATGGGCGATTTGAGATTGGTAAGGGTTTGCTGGCCTGCCCAGTTTGTGAATTGGGGTGTGGTCTGACACCCAGCACATGAGATGACGACAAGCAGCAGAATGAGCGGCGAAACGAAAAGCTTCATTGAGAGTCCCCGGTGAAAATGGAAAATAGAGCGATTGAATTTTACTGCGGTGCTATTTGTACATCAAATCTATGTGACTACCTTTCCTACACTCGTTACAATCCAACACCATGTCTGATTCGCTTACGCCACGTGTGTCCATTCTCATTCCCAACTTCAACAACGGGGCGCAAAGCTCGCGTGAAGGGGCGGTGAATCTGATACTTGATTTACTTCAATCTCTTGAGCGAACACTCGCAACCGAGACCACGCCCTTTGAGGTGTTGGCCTATGACGATGGGTCTGATGACGACAGTCTCGACACGTTACGTCAATGGGCAAAAAAGACATGGCCCAATGGTCAGCCTTTTTTACAACTTACCGAAGACGAACACTGCGGCATTCTCGCGATCACAGCCAACAAACTCTCACGCATGGCCAAGGGCGATATCCTTGTTCGACTCGATGGGGATGTGGTTTGTCTGACTCCCAACTGGGTGGCGAAGCTTGTGGCTTACATGGATCAGGGGATTGATCGACTGGGCGTCATTGGCCCCAAGCAGCTTAAGCCGACGATGAAGATTCATGCCTTTGGTGATTTTATTTTGCATCCCAATGGTTACACGCATATTGCCAACAACCTTCCCCGTGATGCGGTCAAGCGGGCGTTGGAAGTGGATCACGTGATGGGTTGTTTTTACTGTTGCAAAAAAGAGGTGTTCGAGGACATCGGCGGGTACGACGAAGACTTCCTGCGTGGGCAGACCATCGACTTTGGACTCCGAGCACGCAAGGCCGGTTGGCGAGCCTTTGCGGTGCCCGACATTGAGTTTATTCACAACCACGTCAAACGTGAAGACCGCAATACCCGTGCTGATACCAATGAAGGTCTCAAATACACCATGGATGTGTTCGAGAGCAAGTGGGGCTTTTCCCGGCTGGCGCCGGACATGACGAAAATTGCAGCAGACTATGCGGGTTCACCGTTGTTGTGGAACAAGCTCTATTTTGGCGATCAGGCGTACAAACCCCGCGCGGTGCCAGTCGATCAAATCGACTTCAACCAAACCGAGTGGGCAAGCTATGCAGCTGACGAGGCATACCAGAAAAAAATCAACGTCCGCATGGTGGCAACAATCGATGTCATCAAGCAGGCCAAGGTCGTCCCCCAGCCATTGGTGATCCTCGGGATCGGTGAAGGTTTGGTATCCCACCTCTTTGCCAGCCAGGGTGGGCATGTCGTTGCGTACGACGATCGACAGGGGCATATCGCCTTTGCCAATAAATGTGTCAGCAATCAAAAGTATCCCGGCAAGCGACCCGAATTCAAACTCATTTCAGACGATGGCACAATCGATATGCCCGATGCCAGTGTCGATCAAATCCTCATCGACCGACTCCTTGAACGCTATCCCAATCCGACCGTCATCCTCAAAGAGGCAGCCCGGATACTCAAGCCCGGCGGGTTTATGGTCGTCATCTCTGACCGCAAGCCGTTGAGTACCAATGAGGATCCGTCGGACCCTGCAACGTTCGTTAAACTCATGACCACGGAACGTCATTTTCTATGGTTGGAGTTGGTGAACCTTGTCAAAGCGGCCGGTAACGGTGATTTGGATCTTGCGATTGATATTTTCAAAGATGATCTTTCGCGAGACATGGTTTTGATCGTACGTCGTTCTGAAAAATGATTTTACGTGGTTTTTTGATTGAATTAACGGCCGATTATTCAGCGGACGTTTTTGTCATTATTTAAATTTTTACCATGTCTTACAGGCTTTTGCCCTATTTGGACGATATTTTTAATAATAAGGACATCCGTACGGACGTTTCATGGCAGGGTGACGGTGATGGTCATCGTCAGTGGCATGGGGCGCCACCCTGGTCTGCGTGAGCAGATATCAGCAATCCCCAATGAAGGGGGGTGGACCATGAGTCATATTGGAACAGGCGTTGCCGCGGGTGTGGCCCAGACCACGTACCAGGCCGGCGATGTCAACAAACGTAAGACCAAAGAAATCCGTGACAAGGATCGCAAAACCGAGCGTCTAAGCGATCAGTTCGAACAGCACATGCTCGCGCTGGACGAAGGTGATGCTGACGGCGATCAAGCGCCTACCCAGTTGCGCGTCAACGAACAACTTCCCCAGCATCACACCATCGAAAGCCAAAGTAAAACCAAAGCTCACCATATCCAGAAGCAGGTTCAGCAGAATCAATCCGACGACGATGAACCCAAAAAGCATCTGGACATCCAGGCGTAACAAACCACTTGTGGTTTAGCGTTGCAAACGCTGTCGATTATCCATCTCATATCAAGTCCTACAACACTCTCATTCTTTGCTAAACGATCGTTTTTAACTATCGCGAAATTCCTAGTATCATGACCACATGCTCACCACGGTCATTATCGTCTTATCGTTACTGCTTCTGATCCTTGCCTGCATCACCGGTGCGTTATGGGTTTCACGTAAGCATCTGACCACGCAAGTCAGCACCCTGACCATTGAACGTGACGAGGCACGCAATCGCATTGAAGCGTCCGGGAGTGAAGTCTCTGAGCTTAAAACGCAACTGGAGTTGGCCAGGCAGGAGTTGACTCAGAAGTCCGCTGCCTTTGAGCAGGCTCAGACCCAATCCCGTGAAACCTTTGCGACCCTTGCCAACGAGACGCTGAATAAAACCTCAGAGCAGTTTTTGCAACTTGCAAAGAAATCGTTGGAGTCAGAAAACAAGGATGCAGCAGCAGCATTGGAGCAGCGAAAGCAGGCCATCGAGTCAATGCTCAAACCCATCCGTGAGCAATTGGAAAACCATGCCAAGGCCGTCACCGAGATGGAGAAAAATCGCGAAGGTGCCTATCAAGGTCTCCGCCAACAGATCACCGGCTTACTCGAATCCCAACAACATCTCAGTCAAACCACCACGCAGCTAAGCACTGCCCTTAAAGGTTCAGCAGGCACCCGCGGACGCTGGGGCGAACTGGCACTCAAGCGCATCGTGGAGTTGGCGGGCATGGTGAATCATGTCGACTTTGATGAGCAGGTGAGTATCTGGAAAGGCAACGATCAACAACGCCCGGACATGGTCGTTCGCTTGCCAGCTGACCGTAACATCGTCATTGATTCCAAAGCGGTCGGCGAAAACTATCTCAAAGCCATGGAATGTGATAACGAGCAGGATCGCACCGAGTTGTTCAGACTCCATGCCAACCAGATTGAAGGTCGCGTCCGTGATCTGTCCCGCAAGGATTACACCACAGGCTTCACCCACGCGCCGGACTTCGTGGTGCTGTTTATCCCAGGCGACAGTTTCCTGACACCTGCGATGATCGCCAAGCCGACTTTGGTGGAAGATGCGTTAAGTCGGAACGTGGTCATCGCCACACCCACGACGTTGGTGTCATTGCTGAAGGTCATCGCCATGGGTTGGCGTGAAGAGCAGCTTGCAGAGAACGCCCAAAAAGTCACCGAGCAGGCCACCGTATTACATGAACGTGTTGCTACTGTCATAGGCCACATGGAAAAACTCGGTAAATCCCTGGATACTGCCGTGAGTCATTACAACAAAATGACCAGCAGCTTCGAGTCCCGCGTATTGGTCTCCACCAAACGCTTAGAGGAAATGGGCATCAAGTCCGCCAAGAAGTTACCCGATGCCTTACCGGAGTTGGAAGCCGCACCCCGTGAGATGCGAACGACGGAGTCTATTTCTGAATCATCAGATAAAACAGATGGTGATTAATCTCAGGATGGATACTACGCAGCAAATCATCGGACTTTAAAACGAGTTTCCGATTAAAACTTTCGGGTCTTACATGATTTCTTCGAACACCGGGTGGTAATACGCGGTGCCGCTGACGTGTTGCATGGCGATGGGGTCCAGGACCAGGATCATGAAGGCTTCGTCGGGGATGCCGGTCCATTGGCAGCGGATGTTTCGCAGTGATGCGGGGACAAATCCAAAGCGGGGATAGTAGTCGACGTGTCCCAGGACAATGACGTAAGGCATATCCATTTCGGCGATGGCGTTGATGCCGGCTTTGAGGAGTTGGGTGCCGATGCCTTGGAACTGGTGGTCAGGGTGGACAGCCATGGGCGCCAGCCCCATGCCGGTGACATCACCTGTTGGCGAGTGGATGTTTGCCGGTGAGAACAGGATATGGCCGACGACTTGGCCGTCATCGTCTTCGGCTACCAGGCTCACGTGGGGTATAGCCGTTTCACGCAGACGGTCCACGAGGAACGCTTCGTCGAGGCGATCGAAGGCCAGTTGGTTGACTTGGCTTACAGCATCAAAGTCATGAGGTTGTTCAGGGCGAATGCGTGCGATGTCGTTGATCCAATCCAAAAGTTGAAACGATATGCTTTGATCTTAACGTGATGTGGTCTTGCGTACCAGAATTTTTCCCGCTGCGGTCATTCCTAATGTCACAGGGTTCTGTTTGGGAGTTTTGATGGTGATGGCATCGACGATCCGGTCGTGGGAGATGATGGTGATGGGGGTTCCGGGTCGCAGGCCATGCTGATGCATGAACTGTAAAAACTCGCGTCCCTGATCGACAATCCGCGCGACGGTCAGTTGCTTTTGATCAATGCTGTCAGCCAGGCTTTTGAGTTGCACCGGAGCATGTTTACCCTTGGCAGGCGGGATCGGATCACCATGGGGGTCGGTATCGGGATGGCCGAGATATTCGTCGATGCGTTCAAGGACTTTATCCGAGACGGCATGTTCGAGAACTTCGGCTTCATCGTGGACTTCCGACCAGTCGAGTCCCAGGACTTCGACGAGAAATTGTTCGAGCAGTCGATGCCGTCGGAGAATGTGCAATGCGAGGGTTTGGCCCTTGTCGGTGAGATGGACACCTGTTCGGGGTTTGTAGTCGACTAAGCCGGAGTCTGCGAGTGTTTTGATCATGGACGTGGCCGTACCGGGCGCAACATCCATCGCCTTGGCGAGTTTGCCCATCGCAACAGTCTTGGCGGCACTGCGTTGTTTCTGCTGTTGCAGATAGATGGTCTTGAGATAATTTTCGACAGTACTCGTAGGCATGCAGTCTCCGGGGCCGGGGTCGATTGGGTAATGGGTAATTTAACCGGTGGGATTGCGTGTGGCTAATTGATGGTTGTCTGAATTGCATGCTCAGAAGTGTCATTTCTCTTTGTGTATTGAATTTGAAGATCAGAATTCGTTTTAACCTGCATGATCGAAATGCTTTTACATGACAAGCAATAACCGCAAACAAAACTGGGGATGCCTTGGTCTTTTTTGCCTTTGGGGCCTGATGGACATACAATTTCTCCCCACCCCAATTCTCAGGGGGACAGAGAAGGAAGCGAAAAATGAGCGAAACCAAAGCGCCGTGGGTGACCTATCGCCCGGAATTACAGGTCTTAGACTGCACCATCCGTGACGGTGGCCTGATGAACAATCACCAATTTGAAACCGACTTCGTCAAAGCGGTCTATCAAACCTGTGTCGATGCTGGGATCGATGCGATGGAAATTGGTTACAAGGGTGACAAGAAAATTTTTGACACCAAAGAATTCGGTGCCTTCAAGTTCTCCGACGAAGAAGAGATCCGCAAGATTGTTGGCGACAATGACACGAACCTCAAACTCGCGGTCATGGCTGATGCCGAAAAATGTGACTACAAAAAAGATATTCTGCCCAAGAGTGATTCCGTTTTGGACATCATTCGCGTAGCGACTTATCTGCATCAAATCCCCACCGCTGTGGACATGATTCACGATGCTCATGAAAAAGGCTACGAAGTCTATTGCAACCTGATGGCTGTCTCCACTGCGTCGGAACCTGAACTGGATCAGGCCTTGGAAGTCGTCGCTCAGACGCCTGCAAGCACGGTTGTGGTCGTGGATAGTTACGGTGCTTTGTACCGTGAACAGATTGACTATCTCGTCAAGAAGTACCAAGGCTTCGTCGAAGGCACCGGCAAGGACATCGGCATTCATGCTCACAACAACCAGCAACTCGCCTTTGCCAACACCATCGAAGCGATCATTCTCGGCTGCAATCGCATTGATGCCACGATGATGGGCTTAGGACGCGGCGCTGGCAACTGCCCGATGGAACTGCTCATCGGGTTCCTGCGTAATCCCAAGTTCCTCGAACGCCCGATTTACAAGTTGCTTCAGGATTACTTTGTCGACCTACGTGCAAAGATGGAATGGGGTCCGACGATTCCTTACGCCATTGGTGGTCTGCTTAATCAGCATCCACGTGCAGCGATGGCTTGTCGTGCCGATGAAGCCAACAAGGACAAATACGTCGAGTTCTACGATAAGTGCACCAGCGAAACCTGATTTGAAATCAAGAACTGTTATTCACCGCAGAGGCGCTGAGAATGCAGAGTTAAGACAGGTTCAAATAACCTGTTGAATCCCTGTGATCTTTGCGTCTCTGTTTTCATATGGCAAAGCGTCAATGCATCTGTTGATCCAGATCGATGCGTTTGTCCATGGGGATTTTAAACGCGCGATCTGCCAGGTAACGCCAGTCAAAACCGCGGCGGAAGGCTTTGTCCTTGGCGCGACTTTCGCCAGGTTTGGCGTCGGTGACCTGCGAGAGTTTGGCGAGCATGACAAAACCTTCAGCTGGGACATCAACACGAATGGATAGATGCAGCTTGGCGGTGTCGTTACTGCCAGCCAGGGGTAAGGCATAGAGCTTGTTGAGCGTGGAGACGACTGCCGGGCGACCATTGGGTGAAAAAATGATGACTTGTCGAACCGCATGGGAGACGGGATCAATGAGCATTTTCACCGGGCCGTTGTTGGGTTGGATCGTCAGGTATCCGCGTTCCCAACCGACGGTGCTTTGTGCATCAGGATCAAGGGGCAAAAGTCCAAGGAGCATGGGGATATCCGCAGGTCTGACTTGCAAGGGCAGATTGCGGATGTTCACATGGTTCAGTGAAGCGTGTGAGCCAAAGAGCATGGACTTTTCGCCGATGAGATCGAAGAACCAGAAATGCTGCTCGTCGCTGCCTGCCCAAAGGAGGGTGCCGAGGCCGAACTTACCAAAAGACAGTGCCACGTTTTGTGGCAGGTCGATCATCAGCGTACTCTCATCGCCGGACTCTTTTTTGGTTTTGCCATCTTCGTCGCGGTAGGTCACGTCAATGTTAACCTTCGACCAGACGCGCGAGAGTCCGGCAACATGCTTGTTGTGATCGACAGCCAACTGGCGGTAGGTGGGCATCGCCTGAGGCGGTTTTTGATAAGCAAGGGGTACGGTGACTTGGGGAGTTGAGCCGCAGCCGGTCAAACCTGTGAGTAATATCGTCATGAGTAAAGTACAGGTCAGGCGCGTGAAATTGGACTTGGTGGTTGAATTCATTTTTCCCAATCTCTGTCAAGTTTATGTTGCGCCTGCACCGGATTGACATCCGGTGCTCATGTTTTAAACGCGAAACGTATTACTCTAATTCTGCTTCGAGGATTTGGCCCAATTGGTCGGAGACCTGTTGGATTTGATCCTCATCCAGATGCGGGTCGATGATGGCGAGTTTGTTTTTTTCGTCCCACTTGCCCATGTGTCCTTTGGTCATGTCGAGTTTTGGGGTCATGGTCCACAGTTCGGTGCCATCGTCCTGTTTGCTGGATTTGTCGTACCGCAGGAGTTTTTTACGCATGAGGATCAGAGCGATCACAAAGCGGAAGGCCTGTCTCTGGGGTTGGGTTTCGTCTGCCAGTCGAAGCAGCAGATTAAAAAGCACACTGTCGTCGACGAAAAGTTTTTTCTTTTTGGAAGGTTCAGGAACCGTGGACTTCCAGTAGCTGAACATTTTTTCAGGTCGCTTGCCTTCGTCCCATGCTTGCATGGAGATATCCACGCGGACAAAGCCCGGGTCATCTTTGGCGGGTTTCTGGCCTTCTTCCAATGGCGCATCGACAAGCGTAGCAATGTAAATTTCCCCCGGCTCAAGCTTGCGCTCGGTGATGGCACATATGCCGGAGGTGCGTTGAATCTGGTAGGGATTGTTGAGTTGGGACATAGTGATTTCGGATTTATGATTTTGAATTTCGGATTTGTAGACATTCTCGAATGTCGCAAGAACTCAATGGTCTTGAAACAAATTCGAAATCCCAAATCCAAAATTCGAAATAAGGTTAGTCTTTCACACCCAACTGCTGGGCTGCAGCTTGGGCGGTTTGTTGCATGAGGACCGCTAACGTCATCGGGCCCACGCCGCCGGGGACGGGGGTGATGAGGCTGGCAACTTTGGCGGATGATTCAAAGTGGACGTCTCCGACATTGCCTGGATTGTAGCCTGCATCCATGACGATCGCGCCGTCCTTGAGCCAATCGCCTTGGACAAATTCGGGCTTGCCCACGGCAGCAACGACGATGTCCGCCTGTTTGACCAGTGCGGGTAAATCCTTGGTTCGGCTGTGACAGATGGT
Organism: Phycisphaerales bacterium UBA7800; assembly: GCA_002480565.1. Lineage (GTDB taxonomy): Bacteria > Planctomycetota > Phycisphaerae > Phycisphaerales > Phycisphaeraceae > UBA7800. The sequence goes on along the minus strand of DLCK01000030.1, from coordinate 19,167 downwards.
GACCGTCGCGTTCTTGGCAAGCAGTAATCCTGCCATGGGTTTACCGAGAATGGGCGAGCGTCCAATGACCACTGCATGCTTGCCAGAGAGGTCAATGCCTGCTGATTCGAGCAAAAGCATAATGCCCTGGGGGGTGCAGCTTGGGAAGCAGCCTGGTTCATCAAACCACATGCGGCTAAAACTCCCATAGGTCACGCCATCGACATCCTTGGACACGGGAATCGCTTCAAACGCAGCGCGTTCGTTGATTTGATGCGGGACGGGATGTTGAAGCAGAATGCCATGGACTTGCGGATCGCTCCCCAGTTCGGAGATGGTAGCCACAAGCTGTTCGGTGGTGGTCGAGTCATCGAGCTTGATATGCTTTGAGCCGATGCCTGCCTGTTCACAGCGATTGAGCTTCATGCGGATGTAGGTGTGTGACGCGGGGTCTTCACCGACGAGTACAGTAGCCAGGCATGGGGTCACGCCGGTCTGCTCTTTGATTTTGGCAACACGGTCAGCGGTTTGCTGCATGATTGCATCTGCCACGGGTTTGCCGAGAATTTTGTTATCGAGAGTATTGCTCATGGGGACATTATAACGGATACGGCAGTGGATGGCTTATCGACAACGCTGCAGACTTGCATCCGGCGAACCTTAGGATAAAGTTGTATCTTTCCAATAACCTTTAACTCCCAACAGCTCACTGGAGTGCATAATGTCCAATCCGATCCGCGTCACCGTTTGGCATGAATATCGTCACGAACATACATCCGACGAAGTCAAAAAACTGTATCCCGATGGCATGCACATGGTGATGAAAGCAGCCATCGAAGAATACCTCGGTGCACAAGTCGTTGTCCGTACTGCGACGCTTGATGAACCTGAACACGGTCTGACCGATGAGGTCTTGGCGGACACCGATGTGATGACATGGTGGGGCCACTGTGCTCATGCGGAAGTCAAAGACGAGATTGTTGATAAGGTGCAAAAGCGCGTCCTTGAAGGCATGGGCTTGATCGTGCTTCACTCCGGTCACTACTCCAAAATTCTCAAGCGTCTATTGGGCACCACCTGCTCGTTGCGTTGGCGTGAAGCAGCAGAACGCGAAATCATCTGGTGTGTCAATGGTGGGCATCCCATTGCTGATGGACTCGAAGACGAAAAATTTGAACTCGAACACACCGAGATGTACGGCGAATATTTTGACATCCCCGCACCCGACGAACAGGTGTTTATCAGCTGGTTTGAAGGGGGCGAAGTCTTCCGCAGCGGCAACTGCTGGACACGTGGCAAGGGTCGGATTTTCTACTTCCGTCCCGGTCATGAAACCTTCCCCATCTACTACAACAAGAACGTCCGTCGCGTTCTGGCCAATAGCGTGAAATGGGCAGCCCCGCGAAGCAGTGCGCCGGTTCGACTTGATGCGCCATGTATCAAAGAACCACTGGCTCCCATCGCTGCCAAGCACGAAGTCGACCAATCATTGCATGAGCACTAATTTTCAGGGAGTAGGGAGCAGGGAGTAGGGAGTCGTCCAAGACAGATGATTTGGTGTAGAATACCTGTCTTGTCCTACATCACTACTCCCTAATCACTACTCTCTACTGCCTGACTCCCATGAAATACGTCATCATCATTCCCGACGGCGCAGCCGATCACCCGCTTGAAGAACTCGATGGCAAGACGCCGTTTGAGGCTGCTCATATTCCCAACATGGACAAGCTGGCCATGACCGGTCGCCAGGGGACCGTCGCCACGACGCCTGAGGGTTTCCCTTGCGGGTCGGATGTTTGCAGCATGTCACTGCTGGGCTATTCGCCGGTGAAGTATCACAAGGGACGCGCGCCGTTGGAAGCCGCGGCATTGGGGATTGACCTTGACCCTGCAGATTGGATCTTCCGCATTAACTTCGTCACCGTTGTTGAACAGCTCATGCAGGATCACTCCGCAGGGGCAATTAGCAGTGACGAAGGCAAGCAACTGCTCGCGGATTTTGTGAAGCTCATTGATGATCCGGACATGAAGGTGTATCCGGGCGTGAGCTATCGCAATATTCTCGTGGATCAATCCAATAGAGATGGTAAAAAGGGACGAGACTGGAGCAAACTCAAGACCACGCCGCCGCACGATATTCCCGGCGAGTCGATGGACAAGTACCGCCCCAAAGGTCCCAACGCCCAACTGCTAAACCAACTCATCGATCAAAGTGAAAAACTCTTTGGTGGCCATGAAGTGAACCTCACCCGACGTGATCTGGGCGAAGCACCGGCGACCCATATCTGGCCCTGGGGGCAAGGCCAAAAGCCCATCGTCCCGAGTTTTGAATCCCGCTTTGGGATCAAAGGTGCCATGATCACCGCAGTTGATTTATTGGCAGGTATCGCATCCTTTATCGGTTGGGATCGACTCGATGTCCCTGGCCAGACCAGTTATCACCAGACTCAGGATTACAAGACCGCTGGCGAACATGGTCTTAAAGCGATCGATGATTACGATATCGTCTGCGTGCATGTCGAAGCACCCGATGAAGCCTCCCATCAGGCAGACAGTCAATCCAAGGTCAGTGCCATTGAAGCCATCGACAAACATATCGTCGGCCCGATTCATCAAATGCTCCAAGACCGCAACGATGAATTTGGCGGTTATCGGACACTGGTGCTCCCTGACCATTACACCTCGGTCGACACCCGTAAGCATGACCCCACGCCGCCTCCTTTTGTCATGGCAGGCAAACACATCAACAACATCGTCCCCAAGCCGTTTAACGAAACCAACGCCCAGCATGGGGATCTGCAAATCAAGCACGGCCATGAGTTGATGGAGTTCTTCCTTAACGGCGGGAAATAAAACCCACAAAAGCCCCCAAAACCCAAAAACCGCGCGCTAAACAAGCATCCGCTTATTATGCGCGCAGTACGTGTTCATTTTTCAGCATCCGCTCAACAATAAATTAACCCTTGTTTTTACGAGGTTTTCCCGGGTTCTGGGTATAATGAACAACTTGAAACAACCGTTGTCTTACCTGCATGGTATGCATGTTGCTTTATTGTCACGTGTGTCAATAACATCAGCATAAGGAGGTTTGCTCCCCGCCCCTCAAGTAGCGCCCACGTGAGGTTGGCCACCTGGGGTCCGAGCAGCAACACGAAAATCATGAGTCATTCCAGTCAGATTCGGCAGGTAGCGTTTATCGGTAATCACCTACCCCGCAAGTGTGGTTTGGCCACCTTCACCCATGACCTTGTGGCCGGGCTGCAAACCAGACACCCCAAGACCGACTTCTGGGTGTTGCCAATGAATGACCAGCCTCAGGGCTATGATTATCCGCCGCCGGTTCGCTTTGAAATTCGTGACAATAAGCTCGTTGACTACAAACGCGCTGCGGACTTTCTGAATATCAACAATGTCGATGCCGTCTGCGTTCAACATGAGTACGGCATCTACGGGGGCGAGTATGGCAAGTACATTCTCGACCTGCTTGATGAATTACGTATGCCGGTGATCACCACCTTGCATACCATCCTCAAAGACCCTTGCCAGGAACAACGTGACATCCTCAATGAGTTGGCAGACCGTTCCATCCGACTGGTGACGATGAGTCAACATGGCGTGGACTTTCTTCAGGATATTTACAATATTGACCCTGAAAAAATAGCCATGATCCATCATGGCATTCACGATGTCCCATTTGTTGATCCGAGTTATTACAAAGACCAGTACAACGTGGAAGGTCGCAAACTGCTGCTGACCTTCGGCCTGCTATCTCCGGGTAAAGGGCTTGAATATGCGATCCAGGCGTTGCCTGCCATCGTCGAAAAACATCCCGAAGCGATTTACATGGTCGTCGGTGCGACACATCCGCATGTCCGTGCCCATGCTGGCGAAAGCTATCGTGAATCACTGGTCGCTTTGGCTGAAAAACTCGGTGTTGCCGATCACCTGGTCTTCCATGATCGTTTTGTGGAGACCGAGGAACTCATGCAGTTTATCGGCGCAGCAGACATCTATCTCACACCGTATCTCAGTGAAGCACAGATCACCTCCGGTACGTTGGCGTATGCACTGGGCGCGGGTAAAGCAGTGGTTTCCACACCGTATTGGCATGCCCAGGAATTACTCGATGACGACCGTGGCACATTGGTCGGATTCAAAGATCCAACCGCCATTGCCGATGCCGTGATTGATCTGCTTGATGATGATGTCAAACGTAACACCATGCGCAAAAAAGCCTATCAATATGGGCGGAACATGGTCTGGTCGACCGTTGCCAATCAGTATATGGACTTGTTTGATACCGCGAGAAATGAATATCGCTACATCAAATCCGCGCGGAAGGTTCAGCCGCCGGACCGCTTGATTTTACCGGATGTGAATCTGACACATCTTAAAACGCTCAGCGATGATACGGGTATTTTCCAGCACGCGATTTACACCATTCCCGATGCCAATCATGGCTATTGCATTGATGACAATGCGCGGGCGCTATTGTTCTGCAGCATCCTCACCGGCCATGATCCGGGCATTGATACACAACTGCATCGCCTTGCTGATCGGTATCAGAGTTTTATTTATTACGCATGGAACAACAGCAAAGGTCGCTTTAGGAACTTCATGTCCTACGATCGTCGCTGGCTTGAAGAAGTCGGCTCGACGGACAGCCATGCACGGACGCTCTGGGCGCTGGGAACCATTCTCGGATCAGACCATCACCTGGGTGATCGAACGCTATCCTCCAACTTGTTTACCATGGGATTGGATGCTGCTGAGACGTTCACCTCGCCGCGTTCCTGGATGTTCACCATCCTTGGTGCATCAGCCTATCTCAAACGCTATGGCGGTGACCTGCGGGTGCGACAGTTGCGGGATGATCTTGCAGGACGGCTGATGGATTTATACAACGAAAACAGTACGTCCGACTGGAAATGGTTTGAGCCGGTGGTGACCTACTCCAACGCGCGGATGGCTGAAGCGCTACTCATCAGCGGGCACGATGCTCAAAACAATCGCTGGGCCGATGCGGGATTGGCAGCACTCAAATGGCTTACCAAAGTCCAGACCGGCAAGGGCGGTATCTTCCGTCCTGTAGGTTCCGATGGTTGGTATGTCCGAGGTGGCAAGCGTGCGATTTTCGATCAGCAACCCATCGAAGCCTACACTCAGGTTTCCGCGTCATTGACTGCATGGAGATTGACCAGTGACAGTCGCTGGTATGATGAAGCGGTAAGAGCCTTTGGTTGGTTCCTGGGCGCCAACGATCTGGGCGTGGAAGTATATGACCCGGAAATCGGTGGTTGTCGAGATGGACTACATGCCGACCGACTCAATGAAAACCAAGGCGCTGAAAGTACCTTGGCGTACCTGCTGGCCCAGGCTGAAATGATCACGGCCTCCAAGGAGTTAAAATGTCAGTCCAAGACACAAGCCATCCTGGTGTAAATATTTTCCGCCAGGATGAGCGCTTTGCTGCACATAGTCATAAAGTCATTGTTCGATACTTTAATGCTGCGCCCGGGGCACGTTTTGAACCGTTTTTAAGGCGGTTTTTAGCACTCTCGCAAATGCAGAAGGATCAGGCATGGCAGGAGACCTGTACGCTGTTTGATGATCGGCATCGAGACAGCGAAGCGATCTATCGCAGACACTATGCCAAGGTCTGCGCTCAGGTCGTGCAGATGAGTCATTCGGAATTACTTGCTGATCTTGAGCATCTGCCGACAACGCACCAGTTATTACTGGGTTCGTATTTCAGTCTCGAATACAGCTTTGCGGCTGCGGCATATTTTAATCCGAGTATCGTTCTGCATCCGGATCAAACCGGTGCACCCAAGGGGGGATGCCGGTTTGTGCTTTCGTTCCGCGCCGTCGGTGAAGGTCATATTTCATCCGTCACATTTCGCCAGGGTTGTCTTACCGCTGAAGGTGATGTGCAGATGGATGATCCAAGTAGTTTTTCATCGCAACCTGATATTCATACCGATGCGCTGTATGAGAAAATTCTCATGCTCCGAAAGCTCAAGGAACTGGGCGCAGCAGGCGATATCAACCGTAGTATTCTCAGTAAACTCCCGGATCATTTCTCGCGGACACAGATGGATGCTGCAATTGATGAACTTTGCCATGAAAGGTCCATGCAGGCTCGCCAACACCAATGCATTCAGACACTTCGCTGGCTGGCGGAGAGTAATTACACGGTGAACTTTTCCTGTGATTCGGATATCAGTGAACGCATCTTGTTTCCAGTTTCCGAAGTCGAACGCAATGGCCTGGAAGACGCTCGCTTTGTCCGTTTTGTTGAAGACGATGGTAACGCATGGTACTACGCGACCTATACCGCCTACGATGGTTCGCGCATCATGCCTCAGATCATTGAGACAGGCGATTTTCTGACCTATCACATTCGATCCCTCAACGGTACGGGTGCCCATGGCAAAGGGTTTGCCCTGTTTCCTCGACGGATTAACGGTGACTACTACATGGTTGGCCGACAGAACGGGCAGGACATCACCATCTCGCGTTCGGATCACATGCACTTTTGGGGTGAATCCCAATTGCTCCAAAAACCGTCCCTGCCTTGGGATTTGGTTCAGCTGGGTAACTGCGGTTCACCCATTGAAACCCCTGAAGGCTGGTTGCTGCTGACTCATGGTGTTGGCCCGATGCGTCGGTATGTGCTGGGCGCGATCCTCCTTGATCTGGAAGATCCGACGAAGGTCATTGGACACCTTGACGAGCCGTTGATGGCGCCAGATGAAACCGAACGTGAAGGCTATGTCCCCAATGTGCTTTACAGTTGTGGCGCGATGCTTCACAAGGATATGCTGGTCTTGCCTTACGCGATGGCCGACTCGGTGAGTGGCATCGCCGTAATTGATATGCCCTCACTGCTTAAGCAGATGAAGTGACGTTTTCGAGAATCGTAAAACCGCCTGCGGTTTAGCAGTGCCTGCGAGACTCGATTACCGCCGGTGTCCAATCGATTCATAGAGCGCTAAACCGCCTGCGGTTTGAAATATATATTCACCCAATCGTCATCGCTGCATCGTCTTCGCCGAGCAGTCGCATGCGGAGCATTTGGCAGGCCATCTTTGCTGTGCGGTCACGGATAGTCTCACGTGTGCCGTTGAAGACAAACTTACGACAGGTCGCACCTTTGCGATCAGCGATCCCCATCCACACGGTCCCCACAGGTTTTTCGTCACTACCACCACCGGGGCCTGCTATGCCGGTGACGCTTACTGCCAGATCGCTGTTAGCCTGCTCTTGTGCGGACTTGGCCATGTGTAACGCGACCGGCTGGCTGACTGCACCGTGATCCATGAGCATTTGCTGGGGGACACCTAATTCACGCACTTTCATTTCGTTGGCATAGGTCACCCAGCCACCTTTGACGACGCTGCTGCTTCCGGGGATGTCGGTGAGGAATTTGGCGATGAGTCCGCCGGTGCAGCTTTCAGCGGTTGCCACCGTCAGCTTGCGGTCGATGAGCATTTGCACCAATACCTCTTGGATGGTGATGTCTTCGGTGCTGTATGCAATGGCCCCGAGTTTGGCTTTGACGGCATCGACGGTTTGGTTTAACTGGGTCTTTGCTTTTGCATCGGTTTCAAATTCACTTCGGATGCGCACGGAGACGATGCCTTTGGAGACAGTGGTGCCGACTTTGGGGTTGCGGGTACGGTCAAAGAGTTCACCGAGTTCTTCAGCGATGGTGCTTTCACCTCTGCCGAAGGTGTTGACTTTGAGGGTATGGATGAAGCGTTTGGACGGGGCGAGTTTGATGATTTGCGGGAGGATACTCAAATCCCACATGGTCTTCATTTCACTGGGGACGCCCGGCGTCACGTAGATCGTCGCCTTGTTGAGCTTGGCGATAATGCCGGGGGCCGTGCCACAGGTGTTAGTGATCATCGTGGTGCCCACTGGATGGTACGCTTGAATCTTGTTGCGGTCGGGCATGGGTTTGCCACGGCGTGTGAAAATCGCTTCGATCAGTGGCAACTGTTCGTTGTCCATCACCAGTTCGACGCCCATCGCCCCAGCCAATGCTTGACGGGTGAGGTCATCATCAGTTGGCCCCAATCCGCCGGAGATGATGATTAGCTCCACACGCTCCGATGCATATTGGATCATGTCCACCATGGCCTGCATGTCGTCTGCAACGGTTTGATGCAGAAGAGTCATGATCCCGCGCGACGCGAGTTGGGCAGAGAGATACGCAGAGTTGGTGTCGACGGTTTGGCCGAGTACCAGTTCATCACCGATAGAAAGTATGGCTGCTTGCATGGTGAAGCATGATACTCACCTGAATCGCATTTCGCATATGTGTGATCATATTGCGTGGTTATTCTGCACTGTTTTGATCCGAGTCAGACCTTAACGCCAGCATGCGTTGCCGGAGTTCTTTCAAGGCTTGTTTTTCGTCGTCATCCTTGCCGATGGACATGGGCTTGCCGAAGGTGACAGTGGTGTGACTGGGGCAGAGAAAATGCCAGATCATTTTGTGTTTAAGGGGCGTGCCCTCAATCCAGACAGGCACAATCACCGCGCCGGACTTCTTGGCGATCCATGTAATGCCCGACTCAAACGGCTGAAGTTCGCGGACTTCACGTTGCAGGGCACCTTCGGGGAACAAGCCGACGATGTCGCCATGTTTGAGAATTTTCACCAGTGTCCGAACCTGCGTCAGCCGTGATTCATCCTCGCCGATGGCAATGGGATTGATGGCTTTCCATAACGGGTTGAGTGCTTTGTATTGGTAGTTTTTCATCATCAACCAACGCACCATCCGCGTGACACGGGATTGCATGACAAAGGGGTCAAGGCCCGTGGTGTGATTGGCTGCAAGGATCACCGCGCCGGTGTGTGGCACGTTGTGCTGGCCAAACACTTCCAGTCGATGCCAGACAAAACAAAACAGTCGCGCGATCCGCCAACCCGCGTTGGCAATCCCATGTTCCGCCGGCCCATGGGTTGCATATCGAATCAGACAGGTGATCCCCAGAATCAGCAACACCGGTCCAAGCAGAAGAACGACATAGCGGATGTTGTCATCAGCATTGGGCAATCGCCAGATCGCAAAGTACGTTGCCACGCTGCAGGAGGTATTGGCCATGGAGTTAAGCCCCATGACGCGCCCGCGAATGAAGTTGGCAGTACTGGTTTGCAGCAGGGTCATCACACTGATGATGATCATGTTCCCAAACAGGCCGATGCAAAATGCCGAGACATACATGACCCAGACCACAGGTACGAGCGCGAAAGTCAGCATGAAAAAGCCGACGAAAATAAACGCGGTGAAAAGGATCAACCCCGCTTCACGTCGGGTACGAACCCATGCGATAAAGCCTGCGCCGATGAGCATGCCCACGCCCAGGGTCGCGGTGACCGTGGTGAAATGCTTCATCAGCTGCGTGCTTTGAAAGTCAAAATGATATTTGGATAAGCCCAGGATACTGCTGGCAACGACCGAAGCCACTGCCCAGACGAGCATGTTCATGGCGATCAACGCAAGGATGCGTTTGTGTTGGATACAGTATTTGAGAGAGTATCCAAAATGTTTGGGTTTGGATTGAGGCGCCTCGATGGTGCTGTGCGATTGGTGTTTGACGGGTTTGAGAAATGCAAAGAACCAGCCGGAGACCAGGTAGAACAGGGCGCCGATGATCAGACCGGTACGGATGGTCGAAGCGAATTGCGGGTCAATGATTTTCCCGCCCACGAGCAGTCCGACTTGAGCAGCGACGATGGCGATGACGAGAATGACTGCGTTGCCTGCCTGGAGTTGCGCCCTTGGGATGATTTGCGGGATGATGGCATTACGAGCGGGATTGAAGATGGCTGCAAAGCTTCCGATGGCAAAGAGCGAAGCGTAAATTTTCCAGTGTTGGTCATCAGGCAGATGCGCAACGCCAGTTGCAGAAGCTAAGAGCCATGAACAATACAGCAGGATTAAACCACGCGACTCATCGCAGCCTAGCAGAACCCATTTGCGAGGCAGTCGGTCAGAGAGCCACCCGCCGACGATCGAGAAAAACAGGTATGGCAGAAAGAACCAGAACTGCGTTGCAGCATTAAGTGAAGTCGCATCGGCATTGGCAGCCAACCCGCCAATAAGCGTGAGGCTTGCGAGCATAATCATGCGATCGCCAAAGCCGCTGGCAGCGGTGGAGGTCCACATGAGCGAGAAATTAAGTTGCCGCCAAAGCGGAGTCAGACGGCGGGAGGGTTGCCCGGTATTCATGCCCGAAAGTTTACCAAACCCCCGGATGTTTTGCCTTTACTTATGGAGTTGGCCACAGAGTCACAGAGACACAGAGTCCAAAAAAAGAGGAAAACATTCAATGAATGTCTTCCTCTGTGTCTCTGTGACTCTGTGGTTCAGCCTTGGATGAGCATCAACACACGCCGAATTCCGACGCTTCTTTATCCTTCTCGATAAAGGCATAGGCGTTGTGGTTGTGGATCGACTCGAAGTTTTCGCTGGTGATCTGATACCACTTGATGCGGTTTTCAGCATCAAGCATCACGGCCAGATCGCGAACGATGTCTTCGACGAACTTGGGGTTTTCGTAGGCTTCTTCAGTGACCCATTTTTCGTCAGGGCGTTTGAGGACAGCGAAGACCGGTGAGCTGGCTGCTTTTTCGACGATGGCGAAGACTTCTTCAATCCACATTTTCTTGCCAGACGTAAAGCGGACGCGTGCTTCAATGTGGCATCGCTGATTGTGGGCACCGTACTTGGAAATTTCCTTTGAGCACGGGCAAAGTGACTTGGCGGGGACTTTGACGCCCATGATAAAGTCGCTTTGCACGCCGGCGACGGCTTCAAAGGTTACTTCAATATCAAGCAGGCTCGGTGACTTGGTGACCGGCGCTTTTTTATGAATGAAGTAAGGGAAGGTCAGTGACAGGTGCGCTTCTTCTGCTTCAAGTCGTTCTTTGATGTCACGAGCGACATTCATCACCTGGTCGGATCGCATGCACTCGTTGTGCTTGTTGAGCACTTCCAGGAAGCGGCTCATATGCGTGCCCTTTTGGTGATGGGGCAGACTCACATACATATTGACTTTGGCAACGGTATTCTGGACATTACCCGTCGATGGGCAATGAAGGCTGATCGGATAGGTGATATCCTTGACACCGACTTTGTCGATAGCCACTTTACGGCTGTCGGCAGAGCCTTGGACATCAGGCATTTCCGGGGTGTCAGGGCTGGTCTTGGTGGTCATGTCGGTTTCCTTGCTTCTTTGTACCTGTCTGTCTGGCAGCAGGTGGAAAATCCCCAAGAGGAACACTTTAACGTATGTTGACGTATCCAACCACCCAGATCATGATGATATTCCAACCATCATCGACTTGGGGCGACCGGTTCGATGGGTTATAACAGATAGAGATGATCACCAACTCCCGACGGGTGATTTGTTTAGCAACTGGCTTGTTTGAGGGGACAGGAGGATTCGTATGAACGTTAAAACCGATACCAACCCAACCTCGCCAATGGAACTCAACAGTCCTGATGACCCGATGGGCAAGGGCGGATGCAGCAGTGGACCCGGTGGTCGATGGCAATGGCGCGGTGGGGATTTTTCACCCAATGACAGTTGGGAACCCACCATCAACGTCTACCAAATGGCTCGCCGAATCGAAGTCTGCATCGATATCTCCGGGATGGATGTGAACAAAATCGACTTGCAAGTTCAAAGTGGGTCTCTAGTCGTTCGGGGGGTCCGCCTGGCACCGGATCCAAGACGTACGGACGAGGAGACCTGCAAACTGGTGAGTATGGAAATTGAACATGGGCCGTTTTGCAAGCAGGTCCCGATACCCGAGCCGATTGAAATGTATCGGGTCATGACACGCTATGCGGATGGCTATTTATGGGTGACCTTACCTTTGCGGTCACATGGATGATCAAACCCATAAGCATTATTGACACTTAATTGAAATAACCTTTTCCGGGGGCGGAACACAACGTGAATCAAGACAAAACACCAATCGTGAATTTTATGGATGAAGAAGGCAACATGCACTCGGAAGTCATCGACGTGCCATTGGATCCTGAGACCATGGATGAGCAGGGCAACTTCAAACTTCCCGCCAAGCTGCCGGTCCTCCCCATCCGTGGTGTGGTCATGTTCCCCGGCACGGTCATGCCCCTTGGTATTGGCCGGCCCAAGAGTCGAAAGATGCTTGAGGAATGCCTGCCAAAGTCCAAGATCATCGCACTGGTCACCCAGCATGAAGAGGAACAGGAAGACCCGACCTCTGACGATCTGTACACCATCGGCACGGCAGCGATCGTCGTCAAACTCATGCGCGAACCCGATGACACCATCTCCTTACTTGTGCATGGTCTTGGGCGAATCAAGATCAAAAAATACGTGCAGACCGACCCGTACTTTGTCATTCGACATGAACCCATTGAAGAACTGCCAGGTACGGGTAAGAAATTTTTCGCAGGTGTCGAACAACTCCGCGAACAGGCCCGCCAACTCATCGAGCTTGCACCCAATGCGCCGGATCAGGCGGTTAACGTCCTGTTGAATATTGATCAGCCAAGCAATCTCGCGGACTTCCTGGGGGCGAATCTGAATCTGGATGTCCAGCAGAAGCAAGACCTGCTCGAAGAGCACGACATTGCCAAGCGCATCCGAATCGTTCACCAGTATGTCTCTGCTCAATTGGAAATCCTCAAACTTCAACAGAAGATTCAGGAAGATGTCCATTCGAGCATTGGTGAAACGCAGCGCAAAATCTTTCTGCGTGAACAGCTCAAAGCCATCCAGAATGAACTCGGAGAAGGCGGCGATATGTTCGGCGACTCCACGCTAGCGGAGTTGCGGACGCGCATTGAGGAAGCCAGTCCGCCTGAAAAAGCCATGGCCGATGCCGTTCGCGAATTGGATCGGTTGGAGTCGATCCCGCCTGCATCGCCTGAGTATTCGATGATCCTCTCATACTTGGAATTGGTTGCGGATTTGCCATGGAATAAGTCCAGCAAAGACAACCATGATCTGGATCGCGCGCAGAAAGTGCTCGACCGCGATCACTATGGCTTGGATAAGGTCAAACGCCGACTCATCGAGTACCTTGCAGTCCGCAAGCTCAACCCCACAGGACGAGGCCCGATTCTCTGTCTGGTCGGACCTCCGGGCGTGGGTAAGACATCGCTTGGACACTCCATTGCCGATGCGTTGGGGCGTGAATTTGTCCGCATGAGTTTTGGCGGTATCCGTGATGAAGCGGAAATTCGAGGCCATCGTCGGACGTATATCGGCGCGATGCCAGGGCGGATCATTCAGGAACTCAAACGAGCAGGCACCAATAATCCGGTGGTCATGCTCGATGAAATCGACAAGCTCGGCGCGGACTTTCGTGGTGATCCTGCATCGGCATTGCTCGAAGTGTTGGACCCGCGACAGAACAATGCTTTTGTCGATCGCTATCTGGATTTGCCGTTTGATTTGTCCCAAGTCATTTTCATCTGCACCGCAAACTATCTGGAGAATATCCCTCCCGCATTACGTGATCGTATGGAACTCATCGACATCCCTGGCTATACCGACAACGATAAATTGCAGATCGCCAAGCGTTATCTTGTCCCACGTCAGCTTGAGGAAAATGGTTTGAAAAAAGCTCAGTGCAAATGGAACGTCACTGCACTGCGCAAGACCATTGAGGACTATACCCGTGAAGCTGGCGTGCGTGATCTGGAACGACAGATTGGTTCGGTTTGCCGGAGTATTGCAGCCACGGTTGCCAAGGCCAAGCGTCGCTCTTCCAAAGTGATCAGTGTTGATGACAAAGCTGTCCGAGAGCATTTGGGGCCTGAAAAGCACTTCCGTGAAATGGATGATCGCACCAAGGTTCCCGGCGTGGTTGTCGGGCTTGCCTATACCGCAGTCGGTGGTGAAATCCTCTTCATTGAAACCACCAGCTATCCGGGCACCGGCAAGATCACCATTACCGGTCAACTGGGTGATGTGATGAAAGAATCAGCGTCCGCAGCATTGAGTCTGCTTAAGAGTCGCACCGAGGAGCTTGGTATTGATATCAAGAAACTCGATGAATTGGATTTGCATATCCATGTCCCCGCAGGTGCGGTACCCAAGGACGGCCCGTCTGCTGGCGTGTCGATGTTCACGTCATTGGTATCGTTGCTGTTGAACCTGCCAGTGAAGCCGCATATCGCCATGACTGGTGAAATCACCCTGCGTGGATTGGTGTTACCAATTGGCGGCGTCAAAGAGAAATCGCTGGCAGCATCGCGCGTGGGTGTCAAAACCATCATCATGCCCAAGCACAACGAACGCGATCTCGAAGAGGTCGACCCGCAGGTTCAAAAGAAGTGCAAGTTCGTGTTCGTGGAGAATGTGGACGAATTGCTGAAAGTCGCATTCGGCGAAACAGCACTGAGCCGCGCGATTGATGCGAAGAAAAAGTGATGCGTTGGTTTTGAATTTGTCTCTTCGAGACATCAGCGACACGCAGTGTCACAGCTATTGATGACGATGTTGATCGTTACAGTTAATAGCTGCAGCACTGCGTCCTGCTGACAAGACGAAGTCTTGAATGTTGTGCTATTGATGTGATGTGATTCAGCGTCCCAACCGATCAAACGCAGCAGCATACTTGCGGATGACGATTTGGTAATGCGTATTCTCAGCGACTGCGCGAAGCAATCCCTGAATGAGGGTGAGTTGTTTTTCAAACGGACCCTCAGCAGCGTGTTCAGCCATTTTCTCCGTCATGGCTAACAGGGTGCCAATGCGACCTTCGTCGGTACCACCATCTTTCATGTGTTCCCGCAGGTCAGCGAGCTCTTCGCGGAGCATAATCATGTGTGATTCTGTGATCATTCCATCGTTCATTTCCAAGACCTTCCATGTCAGATGCCGTGCTTCTGGACCTAAGCAAAACTTCATACATGAAACTTAACTCCTCTATGGGGGCTGGCCAATCATTTGCGAATAACCAATTCAACAATTCGGACGTTGTGGCGGGTTGTAACGATTGGGCAATTTGCATGCGAGTTATTTCTGACAGAATGTCGCAAATCGGCTCAAGTTATGCAGACAAATATTTTGACAGTCACATTCACATCACCAAGCCCAAGGCTAAGCGCAGCAAAGCCTGGGATACCGACGGCACCATCTGTCATCGATCCTGCTCTTTGCTTGGCTTTGGGCTTGTGATGGACCGCATTTGCCAGTTGATCTATGGCTAAAAATGTCTTGATATCAGGTGTTTGCCGACCTTACTGCGACAATGTGCGAGTCGAAATTCTGCCCGATTCATGCTACGATTTGCGTCTTGCACGGTTTAGATAACCAGACTCAAAGACTCCAAAATCAAGAGGCTCCATATGGCAAACCCCCGCGAAACCGCAAAACAGACAATTCAAACCCCTCTGGGTGAGAAGACCATTTACAACCTCAGCACCCTCGGCGAGCAGGTCAACAAGCTGCCTTACTCCATCAAGGTGCTCCTCGAAGCGGTGCTCCGCAATGTCGACGAATACGTCTACACGTCCGAACACGTCAAAGCCCTGGCCAACTACGATGCCAAGAACGTCGGCGAGGTCGAAATCCCCTTCATGCCCGGTCGCGTGGTCCTCCAGGACTTCACCGGCGTGCCTGCGGTGGTCGATCTTGCTGCCATGCGTGCTGGTATTGTCCGCATGACGGGTAACGAGGCCGACGCATCCAAGGTCAATCCCCTGGTCCCCTGCGACCTGGTCATCGACCACTCCGTGCAGGTCGACGCCTTTGCCAGTGATATTGCACTGACCATCAACTCCGAAAAGGAATTCGAACGTAACAATGAACGCTACGAATTCCTCAAATGGGGCAAGCAGGCATTTAACAACTTCTCCGTGGTCCCCCCGGCAACCGGCATCGTCCATCAGGTCAACCTCGAAAATCTGGCCAAGGGCGTCTGGGATAACGGCACCGAACTCTATCCCGACTCACTGGTCGGCACCGACAGTCACACCACCATGATCAACGGCCTGGGCGTCGTCGGTTGGGGCGTGGGCGGCATCGAAGCTGAAGCCATCATGCTCGGCCAACCCATCTTCATGCTCATCCCTCAAGTCGTTGGCATCAAACTCACCGGCAAACTCACCGAAGGTGTCACCGCCACCGACTTGGTCCTTCGCATTACCGAAATGCTTCGCGCTCACGGTGTGGTCGGCAAGTTCTGCGAATTCCACGGACCGGGCTTAGCCAACATGAGCCTTGCCAACCGCGCGACCATCGCCAACATGGCTCCCGAATATGGCGCGACCATGGGCTTCTTCCCCATCGACGAACAGACCCTCAAATACCTGCAACTCACCGGCCGTGATGAAAAACTCATCGCCACCGTCGAACAATACTGCAAAGCCAACGGCCTGTGGCGAACCGATGACAACCAAGCGGTCTACACCGACGAACTTGAGTTGGACATGTCCACCGTCGTCCCCGCACTCTCGGGTCCCAAGCGACCCCAGGACCGCATCGACCTCACCGACATGCAACCCAAATGGCTCGAAACGCTCAAAGCCATGAAGCAGTCCACCGTCGGTGATGAAGGTGTTGCTGTGGAATACGATGGCAAGACTTTCAACTTCAAGGACGGCTATGTCGCCATCGCTGCCATCACCTCCTGCACCAATACTTCCAACCCGGAAGTGATGCTCGCAGCCGGTCTGGTTGCTCAAAAAGCCAACGCCCTTGGACTCACCCGCAAGCCCTGGGTCAAAACCTCCATGGCGCCCGGCTCCAAGGTCGTCACCGAGTACTACGAAAAAGCCAAGCTCTGGGATGACCTTAACGCACTTGGCTTTAACCTCGTCGGCTATGGCTGCACCACC
>DLCK01000030.1:0-2242 GCA_002480565.1 Phycisphaerales bacterium UBA7800 | reverse complement strand
GGCGACGTCGTGATTGCCGCCATCACCAGCTGCACCAACACGTCGAACCCCGATGTGCTGATCGCTGCCGGCCTGGTCGCCAAGAAGGCGCATGAAAAGGGTCTCAAGCCCAAACCGTGGGTCAAGACCAGCCTCGCTCCCGGCAGCCAGGTCGTTACCGACTATCTCGTCAAGTCGGGCCTCCAGGACGATCTCAACGCCATGGGCTTCGATCTCGTCGGCTATGGCTGCACCACCTGCATTGGTAACTCCGGCCCGCTGCCCGAACCGATCTCCAAAGCCATCAACGACAACAAGCTCATCGCCTGTTCTGTGCTTTCTGGTAACCGTAACTTCGAAGGCCGCATCGGCCCGGATATCAAGGCCAATTATCTGGCTTCCCCGCCACTGGTCGTTGCCTACGCCATTGCAGGCACCGTGAATATCGATCTGCAAAACGATCCCTTGGCCACCGATAAAAATGGCAAGCCCGTTTACCTCAAGGACATTTGGCCCACCCAGGCGGAAGTCGATAACCTCGTGAATACCTGCGTGACCCGTGAGCAGTTCACCGAGCAGTATGCCAATGCCTTTGACGGTTCCGCCGAATGGCAGGCCATCGAATCTGCCACCGGTGATTTGTACAAGTGGAACGTAAAATCGACCTACGTGCAGGAACCCCCGTTCTTTGTCGGACTCACCCCCGAAGCGCAGCCGATCAAGTCCATCACCGGCGCACGTTGTTTGGCCAAGCTCGGCGACTCGGTCACCACCGACCACATCAGCCCCGCTGGCGCGATCAAGCGTGGCACACCTGCTGCCAAGTACCTCGATGACAACGGCGTGCCCGTCTCCATGTACAACTCCTTTGGTTCACGGCGTGGTAATGACCGTGTGATGACCCGTGGCACCTTTGCCAACATCCGTGTGAAAAACCAACTCGCCCCCGGCACCGAAGGCGGCTACACCGTCGACTTCACCGGCAAAGACCCCATCAACCCCTACGGTGATGCACTCGTGGGAACCGATGCTCCGGGCGGTAAAGTCAGCTTCATCTACGATGCTGTCCAAAACTACAAAGAAGCAGGCACACCCCTGGTCGTCCTTGCAGGTATCGACTACGGCATGGGCTCTTCCCGTGACTGGGCAGCCAAAGGTACCTTCCTGCTGGGTGTCAAAGTCGTCATCGCCAAGAGCTACGAACGCATCCACCGCTCCAACCTCGTGGGCATGGGCGTGCTGCCCCTGCAATACAAGGATGGCCAAGACGCAGACAGCCTCGGCCTCACCGGCACCGAAGTCTTCGACGTGGTGTTAGACGACAACGTCAAACCCCGCCAGGATCTCACCGTCACCGCCACCAAAGCCGATGGCAGCAAGGTCACCTTCACCACGCAATGTCGCATCGACACCCCCGTCGAAGTCGACTACTACCGCAACGGCGGCATCCTGCACACCGTGTTACGCAACATGGCCAAGTAAAACGACAACACAAGACATCAGCGACACACGGTGTCGCAGCTATCAATAAACCATCAAACGCTGACATGCTCATGAGTGTGTCAGCGTTTTTTTGTTTTGAAATTGCGAATATGAGAATACGCGACTTCGTCGCGTCAGCAGCACGTGGTGCTGCAGCTATTTGTTTTTGAGATGTATCGTCACACAATAACTGCGATACCACGTGTCGCTGATGCCTTTTATGATTCAAGCCATTGAGCACCTTTGTGTTTTCGCAAATAGTTTGCAATCAAATGATCAAAGTGTTCATGATCCTTCACACGCTTACGACTGCCTGCACGTGCAAACCAATGCTGATGAGCATGTTGCCTGAGTTTGTATGACAGTGAGCGCTTTAACGCATATCTCAGTTGCTCCCATGTACGATTGTCACTCCAACTGATGAGAACATGAATGTGAGTTAAGTCTGTTGCTACACCATGTAACCGAAAACTCTGCTTATCAGTCGATGCTTGTAACGCATCAATCATCAATTGCTGCATATCATGATCAAATCGCACAACAGGCTGCGTCATCTGTTTTTTGTACGTTTGTCCAAGTGCAATATCTTGTTTGTGAATGCCTTGTTTGTCACGTCGAACATAACCGCGCGATCGATCAGGCAGCCATGTGCCGTATGCATGAAAAGTGAAAAAGTAACATGGCATGATCAGAGCATAAGACATCAGCGACACGCAGTGTCGCAGCTATTGAGACTGTATTGATAAAATTTCTACGTGTGACGTGTGACGTGTGACGTGTG
>DLCK01000013.1:143948-188118 GCA_002480565.1 Phycisphaerales bacterium UBA7800 | reverse complement strand
GCTTCAGCCGGTAGTGGTTCAGTCCAGGACCAATCCGGCTGGACTCCGCAGTATGTCGATGATGGTGCACATGACGGTTATGTCCCACTGTGTTTTAGTGGCAATGATCTCATGCCCCAATTCACAACCGTTACCAATCGGCTGCGATTCTGAAACTTTACCATGGGGATCAACATGCAATGTGTCTTACTGGATATCGAAGGAACCACCAGTTCGGTTCGCTTTGTCTACGACGTGATGTTCCCCTATGCCCGTCAGCATGTCGGAGACTATCTGCAAAACCATTGGGACAAACCCGCAACACAACATGCTGTCTCACAAATGGCACATGACGCAGGCTATGCAGACTCCGCCAATTGGTTTACAGCGTGCAGCGAGTCTCCGCAGAAGATCGTTCTTGATCAATTCAATCACCTGATGGATCAGGATGTCAAAGCTACCGGTTTGAAAATGCTCCAAGGTTTGATCTGGGAAACGGCATTCCACAATGGGCAGATCAAAGCACACGTCTACGATGATGTTCCGCATGCGATGAAGCATTGGCATGAGCAAGGTGTTACGATCCACATCTATTCCTCAGGATCGATCCCGACACAGAAGCTTTTTTTCGGTCATACGGTGGCAGGCAATCTGCTGCCGATGATCACCGGACACTACGACACAACGGTTGGTCCCAAACGACATGTGGACAGTTACCGTGCGATCCTCTCGGAGATCAGCATGCCTGCGGATAACGTGTTATTCATCAGTGATATCGTTGCTGAACTCGATGCAGCAAAACTAGCAGGGATGCAGACGGCGTTGTCCATGCGCCCGGAGAATGCCCCCGTCGACGAACCGCATGAACACCGTGTTGTTCGCGGGTTTGATGAAGTTTGAGTTTGAATGGGGGAATTGCAAGGCCACCCGTCAGATTCGACCTGCGGTCTCATCTGGCGGCTTGTGTTTTGAACAATTCAATACACAATATCAAACGAAATAAAAACGCTCTGCATCGAAATGATGCAGAGCGTTTTGTTTTTTAATTGTCTTTTTCAATAGCTGCGACACGACGTGTCGCTGATGTCTTGAAAATTAGAACAGGGTTTCGATTTCGGCGATCGGGCCGACGATGGGAGCAAGATACTTCTTGAAGCTTTCGTCGATGTTGCAGTCGTCGATGATGTATTTGGGATCCAGGTGCTTGGTCTTGGCAGCGACGTCCCCCAGTTCGATGCGAGCATAGGTCACTTCGTAGGGATCGTCGGAGAGACGCTGGATGGCGATCGAGCCGTCGATGTCGCCGGCCATGGCCAGTTCCGCAGCCTTGCGACCGGTGCCGCGAGCTTCCTTCTGGTCGACTTCGCTGACGCAGCCGGCGAAGCTGCGTTGCAGGTAGCCCAGGGTGTCGGCACGGACGCGCTTGATGCCCAGCTTGGACTTGATGGCCTTGGAGATGAAATCGCCAAGAGCACCTGAACCGGAGAGTTGGACGTTGCCGTGATCGTCGCGTTCGACTTCACTGCCGGAAGCTTCAGCAAGCTTGGCGGCCAAAGGTTCGCCGTTTTCGTCGTGGATACCTTCGGAGACAGCCATCACGCAGCGGCCGTACTTCTTGAAGGTGCGATCCACGTCAGCCATGATCTTGTCGACCGACAAGCGGGCTTCGGGAACGTAGACCAGATGCGGACCGTCTTTTTCATTGCGACGACCGAGGATCGAAGCTGCGGTGAGGAAACCGGCATGACGACCCATGACGATGTTGACTTTCACACCAGGCAGGGCAGCGTTGTCCAGGTTGTCACCCATGAACGCCTGGGCCACAAACTTGGCAGCTGAACCAAAACCGGGGGTGTGGTCGTTGCAGACCAGGTCATTGTCGATGGTCTTGGGGCAGTGGAAGGCACGCAGTTCGTAACCTTCGGCCTTGGCCAATTCATTGACGATGCGGCAGGTGTCAGAGCTGTCGTTACCGCCGGCATAGAAGAAATAGTGAATGTCATGGGCTTCAAGAACCTTGAGCACCTTCTTGCAGTACTCGGTGTCGGGCTTGTCACGGCTCGAACCCAGACCGGCGGAGGGGGTGTTGGCGATGCGATTTAAGCGATCCTGGGGGATGTCCTGAAGTTCGATGAAATCGCCTTTGAGCATCCCGGCCACGGCATGATGGGCGCCGTAGATCTTGCCTTCAAAACCATTGGCTTTGAGACCTTCAATCACACCAACGATCGACTGGTTGATGACCGCGGTGGGACCACCGGATTGACCGATGACAGCGTTTCCTTTGATTGCGTTAGACATATTCGCAGATTCCTTTTGCATGTTGTTGACAATGGCGGCAGACCGATAGCACGGTGGGCGGTCTGCACGATTGAGCGAACCAGTTTAGGACAAACTTGGCTCTTGTCCAATTTCAAGGGGTGAGAAACAGGTGAGATGAGGGAAAAAAGCGTGTTTGAACGCAGTTCCAACCTTAGCCAGCAGATGAGTAAAGAGACACTTGGGATGACATGGAATCAAATTTCCGGTGGGAAATCCTGTGATGGCAATTCACCAAGCAGGGACTCGACGAGCTGTTTTTGATTCGTGTCGGTGCTATTGCGTTTAACCTCAGTGAGTAATTCACGGGCACGCTGGTAACGTTTGACGTACCGCGTGTAAATCAAACCCAGTAACAACTGGACTTGACCTTTATGGCTTGAACTGGCGAAGGTGTTTAGATACAGCTCATATGCTTTGGCTGCGTCTTCGTGTTTGGCATCAGTCATCAGTTGATTGGCAATATCCAACTGGTGCTTCATGCTCATGACTTGTGTTGGAGCCAACTCAAGGAGTTGGGCATAGACACGGGCAGCTTGAGGCAGGTCTTGCTCGCCTAGTGAACGGAGGACTTGCCCACGAAGCAAGGCGATTTGTTGACGCTGACTGTCCTGGTCAATACGTTTTTCGTCACGTTTATCCCCACGACGTTCATCACGTCGGACTTTGTATTGGTCTTTGCGTACAGTTCTGTACGGATCCTTACGGGGTGTCTTAGAGACGGCATCAGGGATTGGTGTTTCGTCCGTGCTATGTTCCCATGGGGAGTATCCCTGCTGGGTCATATGGGTAAATTCCACACGCCGTTTGCGATGCAGGTACATCCCCATCAGGTCATAGGGTTGGTGTTTTAAGAGTCTGCCCCAGAGTAGTCCCCAAGCGATGAAAATGCCGTAACCGTAGCCTGAGAGATGGGCGATGTAAGCGTAGTGTGAATCATTACCACTGAGTTGGAAAAACAGGTTCTGGGCGATTTGAAATCCGATGAGCAGGACGCTTGAAATATCAAAGACACCGAAGATGATCAACCAGTAGAGGATGGTGGTTCGGGTGTTTGGGAAGAGTACGATAAACGCTCCGGTCACTGCTGCGACACTGCCACTGGCTCCGAGTACCGGGGCCGTTTCCCCCAGGCAGTGGCCAAGGCCTGCAATGATCCCACCTGCCAGATAAAACAGCAGGTATCCAATTTTGCCCAGGCGGTCTTCGACATTATTGCCAAAGGTCCACAGGAAAATCATATTCCCGCCAAGGTGGTAAATATCGTTGTGCAGGAACTGGTAAGTTAGAAATTGAGTGAGTGTTGGTGCCAGAGGATTGAGCAGCATCGTCCGCCCGACTTCTATTTGGGTAGCCGATTGAATGATGAAGATCAACACATTGACCAGGATCAATATAACATTCACCCAAGGCAGGCTGGTGAGTCGTTTATCAGTATGAAGCGGGATCAGGAGCATGTTTCTTGATTCTGATCAGGTCGTGCTTGGATTGCATTCGCATTAAGGATTACTGGAGTTTTTCCGTTTCACCAAAGGCTACCAATTTCCAACCGCCGATTTTCCAATCCCGGGAGATGGGGATATTGACTTTAAATTCGACACGTTGTCGTGGGTCGACTGTGCGTTGCCAGCTGACAAGCCAGTGAGCCAGTTCATTTTTATTTGTGTCGATTGCTTTAATGGAAAAGACACTTCTTGCTAACGGCTTACTCAAGGGATTGTAAGCTGTGATCAACAAAACTGCATCTTCACCGTAGATTTGAGATTCAATTGTGGGTTCGCGCATCGCCACACTGTTACCCATGAATTTTTGG
Organism: Phycisphaerales bacterium UBA7800; assembly: GCA_002480565.1. Lineage (GTDB taxonomy): Bacteria > Planctomycetota > Phycisphaerae > Phycisphaerales > Phycisphaeraceae > UBA7800. Next base: position 184,007 of record DLCK01000013.1, on the reverse strand, counting down.
ACTTCCGTGTAGCTTCCCATCTTGAACATTTGCTTGGCGAAGTTGTTGGGGATGTTGACTTTGATTGTGTCCTGTGAATGCAGGCCCATTGAGATATCCGTCAACAGGGTCAAAGGTATCTGGTTGGTAGCCACAACACGATTTTGAGAGTCAATCAGAGATAGATTCAATATGGCTAATTCGATGACGTTGTTCGTGTGAACGGTGTAGTTAGCAATATAGGTGATGTTGGCTTCATCGCCGGTAGTGGTGTCACCATGACTCAGATTAATCGGATCGGTGCCATTGGGTTCCTCGTATGGTGAGTTGTCACCAATCCGCCAGAAAGGGGCTTGGAGTCGTTCGGCCTTGATGGTGATTCGATCCAGCGATCGCAGGTCGCCTGATGCCATATTGCTGTTGATGTCATTCTGGAAGACGGTTGTCCCGTCATCTGATTTGATGGTGGTTTCATCAATTTGACGAGCCATCGTGTACATATAAACCAGCAAGGCGATGGGCAATGTTGAACCAAGGATGATACAGACGATTCGGATAATCAGGCGTTTACGTTCACGCTGGGCACGACGCTGGGCGATCATCCGCTGGACTTCTGCTGGTGGCTTGGGTTTGGGGGCCGGGTGAAGTGTCGGGTCGACTTCCGGAGTCAACAATGGTGGGGTTTCACTGCTGGAGCGATTTTCGTGGCTGCGTCGAGACGGCCTGGGTGTGTGAGCTGGATGTGCAGGTGCTGGCGGTTTGGTGACCGGTGAGCCGAACAGCAGTGGATTGGGTGTGTTGTTATCGTCAGAGGGCAGTTCAATCTGACGTTCAACATGTTCATTTGCAAGTTGATACTTGTGCTGACATTGGGCGCATGACGTACGGGCACCCAGACGCACAAAGGTGTGCTGAGACTTTTCATGACAGGCTGGACAGGTCAGTTCATACATAAGTTAATCAATCCAGCACAACACTTTAACATCAAATGAGTTTGACACAATTCTATAAGCCTGATGTTACCGTGACGATAAGTGCAAGTATCCGCTTTAGCACATAGCAAACCGTTTGATCGGACGATAGGCGCAAAATCCTCAACATTGCTAAAGGTCTTATCGGGCAATCTTGGAAAATCCTTTATCACTTGTCGATTCTGAATTTGAATGTTGAATAATTCCTATTTGAATCGTTGAACCCTATAATCATTTTCATGCCCATTGCATTACCTGTTATTTCATCAGGCCCGGTTCGCCCCAACTTTGCACAGGGCCCCCGCAGTTTGTCGGCATTGAGGTTGCTTCGGCTGTCAGTAACCGACCGATGCAATCTCAGATGTATGTATTGCATGCCTCAAGATGGGCTGGCATTTGCTCCTAAGTCCGATAGTCTTGCCCCAAGCGAGATCATCGCGGTGGCAAAGGCAGCAATGAACATCGGCGTCAGTCATCTGAAACTCACCGGTGGTGAACCGACCATCCGACATGATCTACTGGATATTGTCCGTGGACTGGCAGCCTTAAAACCCCATGATTTGTCCATGACCACCAACGGCTTATCACTGCATCGCCAGGCTGCCCAACTCCGTGATGCAGGTGTGGATCGTTTAACCATCAGCTGGGATTCAATGCAACCTCAGCGATTGGCTCGAATCACCGGTAGCGCCTTTGCAACAGATCCGCCGAATCTCCAATACGATCGAGGTATGAAAATATTGGATCAATTGCAGGCGGGAATCGATGCTGCCATTGCAGCTGGATTTGAAAAATTAAAAATCAATACCGTAGTCATTGGCAATGTCAACGATGACGAGGTGGCCGACTTTGCCCGGCTGACAATTGAAAACAATTGGACTGTCCGTTTTATTGAATACATGCCTTTAGGTGAAAGCCAACTCACCGGCAATTACGATCAGACGCCAAGCACCGTCGATAATGCACTTGTTATTGAACGAATTCAAAATGTCTTTGGTCAGTTGGAATCGGTCGATCGTCAATCCGAAGCAGGTGTCGGGCCAGCTCAACTTTACAGCCTCCATCATGCTGCAGGACGATTGGGTTTCATCTCCGCGATGAGTCAGCCATTTTGTGAAACCTGTAATCGTCTGCGAATGACGGCCAAAGGTGAGCTGCGTGCCTGTCTCTTTGATGGAGGCGAAGTGGATGTGATACCTGCACTGCGTCCGAAAGTTGATCCTAAAAAACTTATCGAACTCATGGAACAATGCGTTGTCGAAAAACCAGAAACCCATTCCATGCATGGCAATCGGCAGATGTCACAGCTTGGCGGGTGAGTCAAAAGTTATTTTTATCGCCAAGCGCCAATGATGCCAAGTTCAATCAGAGATTTAATGACAGAAGCATTGAGCCTGCAATTTGAGTGTATATCTCTGTTGTGAAAAAATGTCTTGAAAACTTTCTCTTTCCGACCTTGGCGCTCTTGGCGTCTTGGCGGTTTGAAAATGAAACTGACAATTTCAATTCGACGACTTCTTTTTCTTCTTGATCACCTTCGTCCCCGGCGTGCCGGGTTTGGGTTTGGACTTTTTGGTGACGCTGCTCATGCTTACCTTTTCCAACTCCGGTGAATCTTTGAGTTGTTTAACTTGATCACGCAATGCCGCAGCACGTTCAAACTCCATCGCGTCGGCTGCTTTGAACATCTTGTCTTCAAGACTCTTGATTAGTTCAAGGCGATCATATTCGTCTTCAGTCCGGGTTACGGCTGCGCGGGCGGTTTCCATCGCACGCAGTTCCACTTCAATTCCGCGTCGGATTTCTTTCTTGATTGTCTGCGGGGTGATGCCATGTTCTTTGTTGTATGCAAGCTGAATCTCGCGACGGCGATTGGTCTCATCAATGGCCTGCTGCATGGCAGGGGTCACCACATCGGCATACAGAATCACGATGGAATTGACGTTACGGGCAGCGCGTCCAATCTGCTGAATCAGCGAAGTGGCACTACGCAAAAAGCCTGCCTTATCCGCATCCATGATTGCAACCAGAGAGACTTCCGGTAAGTCCAAACCTTCACGCAACAGGTTCACGCCGACCAATACGTCGTATTCGCCTTCACGTAATTCGCGGAGAATCTGTACGCGATCCAACGTGTCGATTTCACTGTGTAGATACCGACACTTGATCTGGTTTTCAGCAAGGTAGCTGGATAAGTCTTCAGCCAGACGTTTGGTGAGTGTGGTGACAATCGTGCGTTCACCATTGGCCGTGCGACCTCGCGCCATTTCCAATAAGTCGGGGACTTGTGTGGCAGCAGGGCGGACTTCAATAACAGGATCGACCAAGCCGGTGGGGCGGATGACCTGTTCGATGACATTGCCTTCACATTTTTCCAACTCGTATGGCCCGGGTGTCGCGGAGACGAAAACGACTTGTCCCCATGCTTTTTCGATCTCCTCAAAACGCATCGGTCGGTTATCCATCGCGCTGGGCAGTCGGAAACCATGTTCGACAAGAACACGTTTGCGTGCCTGATCACCGTTGTACATCGCACGCAATTGCGGGATGGTGACGTGACTTTCATCAATAAGCATCAGCCAGTCATCTTCAGGATAGTAGTCCATCAAGGTGTAGGGTTTGGAACCAGCAGGTCGCCCGTCAAGGTGTCGGGAATAGTTTTCAATTCCTGAGCAGTAGCCGACTTCTTCAATCATTTCCAGGTCATACCGTGTACGAGCTTGAATTCGCTGAGCTTCAAGGAGTTTGCCTTCGGATCGCAGGGAAATGTTGTGTGCTTCGAGTTCCTGTTTGATGTTGTCGATGGCATTTTTGATGTGCTCTTCGCCGACGACATAGTGAACCGCAGGGAAGATGAAAATCTGCCGGTCTTCAGCCAGCAGTTCGCCGGTCAGCGGATTGATCATTTGCAATGTGTCGATTTCATCACCAAAGAGTTCAATGCGGTAGGCGAACTCCTCGTCAGCAGGATGGACTTCCACGACATCACCGCGGACACGATACGTGCCACGTTTGAGTTCCATGTCCGAACGTTTGTATTGCAGGTCATTAAGAGCGAGGAAGAAATCGCGTCTGGCAAGTTCCTGTCCTGTACTGAGACTGATGATGGATTGTTTGTATTTATCCGGCGAACCCAAACCAAAGATACAGGAGACGGATGCAACGATGATGCATGCCCGTGAACTGATGAGATTACTGGTTGCAGCAAGCCTTAGTCGGTCGAGATTGTCATTGCGAGAGGAGTCTTTTTCGATGTAGATATCTCGCTGGGGGATGTAGGCTTCGGGCTGATAGTAATCGTAATAGGAGACGAAATAGCAGACTGGATTATTGGGGAAGAGTTCTTTGAATTCTTCATAGAGTTGGGCAGCGAGCGTTTTATTGTGACTGATGACAAGGGTGGGTTTGCTGCATTGAGCGATGACGTTCGCCATGGTGAACGTCTTGCCTGTTCCTGTGGCTCCCATGAGCGTCTGGTAGGGCATGCCTGCTTCGATTCCCTGCACCAGTGAGGAGATGGCTTGAGGTTGATCGCCCATGGGCTGCATCTCTGAGACGAGTTGGAATGTGTCTTTGTTGAGCATGCCGATAGTTTAGCATGTTCGGACGGTAGTTGTTAGGGGTTGCGGCGCATGAGACATTACATGATTTGTATGCCAGATCAGATGAGTCCGCAGTAATTTACTTCAGGCTGCTGCACGCGAGGGGATGGTATAGGACGCGTTGCATTTACTACAGTTGACTTTTTGACCACGTTTGGATTGTGGGTAGGCCGCTGCGGTACGACATTTGGGGCAGGCAACGCGCACGGACGTCTGGGCGTTACTTGCTGCTGCACCATTGCCGCCAGGTACTGCGAAAGTGACCGAGCATTTATTGCATTGGACTTTCTGCCCCCGTTTTGAGGCATCAAAGCTTTGAATAGCTTTGCACTTTGGACATCCCACCCGGACTTCATTGCTTGGTGCCTTAGCCGGTGTGGGTGTTGCAGGTTTATTGGACGCCGGTGTTGCCGAAGCTGTCGGTGCTGCGGCTGCTGGCTTGGGTTGACGTGTTGGGACGGGGCGTCGTCGCTGAGGTTCCGCACTGCGTTTGACTTCAACTTTACGGGCGTCTATTCCCATTAGCTGTTGATAACAATGCAGAAACAGAGCATTGAACTCAATGGCTTGAATCTTGCGGACCATTTCTTCAGACGCAGAACTCATTTGGCCTTCGCGAGCTTCCGTATATACATCGATAAATGCGTAAGGTTCCCAATCCCCATGCAATTCCAGAATGCCATGCAGTCGGGTCAGACGTTTGTCCATGCTGCTTTTGAGCAATTCCATGGCTTCTTTATGGAGCGTCTGATAAACAGGGTGTTCCTGGACTTTATGGAAGTGATTCTTGGCTGCATCGTTGTGGCCAAGGTTGCGTTCGGCAATCCCGCAGATGAAATCACTTTCAATCTTGGGCGCCATCATGGCAAACATACTGCCTTCGGAAATCAGGCCACATCGAATCAAAAGCATGGATCGAATCGCCATAGCCATATCAGCATCACTAATCTGCGCAACACCAAAGAGTTTATCGTCAGGCATGTCGTCAATAACACTGCCCGCATGTGTGTGTGCATGATCAGCTAAGCATAACGGTGGCAAGCTGGTTCCTCGCAACATCAGAATGTTGGAGACTTCCGAAGCGAGTTTTGACAGATCGATTTCGACCATGATAGACGTATCTCCGGCTGTTGACTGGCAATAGATGTAGGCAATATCGGCTGGATCAGGGGTACGGTTTAGCATCAAAATATTCACAGGTATATTGAATCTGTGCGACCAGGGCCGTTTGAGTTATAATGCAGGTTTATTCGCAACTGATGTTTGGAGTGCAAATATGCTCTGGCAACCGCCATTACCTGATCATTACACCGCCATGTCCGACGAACAGTTGGTCGAAGCAATCCAATCGCGTCGCGCCGAGTTGGGTGACAAGCTGGTGATTCTGGGGCATCACTATCAACAGGACGACGTGATCCGTTTTGCTGACTTCACCGGCGACAGCTTCAAACTCAGCCAACTTGCCGCTGACAGTGTGAAGCAGACCGGTGCCAAGTATGTCATTTTCTGTGGCGTACATTTTATGGCTGAGTCGGCGGACATCCTCACGCCTGATGACACCACGGTCATACTCCCGGATATGTCCGCTGGATGTTCCATGGCTGATATGGCCGACTATGAACAGACGGTCGACGCATGGGAAGCTATCAACGATTCGCTCAAAGGTACCAACAGCCGTGTGATCCCTATCTGCTACATGAACTCCTCAGCGGCGATCAAAGCTTTCTGCGGCGAACATGGTGGGGCGGTCTGCACCAGTTCCAACTGTGATAAAATTTTTGACTGGGCCTTGGCCGGTGGTGACGAACCTTTAAAAGACGGCGAGCAAATCCGAATTCTGTTCCTGCCTGACCAACACCTTGGACGCAACACCGCAGCGGCATGCGGCTTTGATGTCAAAACACAGATGATCGTCTGGGACCCAATGGATGCTGGCGGGATGGGTGGCAATTCGACAGAAGATATCCAGCGCGCAGTGATGTATCTTTGGAAAGGTCACTGTTCGGTCCACAAACTTTTCAGGCCTGAGCACATTGCACAAATCCGCCAGGAGTGGCCGGGGGTGAAAGTGATCACGCATCCTGAATGCAGCTATGAAGTCTGCCAACTTGCGGACATGACCGGTTCGACAGAAGGGATCAAAGCTGCCATCGAGAAGTCCGAGCCTGGCTCACGTTGGGCAGTTGGAACTGAGGTGCACATGGTCAATCGTCTTGCCGCCGAAGCCGCGCCACGAGGAGTTGAAGTGCGCATGCTTTCAGGTTGTCAGTGTCTATGTACCACGATGTATCGCATCGACATGCCGCACCTGCTTTGGATCATGGATCAATTGGTGGAGGGTAATGTGATCAACGCCATTAAGGTTCACCCCAAGGTGTCACATTGGGCAATGATCGCTTTGCAACGCATGCTTGATATCACTCAGAAACAAATGGTCAGCTAATCGCGATTTTTCGAGCTTGTCGTGTACGATTGGTTTAAGCTGTATCAGTCAACTTGGCGTTAAACGTTTCACGGGAGTTGCTCTTGCTCATACGTTGTCCCCATTGTGACCATCGGATTCTGGTTCGCAATGCACAGCCGCGTACCTACCAGTTGGCTTGTCCAAAGTGTCAGCGTGAATTGTTTATGCTCATTGAAGGCATACCCGGCCCGGATCAGCGGTTGACGGTTTTCGAATCGTTTAAGCTGATGAAAAAGCAGATCCTTCAGGCCAAGGCATCACGCCCGACCAAGCAGGTTACGACTGATCCTGTTGATCGCCCGGATCGTCCTGAACGTCCGCAAGTCATCCACGGAACTTCGGTAACTTCCAGCACAACGTCCGATCCGACTGATGATGAAGATGACTATGTCGTCCCACAGCGACCGGATTCACCCATGTCAGTGTCTTACGTTGACCAACAGCAATCCATGGTCGAAGATGCAGGTTTGCCTGACTCTCTATTAGAAGAAACCGACAAACCACAATCTACGCGAATCCTCCCGCATGCTGCACCGGTAGCATTTAGTGTCGATGATGAAGACCAGGAGCATGACCTGCTTGAAGAAGCTTTGGCTCAGGTCAACGAAGAGCACATGGTCGCACCGGTGGATTCAGATCAAAAGGTCGATGAGGAAAATGAACTGGTGGATCGGCCTGATACTCCACGCGTCATGGAAGAGGAGTTGGCAATTAAGCGAAAACGGCCGGAGTTTAATCAGGTCGACGAAGTGATCCCGACATTCCCAACAGACAAACAGCAACAGGAAAATCATCCGGACATCAATGATACGGATCATCTTCTGGTGATGAACGCCGATGACTTACAGGCAGCTCAACCGAGCATGCTTTTGGATATGTCCAATGACGAAGAAGACACGGCTGCAGTGGATGCGTCGATGGATGAGGACAAACCCGTGGAGCCTGATGAGGTTTCACAACCAAGGGGTTGGCGTAAATGGTTTGGTAAATCTTAGCCGTTGGCTTGTCAGTCGCACATAGATAAGTAAAATGGCTAGGCTTGATTGTACCTCATCATTCAACGAAAGTGGTCCAGATGATTCGGATTCAATACTTGTTCCTGGGGATGTTGTGTCTTGTGCTTTTGCCTTTGGTAAATGCATCGGCTCAGGAAGAACAGATTTCAAAAGATAATCACTGGGCATTGACGCTGTACACTGAAAATGACAGTTCCTATTATGTCCCCGGTTCAACTGCGGATCGCTATTACACGCATGGCAGTAAATTGGTACTGACTCATCAGCCACAGCTCGCAGACAGGTTCTCTGAAAAACTAGGAACCTTGCTGCCCATCAATGGACATGCACCGGTGGATACGGCATTGGGTTATGTCTTTGGACACAATATCTACACGCAGGATAACATCGCCAACACCGTTGCCAATCCCAATGATCGCCCCTACGCAGGTTGGTTGTATGGCGGTATGTTTTTACAACGCTCTGTTGAAGACCGGGAGATGGATCACATCGAACTGAACATGGGTGTGATCGGGCCAGCAGCACTGGGCGAACCCATTCAAAAATTTGTCCACCAGATTTCCGATTCTCCTGAACCTAAGGGTTGGGACAGCCAGCTGCATGATGAGTTTGGCATCAATTTTATCTACAAACACAAGTGGAAATTTAACCTGCTGGGCGAGACACAGGACGGCTTTGCCATGCAGGCCATCCCACAGGCAGGTTTTGTGGTCGGTAATGTCAACCGTGATGCAAATGCAGCGATCACCCTCCGAGCAGGCTGGCATATCCCCGCGGACTTTGGCCCCGGACGCCTTGATGATGTGCTTAGCGCAACAGCCAACCCGTGGGCAAAAGACCTGTCCTTCTATGCCTTTGTCCGTGCTGGTGGAAAGTATGTCGAACACGATATGTTCGTCAGTGGCAACAATGACCACGACTCGCTGGGCGTCGCCGAAGAACACTGGGTCGGTGAGTTTGAATACGGGATGGCTCTTGCATGGAAACGTCTGATGATTCACTGGTCCAACCGACACGTTACCGAAGAGTTCAAGCATCAAGAACGCAGCCACATCATTGGAACTTGGATGTTTTCCTACGCTCATCCGTTTTAATGCAAAGTCTTACTTCAAGATTCACGGTTAATCATGAACGTGGCAAGATGCTCAAAAAACGCTAGCATCAATGCACGATCTTTCACTGACATCTCGACCTGCTCTAGCGCTTTGGTCATTAGTTCAATCCAACGGTGACGTGCATTCACATCAATGGCAAACGGCATATGTCGCATACGCAGTCGGGGATGCCCACGCTGCTGGACATATTTTTGTGAACCACCAAAACGGTAAATCAAAAAATCACGCAGGCGTTCTTCCGCTGCTTCCATCTCATCAGACGGATACATCGGGCCAAGGATATCATCGCCGGGGACTTGTTTGTAAAACGCAGCAACAATCTGCGTGATCCCATCGTCACCAATATTTTCATAAAGCCGATGCAGCGGGTCTTCGGGCATGAGGTGTGCTCCAAAACATAAAGTAGTCAAGCAGTGTAACACGCCAAGGCAATCTGTAAACCACTCGCAGTTTGGATAGACTGGATAGGAACGAATCACCATGCCCACATCAATGAACTTGTGACCTATAATGATCACATGTTCAAAAAGCTTGGCTATTACCTGACTGGGGCATTGGGGCTGATACAGTCACGCCTGCGCATCGGCATGGCGGACTTGGATGTCATTGCCAAGCGTCGGGAAATCTGTCAGAACTGTCCCGAAGCTGAGCCTTGCCGTGGGTCAATCCGGATCAAATGCAAATGCACCGTCTGCGGCTGCCAAATCAACGATAAAATCCGACTGCACCGTTCAAAATGCCCCATCGATAAATGGTGAATCGCATTGCACAAGTCGAGTATTTCTGATTTGGAATGAAAAAGTTCTCAATGGATATTCTTTATTGACCTGCATAAATGTCCCATCTACGATCACGCCAAATCAGAAAACTATTTTTCTGTACTTAAAGCTTGTTTTAGGATGGTGCTTGTCATGTCTCAAGAATTACCTGTTGGTTTACGCGAAGTTCATCGTGGTGTGACGTTCGGATTTTATGCTCGCAATGGCGTGTTCGGTTCGATATGGGCTTTGGAACAGGTTCAGAAAATGGTCGACCTGAATATCAATTGGGTGGTCCTGGTGGCTACCGTCTTGCAGGACACCTGTCATAGCACCATGCAGTACCGTGATTTTGAAGTCACACCCAACGATCATGAATTGGTTACGATCATTGATGCGCTTCATAAGGCAGGAATCAAAGTCCATCTTCGCCCCATGCTCGAAACACAGGACGGGCTTGGGCGTCTGCAAGTCTGGTTTAACTATGACGGTGAACGCATCCCCGGCAGAAAGTCCGACAAGTGGGCACGCTGGTTTGATTCGATGACCAAACGCTCCGTGCATTATGCTCGCATCGCCCAACAGACTGGTTGCGAGATGTATGGACTCGATAGTGAATTGGATCGCACTATCGACAAACAAGATCATTGGAAGCATGTGGTCAGTGAAGTCCGTAAGGTTTACGACGGACCGGTGAGTAGTTGCCATACCACGCATACTGGCATGATCGACTTCGACAAAGAGCTGACTAACAAAGACCACTGGTGGTACGACTTGGATATGCTCGAACTCTCCTGCTATGCCCCCGGAAGTGATCATCCTAAAGCAAGCGTTGATGAGATTGTCGAAAATCTCAAGCCGCAAGTCGAACGCTTCAAACGTATGGCAGAAGTCTATGGCAAGCCGATCATGTTCGGCGAAGTCGGCTGCACGTCATCCACTGGTGGCGCAATGCATCCATCCGGCTGGCAAGGTGATGGCAAGTACGATCCTGACGAGCAAGCCAACTATCTCGCAGCGGTACTCCAGTCATTCTGGAACGAGCCATGGTGGTATGGCATGTACTGGTGGAAGTGGGATGAACAAAATAAACGCCAGCAGTTCATTGATGACCCCGCAGGCGACAAAGGCTTTACCGTCGACGGCAAGCCCGCAGCACAAATTATGAAACAATGGTTCAGCAGAACCGATCGCCCCTGATTTTTAAGGCATTTTTACGAGTAATACAATGCAAAAACCGTATCCAATTCATCGTGGTATGACCTTCGGCTTTTATGCACGCAATGGCTATTTCGGTAGCGAAGAAGCCAAGCAGCAAGTCGATAAAATGGTAGCTTTGAACATCGATTGGGTCTGTCTGGTCTCAACAGTCTTACAGGAGACCATGCTCAGTGGTCGGCAGTTTCGTGACTTTGAAATCACACCAGCAGATGACGAATTGCGCGACATCATTGACTACATGCACGAAAAGGGCATGAAGGTTCAGCTGCGCCCGATGCTTGAGTGTTGGGATGGGACGCAGCGCTGTCATATTCATTTGCCACATGATCATGAAATCATGCCCGGTAAACCAATCACGCATTGCTCCAAATGGTTTGATTCGATGACCAAACGGACTCTCCATTATGCGAGATTAGCTCAACGTGCCGGCTGTGAAGCATTTGGTATCGACAGTGAAATCGACAATGTGCTGCACTTTAATGATCAATGGAAAGAAGTCGTCAAAGCTTCACGAAGTGTCTATGACGGACATCTGACATCCAGTCATACCCGATGGGCGAATTTCGAAAAACAACTTGAAAATGCAGATCACTGGTGGTTTGATTTGGACTCGGTTGGAACGAGTTTCTACGATGCTGTCTCTGACAAACCAGGTTCGACCATGGATGAAATGCTTACGTTTCTCAAGCCGTTACTCGAAAAACACCGCAACATTGCCAAGCTGTATGGCAAGCCCTATTACTTCGGGGAAACCGGTTGTTGTGCCACGGCAGGTGCCACACGTAAACCACATGGCTGGGACAATCCCGGTGGGTACGATGGCAATGAACAGGCCAACTTCATGGAAGCTGTCTTGCGGACTTTTTGGGACGAACCATGGTGGATGGGCATGTATTGGTGGAAGTGGGATGAACAGAACTTCCGACCACAATTTCATGATGACCCACGCGGAAACAAGGGATTTACCATTGATGGTAAACCTGCTGCGGATGTGATGAAGAAGTGGTACAGTCGCACCGACCGACTTTGATTTTTAATGTACTGGAATATGAAATATGACGGATAAAATACATCCCATTGATTTGCCCAACCTCATCAGCTTCTGGGACTTTCAGGAGCAGGCAGGTGAGCTGCGCGTCGCCAAGGGGCCGCATCCTTACGCACTGACCGAGCAAGCCGGTCCCATGATGCGCGTTGATGAGGGCGTCTTCAGCGATCATGCCATGCGCATTGACTATCGGCAGTGGCTTAGCGTTTCCAAATTCGACGCACCCGCTTTGGACATCCCAGGTGAAGAGGCCCAAGTCTCCGTCGTGGCATGGCTCAAGCGTGGTCTTAAGCCCGAAGGTGAATGCGAGTTTGTCGCTGGACTCTGGGATGAAACGCACAAGCTCAGACAATACGGCATGTTCCTGAACCTCGGTATCTGGGACAGTGCGGATCAAGTTTGTGGTCATGTCTCCAAAATTGGTGGCCCGACACCCGGATACAAATATTGCATGGACGCTTCCATCGGCCAGACACCTGTCACCCGTGATCAATGGTGCTGCGTGGGTTTTACCTACGATAGTCAGCAAGCTATGAGTTACTACAACGGCAAGCTTGATGCACGCCAAGATCGCAATCCTTATCCCTACCCCGGCGGACTCTTTGATGGCGGTGAACGCCCTGCAAACTTCACCGTCGGTTCAGTCACCCGTAGTGGGCAGATGGGCAATTTCTTCGTCGGCACAATCGGTGGACTTGCAGTCTTTAACCGGGCTTTGACTGCTCATGAAATGAATGGGCTGGCTCAATGGGTTTGATTGTCTGCCTGTTTTGAGCACTTGGAGCATCAGATTCAGTTCGGCTTGATTGCGGTGTATTACTGCGACTTTTGCCAAGCTATCTTCAATAACTTGTCACGAATTGAAGTTGGATGTATCTTTTGTCTAAACTCTGTATTTAAAAAAATAAAAAAGGAATACAGTTATGGCTTTCGATTCATTCGACTTTGATGCTGCATTGCACAATATTCAATCGCGTTATGACAAACTCATTGCCCGCAAGAACCATGTCGAACCGACTTGGTACAACGGTGTGTATGAACGCTATACACATCCGATTCTCACGCGGGATCACGCGCCACTGGACTGGAAGTATGATCTGAATCCAGCAACGAATCCGATGTTCCTCGAACGCCTGGGTATCAACGCGGCACTTAACAGTGGGGCGATACTCCGCGATGGCAAGGTTTATCTTGTTGTCCGTGTTGAAGGTAATGACCGTAAGTCATTTTTTGCAATAGCAGAAAGTGACAGTGGCATCGATGGGTTTGAATTTAAGAAAGACCCCATCCTCCTGCCACAGACCGATGTGGATGATGTCAATGTTTATGACATGCGACTTACCGAACACGAAGACGGTTACATCTATGGCCTGTTTTGCACCGAACGCAAAGACGCCAATGCCCCTGAAGGTGATACATCCTCTGCTGATGCACAATGTGGTATCGTCCGCACCAAGGATCTTGATTCATGGCAACGATTGCCTGATCTCAAATCGCCATCACCGCAGCAGCGCAACGTGGTGTTACACCCACAATTCGTCAATGGCGAATATGCGTTTTACACCCGCCCACAAGATGGATTTATCAGTACCGGCAAGGGGGGCGGTATCGGTTGGGGCACCTGCAAGAACATGACTAATCCCGTCGTCGAACATGAAACCATCGTCCATCCCAAGGAATATCACACGATCTATGAAGTCAAAAATGGACAAGGCCCCCAACCCATCAAGACCGAAAAGGGTTGGCTGCATCTGGCGCATGGTGTCCGTAATTGTGCTTCTGGGTTGCGGTATGTGTTGTACATGATGATGACCGACCTCAACGAACCTTGGAAAGTGACGCATTTGCCTTCGGGACACTTCATCGCTCCTCTGGCTGGTGAACGTGTGGGCGATGTTTCCAACGTCACTTTTTCCAATGGTTGGGTTAAACGGGAGAATGGTGAGGTACTTATCTATTATGCATCCTCGGATACACGTATGCATGTGGCAGCCAGCACTATTGACCGTCTCATTGATTACACAATCAACACACCACAGGACCCATTCAAGTCGCACCTATGTGTGCAGCAGCGTTTGGATTTGATTCAGAAAAATAGAGCAATGCTGTAAAAGCAATTCAATGATCAAACTAAAACAGCCGTCTACTCACAAAAGCAAACGGCTGTTTTAGTTTGATTGGATTACTGTTTTACTTGATATCTAATGGAGTCTTGCTGCCATCTTTCAAGGCATTGACTTGCTGGTCAGTCAGGACACTGTCCCATACTGCAAGGTCGTCGATCATGCCGGTGAAGAAACGTTGGGATTCGACACTTGCCGAACCGATGACCAGGTCTGCTGGGTTAGCCAATGTCTTCGTGATTCGAAGCCCGTGCTTGGAGGCTTTACCATCAAGGTAGATCATCATGACATCGCCATCGATTGTAATGACCATGTGATGCCACTGGTTGTTGAGTTGTTCGCCCAGAAGGATACCGCGGTTGAATTGTTCGGGAGTGTCTACTCGCAGTTGAAGGCCTGCGGTTTGATTGACACGTTGAATTTCCACGCCGACGCTGTCTTGGCCGACTTTGGCAGATTTGCTGAGAATACGCGTCCATGAACCGGGGCTATCCGCCGCAGCTTTAAACCAAACACTAATCGACATGGCTTTCCCATCCATGAGTCCGGCTTGATTGGGGACGCGGACAGCTGCCTGGTTAGCCAGCGATATTGCCTTCTGGCTTTTAATGCCTGATGGTACGTCGTCGGTATAGGCAACCTTATCTGTCTTATCCACTGCGTCATTCTTGGTAAGACTCGAATCTTTAAGGTCCCCATCAAACGACCAGTATCCAACCAACTCTGCTTTGAGTGGCAGGGTAAATGCAAGGAGGGTCATGGCTACCAATACGGCACTGGATTTTTTGAATTGATGCATTTTTGTCTCCATATATAAGGGGCTGAAACGTTTAAGTTATTTTCCCAATAGTCATGTGAATTGTCAAAAAGTTGTTTTCTCGGTTGCACAATTCTGTCGTTTAGAGATGTTCGAAAATGACTTCACGATGCAGCATGGAACAGCGAGATATTTCCAGCACTTCGGCGAAAATCCGTGGGGCTGATGTCGAAGGCTTTGCTGAACTGTTTGCTTAAGTGAAAGGCATCATAAAACTGCAGCTTCTGAGCGATCTGCCCCACAGTCATATTGGTCGTCCATAGTAGATGCTGGACCTGACGAAGCCGTGCCTGACGGACATATTGCATTGGAGACTGTCCAGTGCAGGATGCAAACAGCGCGCTGAAACGTGATGGTGAAAGATTCATTTCCGAAGCCAGCATCTCACGATTGAGTTCAGTATGTAAGTTCTCATGGATCAGTCGAAAGACTGGCAATAATCTTTGTGTCTGAGCAAACAGGTGTTGGGCATCACCTTTGAAAACCGCATCACGTGTCAGCAATGCCATGATCTGAAAACAGAGTTGTTTACGATGGATCATTTCATGCAGGTCATGTTTGGACTTGCAGAAATAAGAACCTTTAAGCGAGTCAATGGCCGCGCCAGCTTCGATGCCTAAGTCCCCCTTAAGCACGAGGGGCAACTCGTACATGTCCGACAGATCCACGCAATCAAGTAACGTTCCTTTGAACTGAGCTTGGCGAACATGACTGTCTGTCTTTCTGCTTCCCCATCGAAATGTCTGGCCCGGTGGGATAACCAGCACCTGCCCGGTTTGGATACAGACTTTTTTTGCAGTCGACGGGTCAACGCAGAATTCACAGAATGCTTTGCCTTTGACCAAATGAATCATGGTGATTAAAGGGTCAGCATGCCAGCCGAATACTTGTCCTTTGGGGACATCAATGCACCTGCCACAAACCAATTCAAAGTCCAGTGCATGTTCCAGAAAACGTACGTGCGACGAAGGTCCAATACCCATGTAAATATCTCCTGTTAGTCATATTTTACATGTTTTGTTACAAATTGTCCCATGTAGACAGTCAGGTTTTGGCAAAACAGTCATTATTTCCATGGTTTTGAATCAGGTTTCCATGTTGCATAACGGTTTGATCCGCTAGAGTGTCGATCTAACGTCCGTACCATTCAAACCAGGAGACAGAAGATGGGATACCAAGCAAGTGATACACGTTATGAGTCGGGGCATTTTAGACGCTGCGGACGCAGTGGTTTGATGCTGCCACTGATCTCGCTGGGACTTTGGCATAATTTCGGCAGTGTTGATGTGTTTGACAATCAATGTGACATGCTGCGTACCGCATTTGATCTGGGGATCACGCATTTTGATCTGGCCAACAACTACGGTCCGACACCTGGCTCGGCGGAAGAGAATTTTGGCAGACATCTCAAGCATGATTTTATGCCATACCGTGACGAACTGATCATCTCCACCAAAGCTGGCTACGGCATGTGGCCTGGTCCCTATGGCAATAAAGGTTCACGCAAGTATCTACTCTCCTCACTGGATCAAAGCCTCAAACGCATGAATCTGGACTATGTGGATATTTTCTACCATCACTGCCCGGATCGTGAAACACCCATGGAAGAATCCATGATGGCGTTGGATCAAGCTGTCCGCAGTGGCAAGGCGCTTTACGTGGGTATCTCCTCATACTCAGCAGAAGAAACGCGTCAGGCTGCCAGAATTCTGCGAGACCTTGGGACGCCATGTCTGATTCATCAACCATCCTTTAGCATGCTCAATCGATGGATCGAAGATGGACTCACTGATGTATTAACCGAAGAAGGGATCGGCGGTATCTGTTTTTGCCCATTGGCGCAGGGGCAGCTGACCAACAAATATCTCAACGGCATCCCCAAGGATTCGCGCGCTGGACGTGGTGGATTTCTCAAGCCTGAACAGATCACGGATGAGACACTTGCCAAGGTCAGAGCCCTGGGAGACATCGCCCAGCAACGCGGTCAGTCCTTGGCCCAAATGGCGTTGGCATGGGTGCTCAACACCCGGGGTGTGACCTCGGCTTTGATTGGTGCAAGCCGCGCATCACAAATTGAAGAAAACGTCAAAGCACTGGATAACTTGAGTTTCACCGAAGACGAACTCGCACGCATCG
Organism: Phycisphaerales bacterium UBA7800; assembly: GCA_002480565.1. Taxonomy (GTDB): domain Bacteria; phylum Planctomycetota; class Phycisphaerae; order Phycisphaerales; family Phycisphaeraceae; genus UBA7800. The sequence continues at coordinate 166,757 of DLCK01000013.1, read as the reverse complement.
ACATGGTGCTTGCGGGTAATGTCATGGTGTGATTAACAGGCCAGTCAATGCAATGGCTTTACCACAGAGTTACAGAGACACAGAGAAAGCATGTTTTTTGCTGCTCTTTCTATCTCTGTGACTCTGTGTTTTTGTAAGCCCATTGTGATGTAGTATCAGCCATACGGTCGAACCAGGTCGACCTTATGTGCGGTAGTATCGGCGATACATACTTGCACTGATACCGGTGTTTTTACGGAAGAGTCGAGAGAAATACAGCGGGTCTTCGTAGCCCACAGCGTAGGCGATTTCAGAGATGTTCATTGCAGTCTCGGCTAACATTTTTCGGGCATGGATCATTCGCCTTTCAATGACATACCGGTGAGGCGGGATGCCCACGAGATGGTTCCATATGCGGCGAAAGACCGACGGACTTAGCCCATGTTCCCGAGCAAGTTGGTTAAGATCATGTGTCTGTTGCCAGGTGTCTTCGAGGTGTTGTTTGATCTTCAGAACCGTGCGGTCGGACTTGCTGAGAATCGGAGGGCCAGGCAGCAAGCTTTCCGTTATGGCTAATTCCGCAACGCGGTCAATACGGTCAGCCATTCCTACTTCATCCAGACGTTGAGCTAATTCCATGAGTTGGATGACTGACTGATGAAACATGCTTGCATGTTCGACAGGCCACCAACGGCGGCTTTCGACAACAAGTCCACGTTCGGTCAAATCCGATATTTCCGTGGGTTCATAGATCAGATAAAGCTCCCGCCAAGTTGTCCCTTTGGTAGGGCCATAGTGCATGATGGTTCCTGGCCACTGAGTGATGACACAGGGGGCTTTAATCGGGACAGGTTCATGTCCTTGCCAGCCAAAAAAACCCTGCCCATCGAGTATCATCGAAAAGTTATATGTATTAAATGGATGATTGACCACATCCCGTTTTTGTGGGGCATGGCCGATGTAAGCCACCTTCATGCGTTCAGGAAGCTGTCGCGTGTACTGTATGGGAGCGATGGAAAAATGATCCATAAAAATGAAACTTCTGTCTATAGCGGTTTAATTACACTGAATTATACTGTCTTGGGATGCTAAGGGTCGGAAAAAATGTCCATTGGCAGCAAATACGTGGTTGGACTTTATTAACACACAGCACGGACGGGTACACATTATGCAGATCATCAAAGTAGGCATTATCGGTTGCGGGAACATCAGCAGTATCTACATCGAAAACCTTTCGAACATGTTCAAGGGTGTCAAGCTCGTCGCTTGCGCGGATATTGATCTCTCGCGAGCCCAGGCCAAAGCCGAGCAACTCAACGATGATGGCAAGGTCAAATATCCAGACCTCAAAGCGATGACGGTTGATGAATTGCTTGCTGATCCTGAAATCCAGATCGTGGTGAATCTGACGATCCCTGTTGCACATCATGAGGTTGCCAAGAAAGCGATCCTTGCTGGCAAGTGTTGCTACAACGAAAAGCCTCTGTGCCTCAGTCGAGATCAAGCCCAAGAGTTGGTCAAACTTGCAGATGAAAACAAGGTGCTTGTTGGTGGTGCGCCAGACACGTTTATGGGAGCGGGTATTCAGACCTGTGCGAAGATTATTAATGATGGTTGGATTGGCAAGCCGATTTCGGCGACGGCATTTATGTGTTGCCCCGGTCATGAAAGCTGGCACCCGGCGCCGGAGTTCTACTATCTGCCTGGTGGGGGCCCGATGTTCGATATGGGGCCGTACTATCTCACCGCATTGGTGAATCTGCTTGGTCCGGTGGCGAAGGTCGCTGGCCTCACTGCTCGGGCAAAAGAGGAACGTGTTTGCACCAGTGAACTGCGCAAAGGCGATGTCATGCCTGTGGATGTTCAAACCCACGTGACTGGCTTGATGCAGTTTGCATCCGGCGCGACAGGAACGATTATCACCAGTTTTGATGTCTGGAAGCATACTCTGCCCTGCATTGAAATCCATGGCACCCAAGGCAGTCTCAGTGTTCCCGATCCCAATTGTTTTGGTGGCCCAGTGAAATTATGCGTCCAAAGAAGCGACTTTAAAGAGATGCCTCTGTCACATAGCTACGCAGATAACAGTCGTGGTCTGGGTGTCGCTGATATGGCAAGAGCGCTGCGTGATGGCGATGCATTCCGTGCCAATGGCCAACTGGCATCACACGTACTGGAACTGATGCACGCGTTTCATGATTCGTCTGACAGTGGCCAGTTTGTCAATATTCAAAGTGTCTGTGATCAGCCTAAGCCGATGCCCAGTGGGATGTATGTACTTTAAATAATAGCTGATAGATGTTTCAGTCCAGCGCCGCGACCTGTGGGCCGTGATAGTTGTACCCAACACGATAATAGAAACCTCCTGCCGATTTATCGTGCTTGGAGATACGTGCCTGTTGAATGGGGCTAAGACTGTCAAAGTACACGGATATTGATTGGTTGCTGAGTTTGCTTGGATCCCGACTGATCAGCAAGAGGATTCGCCCGGTCTGATCTTTTGCCGGGAACCAGTACTTGTACATGAGTCCCGTACCATCGAAAAGATGATCCGCGGTGGTATGTTCAAAGCCCTCATCGGTTTCATGGTTCGGCTCGGTACGCTTCATTTTATGGCGATAAAAAGCGACTTGACTGGCTGTGAAATATTTATCGAGTCCAACCACCAGGGGTTCTGTTTGGGTGTCTGCTTCAACCTGCTCTTCTACATTTTCGACGAGGAGCCCCATCTCCTCCCAAGCAACTGGCAGACGCATCTTGTCACTGTATCCAACGCCGGGCAGCCCCAATACCAAGTAATGCATCAGGCCCCCCATGATAAGTAAAGTGCAAAGCAAAGTCGGCTGCCAGAGTTGCTGGAGTTTCGTAGAAAATTTTTCTCGCAACGTAATTGACAGAGTCTCGTGTTGAATGCAGTGGCTCATCAGCGGGATTAGTGCTAGCCAGATGGGACCCGTCCAGTTGAGTTTAGGTTCGTGTTGTAGACTGAAATATATAAATACAGCCAAAGGAGTAATTGTAAAGACGGCTGCAAACATGCGATCAAACTTGTGATTGTTTGAAGTTACATGCAATGTTTTTGAATGTTTGGACCATGCCGTAATCGCTGCGAGAAGTCCAATTGGTGTTAGCAACAATGCGATTCCGCCTAGGAGGATATGTTCGGAAAAAACAGTGTCCGGCGCCAGTCGTCTTGGCCCTTGGAATACGAATGAAGCCCATTGATGTTGCGCATTCCAAATCAGTACTGGCGAGAAAATCAGCAGGGCGATACCTGAAGCGGCGTAAGGTTCAAAGCGAAGTAGATGTTTAAAATGCTGCCTGTTTGTAAGCATCATGATCAATGCCGCTGGGCCAAGTAAGACAATTGTGTATTTGCTGAGCATGCCCAGGCCAAGAAAAATTCCAGCGCCATACCATGCACGATGTTGTTCACGCAGCAATGCGCGTTGCAGGTAATACAATGTTCCAGCCCAACAGGTTGTCAGTGGCGCATCAGGTGTCATCAAAAAGCCGGTCATAAAGAAAAACGGTAAAACCGTCACCATTAAAATCGACCGCATTGCAGTGGATTTGTCATACATGTCACTGGCCAGGCGATACACAAAACCCAAAGTCATCAACCAACAGAGCACCGATCCGATACGCACGCCCAGTTCTGTGTCGCCCAGAATTGCAGTCCCTAATGCAATGAGCCATGCGACCATCGGGGGATGATCCAGATAACCAAACGATAGATGCTTGGCATAGTTCCAGTAATAGGCTTCTTCGGGGATCAGGTCGATCACACCCATGTACACCAACTTCATAGCCAGGACATAACCCACGCCACCGATTACTGCCACACGCCAACGCAGCCATGGGTTTTGCTGTAACAAGGTCTGTGGGAAAAGCAGATAACAGAGTATGCCCAGCAACACCATGTTCGATACCAGCATAGTTGGGATCATTGCCAAGAGCTCTGGCCAGTGCCCATGTTCAGTCAGATTGCCCAGCAATCCACCACGGAGAAACAAAGCAAGTAGACTCAGGATCAGGAAGCTGACAAAACGACCTGTGACAGTCTTTTTCGTTGGGGACGCGTTATTGGGAATAGTCCACCATACATGCATGTTGTATGCGATGATCACACTGATGAAAAAGCTGATGATATGACTGGAGCCAAGTTGAAATTGTTGATGACGTAACGCCACATAAACCAGCAGGTCAATGAGCATTGTGATCACAGTGATGCCAGCATAGCGCCCGAGTATCGTCGCGCCGATACTCCCCCCGGATAAGGCCAGAAGTCGCTCAAGATACTGGTAGATGGTTGAGGCTTTGAGCTTGCTTTCTCCTTCAACACGCTGTGCAAAGGTAATCGGCACTTCAATAACACGCAGATCTGTTTTACTGCCAGCTAAGACTTCCAGACCGATCTTGTATCCCGCCGCATGCTTGCCAAGTTCGACAAGTCGTTCACGACGGACACAGAAAAAGCCTGACATCGGATCACGTGCATCGGCAAACGGCCAGGCCAGTACCGTCGCTCCACGCGAAAGAATCTGTCGGTACCATGGCCAGCCGACCGTTTTTCCCCCACGCACATAGCGACTGCCGATGGCGACATCATGCGTCCCATTGATAACGGGTTGGGCTAATTCGACAATCTTTTCTGCCGGGTGACTCATGTCCGCATCCATGACCAGAATAACATCGCTGCTCGCTAATGCAGCACCGTCTGTCACTGCCGTAGCAAGGTCACGCTTGTTTTCGCGTGCAAGTAATCTGACAGGTGTGATCTGAGACCATGCCATTACTATATCACGGGTGCTATCCGTTGAACCATCATCCACAACGATTACTTCCAAGGATATATGACTTCTTGTAGCATCGAAGATATGAGTCAGCAGATTGTCAATATTTCCTGCTTCATTGAGTGTCGGGACAACAATACTCAACTCTGGGGCTAATTGGGGGGATTGCATATTAGTTACCTGATAATGTGTAGACGAACATACAACACGCCAGTCTCAATGAAGGTTGCAAGTTTTGTTCTGATTTTGGGTTTCAATTGACTGTGTTGTTAGTTAGGGTAGTCAAGATGTAGCATTCAACATGATCGGGTGGCTTTGTCGGTTTGCTTTGGAGTTGATGGAAAAGCTATAATTGCAATCCATCCAATTGCGCCGGTAGCTCAGTTGGTAGAGCGTCAGCTTCCCAAGCTGAATGTCGCGAGTTCGAGTCTCGTCCGGCGCTTTGAACTGCGTGTGTCATTATTTGAGAAGCATCCGCAATCTGAATAGGCAATAAAAAACGCTGTCCATCAAGGGCAGCATTTTTTTATTGATCCAGATGTTGATCGTTGGGTTCAGACATCAAGCGTTGCTAATATCTCTCGGATACTCAGACGAGCACCGCAAATGACGGTGTCAGCAGCACCGTAGTAGACCGTCACGGTATCTCCATCGACGGTGTGCCCATTGGTGAAGATGCATTGACTGTAAAAGCCTGCTTTTTCCTCAGGTGCGGTCGGCTCCATGATCGGCTGATCACTGCGGGCAAGGACCTTCCACGGTTCATTTAAATCTAACAGCAAAGCGCCCAGGCAGTAACGTCCCTTGTTGTCTGCACCGTGATAGATTTCCAGCCATCCCTTGTCAGTACGGATCGGCGCACACCCGCCACCAACGCGTTCACTGTCCCACATGCCCGGGCGTGATTGGGCGATGCAGTGATGGTTGCCCCAATGGATGGTGTCCGGCGATGTTGCAATCCAGATGTAATTCCCACCAATACCTGGGCTGCTTGGGCGATGTAATGCGACATATTGGTCGTTGACTTTTTCTTCGAAGATGGCCACGTCTTTGTTATGCGGTGGGAGGATCAAACCTTTGCGATAGACCGTCTGCCAGTCGTTGGTGATTGCGTGACCAACGGCAACACCGTTGCCCGAGACGGCGGTAAAGGTCAGATGGTACTCATTACCAATCTGTGATGTGCGACAGTCTTCAATGCCGTAAGCTTCGTACTTGCCCTGTCCCATCATGAAGGGTTTGTCATCGACAGTGAAGTGTTTGCCATCCTCACTCCATGCCAATCTCAGATGCGAGACTGTGGTAAGCAGGTCGTCGCCTTTGTAATTCACCACGCGTGGGTCGGTGGCTTTAAGCTGTGGATCTTTGCGGTCGATTTTGAGAATTTTCATCCCACCTTCTGCCGACTCATCGAGCAAGGGAACGCTGATGGTTGTATCGGTTGATGGTGCATTTTCAGCCACACGCATGAGCAAGCCGGTTTTGTTTTGATACTTGAATGCACCGGGATTCAAGACACATTCGACAATTAAGCCTTCCTGCGAGGGCTTGATATCTGCTGGTGTGATGATGGGGTTATTGGAAAAACGTTTGGCAAGATCAGCCATGATAAAACTCACTTGGATAAAAATGGATTAGTACAAACACATGATAGCGATCATGGCCAGATTTGTACGAGTGTTGGTAAAAATTCGTCGGGTGATTTGACACGACGCAGGACGCCAAAGTGCGTCGTGTTCCATGGATGCCCACGGTCTGACCAGAGCAGATTGGTTTTGCCGTTGGGCCCGTTGTGAGCCCACCACAAAGACAGACCCATGTCCTGATCAGTTGGCCATTGCGATTGGTTCATCAAGGCAAAGGGGATGAACATTTCAATGTGCGATTGATCGCCATGTGCTTGAATCGCAGAAGTGATGCGGACATTACCGGGTGAGGTTTCTCCATGTCGAACCTGAAAAGTTCCATTGCTGTAACCTGCATTAAGCCAATAGTATCCGCCGACTTTACCCAGCTCAGTTGAAGGTCTTGGATCGAAGAGCACGGTCAGATGATCTTTGGATAGATCGCCTTTGACTTTGATCGCCATGTATAGTCCGTCGGGGGCACATTTGAAACTGAAGATCGGATCACATTCAGCAGGGGAGTTTCGGTTATCCACCGGGCCGTTTGTCCAGCAGGCTTGTGATGGATTGCCAAGCGGACTCCATGTGTGTTGTGTCCATTCGGAGAGATCGCCATCAATAGTTGCTTTGCCGATTAATGCTTGAGCAAATTGGGTGTAACTTACTTGTGCGATGGCTGTGTTGTTTCGTCGTTGTGTCTTTGCATGAAACAGGCCAACGGGTTGGTCATCAGGAAGTGTCAGCGTTTGAATGATGCGGGAAAAACCATCTCGCATTTGGACATGAAAATTTGGGCCGTCGGTCACGATGCGTTGGGGCGGATAGTACATATCGCCAGCACGTTGAGTTTGGATACCTTGTACGGTCAGGTGGCCATGATGCGTGTCGGTGATGGCAAGATAGGGTTGGTCATGTGTGACATAACCTGATGCTCTAAGCGTCAGCAAATCCTCTGGCAATTTGATTGTCGGCCAATTGATGTTGAATGTTTGTGATTTGCCGGACGCTGAATCGTAGGGCAAGGAGTCAGCAAGTGGTGGGGCGGTCCAATGGTCTGCTCGGTAAACGGACAACATGCCCGTGCGGTGGGTGATGGATGTGTTGGTGATTGTCAGTTGTGTGACTAATCCATTTTTGCCCCACGTGTTTTGAGCCTTGTATTGTAGTGGTTTGGGAGGGTTGGGTTGGCCGGTGATCCTGTTGTAAGCTGCTTGAGCAAGTGCAAGATGACCAAGAATGTTGGGATGGATGGTGTCGCCCTTACCATCCTGACTAAGCATGGTTTGCCATTGCTTGCTGTAGTGTGGTGGATACAAAGGCTGCATAGCTCTCATGCTTTGTGCGATTGATTGGCCACCGATTCCCCAGATAGCATCAAACGTTTGGGCAACAGGTAAATCCAACTCATCAGCAAGTGTTGTGAGTGCTTGTGCGTAGGCAATGGTGCGAAACGCAGTCTGTTCGGATTCGATATGAGGCGTGGGTTGGAGTAGGAGCATGTCGGTGCCAAAGTCTGCTTTGAGTTGTTCACATAGCCAACGCGTTTGCTTCAGATAGACATCCATTGCGCCGCCTGCGCCTTGATCGTTAAGGCCGTACATCAGTAATCCGATGTCAGGCTTGACAGGTTTGATGTCTGAGTCATAGGTGCGCACGGAGGCATCTACGGACTTGCCTGGGTGGGCTTTGACTGTAACGGTGATCTGATTGTTGCCGGTGACTTTGCGGAGCATCTTGCCCAGGAGTTGGTGATAGATACCGGTGGCGGTGACCGAATCGCCCATGGCAAGAATCGTGATGGGTTTGCCATCAAGTAGACGCTGGCCATGCTGTGGCAAAGCTTTGAGCAAGGCCTTGCGATCCAACGCAGAAGGTATGTCCATTGCCAGCAAGCGTATGGTTTGAGGCTTGCTTGATATTGTGGTGAACTCAAAAACACCTTGCGTATCAGGCGTGAAACGCAAGGTGCCTGAGGAGTCGGCAATGTGCGTTTGCTTACCCTTATCCAGCCAACCTTCACGCGTCAGCACCCGGAGACTGAACGTGAAAGGTTGTTGCTGGTGAAGGTCTGGTATGTCGATTAGACAATGCTCACCGACGAAGGTGATTGACTCCTGTGCATGGATGGTGTTTATCGTTAAGAGACACACCATCCATGCAAGAAGATTTATGACAAACAAGCGAGACTTATTCAAAGACCAGTTCCCCCCAGGCGTTGGGCGTGAGCCATGATTCCTGTGGCAGATCGTTGACCAGATTGGTATTGGGGTTTGTCCAATAGGTTCGGGCAATATTGATCTGACCAGCTGAATTGGAAGAGATGAATCCGACATCACCACGAACCTTCAAATCCTTGGCAGGCTTAAGACCAATGGCTGCAAGAGGGATCGCGACTTCGACGGTATAGCTGGCACCTGCGGTACGAACCTTGACCTGTGCGTCTTGGATGATCTGTACATTGTCAAAGCTCTTGGGCTGTACCGGCGAGGTATAGGTGATGGCATGTTGCTTAGAGGCCGTTGGGTCGACTGGCTTCATAAGCACTGCGATGGGCTTGTTACCAAGTTGACTGATCAGGACACGTACATCCGTGGCATTGGGATCGCGACGCTTGGCGTTTTGTTCACCGCCGACGGACATTTGCAGATCAACTGCGTCACCTGTTTTGAACAGTCGCGTGTAGTCCTTGCCTTGGTTAATCCAAGGGGAGGGGTCTTCGACATTGTAGAACAGGTAGAGGTTTTGAGCATCGTAGATCATCCGTGCTGAACCCTTTTGTGGGAAACCTGCACGTTCGATTTCCATGCGGGGTTGTTGAGGCCATTCACGATCACCACCGTCGATTTTCATCTTGTTGATTGCTGGTGAGATGACATAGTGCTTGGGTTTGGCATCACGTTGAGCGCGAGCCAGATTGTCTTTGTCAGCGATTGCGATGGTTTGACTGTTGACAGCAATTGTCTGTTTTTCAAGGCGTTTAATGGATTCAAGTCCGGTGACTTCGAGGATCATGGCAGCTTGGCGGGGGAAGCCTGTAGTCATGCGAATCTTGCCATCAGCCTGCTTGCCGAACCATCCATTGAAAGATTCACCACCGTTGGAGAATCCCCCCATGGGACGGCCGATGAGTTGACTTTCTATACTTGGGAGTGTTTCAGCAGGGATGCGTCCATCACGGAACATGGAGCCGACGAAGAGTCCGTCGGTGGTCATGAGAAAGTCCTGCCCGAGGTTGCCACGGATCAGAAAGACTCGGCCGATTTCTTCGTTGACTTTTGCAACACCTGCGATTTTCAGCGGGCCGATGACCATGCCGGGTTTGGGCATGGTGGCTTTATGCGAACCATGCACACCAGGATAGGGGTTGGGGTATTCCCAAAGTGTTTCATAGGTTTTCATATCCACGCCAGCGACACGTGATGCTGAGGCATAGTTCTTGTAGCTGAGGTTCAAGAGGATTTTTTCTTCATCGACTGGGACGTAGTCAGCGGTGTCATCATAGAGAGGCCCCTTGAGGCTTTGGGGGCCAAAGATGGGAGCGCCTTGGGGGGAATAGCCCAATGGTGTGTACTTGTAGGTTCCGCCAGAACCTGAGACGTAAAAGGACAGGTCGTCAGCGGGTCGTTGTCCCCAACGGCTGAACAATGGCAGAGACAGACGGGCACGCTTGTTTTTCTTTTTGGCATCGGCCAGAGGCATGATGACACATTCGCTACGCTGGACTTTGGCATCATTGTTGGCGTCATTCCAGTAGACACCATCGAATGGATCACAGTCTTTGAATTCGTCCCAGAGTACACCGTCAATTGAACCATTGTGTGCAATGATGCCACAAATGCGTCCTACTGTGGTGACTGCCGAGACTGGCACCATGGTGTCGCCTTGCTTTATGAAGAAGACATGGCCGTTAAAGTCCCGATAGCTGGGTTGGTAGTAGTAGTCTTGGGTTTGTCCGTTGATATGGGTTGTAATGTGTTCACCGAGCACATGTGAGCCGGGACTGATTTCGAAACTTTCATGCTTGGAATGATCTGGGACCCAGAGGATATTGGTGACTTTGGAGGTTCGTGTGGCTTTATCGAGTTTGAGTTGGATAGGGCCGACGTAGGCGATGGTTGGATCGGTTTCGTGGAGTGTGCAACCTGTGCCAGCGTAGCCGGTGTTGCCGATGTAGTCTTTGATGAGTTTGCCGTTACTCGGATTCCAGACGGAGACACGACGTGGGTAGTCCCAGTTTTCCACTGCCCAGACATTGCCGGTTTGATCGACTGCGACACTGGTCATGTTGTACATGGCTTGTTCGTTGAACTTGCCACGAATTGAGCGTGATCCTTTGATTCCACAGGTGTATGCAAGTTTTCCTGTTGAGGTATAGGCTTTAATCTGCATGTCCGGGCCGATGTCGGTGACGAGGATGTTTCCTTTATTATCTGTGGTGATAGCTGAGGGGTGGCCGAGTGTTGGGGTATTGAGTTTGACGAGTTGATTGCCGTTGAGTTGGTAGGCGTTTTTATCATCAATGGTGTAGATGATGCCGTCACTTGTTGCACCGATGCCAATGCAAGCGTGGATGTCAACGGACTTGATTAACTCAGCTGATTCTTTGTTGATCCAGATGATTTTGCCTTTGTCGGTAGTGGCAGGTCCGTTGTGATTGTTGAGTTGTTGGGGTGATGTGACGGCAAGACCGTCGCTCGCTTTTTCAAGCATGAGGATGGCAAGTGACGATCCTGCGTCTGTCATTCCTGCCGGTGTCCATTTGTCATTGCCTGTGATTTCGGAGATAGGCAGTTCGAAAGGCCGTTCCTTGCCATTGAGGACGAAAGGTTTGTACGCGCCGTCTTTGCTGTTGAGTCGAATCAGGGCATCCGTCTTGATATGCCAACCTGCCGGGACGGCGTAGACACTGTTAGCATCGGCAGCAAGATATTGAGCGCCACGCTTTTCGCCCCATTTTTTAAGACCATCAGAGCCAACGCCAATAATGCCACTACCGCCTTCAGCAAACTGCCAGGACAGGATCATCCAGTCACCGGCTTGAGCTGCACGTAATGGCGGGCAATGATCCGCCCCCCACGCACCGTTGCCTGCCTGTGTTTCCCATGCGGGTGTGCCTGGGTTGTAGAAGCACATTTCGTATTGAGCGTTCAATCCATCTTGTGTGAGTCCAACTGCTTGATATTGACCGGGCTTCACGAGTGTGCCTTTGTCATCAAGCAGATCCCATTTGACTTCAATGGTGCGCGTGGAGTCGGTTGTGGCGACGGTGTAATCCTGGACATCCATATCCCCAGCGAGATTCCGTATGCGTTTGCCGTTGGCATCATTGATGGCGATGGTGAATCGTGCTGCTGATTTTGGCAGTGTCGCGCGAATCGGCATGGAACCTTCAAGCTTCGCTTCATCACTGATGTATTTGCGAAGGGCAATGTTGTTTTCACCGATGAGTTTGAGATCGCCCCAGGAGTTTCTAGCGGTCCAGAAAAACTCACGCGATGTGGCACCGGGTTGCATGTTGTCTGCATAACGATGAACCGGCCAGACTTCGCCAGTGGGGTCACCCCAGAGAAATTCCATGCCGAGTTTCATGGTTTTGCCCACATGCGGTGCTGCGTCATTTTTCGGATTGTTTCGGTACAGTAAAGCCCAGGGGATTTTGATTTCCTGAATATAGCCTTTGCCATCATCATGTTTGCGATAGGCCATTTCGACACCTTCACCCAGCACCGTGGTGTCGGGGTTGGCGATGAGCAGCAGTTCATCCTGCCCGGCTTTATCCTTGTTGGGATCTTTCCAATAAGAGAAATGGATGACCGGTTGCTTGCGCTTGGTGTAATACCATGTGGTGATCCAAAGTGGGCGGTCACCGACCTTCACACGCATCTGAACTGAGTCTGATTTCCAACCGGAACTGGGATTAAAGTCCGGGTCGATGTTGCTGTACATCGGGGTGGGATCTTTCCAGTCGATGGCCAGATACAGGTTGTCCTTATCCCACATCGTGGAGACCTGTGCCGAATAGTCGTTACGAATGTCCTTGTCTGCAAAGGCCCAGATTCGACCTGAAGTGTCCCATTCATTGAGCTTGCCATCAATGCTGACGGTTTTGCCAGCTGGCAGAGGAACCGCCGAAATGCCTTCGTTCTGACTTTGACGGCCAATCATGTTGGTTGCTGCTGTACTCTGCGTAGCCGATAGCCCGCCAATCAGTAGAACAGTGGATAAAAGCATCTTGCCAAAGCGGAATGTGTGTTTTTGCGTGCATCTGGACTGCGTCATCTGGTTTTAACCTTCGAAAAGTGTTAATGGAACTGATTGTAGACCCGTGAATTCTGGTTTTGAATTTTATGCTTGTTAGAGGGAGTGTGAGATTTATTACTTCGATTGATTGACTTAACTATCGGTAATAATAGAATTGAGTAGTAGTAAGTCAATTGTATTGGATATCTTTTTTAAGATTGGCATTTCCATGGCATCGCGATACGACGAAATCCGGGACTCGCTTCGAAGTGAAATTATCAGTGGCAAGATCAGCCCTGGTCAGACAATACCAACACGTGTAGCCATTCAGCAGCAATACGGAGCAGGCCCGATGACGGTCAACCGGGCGTTGATAGATTTGCAGGATGATGGCTTCCTCGAAGCACGTCGCGGGCAGGGGACACGCGTTGTGGACTATCCGCCGCATCTTTACAACTATCAATTGGCCTTTGGCAATCATCCTAATGTTGGTGAGGAAATGTGGCCTCGTTTTTACAACGTTCTGGTTCAAGCTGCAGCCACGATGGATGCCAAGGGACCATTACGCATGAAGTGTCTCTATGGCGTGGATGGGCATGTTGACTCTGACGGCATGGCTCAACTCTCAAGGCTTGTTGAATCGCAACGGACTGCTGGGATCATCTTCGCTTCATCGCCGCACAAGCTTGAAGAGTCAGGCCTGCTGGATCGAACCGACATCCCCAAGGTGGCATTTCGAACCGGTCGAGGGACTGTGGGGCACTATTCAACCATTGCACTGGATATGTCCTCCTTTGTTGAAAAAGCGTTGGATCATCTGGCAACGCTCAATTGCAAACGTCTGGCGGTTCTCACCGTGGGCGGACTCATAGAGCGATATTCCCAGCAGTTAATGCACGGTGCCAAAGCGCGTGGGATGGAAATGCAGCCTTATTGGAATCTGCTTATGTCTCAGAAAGAAGCACATAGTGCAGCCAATATCACGCATCTGCTATTTAATCCGTCACAAACCAAGCGTCCAGATGCGCTGATCATAATGGATGACAACCTTGTCGAGCATGCTACTTCGGGTTTGATTGCAGCAGGCGTCACCGATCAGGTCAAGGTCGTGGCTCATTGCAATTTCCCCTGGCCGGCTCCGAGTCCCATTTCGATTCGACGACTGGGTTTTGATGGTCCCCAGGCTTTGAAGTTTTCGCTTAGCCAACTTGATTTGTTACGTGAAGGTCACCAACCGACACATCATGATTTAAAGCCGGTCTTTGAAGATGAAGTATCAGTCTACAGTTGAGTCTGTGGATTGTTGAATTGTGATCTAATTGTTTGCACCTCTGCCTTACTGGAGACTACGCCATGTCATCACTTCACAAAACCTCACGCGCGTTTACGCTCATTGAACTTTTGGTGGTCATATCCATTATCAGTCTTCTCATTGCCATATTGCTTCCGGCTTTAGGCAAGGCTCGGGATCAGGCCAGAAAGATCAGTTGTCTATCCAATACCCGGCAAATCAATGTCGCATCATTTGGATACCTGACGGACAACAAGAATATCTGGATACGCGGGGCGCATTACAACTACAACAACCTTGGCGAGTTCAACCGCAACTCCGATTTTTACACGCTCTATGGGCAATATCTTGGTGGCAATTTGGAATTGGGGGGTTCAACGGGTGGTTTTGATGGCAATACGCTCTATTCGTATGGACTACGCTTTAACACTGCAGATATTTTTATCTGCCCCAGCACGATTCGTCGAACATCCAATCCCAATGATCCTGGCCCCTACAACTACTCTCGTAATGCCTACGCGCTGTGGCCAAGCAGTGGTCAGGATTTTGTCATGACTCAGGAAAAGCTCCTGCGAGCCGGTCAACACAGCAGGAATTATTCAGCGACCAAAATCCCTGCAACATGGTCGGATCGATGCAATATGCTTTCAGGCGGTAACAACGGCGGAACATCTGAAACCAATCACTGGGATCCGACTACTGGCAAACCACAGGGGGGCAACGTGGCTCGTGCCGATGGATCAGGTGCATGGTTTGAATACCAGGCTGACAACAGTTCGATTGATGCGTTTATCGTCAATGGTGGCTATGTCGGCGGACACATCGCAATGCCTTCCAACGCGGTCTATGCCGTGTTTGCTGGTAGTACGTTGTTGCGAACACCTGCTCGTGTGATTCTGGGCAGATCAGGACACGATGGAAGCAATTTTTACGATGTTTTTGGCCAATAATTCATAGACGACATTACACAAACAATCATTTAGGAAGACAGATTTCGCACGAGGAGATAACGCAATGAAACAACTATCAAGAGCAAAGGCTTTTACACTCATTGAACTACTCGTGGTGATTTCCATCATCAGTTTGTTGATTGCAATTCTGTTACCTACTTTGGCTAAAGCAAGAGATCAAGCCCGCAAGGTGCGATGTCTGTCAAATGTGCGACAGATCAACATCGCGTCTTTCAGCTATCTGGCAGATAACAATGACACATGGATGCGTGGGCAGAGTCACGGTCTTCAAACCAATGGAGACTTTGGTCGCGTGCCGGACTTCTATTCGCTCTATGAACATTACCTTGGTGGCAATATTCTTAACTGGAGCACGACCACTGGTGGGATTGATGGCAATACATACTACGCATACGATGTGAGATTCAATCCTGCTGAAGTCTTCATTTGTCCGAACAACGTCCGTAGACTCAGCACACCAAACAGCTATGGACAGTACGATTATTACCGCAGTGCCTATTCGCTGTATCCGGCAAGCAATCTTCAATTCAAAATGACTCAGGAGCGATTGTTACGTGGCGGACAATTCTCTCAAAACTACACTGCTACAAAGAATCCAGCGACGTGGTCAGACCGTTGTAATGTTTCAATCACCAGTCAAGGTAACAATGGTGGATCAGGTGAAACCAACCATTGGGATGCAACCAAGCAGATACCTCAAGGCGGTAATGTTGGACGTGCCGATGGGTCGGCTGCATGGTTTGCTTACTCGGCTGACAATTCGGCCATTGATGCAATGATTCAAAATGGTGGGGCGATTGGCGGACATGTCGCCATCCCGTCAAATGCCGTGTTTAGCCAGTTTTCAGGTTTTAACAATCGTACGCCACCCCGAGCCATTCTTGGCAGGTCTTCGACCGATACAAGATTTTATGATGTGTTCGGCCAGTAAAACCACTTTGTGTTCTGCATGCAAACCATGCAAATATCAACGACAAAGCTAACCTTATCAACACCGGAGTTTTCTATGTCGCTTCGTCAATTGCAGGTGATGGTCTGTGTGCTGTCAACCTGCCTGGTGTCCGTGCTTTGGGCACAACCATCGTTTCTCATGGGACCTGATCCAACATGGGTGGTTCTCTCCTCGCCGGTCCAGTCACCTGTGGCGATTGCCTTTGAACAAGAGGGCAATGCGTTTGACGTTCGCGTGCGTGTACACAAACCACAAGACGATACGTCACGTGTTGAAATAGATCTTGGGTTAGCTGCTCAAAGTCATGTGAAACTCGATCAATCCAAAGCTCAGGTCCATACCTCAGCAGAGCAATTGATCTATCACTTTACCGTCCCTGTAAACCAACTCATCAGCCAGGAAAGTGATTGGCAGAAATTTGCTTTTGGCTTGGCAGTCACACAGGTGACCACAGGCGCACGGCCGGTTCGCTCGATTACGCGTTTTCATCATCAGGACAATCGCGCTGTCTTTAATGCCATGTCTGACAATCCTGCTCATTGGATGCCGTTCGATATGCAGGCATATAAAACAACCTTGGCTCAGCAAAGTAGCTTAATCACAGTTGACTTTGAACAACCCATCGATGGCAAGGCTTCAATCGTCATTCAAGATGCAGATGGGCTTCCGGTTCGAAATCTTGTCAGCGGTTACGACTTTAACGAAGGATCGCAACGCGTCCTTTGGGATGGTCTGTCTGACAAAGGTGAACTCGTCACGCCCGGAACCTACACATGGCGGGGCATCACCCATGCAGGCATCAAACCCCAATACATGATGCGGTTTGCAAATGGTGATGACAACACATGGCAAAGCTGGGGGCCTAATCACTCGACCTTCAAAGAAGTTACCACCAACGGCAAGCACATCTTCCTGGCAGCAAACATCACCGAAGGCGGCCAATCACTCGTCAAACTCGACCTCGATGGCAAATTCATTCAAGGCTATCGACATATGCACGGCCTGGGGATCGAACGGTCACTCATCGCAGCAGATGATACCTACCTCTATGTCGTACAGGATGGCAATACATGGGGACGACGCAACGAAAAAGGCAATTGGGTCTACGACCAGAAAGTCACACTCGTCCGCTATGATCTGCAGTCCAGTAAACCCATCAACTACGCAAAAGCAACAGGCTCCGTCGGACATGGTTCCCGATACATCACCGTGGATACCATGAAAGTCGGCCCTGGCTCAAACAATCCCAATTGGCATGACCTTAACCTTGTCGGTACAGCGATGGTTGGGAATCGACTCTACATTGCTACACGATTAAACAGCACCATCTTTATCCACAACACGCAAGACGGCCTGCAAATCGATACCCTCAAACTCCCCGGTGTCGGTAGACTTGCTGCAACGCCCGATGGCCGGATCATCGCAATCGTCAATGGCAATGAACTCGTCTCCATCGATGCAAACAAAAACATCAAGCCCTTGGCCAAGCTCAATGGGATTGATCCACGTAACATCTCTGTTGGACCTGATGGTCGTATTTATATTTCAGACAACATCAGTCACCAGGTCATCATTCTCACAAGTTCCGGGAAAGTGCATCGCCGATTGGGAAATCCCGGTGGCGAGTACAAAGGTAAATTCGATATCCAACGTATGGTCCACCCGCATGGTATGACCATTGCACCCGATGGCAAACTCTGGGTTGTCGAAGACCGTTGGAATCCCAAACGTGTCCTGGCATGGGATCGCAACCTGTCCAAGGTCGTGATCGAAAAATTTGGCTCACCCCAATACGGTGGCCCCGGTACTGGATTCGACCCTAAGCATCACACGCACATCATTGCAGGCCAATGTCTCTGGGAAGTCGATCCTGCAACCAGGTCCTCCAAACTCATCAGCATCTTCCAGGAAAAACCCGGCATGATTGATGGGTGTATCCGCACGCCACTTTACTTCCGACACCATCGTGTCAACGGACGGACCTTCCTCATCGGATCATCCAAAGCAACCTTTGTTTGTGAGTTATTAGCCGATGGAACGCTCAAGGATATGGCTGCACTGAGTTCCACGCCCATGTTTGCTTATGCCTGTAATTGGAAGCCACCACAAACATATGTCGATGCGTATTACAAGCAATTCCCCGAACTCAAACCCAAGGATGCAAATGCACCACTCGTCGGTCGCGGATCACCATTAAACACCCGTGGCAAAGGCGGAGTCCTTTGGGTGGATCGTAATGGCGATGGCAAAACCCAGGGAGACGAATACAGCTTCTACCCGCAAATGCCTGATGTGAGCGTTGGATACTGGGGGTTTGCAGCTAAGGATTTGATCCTCCACATGTTTGTCAAAAATGACAATCAATGGGAAATACTCAAAATCAAACCCAATGGTTTTGATTCACATGGCACCCCACAATACGCGACACTCGGTGATGCAATCAAACAAGGCACGAATCCGATACAGGCAACCATGCGTGGTTTTCAATCCGCAATCGTCGACAGCCATGAGCGGATTGTCGTCAATGCTGATCCCAATATGATCGGCCTCAATCCCGATGGTTCTCTACTCTGGCAGATGGCCAACCCCTGGCTAGGTGTCCACGGTTCGCATAAAGCGCCACTGCCCCAAGTCGGAGTCATGCAGGGCAATCTCTACTTCCTTGGAGCAGCCAAACTGGATGACAACGCTGATCTACTGATGACCAATGGTAATCATGGTCGCTTTTTTATGATGACTTCTGATGGACTCTATGTCGATGAAATGTTCCGTGATGTCCGACAGAGTCGTGTACTTGATAACTACACCATCGGCGGTGAACCCTTCGGCGGATACTTTGGTAAAGCTGATGATGATGGTAAATACTATCTGCATGCAGGCAACTTCCGACTGTATGAAATTCAGAACGTGAACACCATCAAGCGTATGGCAGGAAGCATTGACGTGACGGTTGAAAAACTCAACGTCGCAACGCAACGTCAACTCAAAGTACTTGAGAAACAGAAGCAGGATAAAGTTGCCACCGTTACATGGTTGGACAAAGCACCCCGGATTGATGGCAACAGTAATGATTGGTCTAAGGAACAAATCAACTGGGATAGTTCCGGGCAGTATCCAGTTGCTGTGAAGCTTGGTTATGACAAGGACAATTTATATGTCCATGCTGCGGTTCGCAATGATGATTCACCCTGGGTTAATGGTGGCAAGGATTGGACCAACCTCTTTAAAACAGGAGACTCTTTGAACATTGAACTGGCACTTGATCCAGATGCAAAAGCCAAACGAAGAACATCAGCCCATGGTGATATCCGGCTACTTATCGCACCGTTTGAAAAGAAGAACATCGCGGTGCTCTATCGCTATAAATCTGACAGCAAACAAAATGCAGTAGAGTTTGCATCACCTTGGCGAAGTGTCATCGTGGATAGTGTCACCGAATTAGTAGATGTACAAATTGGGGTAAAAAAGCAACACAATTGGTACTCAATTGAGTTGGCTATCCCATTTAAAGCATTGGGCACCGATTCACCAGCAGGGAAAGTGATCAAAGGTGACCTGGGGATCAACTATGGTGATAGTGTCGGCGAGGTGACGCGTCTGCGTTCATACTGGTCAAACAAGGCAACAGCGTTGGTGAACGATGTCCCCGGTGAAATCATGCAACACCCGGACATGTGGAGCAATATTCGTTTTGAGGACCGTCCATGAAATACAATTTTTTGACCATCACGTTGTTGCTTGTTTTTGCATGCAGCTTCTTACCGTTACATGCTGATGAACTGGAGTTTTCAGGTGTCTTGGCCAACTCCGGTGAAGCAGGGCAAAACTTAGTCAGTAGCAATTCACAAACAGGTCGCACTGGGATCGGCATCGCGATGGATCGCAAAGGTCGCCTCTGGTCACGTGCTGGCCGTGGACTACTAAACTGCTATGAGCAGGATGGTCGTCTGGTTCGCCAATACAAGATCGATAGCAATTGTACGCATTTGGATAGCATCGCAGCTACGGATCAATTGATCGTGCTACTCATCCGTGGCGTGGTTTGGACCCTGCCCATTAACGCGTCAGAACAAACCACTCCCAAACGACTGCTGAGTAACATTCAAGGGATGGCTCCGGCCAGTCACCAGAATAAAGTACTGGTCCAACAAGCTGACAATACCATCGGATGGCTGAATCCTGCCAGTGGTAATATTGATGCAATTGCGTTTGACCCAGCACCGTCAAAGCGTGTGAATTTGATCGTCGCACCCGATGGAGAAGTCTTCTTGGACTTTGATCGCAAGGTTCACCGCTATGTTAATGGTAAAGAAATTATCGGTGATGAAACATGGCCCAAGCCTGCGACATCCGAACGGCTGCAAAACTACGGTGACGTCTGGTTCGGACATGCCTGGCATAGCACGATCAAACGCTATGACGCCGAATTGAATCCTGATCCAGGCGTGGTACTTGGTGGCGGGTCGGGGAGTTTTATCGGCTTTTTGCCGGAGAATCCTGAGATCATCAATGGTCGAGGTATGGTACGCCTTGGCACGGATACCTATGCAATAGCAGGTATAGAAGGTGTGATACATCTACTTGCATATGACAGCGCACAACAGCGGATGCAACTGATTCGACGCATCGGTTCACTGGTGGATTGCCCGACACTTGCGATCAATTCACAAGGCGTGATTTGGGCAGCAGGGGGGACATGGCCTTGGGAAGGATTGCCCGACACATCCATGCCTGAAGGAGACCGTGCAGGTGACTGCGGAAGTCAAATGGTGATCATGCCCAATGGTTATGCAGTTTGTTACAGTGCCAAATATGGCAAGCCGGGAATTGCCTATGGTCCCTATGTAAAGGACGGCATGACGCGCGTGAGTGTCAGGGGACTCGACACTAAAAAACTCTCTTCCGAACTTGAAAACAACTATCCTGCAGCAACCACTGTCAAGTTCAAAAATCGCTTCTGTCTACTCCTGATTTCCGACACAGGCAAGGCACGCCTGTTTCGCATTTCCGATCGCGGGCAATTTTACGATGACATGGGAGATGCCCAGCTATCGCTGACATCACCCGTCAAGTCTTGCACAAGTCTTGCCAAAGTGGATGAGGATACGCTCCTGCTAGCAGCAGACAATGCCATCATCACACTTAAGCAGAATGAAAACGGCTGGCAAGAAACAAGTCGGATTACTGCGTTTGGAAATGCTGCCAATGACAAGTTTGGTGATCAGCTTTATGTCGCCTATCACAGCAACAGAATCTGGGTCTCCGACATGCAACGACATCGGATTGTCACGCTTGACAGCAAGGGACAAAACCTGCTTGCAACCTATGGTAAAACCGACAAGGCAGGCAACTCAATTGATGAGTTGAACCAACCGACGACCATCGCAGTTAACGGTGACCGATGCGTTGTGTTTGATTCGCATAACCAGCGTCTGATGCGGTTCACATTTAAAGCAACTCGTTGACATACACCCGGTTTTGACATGGCATGCAGATCAGCGATGATGATGGCGTAAATATGACTGTTAATCGCTATCAATCATGGATGAATCAATATGCCAAAGCCTGCCCGGAATTTTATCTTTGCTGTCGACCTTGATGGTTGTGTCGTGGACTTTTACAAAGCGATCCGCCCAATTGCTGCTGAATGGCTCAATAAGCCGGTGCATGAATTGACCGAGGATTTTTCCTATGGTTTTCCCGAATGGGGGATGCCAACCGAAGGTGAGTTGCGCTATTCATTCATGCATCGTTATGCAGTCAAGCAACGCGAAATTTTCAAAAAGGCTCCACCGATTCCTGATGCAGCTTATACCTTAAGAAAGCTCAGTTCCGCAGGGGTGCATATTCGAATCGCCACCCATCGTCTCTATGTCGGTGGCACTCATGAATTGGTTGTCAGTCACACCGTCAATTGGCTTGAGCAACATGCAGTCCCCTATATGGACCTTTGTTTCCTCAAAGACAAGACCTCAGTCAATGCTGATGTGTACATTGATGACTCACCAACCAACATCACGCGATTTGAGGAAGAGGGTAAGGAATACATCATCTACAACAACTCCACCAATAAAAATTGTTCCGGCAAACGGGCGATGAATTGGGATGAAGTTTATGACATTGTAATCGAGAAGATGAATCAGAAAAATGCCCATAACAAAGGTGTGTAAATCAAACACCGTCCGGCGGCGCATCAATTGATTTAAAATCGTTATGCTTCGGATCAGCAACAGCAATTACCGCTGCAATGATATCCTTACAGCCCATCGACTTTAACTGACGACAACAGTTATTAAGTGTCGCGCCACTGGTCTTCACATCGTCAATAAGTATCACCGTCCACCCATTCAGATTAATAGGACGAGGGCCAACGGACTGGCTGACATTCACCGTACGTTGCGATGGCACCACGCGTGTTTGCGAAGGCGTGTAACGGATGCGTTTAAGCAGTGGCATCACGGGTAAATGCAAATGCCTTCCAACGCAATCCGCGATGAGTTGTGATTGGTTATAACCACGTTCCCACCTGCGATACCAATGCATAGGAACCGGGCAGATCGCGGTTGGATTGTCTTGTAAATCAGGTAAGTCAAGGTGTGGTGTGAGCAACTCACCGAGCATTTGTCCCCACCGCCATGCGTGCTTGAATTTTAGCGTCACAATCCAATCACTGATGGGTGGTTCGTAAGCGCTGACACGTACAATTTTTTGCCAGTGAATTGTTTGATTAATGCAGAAGGCACAACCTTTGGCCGTGACGGCTTTAGAGCTGATACTCGCTCCACATCGTGAACAGTAGTCCGCGGAGACCTTCGGCAGGTATTGCCCCTGATCACAAGCGTCATACCATTGACTCACGTGCTCGTCACCGAGTATCTGTGTGCATATGCGGCGTAGTGGGTATCCGAACATACAACTGATTGTACCATTGTTGGGATTAGGGATTAGGGATTAG
>DLCK01000013.1:0-143584 GCA_002480565.1 Phycisphaerales bacterium UBA7800 | reverse complement strand
TTAAAAACCGCTTGCGGTTTAGCGGCGCAGACTAGATGCATATATCAATTGGTGTGCGACGGATACTTGGAGCGCTAAACCGCAAGCGGTTTTGCAATTCGATCCGAATCCCCAAGATGAACAGGGCACGGTCACCGGTTATACTCTTGGGCATGAGTGCAGCCCAAACATCCAATGAGTCGGTTTCCTGTCGCCAACGTCATGATGGCGTGGTGGTGTCCAATCGCAAAGTCTGCCGTGAGCATTTTGAGCTGACGGTGCGTCTTACCCCCAGATTGCGTGGCAGATTTGCATCCACGGCACCGGGGCAATTTATCCAGATTGGCTGTCGCCCACCAGCTGATGCCATGGACATTAATAGTCTCTGTGGTGATGAATTCGAAATCACGCCTGAGACTTGGCCAAGCTTGCAACAACCGGAAATGAAGCAGCGATTGGCCTTACTGCGTCGCCCATTTAGCCTCTCGGGTCGCTGGGATGATGAGCAGGGCACTTGCATCCAGATCGTTCAACGTGTGGTCGGCACCGGTACCCAATGGCTTAGCAAACTCAATACAGGTGATCCGGTCGATCTCATTGGCCCATTGGGTAACACATTCACCTTGCCCCAAGAACGCAAGCTGGCATTATTGGTTGGCGGCGGTGTCGGACTCCCGCCGATGTTCTATCTGTCTCAAGCCTGCGCCAAAGCCGGATGGGATGCGGTGGGATTTGTCGGTGCGATGACGGCTGACCTGTTGGCTGTGACCTGGGCTAAGGAGGCAAAACCTGATGCGTTGGGTACACCTGTGCAAAGTGTTCAGGAATTTGCCAACGTCAACTTCCCCGCAGTCGTGACCACCGATGACGGCTCAATGGGACTCAAAGGTCGCATCACCGATGGCTTGGTGCGCTATCTGGATTCTCTGACTGATGAACAATTGAATCAGGCAGTGTTGTACACATGCGGCCCGCACGTGATGATGCATGCCGTTGCCAAACTCGCAGACCGATACGGCATCCCCTGTCAGGCCTGTCTGGAACAGGCAATGGCCTGCGGCATGGGGACGTGCCAATCCTGTATCGTCAAGATCGAGGAAGACAACAATCCCCATGGTACGCTAGAAGATGGGCGCAACTGGCGATACAAACTCGCCTGTACCGATGGCCCCGTGTTCGATTCCACGGATGTGATCTGGTAATCCTCTTAACGCAAAGTTTATATTAAAATAGATGACCATCCATAGTGGTTGGCCATCTGTTAAGTTTCATTTTTATATGAACGGATGACGCTCAATTGAGCATGTATCAGAGTTCCTGTACCGTTGGGCGAATAACCATTTCATTGACTGATACATCACGAGGCTGAGACAAGGCGTAAACTATCGCATCTGCAATGGCCTTGGGATCAATTGCGATATCAAAGACGGGCTTCATATGCTCTATGACAGTATCACTGGTGATCGTGTTTGTCAGTTCAGTGGCTACCGCACCAGGTGAGATGATCGTGACACGTATCTTGCCTGCTAACTCATGACGCAATCCCTCAGAGATGGCTCGCACGGCAAACTTGGTCGCGCAATAGACACCGCCCGATGGGAAGACGACATGACCTGCTACGGAAGCAATATTGACCACATCACCAAAGCCTTGTTCAAGCATACTCGGTAAAGCTGCATGAATACCGTTGAGAACGCCTTTGATATTCACGTCCACCATCTGATCCCATTCCTCAACTTTACCTTCAGCCAAAAATGAAAGCGGCATAAGACCGGCATTGTTTACCCATCCATCAATCCGCCCAAATTGCTTTAAAGTCTCATCAGCCAAAGCCAAAACCTGCTTGCGATCTGTTACATCAGTAACGAGGCTTGCAGCTTTATCGCCTAACGCCTTAACGATGGCATCCAGTCGATCCACTCGTCTTGCAGCGAGCATGACATTCGCGCCAGCCTGAATCAAAGCCTGAGCCGTAGCTTGTCCAATCCCACTTGAAGCTCCGGTGATGACGATTACTTTGCCTTGAAGATTGCTCATGATTGAGTCCTTTTAAAAGAATGTTCGTTTATTATTAAAGCCGAAAAATAATCTGTGACATAGTAGGGAATAAAAATCAAGTGTTAAATGGTGAGTGATTTCCATGCCATTTCAAATGCGGATTGTTGCACATTTTTATCGATTTTAAAATGAAAAATCGAGGCATCACGATACAGACGTTCAATGGGGCCTATGAGATTGGCCCAGTACATCGTCCAGTGTAACGGGCGAAAAATGCCCTGGTCGATGCCACGTTGGACCACTTCAAAGAGTTGCTCAAAACGCGGGTCAATATCTCTGCAGTCAACGGATGTGATATACGGCGAGGAAGAAAAATGCGTGTAATAGCTATAAATATCACCTTTTTTACGCATGAATTTGAAGTAACCTTGCCAGAGATGTTCCGTGGCATCTTTCACGGTAAAGGTTGATAAGTCGTCTTTCCCAAAAAGATCGTCTGCCATGATACGCTTGGATTGGATATAGTTTTCAATAAACAACGCTTCCTGATTGGGGAAGTACAGATAGATGGTTGCTGGTGAAACATCAGCTGCCTTGGCGATCTTGGACATGCTCGCAGCTTTGAACCCAATCTCGTTAACCAAATCCCGAGTGGCTTTGAGAATCCGAGATTCTTTGGCTTGGTCTTTAACACGCATGACTCAATAATAAATGAACGTTTATTATTGTCAAGCGCCATCGCAGTAATATTTTAGTTTATTGGTTAGATCAGTTTTATTGGGGATGTTGCTTAAGCGGTGTGACTTCCACATGCCAACCGCTTTGGGTCGGGGCAGATGTGCTTAGGATATCCGGGGCAATGGCCTCGTTGAGTTTGGCACTAAAGAGACTGAAAATCTGCTCATCGTCACTGTCGTCATTGACGGTTTGACACTTAATCGGCAAGAGTGTTGCCTTGTCATACCACAGATCAATTTGGGTGAAACTGATTTTTGCTGAGGGTTTGGGGGTTAATGCCAGATGATAAAACGTGACTTGTTTGGGATCCAGAGTGGGCATTTTTTCGGTGACAAGTTTAACGTCAAATCGTTTGAGAATCTCAGCTTTTTTAGCTTGTAATGGAATGGGAAACGGGCTGTTCTCCATGGACATGTGATCATCATGAGGATCGGCTTGACCTGGTGTTGGAGGAGCGTGAACCTGTCGTTTGAAGAACTGCTTTTTCTCGTCAAGTTGTTCAACGAGCCAGATGCCATCGTAAACCCATTTGCGTTTTTGTTCACGGCGTTGGCCGTCGATGACGATGCTGTTAAAGTCGACGGCAAATTTCACCTTAGGCTTTGACACATAGTACAAATTGCCAAAACGCAGTTGCGTATCTCCGAGCAGGCCTTGAATCTGTTCAAAACGGACTGCGGCCTGGTAGGTCTTAATGGTATCTGCCTTGGCTTCGATCTGATCAAGCAGAACTTCAACGGTTGGCTCAATAGTCTGTGCAGTTAAAGTAGAAAAACTTTGCAGTGCAATGAGAATCATAAGCAATGGTTTAAGGCGATTTATCATGAAT
The DNA here is from genome assembly GCA_002480565.1 of Phycisphaerales bacterium UBA7800. Taxonomy (GTDB): domain Bacteria; phylum Planctomycetota; class Phycisphaerae; order Phycisphaerales; family Phycisphaeraceae; genus UBA7800. The sequence goes on along the minus strand of DLCK01000013.1, from coordinate 140,040 downwards.
GCAATCCCAATGTATTTGGTCTATTTGAAGTACAACCCTGTTTGCCAATGGGTTGCATCTAATGGAATTGTACTCAATTTACAGCGAGTTAGCTGATGGGAGGGTGATGGTGAAAATGGCCCCTGTTGGGGAAATGTTGTCTTTTGATGGTGCCTGCGAACTGGAGACGTGGATTTGCCCGTGATGTGCTTGGACAATTGCGCGGACATAGCTGAGCCCCAACCCATTACCTTTGTTGGTACGACTTTGATCGCCAGAATAAAAGCGGTCGAAAATCTGCGGGAGAATCTGTGGATCAATACCTGGGCCGGTGTCTTGAATTTGCAACTGGACAGTTTGAGCATCCAACTCTTTTGCGTTTACTTTGATCGTACCTGCATTTGAGGTGAATTTGTTTGCATTGTCCAGCAGGTTGGCAATGACACGCTGAAGTCTAGGGCGACTTCCTAGAACCATCACTGGTTTGTCCGGCAGTTGCAATTGCAATGTTTGTTGCTTTTCTTCAGCCAAGGGGGTGAATAGATCAACTGCATCATGCAGGATTGCATTCATATCCACGGTCTGCATTTCTGTTTTATCGATTCCTGCTTCTGCGGATGCGATTTGCAGCATCGTATTAATCATCTCATGAAGCCGTTCAATTTCTTCGATGAGTTGAGCGGACATGTTGTGGTACGCATTAGTATCGGGTTTGGCTCGGAGAGTCGTTTCGATGATGCCACGCATACGGGTTAATGGGCTGCGTAGATCGTGGGCAATGTTGTTAGTGACATCTTCAAGTTCTTGGATGAGTGCTTGGATTTTAGCGAGCATGGTGTTGAAGTTGGATGCAAGGTCTTGGATTTCCTGACCGCTGTTGCCCACTTCGACTCGCAAGTCAAGATTGCCTTTGTTGATGGATGATGCGGCACGCGTGACTTGCTTGACGCCGTTCATAGCTTGACGTGATACAAACCATCCTGCGAGGCCGACAAGGATCATGGTCACAGGCAGAAGTATCAACGCTATTTTGATGAAATGTTCAAAGAAGGGATCGAAATTGTTTTGGCCTTGCCCGACTTGGAGAATGTATTGGGGCGTGACTTTGCCGATGCAATAGCGGATGCTGCCTGAGTTTCCATCATTAACAACGGTATGTATGACAGGCGATTGACCGAGCATGTATTGCGTGAAGTCCTTAGGGGCTGCGATCTGAGGCCAGTTTTTGCTGTACTGATTTTGCAGGACAGTTTGGCCATTGCTATTAAAAATGCGGATGAACATCATCGGCCCCGGACCATGATTTGGGCCGTGTTTTCTGTTACGTTCATTGGGTTGGTTGAATCTGTCATGGACGGCTTGAAGACCATTTTCCTTGAGTTGATCTTGAATACGATAGAACATTCCAAAAAGCATGCGTTCTTCGTGTTTCTTCATATCCACTTGCATGAATCCGTAAAGCAGGACGAGTTGGCAGAAAAATAATGTACCAAAGAGAAAGATACAGGTGAAGGTGATTCGTGAAGTGACAGATCGGAACATGTGTTTACCGTACCTCGCAGATGTAGCCTAGCCCTTTGACGGTGTGAATGAGTTCCGGGCTATCAGGCTGTTTGAGTTTGCCCCGCAGTTTACAGACACGTGATTCAACGACATTGGTTTGCGGGTCGAAGTTGTAATCCCAGACATGTTCCATGATCAACGTTTTAGAAATGATTCGGCCTTTGTGTCGCATGAAGTATTCGAGTAGTGCCAACTCTCTCGGTTGGAGAATAATTTCCTTGCCATTGCGATAGACCTTGCGGCAGATTAAATCCATGGACAGGTCACCGATGCGCAGTTGATCAGGTTCAGTAACGGTCTGCGAGCGTCGGACGAGTGATTGAAGTCTGGCGATCAACTCCGAAAAGGCAAAGGGTTTGATCATGTAATCATCGCCACCAGCTTGAAGTCCACGTACGCGGTCTCCGACGGAGTTTCGCGCCGAGAGCAGAAGCACTGGCGTCATGATTTTTCGAGAGCGCAGTTTATCAACAAGTGTGAGTCCATCCATGACTGGCATCATGATGTCCACGACTGCTGCATCGTAGTGATATTCACTGAGATGGATAAAACCTTCATGGCCATTCGGCGCATGTGTTACGGTGTAACCTTCTTGTTTGAGTCCACGAAGTATAAAGTCCGCTGTCACTTGATCGTCTTCAATTACCAATACGTTCATGCTCTTATTTTAGACCTTAAAACAACGTCATACCACGTTAAATCGCCAACATTGCCAAAAGGTAATCTCAAGGCAATCTTGTGGTCATGTCTTTGCCCGATACATCTTAATGGAACCCACTGAAGCAAAGCACATGGGCGGTCAGTACACGAATGGGGGCAATACGCTTTGCCATGTGAGTCACCTCAATGCAGATGAGTACGTTGCTCATCTGCCTGAGTCTGAATCTTAGGAAAGGAAGGACATGTCATGAGTGTCAGCAGTATCGGCGGCTCGATGGGTTACAACCCCTATGTCGTCATGAACAATTCGCAACAAACACAAGGGGCTCAAAAGCCTCAAGGCGGCTCGCCCCCACAAGGTGGACCACCACCGCAGGGAGCAGGAGAAACCTCCACGGATGAGATGTATTCCAAGTTCGATACGGACGGCGATTCATACATTTCAGAAACGGAAATGGCATCTGTGCTGAGCATGGGACAATCAGAAGAACTCAGCGAAGAAGGTTTGGCCATGTATGCAGACGCCGACATTGACGGTGATGGCATGCTCAGCCAGGAAGAGTTTGATACCCAGATGCAGGCGATGCGGGATGAAATGGGGCCGCCACCGCAGATGGGACAAAATGAGCAGACCGCTGGTGCAAGCATCAGTACAAGCAACGGCGTGGATATGTATTCACTGATTCAGAATGTTTCTGGTCAGTCGGCATACAGCGATGCCTCTGCCATTTACGCTTGACTCGTTTGCTTTAGCAATGATGGATTGGAAAAGAGAGCGGCAGGATTTTGCTTGGGATTCAAGGCATTACATCGTGGATGGATGTGATGTGTTGCAACCCCATCACACGGATACCGCTCCATGGGTATTCGGATCAGAACCTGATGGATACGGTAGCACACCCATGCGTTTCCATCAGGTTTTTTAATGCGCGATTGGTGTACTGATGTTGACCATGATTGATGGGATGAAAAAAAGCACCGACCTCCGCAAGTCGGTGCTTTATCAAAATGGATGGAAGTATCGGATCACACATCCGACACGACGTTAAACGCGATTGGTTACGCAGCCCAGTTGCCGGGACTGTGTTCGATGATGGGGTGAATGGGGTCGAGCGCTTTGAGTTGCTTGGCCATACTGTTGGATAGTTTGCCTTGCGGACTCACGCACCAGCCTGCGAGACTTGGATGAGCAGCAAGTCTACTGATCTGTTCTATCAGGTCTTTTTCAGGCATCCCATCGGCTGAGATTGGCACGCATTGGACCATCAAAATGCCAGCCAGGTCAGCTGAATCAAATAGATTGTCTGACCCATAGTGATCACGCACGACAATCAGTGAATCGCCACTGGCTGGAAGTAAAGCGTCTTCATGCACATGATCCACCGGGACGATGGTGTGGATTTCACAGGGCTTGCCATTGACCATGAACGTGCGACTGTCAAAGTGTGAATCCGTAACGCGTACTGATGTGAGTCCGACAGTTGTCTGCATTTGATCGAGAATCCGACGTCCTTTGAGGAGTGTTAGACTGATCCGGTACAGCGACTGATCACCCATACCAGCTGGCCACCAGCGTTGGGGCACAACCAATTGCATGCGAACCATGCCACATAAATGTTGAAGTTCGACTTGAGCGAAGGTTTCATCGTGGAACCCATGCTCATCTTCGACTTCAAGCAGCACACGAACCCGTTTGGGATTGGAGTCACTGCTTTGAGGTAGTCTGGGTTTGAGTCGAAAATGCGTGTCGATGACAGCTTGCTCATCGTCGACATATCGAACGACTGGTTTAATCTGCGCCAACTTGGACGCTTCTACGGTAGGGCTTGGCTGCATACGTCTCTCCTACAACCCCAAGGCCTCATGTGGATGGACATCCACGTTTTTCTACCTGTGCGTAAGACACATTAATGTATATCGGGCAAGATCAAATAAATCAATAGAAAAAAAGCACGGTTATCGGATGGTCCCTGATAACCGTGCTTTTTGATAGCATCGTTGCAGTTATTACAAACGGACGTTGGCAAATATTTTTGCATCCGTTGTGTTTTTTTGAATCTGTCGCAAACGGATGGGTAATCCGTTGGTGCATTGCAGCGCTAAACCGCGAGCGGTTTAACCGGTGAGATTCAACATGGCGGCGAAATATCCGGGGGCTTTAGGAACTTCCGGGGGCCGGGATTATTTCTTGCCGGTGAAGAATTTCTTGATGGAGTGAACCGTGGTCTGGCGGCCGATCTTGGCGATGGCTTCGACCAATGGCAATTCCTTGGGGCAGACTTCAACACAGTTTTGGGCATTACCACAGTCGGAGATGCCGCCAGCTTGTTGCATGACATCAAGACGATCTTCCTTGAGTGATGCACCGGTTTCATGCGTGTTGAAATACAGTGTCTGGCCGAAGACCTGAGCACCGACGAAGTTGCCTTCCAGTGAGAACTGCGGGCAGGCTTCGAGGCAGCAACCGCAGGTCATACAGCGTGAAAGCTGATACCGCAGTTCCTGTGCTTCGGGGTCTTCTTTTGGACCTGCACCAAGATCATGTGTGCCATCAATGGGAACCCAGCCCTTGATGTCCTTGAGGTTGGCAAACATGCTCGAGCGATCGACGAACAGGTCACGGACAACCGGGAACTTGCTCATCGGTTCAAGGGTGATGGGGTTGTCTTTGGTACCTGTGCCGTCTCGTTCGATGAGTTCATCGACGAGTGTCGAGCAGCTTTGGCCGACTTGACCGCCCATGACCATGGTGCATGCACCACAGACTTCTTCCAGGCAGCTACAGTCCCAGACAACCGGGGTGCTTTGTTTGCCATCAACGGTTACAGGATTTGAAGCAATGGCCTGCAGACAGCTGATGATGTTGAGGTTTGGTTTATAAGGCAGTTCAAACACCTCGTAGTACGGATTCTTTTCCGGACTGTCCTGGCGTTTGACCTTGACGAAGAAACTTTTTTTCGCGTCGGATGCAATCATGGTGCATGCTCTCATCGCGTAGGGGGAAGCGGCGAAGCGTCGGATCCCATGGTTTAAAAATTAGTCAGAGAAACAGTTTATATATCGTCCCACGGAAGTCTTTGTAATCAACATTCCGGTGGGGTTATCTTTGCTTTGTCAGCTGGTTTTGCCGTAGGTACGAGCACGTGGTGGGACCATTGGAGTCGCCACGTCTTCGTAACTGAGTTCCGGTTGATCGTTGACGTACTTGACCAGCGAAGTCTTCTGGAACGGATCATCGATACGTTCTGGGTAGTCAGGGCGGTAATGCGAACCGCGTGATTCCTTACGTGCGATGGCCGGAACCAGAATCGCTTCAGCGTAGATCAACATGTCGTTGAGTGCACGTGTGAAGCTCAGGTTCTGGTTGGTCCACATACCGGTGTCCGAAAGGCAGACGTCTTTGTACTCTTCGCGGAGTGCTTTGACGGTTTCCAGAGCCTTTTGCATACGCTCTTCGGTTCGAACCACTGTTGCTGCTGCAGTCATTTCGTCACCCAGTCGACGCCAGATGTCATACGGATTGGCTTTACCTTTGGAGTTGACCAATGCGTCGACTTTGTCCTGTTCCTGTTTGACGAACTTGTCGATGATGTCCTGTGACAGTTCGCTGGCAGGTGACATGCGTCCTTCCTTGGCATAGTTAACCAGGGAGGGGCCGCAGAACAGACCGTCGAAGATACAGTTAAGCAGGGCGTTGGCACCAAGGCGTGTCCCGCCGTGGTATTGGTAGTTGACTTCACCAAACGCAAAGAGACCGGGGATGTTGGTCATCATGTTGTTTGGAGCGCCATCCTTCATACCGATGGTCTTTTCACCATCACCGGGGACAGCTTCTTTTTCTTCTTCAGTGAAGACGGTATACAGACCACCCATTGAGTAATGGACGGCTGGGAAAATCTTCATCGGGACTTCGGTCGGATCGTCACCGGTGAATTTTTCGTAGATTTCAAGGATGGCTTTGAGCTTGTCCTTGGTGCCCTGTGGCAGGTGGGACACGTCAAGGTAAACCATGCGGCTTCCGCCGATACCGTATCCGTCTTCGCAGACAAAGAAGATTTCGCGGGTGGCAATGTCACGTGGGACTAGGTTGCCATAGGCCGGATATTTTTCTTCCAGGAAGTACCAGCGTTCTTCTTCAGGAATGTCCAATGGCGGACGCACGTCACCCTTTTCACGGGGGACCCAGACGCGACCCCCTTCACCACGTGCCGATTCGGACATCAGACGACACTTGTCTTCGCCGGGGATGGCTGTGGGATGAACTTGAATGAATTCGGGGTTGCCGAACCATGCACCTGCTTGATAGCAGCGAGCCGCCGCACCACCGGTGCAGATGACGGACATGGTTGACTTGCCGAAGACCATGCCGTTACCACCGGTTGCCATGACGACTGCGTCAGCCAGGAACGGTTTGATCTGCATGGTACGCATATCCTGGGCGATGATGCCTTTGCACTCACCATTGTCATCAATGATGGGCCAGAGGAATTCCCAGAATTCGTATTTGTTGACTTTGCCATCGGCTTCATGACGACGGACTTGTTCATCCAGACCGTAGAGCAGTTGCTGGCCGGTTGAAGCACCTGCAAAGTGGGTTCGCTTAAACAGTGAGCCACCGAAGAGACGCAGGTCGCGTTGACCTTCAGCGGTACGGTTAAACGGGACGCCCATGCGGTCAAGCAGGTCGATGATCCTCGGCGCCCAGTGGGTCATTTCATAGACAGGGGGCTGGTGCTGGAGGAAGTCACCACCGTAAAGGGTTTCGTCCATGTGGATCCACTCGGAGTAGCCTTGTTGACGGGCGACTTCGTTACAGGCGTTGATGCCACCCTGGGCACACACACTGTGGGAACGCTTGACAGGGACCATGGAGAAGAGGTCCACAGGGACGCCAGCTTCGGCGACCTTGATCGTTGCGGAGAGGCCAGCGAGGCCACCACCAACGACAATCACTCTGGGTTGTTTCTGTGACATGTTATTCTTTACCTTCAGGTTTCAGATTCCAATGTTGGAATGCTGGCATTAGGGTTAATGATTCGTTTGCTTACTCAGTATGAGCTGGCTTGGCCGCAGCTTCTTCTTCGACGACAGCTTTACCGGCTGTGGCTTCATCCATCACCGGGCAACAGTCATCGGTAGGGGCTTGACCGTCTTTGAGCATCGGACATTCATGGCCATCAGCGGTTTCTCTGTAATGAGCACCGTGTTCCATCATGGTATGAATGGCTTCGAGTTCATGGGGTTTGATTTGGTAGGTGTTGGCACCAATTACCGCCCCGACGGTAAAGATTGCCAATGCAACGCCAAGACCTGCACAGATTTTGTTCCAGCGAGCTTGAGCGGCAGGCGTGATGGTCACACCCCAGGTGATGGCAGCAGTCCAAAGACCGTTGGCCCAGTGATAGACCACACCCAATGCACCGATCAGATAAAAGGCGCTGACGAGCCAATGTGCCTGTAACGCATAAGCGGTGGTGGCGGTAACCAAGGGTTCGCCATTGGGACCATGAGCATAGAACGGGGTGAACCAGCCACCAAGGTTCCATCGCCAGCGGAGTGTTGCGACATGCACGAAGATGAAGATCAACGCTATGATGCCGGTGACGCGTTGAAGCGTGTAGCGGTAGTTCTTTTCATACTTGTAATGCGTGGTGTTACTCTTGCCACCAATGGTATAAGCAATACCGAGAATGGCATGGAAGCCGATCGCCGACCACAAGCCGATTTCAACAAAGAGCAACGCCGGCATTGAGTGAATGAAATCCACTTCATGCTGAAAGATGTCCGCTTCGTTGAACAGGTCCTTGATGAAAGGGATCTGCTGGATCATGATCTGGAAGTTGGTAAACAAGTGAACAATGCAGAACACGCCCACGGGGATAATGCCCGAAAGGGAGTGTAACCGGCGAAACACGAAATAGTTTTTCGCCATAAAGCAAGGTTCTGACGAGCAGCTCTTTGAGCCGCAGCAGCATTTGGAGTCAGTTTGTGACACGGTGCAATTCCTTTGCGAAGGTCCTGTCAGAATTTGTGAACAGAAAGAACAGGATAATATAGACTTTTGTTTTTTCAACCGAGATCGCTCATAAAAAGCGATTAATCTCAGCCATTGCGTTCTTGCGTGGACAATTGAATGTAGCGTTGACGCAATTCATAGAGTGTTTGCGTGAGCATGGTGTTCTCTTCATCAGAGAGATTGCCTTGGGTTTTTTCCTGAAGCACGGTCAACAAATCAATGTGATGACGTGCCAATCCAAGGTGTGCCCTGCGTTGGCCAGTACGTGGGTCGGGGATGCCGCCCAAGGAAAAGAGGGCCTGCGTAGCCATTGTGGAAATGAGAACTTCAAATGAAGCTTCAGGGATCTGCTGCTGACCCGGTGCGGCCTGCGCAGCACCGGCAGATGTTGCTCCTGCAGTGCTGCTTGATGCAGCTTTTTTCTCGGCTGCGGCTTTGGCGAGTTTTTCTTTCTCGGCCTGAGCCTGAGCCTTCCAGTCGGAGTCAACCTGAATCGATGGTTTGGAGTCGTTTGTCATGGCGGTATCCAGTAAAACAAATCGGAGTTGAACAGAGTATAAAGACTTCTGATCTTTTTAGCGAGTCGGTGGAAAACTTTTTACACCTTACAAACATGAGCGATCAATCCATCTAACGCCAATGTGGGTTTCAAACGCCTTAACATTCTCAGGACGAATCTTCATGCTATCCCTTGAATGCTGCATCAAACAGGTTCGTGTACGACTCACAATACATCTCCATTCTTCTTGTCCAAGGGACTCGTGACTAGCCACTAGGACTAGGGTTTAAACTGGTAGCAATGCCTGTTATTTCGATTCCTTTTGCCTTTCCTTGGTCCCAAGTCGCTAGTCTCTAGTCCTTTGGACAAACCGGAAACAGCGATTAATTGTTTGAACTGCTCCATTCCACACGTTTCTCCTAATCACAAAACCTGTTAGAATCCATAGCATTAGATTGCTTCATGTTTTGTCAGAAAACCAACAGGGGACATCATGCACACGCTTCGCGCATTGGCTGCCATACTCATTGTCGCTCTTGGACTTTCCGCCTGCTCACCTTATGTGAACATTCCCGGTCAGCGAGGCGATACACTTGCGACCCACAATCCCAACAGCAAGTACATCCAGGAAGCTATCGTTGCTGCACTCAAAGCAGTGGTGACCTACCGCCCGGTTGAAGGTAATTATCAAGTGATCCTTCCCGAAGGCACGGATCCAGCAACCTATGCATCGCTGCTCCCGCAAATGGGTGATCAAGCCATGTGGTCCAGCGATGGTGTTCGGCAGGATGTTCCCGTCTACGAAGTCAAAGCCATCCGCCTGCGTGGAGCTGATGGTGAAATCGACATCGCCCGCCCAGCAGTCGGCTTACCTGATGGTCGAACCCAGCAACTTGTCACCGTGGATATGAAATACTATGTCCCCGGTGGTTGGGGGCATACGCGTCTGCGTGTCTGGAAAGCCTCAGTCGAAAATGCCATGCGGCAAACCGCAACGCCATCAGCCCAAACAACTATTCACGAAGACAGCTCGCAAATGTACCCACAGGAACTGGGCACACCCATGCCTGCTGCACAATAATCCTTTATCCAACGATCCATAACCATTAAAATCAGACTGATACAACAATCGGTTCACGACACAAGGAGGCGTCCTGATGATTCGCAACTCACTTTTATTGTCCGCCATGGCCTTTGCACTGTTACTCAACGGCTTGGCCATCGCTCAGGACAGTCCCGTTGAAGAATCCGCTGACAAGCCCACTGTCTCCGAACCGGTCAAAGCAGATAACGATGCTGCCGACGTCGTCGATCAGATGATGAAAAAGATGAAGCAACAGCAACCTGTCGTCGAACCCACCGAACGACCCTCTGCTTCAGCAACCGAAAAACGTCCGGCATTATCCCCATCACCCAAAATCGATCTGGACCCCAAAATCCTGGGCATCGCACCTGGCATGCCCAAACCCAAACTCCGGCGCGAAGGTGAATTCGTCGTCAACCGTCAAGGCCGACTCCTGCGTTCCAATGACGGCCAGCACATGGTCTTCGCCTACAAGTCCGACAGTAAGCTCCAACCCGAACCCCCGATGATCGTCGTCCCCTGTCAGTTGCTCCAGAACATGGAAGAAATGATGCTCGAACGTGGCGACCAGATCACCTTCTCCATCACCGGCCAAATCCTCAGCTACCACGGCACCAACTACATCCTGCCAACCATGATGAAACCCGCCATTGATATGGGTAATCTGGGTAACTGAGTTGTTCTTGCTCTAAGGCTGAATCACAAAGACATAGAGTTATAAGTCCAAAACAAAGCGACATAGACACGTCAATCGCCAATAGCTGCGACACTGCGTGTCGCTGATGCATCATCCAATAGTGAATCCGTTGTCTTTATCAGTGTTCATCTCTGTGGCTAATTGCCTTTCAAACTATTCGCCTTCAGATCTCTGGCTTGGCCTTTGTGTCTCCAGGGCAAACGCATGTACGTTTTTTTTGCCTTAGCGAGCCGGCTCGTGTCGAGCCGGGATTGAGCGAAGCTCAAATTCAGGGCACAACCATCACGTTTGATACCGAAACTTTCTCCAGCTGCGGATTTCGTCGCGACCGCCGACGCCTCGCTAAGGCAAAAATGTCCACATGCGTTCACCCTGACTGTGTCTCTGTGGCAAAACTATCACGCTTGATACACTATAACCATGCCACCCACCGCGAAACTTGATCCTGAAGCCTGGCTTGCTGAAGCGATGGTCACCTGTGAGATTGTCGAACGGGTGACGCTCACGCATGAGTGGATGCCAGCGACGCACATTGGTATCGCTGACAAAATTTACTACATCGAAGACGGGGGCGGACACCTTGTTCTGGAAAACGAACTCTACGTCCTAAAGCCCGGACAAGCCTACATCATTCCCACAGCCTTGGATCAACGTGGCGAATTGGATCAACAAGTCGGACTGCAAAAAATCTGGACGCACTTTTCCGTTGTAGCCATGCAGTCACTTTATCTGCTGATGCTTCATCCACCACCACGCTGTCTGGCAGGAAAGACCGGTAAAGCCATCGGCAAACTCATGCGCCAAATGCTCGATGAATGGAACGGTAATCAACCCGGCCATCACCTTGCGATCAAATCATTACTCATGCAGATCATCGTCACTGCGTATCGCGCGCCGCAGGAAGACATCGTCAAGCCCGATGAGATCGTTGCCAAGAGTACAAGCCCTGTCCCGTCACCAGCTGACGAGCATTACAAAGCCATCCGTGACGTGTTGAATCTCATGGCTGAGCATTACATGTCGCCATGGACACTTGCGGAGTTTGCTGCTCATGTGAACCTGTCACCCAATTATTTCAACACGCTATTTCGCCGTGTCATCGGCCTGCCACCCATGCGGTTTTTAGAGTCATTACGACTTCGTCATGCTCGGACTTTGCTTGGCGGGACGCGTATGCATATTGCAGAAATTGCCACCGAAGTGGGTTATCAGGACGCTGCCTATTTCACCCGTGTGTTCACCCGTCAAACCGGCGAATCACCCTCTGCCTATCGGACGTCGGTTCAATCCAATCGCCGTCTAATTCACTGACCGATTCGTCACGATTCATATCTCCAGTCAAGCTGCGCGTAGGATAATCCAAATAGGCGCATAATTATTCACTTGCCTGTCCCTCTATGCGGGCTAAAACTAACTATCACTAAGGTGGTTTTGCAACATCAGATGATTTGAGATGAATATCCAAATGGAGGTAGCCGAATATGAATCATATGCCAATCGGAAAGTATGACAGCCAACATCGCGTGCAAAGCAAGGCGTTCACGCTCATCGAACTGCTGGTGGTCATCTCTATCGTCAGCCTTCTCATTGCCATCCTGCTGCCCGCTTTGGCCAAGGCTCGCATTGCTGCTCAGACGACTCAGTGCATGGCCAATCTCCGGCAGGTCGGATTCCTGAACATCGCATGGACCCATGACAATGCCGGTTACATGCCACCAGCAATCGTCTACATCCAACCGGATAAGTACAACGAAAAAGTCATCCGTTCCAACACCGGGCAAAAGGCGCCCGTCCTCACCTGCCCCATGATTCCTCAAGCCAATCGAAGTTACGGTGAAAATCTCATCCTCATGCAAAAACGTGCAGGTACCTCCGGTCCGGCATGGGGCCCAGGTGATATCTACTACTACGAACGCACCGATTACAAATACGAAATGCTCGAACGTCCCACCGATGTCGTCTGGGTCATGGACTCCTTGGATAGTGCCTATTATGTCCAATGTTACGATTCGATCCGAAACGCCTACCGCCACTATTCCGACGGTAACAACGATGGCAAAACCAATGTCCTGCATCTGGACGGTCACGTAAAACCACAAGACAAAGCCTGGATCAACACGTTCTACAACGGCAGCAATCTTGCCATCTACCCCAACTACCGGGGCAAGCACTTTGTCCCCGCGTATTGATTAACCTGCCTTAATCGCAATCCTTTTTTTTGAAAGTGAATTCAACATGCGTCACGTTGTTTTGATTCTCTGTTTGCTATCGCAGACTGCCTTGGCTCAACAGAACATTCAAGTCCATACAGCCTCGCTACCCAAGGGTGTACAGTTACCTGTTGACAGTCAGCAATACCTGTTCCTTGAAGGCGAAAACGAGTCCGACAAAGTTGCCGGTGACGTCTTTGCAAAACCCGAGCATCAAGACCGCACGATCTTCCGCACTACGCAAATACCCAATGATAAATGGTGGGGCGCATGGGTCGGTTATGACAAATCTCGTTTTGCAATGCGGGGCGCGGATAAGAGTCTGCCCTGGCATCAACTCACATGGGACATCGCTGCGGATTTACTTACATCCGCAGTGTATGACGCATATGCTCGTGTCTATGTGACCGGTGGCGGTGCTTGTGATCTTGCGGTGACCACTGGTGAAGAAAAGCCCCAACACATTACCGCCAATGACAAAGTCAATATCAACTGGGTTCCAATTGGCTCAGTTGAAATTAACGATCAAACCAAACAGGTCACGCTTCACATGCGTACCACCAACTCCGCAGTCCGTGTGGATACCTTGCTGCTGATTAAAGTCCAACCCAAACAGGCAGCGGTTAATCTCAAACGCATCCAAGTTACCGAGCCTGCGTGGAGCAAAGACAAGGGGCTGGTCTTCACCACCGACTCTGCGACATTGGCTTATCAAAGTAACGCGCCTCAGCGCATCACCCGTTTCAATGTCGCTAAACGTCTGAAGCCAGATATGCCATTGCAGTGGGAAACGATCACAGCAGAGTCCGATGGCACATGGCAGTTGCATTTGGATTCACCCGGTTGGTATGACCTGCAAATTCAAGCTCTGTTGGATGATGGGAAGCAGCTAAACCATGATGTCCGTGTCGCGGTGTTGGGAGCACCAATCCCTGAAAAAAACAGGGAGGATTCGGTCTTTGGTATGTGGCGGGTGCATGGTGATCCGCAACTGATCAAACTTGCATCAGGCCGATGGGATCGGGCGATGACATCATTCCGAAATGTCACTCAGCAGCAGGCTCAGTCAACGGTAGCGACATCCGAATCCGCACATCCCTATTTAGCCAAAGACGGCTTGGCGCATACAGGTGTGTTCGCATTCGGCATGCCGCTGTGGACGATGCAGTTGCCTGCGGATTTCAAACCGCATGGCTTTGGCAATCCCTTTTATCCAGCTAAAGATTGGGATGATGTGTCGCGGTCGGTGGCAGCTTATGCCCGGTCACGTGCCTTGCCACTGATCATGGAAATGTACAACGAACCTTTGGCACATTGGAAGGGGACGCATGCTCAACTTGTCGAGTACGCCCGCGCTGTCCGCAAGGGGCTTAAATCCGTTGATCCCAATTTTCAACTTGGCGGCCCGTGTCTGTATTCCATTCGAATTGGTGATCTGAATAACCTGGCCAAGGCAGGCTTGTTTGATCAACTCGACTGTATTGTGATGCATGCCTATGTCGATGGCACGCCCCCCGAAGACGCATTTTTTGAACGAATTGTTCAACTCAACGATCTGCTAAAACAGTACGGCCAACAGGAGAAGAAAGTTTATCTCACTGAGTTTGGTTGGACTGCATCAGAAGGGACATGGCAGCCGCATGTCGACCGCTGGACACAAGCGCGATACGCCGCGCGGTCATTGGCTCTAGGTTGGAGTCAGGGCATTGATGGGATGGCATATTTTGTCCTCCAATACAAAACGAAAAATACCGGCGAAGCAGCGTTTTCACTGATTGATGAACAAGGTCGCCCCCAACCCGGATACGTTGCTTTTTCAGGCGTGTCCCGCTGGTTTGCTGCATCAACTCCTATCGGTCACTACCAACTTACACCCACCGTGCACATGGTCATGGGGCATCGTGATGGCAAGTTGCAAATGGCGTTGTGGGACACCGCAGGGGTGTCGAAAATCCAACTGCCATTTCAGATCACTGATGCTGCAGACATGTTCGGTAAGCCCCTTGATGTATCAACTGTTTTTACGGTCAGTGAAGATCCCATTTATCTGCAAGCCGATCAGGAAGGTTTGACGAGTCTGCCCACGCGACAAGTCGTTACAACGATGGATATGCGTGATGTGAATCAGGAGTTGTTTTATCCGATGGCTTCGATGGGAACGCAAACAGGGACATTAAAACCCGGGAAATATGCAGGCTTTGTCAAGATCGACGGACACTGGCAGGTGCAACCGGTGGAGTTGGTCTTGCCTTTGCATTTGTCATCATTGCAAATAACATGGCCCGTCGATTCTGAGACACCCAAGTTAATGGCAACTTTGCGATCCAATCAATCAGACCAAACACAACAGGTGACATTGTGGTTGGATCAGACTCCTCAAAAGAAGACCCAACTCGACATCCCCGCAAACGGTATCCGGCAAGTCATATTTGCAATGCCCAACAGTCGACTCGCAGAACAGCAGCAGTCGGTGATCCATATGCAACTGCCAAACGGGAAGGTGACAGAGCATTCAATCACATGGACACCAATGCAAGCCACACGTAACGATGGCAGTACGCAAGGAACGTGGGCGGACTTCACCGCGTGGGCACCTTTTGGTAAAGCAGGTGACAATGCGCCAGATAATGACTGTCAAGCGAAGACGCGGATGACTTACAGCGAGCAAGGCTTGCGTGTACAGGTGCAGGTGACGGATGATGAACATCATCAACCGTATGTCAAAACCGAACCACAAAAAACATGGGCAGCGGATTCGATCCAACTGGCCATTGATGTGGACACACTCAAGCCCTGGCAGGCCGGTGTGGTTGGCAGCGGTTTAGCAGGGCATCGAGTTTATGAATGGACTATCGCAGGTGATGGCAGCACGGCCAACGCCTTTTGCAATCGCAGTTATGACCAGTCGATTTCTGCTAATACGTTGCGTCCCTTGATCCAAACGCAAGTGACACGCGAGCAGCACAGCACTGTCTACGATGTGTTGATCCCATGGTCTGAAATGGGTGTCGACACCGCGTTACAAGCGGGTGATGTGATTGGCTTTGCCTTGGTAGTTAATGATGTGGACCCATTACGTAAAGCAGGGCGACACGGTTTGCGATTATTTCGCGGTGTTGCCCAGACGAAAGATGCCAAGCAATTTGGCAAGGTTTGGTTGCAATGACGAACCATTGGATTTGCTTTGCGGCTGACTGTCTGATGTTGGCATGGTGATTTGAACCTTGTTTTCATTGGGGCCTATCTCCGCAATTTTCACACGTTGGTTACGGACATTGGCATACAGAATCAACGGCACATTGGTGGGGGCGTTTTTGAATTCCCAGTTGCCATCATTGTCAATTTTTGTTGATCGAACACTGAATTGTTGTTTGTTACCAAGGCGTATTTCCAGTCGCTCAAGCCGGGTGGACATCCCCGAAGGGTAGATGATTTGGCCGACAAGGTGTCGCCCCGGTTTGAGTTGAACTGATTCCGGAAGGGCTTTAGTCGAAGCATTGAAATCGATGAGCAGTGGTTCGTGGTTTTGTGCTGTAATGAATATTTGGCCAGACTGTCTGGCAATGGTGAAAAATTTGAATTGATCCTTGCTTTGCGTCAGAGCTTTGAGTTGTTCATTGTGCAATGTATCCATGGTCAGTACGACTTTAAGTTTTTCCAGTGTGAGGTCTTGGGCTGGAATGACTTTGCTTTGGAACGTGATCCCGTCGTGCATTACTGCGATGGGATAGTTCAAGGTCATTTCCTTGGCCGAGTGTCCGGCTTTGATCATGGCATGGTTGTCACTGACATAATCTGGATGTGTCAATCGCAGGCACATATCCGTGACTTCCACGGGCATGGGAGGACTCTGCCAACGACCATCACTGTCCGTTTTGACAGCGACGCGCGTATTCACTTTCCCACCACTACTTGATTCAAAGCGATTGGCTGGATACATGCGTACAGCTACGTCGGGAATGCCTTTGCCTCGGTCATCAACCACTGTCCCACGAAAGACGACAGCTTTACTCATATGAAGTGTGACAGGTTTATTGACGAGGGGCGTAACGTTAAAAAATTCGGTGGTGACAAAGCCATCTTTTTCCACACGGATCATGTGTTGGTCGACTTCGTTTTTCAAGGGTGTTATGGTGGCAAGCCCTTCTTTGTTGGTCATGTCTGAACGCGCAAAATTCAGGCGTTGAGCATCGACGACGACTTTTGCATTGTTGATGGGAAGTCCGGTTTGATCCACAACTCGCACACTGATTGGCACATCGTCTGCATAAGCGGTTTGGGGTCGGGTTTGATCGGTTGATTCAAAACGCAGTCCGACAAAATCAAAAGTCGCCGGTACTTGTTGACCGGATCGTGTGCCGAACCAGATGGAGTAATACGGATTGGTAGGTGTGATCCCATCACCGGGTTTGAACTGACAGGTTCGTGTATCCACGCGGTACTCACGCAATTGCCCGTCAGCCACGAGAGGCATGCCAACAGTCGGGACGTCAGGGCGAATACCACGATAGGGTGATCGATATTTTTCAGTCTTGGAAAACAGGTCGATGTGATAATCCCAGAAGCTGTTTTGCACGGTGTTTTTAGCCCTGTAGGTCATAACGAGAATCGGATAGACCTTCGGATCGACCTGCATGAAATTAAAACTTGGCCAAACGTGACGATGGTTCGGCCACGCGACTGTGAAACGTGGATGGCCGTCGATCGTCTGCGTCCATGCGTAATCTGTATGAGAGCCCATTGCACAGTTACTGATGCTGAAAATAATATTAGGATCGATTACCACGGCTTGTTCGGGGGAGAGTTTTTTAGCATGGTCGATGGTGTCTTTGGTGACTGGGTGATGGCTTGTTGTCTTATCACCCAGATGTTGATTCACCCAGGGGCTGGTGGTACATCCGAATGTGACGAGTCCAAGAATAAGGCACATAAGGTGCAGTGGTCGAATCATCATTGTGATGAACCTTTCGTGATGATCAAGCGTTTGTTTATCGTTTGGCAATCCATTGAATGACGTTGTCATAGAAGCGTCCCTGATAGGCAGGATGTTTTGCGATGGCCCAGGGATTGTTGAGATGTAGATTCACGACGCGCCCTTTGCCGATGTGTCCGACGGTCATGACGGGGCGGACGTTGGGCGTCATGTGAGGCTTGGCATCGTGCGTTGGGCGAACCATGTGGTCTTTGGCAATGAGCATCTGGACGTCTTGCCCGAGGGTACAGACTGGCCCGCAGCCACCGACGGTAATCTTGCAGCCGACTTTCATGCCCGGTAAGCAAGGATGTGTTTTATGCACCGTTGCATCTGTTGGCATGTCATGATGGGGATGCGTGTGAAAAGATGCTGCTTCGATAACTTGTTGGAGTTTTAGTACGCGTGTGTCACCCCAGCCGGGCATTACGCTGCCACAGGTTGATTCGTTGTATAGACCCACGCCATGACTGACCGCTTGGATCAGCGCATCAAGCACGCGCGGTAGCATGCAGAACGTATCACCAATAAAAATGGCATCAAGGGTTCCCAATTCCTCGGCATTGGAGCCGTCGACCATACCATCGAGCATTTCATAATCACGCAATGTGCTTTCGATCTTGCCCAGACGCCATGTATCCGGTTCAACAATGCCTACAAGGCTCCAATTGGGATTTTGTATGTCTCCCGTGGTGGCAATAGAGCGATGCAGGGGTGGTCGAAAGCCTGAATAATTACTCACCAGCGTGCTTGACCAGCCCAGGAAAAAACCAACACGTAATCGGATGGGATCGGATTGATGATGTTTATCTGGATGAGCAAGCAGTTGTAACATGCTGCCGTCCCGTACTCGGTTCACATAGTGAGGTGTGACCGGATGCTTGTGATGTTTTTGGATATCCGTATAGATACCGGCCAGTTGATTCAAACAATTTTTCAGATGTCTGCTCATCGTAGGGACACTGGTATGCCGTTGGGCAGCCAACACGCGCAAAGGCAACTGGTTGAAAAAACGATCAATAATCAATTGGCGGTCATTGTCAGTCAGTCGGCTAATCGCGTTGCCGAGTTGTTCAAGGTGTTGTGCCAATTCAACGTCAGTTTGGTTATTTTGAATTCTTGACCAGTTCTGGATGCGGTTGCGTTCATTGATATGTCGTCTCATCTGGTCTGCACAGACATGTTTGGCTGTCATAGACAACCATGCAGAAAGATTACTGTGGACGCTGTGACGATGTTTGATGAGTTTGACAAAGGTTTCCTGTATCGCATCGTCCAGATCAAAGTCATATGGCAAAGTCTGACGGCAGACTGACCGAACAAGGGGGGTGTAATGTTCAATCTGTTCATGCAGTTTGTCCTGATCCAGTGAGGATTTTGCATGAGGCGATTGAAGGTGTTGATCAGTGACGCTGGCCAATCCAATCTCCCCCTTGATGTTGTTGCCTGCGATTGTCATGTATCAACATCAAACTCATGCCTAGACTTGATACACAAAAGAATGCTCCAAATATTTGAACGACTGACCAATATGGACTGTGGATGATTGTCAGATTGAAGCATGGAAACAATAAGAGTGCTGTCCCGCAGAACATTACTGCCAACGTGATTATGAGTTGGATTTTCATGCCAGTCCCCCTGGTGCCACTAAGACGACGCTTGTCAATTACAACGCGTCTGGTGGTAAATGCAGTAAAACGCTTGTACATCATGGATCAATTTGATGTCAATGTTCTCTCTTTGTGATTATAGACGTACCAAGGGCAGTCTTTTTTCACTTTTTACTCAAAAAATAAGCAAATTGTTACCTTTTGGGGTAAAAATGAATTCCTGATGCCAATTGGATTAAGGCAATAGGTTGAGAGATGAGAATTGCTGATTATTTTCTGAACCATGCGAACAATGCTGCGAACTCGATGAGCATCATCAGCAGTGTGGTCATGCCGACAAAGAACCAATTGACACGTCCAGCGGGTCGCATGGGCGGGGGGGATGTCTGTTCCAACTCAGCGAAGGTTTGGCGGGTGAGTTGAGCAGGATCAATACCCCGCTGAGCATGTTCGACGATGATGTTGATTATGCGCTGGCTGTCCAGTGGGCTGAGTCCAAGGAGTTTGCCAAGTTTGACTAGTCGCTGATGTTTTTCAGGTTCAAGTTGCCCATGTCGGATGGACTCTGCGGTGCGTACAGCCAGAACCCATCGGCCATCATGTGGATCTTTGATGGGTTTGATACTTGGTGTGTTTTGTTCAGGGTTACGCGACTTATGTAGATGCGAAAAGTCGGTGAGTTTGAGGACTGAATCGGTGCCAACCTTTTCACGTTCATGCTTTGGTTTGACGGACTGCTGTTTGGATTGTTCGACAGGTTCGTCGTCCTTGGACTGTGTATCCTGCTTGGCAAGATCATGCAGCGCATCAAAGGCGTCGTCGTCAAGGTGTCCGAATCTGGCGCGGTCAAACCACATGTTTACGTCTCTTTTTGCAACGGTCTATCCGTGACTGTTGCTGCGTTTGTTGTTGTGGTTGCCGTCCGTGGCAACTCTTAGCATACCTTTGGCGAATCAATGGGACAACGTCTGAATTCAGGTCAAAGCCCATTTTGCCAATAAGCCTTCGACGACCATACATAAAAGCACAAGCATCGACACACGTAATAACCAACTCACTGGCATGGTTTGCTTGGTGTTGATCTTGTTGGACTCAGTTGATTGCGTATCGACATTTGATTGTTTGGGACTTGCCACCGCCAGGACGCCTGCTGGGATCAACGTTTCATCAATCTCAGGTGCAGCAGGTAGGGCGACAGGTGGTATGACTGGGACTTGTGTCAAATCCAATGCCAATTCATCTTCCTCTTCATGCGCAATTGCATCACTTAGCAGTGGTCGTGAGTCGTAAGCATCTTCACTTGCAGCGGTGACTTTCAGGTCATCCATTGGCGGAGTTTGAAGCCAGATGTCAATAGGTTGCTGGGCCAATGCAGCTTGTCGGATTAATTCCTGCTGCGCCATTTGCATGCGCAGGTGATGCGCTGTCTCCTGGCAGTGCTGATCCAGCCATGCCAGAGAATGGTGTTGCCAATCGTGATGATGCGTTAGTGAACAACCCTTCGTCCCTTGACGGTCCTTGGGCGCTTCACAACCGCATCCTGCTAGGGGATGGATCGGGTGAATGTGCATCTCTCCTGTGGACTGCTCGAAATAAACAGTTTTCCTCCAACAGTGAGATTAGCACCGGTATGACGATGGCCAAATCAAAAATGAAATTCAATGAATCAGAATTCATCCAGGACTCTGCATAATCGTTACAGATGGATTCAACTTATGCATAGGACAGCTTGCCAGTGATATTGTGATCAATCACAGTGAAATGGATTGGCAAGTGTTGGATTTACGTTGTTTCGCGGACGATGAGTTCCGGTTCCACGACATGGCAGAAGGGTTGGGACTGTGTGTCGTGCATCAGGTTTTTAAGTACTGTTGCGCCGGTCTTTCCAATGCTGTCATAGTGTGGGTCGATGGATGTGATTTCAATGGGACTCACACGCGGGCCAAGGACGTTACCTGAACCGATAAGAGCCAAGTCTTCGGGTATGTTGAGTTTCTTTTCCATGGCTGCCCGCAATCCACCACGTGCCTGGAAGTCCGAGGCATAGATGATTGCATCGGGCTTTTGTTTTTGATCAAGGAGTTGGTGTGTCGATTCGTAACCATGTTCTTCGCCATACCCGCCGTGCACCATTGCCAACTCCGGTGCTTTGAGCTCATAATGATGCAATGCCATCCAATAAGCAGCAACCATCTTCGCAGTGCTGAAACGATTGGGAGCAGCAGTGACCATGGCGATGTGTCGCTTACCACGTTCGACAAGATGTTTGACTGCCAGGAGCATGCCTTGTGCGTAGTCGATGAGTGTGCAATGACTGTAACCATCCGACAGGTCGTTATGCATCAGCACATAGGGCAGTCCCAGTTGTTGGCAACGCACGACCAATTGCAGGTTCACCGGTGAGTGAATAAGCAATCCGCCAAGTCGATCCAAAGGCAAGTTGGTCATGCTGGTGAACGGCGGTTGTTCAAAGAATTGCAGCGTATGCGTTTCACCAAGTCCCTGACGGACACCGTGGATGACCTGGGACATGAAGGGGTAGCCATCGGTCAGAGATGTGACGACGATGCCGACCGGTAGCGTATTGGTGTCAGTTTCGCTTTTGGGTGTTTGCTTATTACCAGTGACTGTTTGTTTCCGTGGGCGTGGGCGAGTTGTACTCGGTGATTCATGTGGACCTTTGAGAATGTACGTACCACTGCCACGGTGACTGACCAACAAACCTTCCGTCACCAGTTCAGCAATTGCACGCCGGACTGTGATTTCACTGACATCACAAATCTTCCCAAGGTCACGATACGGTGGCAGCGGATCGCCGATCACCAGTTCCCGTTTCATCACCTTTTCCCGAATCAGATCACCGACCTGTTGATACAACGGTGGTCCACCTTGTCGTACCAGACGTCCTGCAACATCTGCAAATGCTTCCTGGCTGCTGTTGCGATCCAACGATGTATTGGCTTGAGATGTCGATTGAGTTTGATCGCGTTGATCTTTTGGCATATTGTGTTCCTTGTTCAATTGAGTATACGCAATTGTTTGAACAAAGTCACGCCAAAGCAGTTAAAATGACACAGAAAAGTGTAAATTTAGAATCAAATTAAATATTGAGATTAAAAAAAATGTAATTGGGATTGATTTGGTAGCGTAATGCTTCTAAGATCATCTGTTGGATTGCGATTTAGGCTTTTTTGTAATAGATAGGGATTAAATCTGTATGTCTTGGTGCTTCAAGCCTGCTGGTTATGGCGTTCTGAGTATCCTGCTATTGAGCAGTTCGTTGCTGACTGCTCAAAGTAAACCGTTGCTATGTGACGATTTCGATAACGGTACGGTCCAGGATGCAGGCAATGGGCAGACTAGCTATTGGCGACCTTCAGGTAAAGTCACCGAATTTGAAAGCAAGCTCACACTCCATGCCATTGATCGTCCCTATTCAAAAACAGCTATTAGTTCGCCTTTGGAAAAGCGTGTCAGTTTCTTTAAGCAACCTGTCGCCATTTCGATCACCGGCATTTCGATTCAAACCAGCCCAGGTATCAACCCCAAACAGACACAAATACGTTTTGGCTTTCGGGACAGAAACAATTGGACCTTCCGCAATACAGTCGATGCTTTGATGGTCAACATCGTAGGTGATGGCAGAGTGATTGTCGCTTGGAAAGTCGGTAAAAAACAACTTGATCCTGAAAATGGTAATCGACTCATCTTCAAAAATCTTGATATGACGCATGGCCCAGTCACGGCAGTCGAATTCGCAGTCGATGGCACAGGGGACACGATTGCATGGTCACTTGCCATCAACCAGTCCGATCATCTCACCGAGTTGGCGGGTGTGATTGGTGAAATGGACACCAAAACAATTCGCGAGGGTTGGAATGCCAAAGGTCACAAAGCTGTCATCACCACGGAAGTGCAAGGGCGACTTGGTGATGACTTCAAAGACAAGTTCGTTTTGTTAAATGTCGATCAATGTTGTATCAGCACTGCCGACACTGCTGCAGATAACACGACTGCAAAATGATTGCCTGATAGGTTCAACACTTGTGAAAGGAATAAGCATGTCTCAAAACCGCAAACATGCCTTTACACTAATCGAATTACTCGTGGTCATCAGCATTGTCTCACTGTTGATATCCATCCTGCTCCCGGCATTGGCCAAGGCTCGTGTCGCAGCTCGCGTGATGGCTTGCACCAGCAATCTTCGTCAGCAGTCTATTGCGTTTGCGACGTATGCAACGACCAATAAGCAGGTGTATCCCAACGGTTGGGGCCGACACCTTAACGGCTCAAATACCGGTTGGTGGTCAGCACTCTATACTGAGACAAAAATCAAGGACTACTTTGCATGCCCAGGTAGCCCAGAGAATACAACCACCGTGCGAATCAATTATCCTGATGCTGCTGAAAATATTCAGGCTGAGTTGGATTACACGCCGATCTGTGAATCGCTCGTTAATGCCTACGGGGCTGGTAACGAATACAAAGTTGACGGTACCGATACCGGGCCACGTTTCCGCTACATTGAACTCAAGCATGTCATTTCACCAAGTAAGCTGCTTCATGTAGCCTGCTTCCCGACACGTGATCGCATCTGCATTACAGGCCATTCGCAAAGCTCGCATCGTGATGTGAGTGAGATCGGAACAGTCGCAGCCTACGCCAACCGATGGCCTTGCCATGACACCATGGTTCCATTTTCATACATGGATGGGCATGCCAAGACGCTGCCCAATGATGATCAACAACTCTACGGTAATAATTCGCCATTGATGTGGCGCTGAATCCTGTTTAACAATTGACGGTATATCCTGTTGGAGAATGCAATGTTTAAGTGTTCGAACCATCATCCTTTTAAGACGTTTTGTGCAGTTGTCGGACTGTGTGGCATGATAGTCTTGCCATGTATCGCTGCTGGTGAGACATCTACGCCAACACCTGTAACCAAAGTCAAAATTCCAAATCTCAAGTCACTTGAATCAAAGTTGGCAAAAATCAACACGCAGGATTATGGGAAAAATGTCATTTTTTACAGTGGTTTTGAAGAAGGGACGTTTCAATTCCTTGGTGGCGGACGACCCACTGACAACGCAGGTCCAACTTGGGCGCAGGCACAATTTCAAGGTCCGGAATATTCGGCAAGCTTTGTGAGTCAGCCCAAACCACGCAGTGGCAATAAGGCCGTCCGGTTCGAATGGCGCACCAGTGGGTTAGCGAAATCCAATACCAGTAAAAAAGCAATGATCCACTATGGCAAGGCGCCCCTGTCAGCGACAACTGACCGCTGGTACGGCTTTAGTGTTTACATTTCATCTGACGAACTCAAGCTTGAAGACAAATCACATGTCCTGATTTTTCAGCTTCATGCCACGCCGGACTTCACGCTTAAAGAACCATGGCGCGTTCCGCCTGTGAGCCTTTCGCTGCGTGACGGCGGTTTGCGATTCTGGCATACGTATGATCATGCAAAGGTGTCACCCAAAAACGACAACATCCGTCCAAATGGTAAAGCGCACACAGTCTGCAAACAACAGGACCTTTGGGATCGATGGACCGACATCGTCGTTCATACAAAATTCAGCCTTGAGAAAAAAGGTGTCGCCCAAGTATGGATTGATGGTAAACAGATTCTCGATATTCACGGCATTGACCTTGGATACAACGATGTTGTCGGCCCGTATCCATCATGGGGTCTTTACTCCTACAAAGGTCCGGAAAGTCGTGTGATTTACTTTGATGAAATCAGTGTCGGCGATGAGAACGCCAGCTATGCAGATGTCGCACCCGGTCGTTTGGATCAAACCCAACACCCACTTGCCAAGTGATGATTATCTTTTTGGAGCGAAGAATTGATAACGCAATTAATCCATAGTCGGTTGATACGAGTCGCAGTTTTTGCCTTGCTGTTTGCCGGATTGCTTACTACGCATGGATACGCCGCTGAAAAGGCACGGAAAAACAAGGATCAATCTTTCCGTTATCCCATGCCTGCCATTACGCCTCCAGCCCATCACCCGCGACTGCTTATCACGCCGGCATTTCTGCCGACACTTAAAGAACGCATTGCATCCGACGAACTCTGCAGGGAAGCATGGAAGACAGTTTGCGACGGTGCAGCCAATATCGACAAGGCAACCTTATCCGCAGACAAACAGTACAGCCAGCATACGCTCAATGCCATCACCGCGCAGGCAATGCGATACGTTGTGGATGGCGATGCATTCATGGGTAACAATGCGATCACTCAGATGATCGACTACTTTAATCGCGTCCAGTTTCCTGGTCGCCATGATGTGACCCGTGATTATGGTGGCACCATTTTCGTTGCTTCACTGGTGTACGACTGGTGTTACCCTCTGCTATCAGATACGCAGAAGCAGGAATTGATCGACCACATCAAAGCCCTGGCATCTCGCATGGAGATTCGTTACCCACCATATCGTCAGGGGGCTGTCTCAGGCCATGCCGGTGAAGCTCAGCTGCTTCGTGATCTGCTCTCTGCAGGGATCGCGGTCTATGATGAAGACCCAAGTGTTTATCATCATGCTGCGGGGCGATTTTTTGCTGAGTTTGTCACCGCTCGGAATTTCTTTTATCCATCACATCGTCATCATCAAGGCATCAGCTACGGACCCTATCGGTTTCACTGGGAGATTTATTCAGCGTGGATCTTCAAACGCATGTCCGATGTGGATGTTTATATCCCCGACCAAGGTAAGGTGCCGTACCACTGGCTCTATGCGGTCTGTCCCAACAGCAGTGCCCTGATTGATGGGGATACCAATGCCGGTGGCAAACCGAACAATATTTTTGACGCGCTGCTTCAAGTTGCCAATTACTACAAAGACCCTTATTTACAGGCTGAATCGCATCGACGAGGTGTCAAACGCTTTGCTCGCAGCAATCCATTGGAGTTCCTGCTGTTTTATGATCCGTCGGTCAAGCAAGGTGATATGACCGAGTTGCCAACCACCAAATTCTTCGCTGAACCACTGGGTGGCATGATCGCACGTACCGGTTGGACAATGGGACGAGACAGCGATGTAGCCGTGATCGAAATGAAAGGCGCGGGCCACCATTTCAACAATCACATGCATCTGGATGCTGGCGCATTTCAGATTTACTACCGCGGACACCTGGCTATCGACACAGGGGCTTATCCCAAGTATGGCACGCCGTTCGACTGGAACTTCAACAAACGCAGCATCTCTCACAACGTCATGCTCGCTTATGACCCAGACGAATCCTACGGCAATCGGCACAACGACGGAGGCCAACACTTTGCTGGCGGTGGCAAAGAATTTTCGACGCTCGAACAACTCCAGGAACACGGCAAAAGCGGTAGTGTCATCAGCCACGCCGTTGGTCCCAATCCTCTCAAACCACTGTATAGCTATATCCGCAGTGATATCACACCTGCCTATGGCAAGAAACTCAAGTCCTATCAACGTCATGCTGTCACGCTCA
The DNA here is from genome assembly GCA_002480565.1 of Phycisphaerales bacterium UBA7800. GTDB lineage: Bacteria > Planctomycetota > Phycisphaerae > Phycisphaerales > Phycisphaeraceae > UBA7800. The sequence goes on along the minus strand of DLCK01000013.1, from coordinate 113,283 downwards.
ATCTCGATGATCCAGACCGACCTGCTGCGTTACTGGTTTATGACCGGATGCAGACAGCCAAGCCGCAGACGCGAAAAATCTGGCTGCTTCAGACACTTGCTAAACCCACTGAGCGATCCGAGCAGTTGATTGTCGATGCTGCACAAACCAATGACACCGGACGGATGGTTTTGCAGACCTTACTACCCCAAGCCAATCAACGCACCATGCGATGTGTCGGCGGACCTGATGGGCAGAATCCAGTCTTCGATAAGACCTTCCCGATTCTGATTAACAAGCGTGGAAGCCTCACACCGTTTAATGACGGTTACCGTACCGAAATCGAAGACACGCAAAAACGCGATCTCTCCACATTTTTGAATGTCATGCAGATCATGGATCAGTCGGTGGCGAATGTCTTGCCGATGACCGCGATCCAGCACAAGGACATGGACGGTGTTGCGATTCAACAGTGGCAGGTCTACTTCCCCAAATCCGATCAAATGCTCAATAAGCTCATTGCATTTAATGTTCCAACCGATGGCAGCAAAGTCTTGATGACAGGTTTGCAGGCTGGTCAATGGACGTTGCAAAGTAAACTCGCAGGCATGCCAATGATCTGCTCTGTTACCGATGAGTCCGGTGCGTTGTATGTCCAACTTGATGCGGGTGATTACAGCTTGATCCCCGGTGTATCACAAGTTGGTAAAGCAGCAAAGTTACACAAGTACACCGATGTGATTCCCGTTAATACCGGTGCAAAACAAGGGCCGCGTGCAATTATCTCTGGCAAGCGAGTGTCACTAAAACAAATAGTGTTTGATGATAATCTCTGTCTTGTAGATGCACTGCCAATCTTCAAAGCAATGAATATTGATGTGTCCATTGACAGTAATCAACTCACTGCGACCTACGGCAAATCAACACTGATCTGTCGAAATGGCAAAATGAATTGCATGATTGATGGTCAGTCAATGGATTTGCTTCAGCCGACTTCATGGCAAGGGCAGAGCGTCCTCTTACCCTTGGATTTGATCGCTGGATTTACGCAGCATAAACCCAAGTCCCAACCTGTTGGCAATGCGGTTTATCTGGATGCTTATCCTGCGGGTCGTAATGTCTACCCGCCATACATGCAGGTGCGAACCAGTCACCCCAATGCCGGACATCCTGCAATGGATGCTGTGGATGGAGACTTGAGTACATATTTTGCTTCGCAAGGAACAGACGTTCAACTAGCCATGGACATGGGACGCGTCTTAGACATTAAAGGCATGGACATCGTCTGGTACAAATCATTTCACCGACAAGCCATTTTTACGATCGACATCTCCGTCAATGGTAAGACTTGGAAGCAGGTATTCGATGGTCAAAGCTCAGGCAATATCCCTCAAGATAAGCCTGAGTTCTTTGGATTTGATGTGGCCAAAGCACGCTATGTCCGCATCATCAGTAACGGCAATACGCAAAACAATTGGAACTCCATTTGTGAAGCAATGGTGGTGATCGCCAACTGATGGCAGGTACAATCATTCTATTGGAAGTTTGTCATGAAGAATGATTTTGGAAGGTTAGTTTGATGAGTTATAGAGTCTGTTTAATCCTGCCTGCCGACCGTGTGAGTGAACTTTGGCATGAAAAGTCACAACGTATTGCTGATGACCTGGGGATCGAATGGTTCTTGTCACCGCCCGCCAAAAAGGTTCCCGTCGGAGACTGGCCGCGAATCCTTGCTGATGTTGATGCGGTGATTACCAGTTGGGGGGCGCCTCGATTCACGGACGATGTTCTGCCAAAAGGTGATCGGCTGAAAGTCATCGCTCATGCAGCAGGGAGCGTCGAACCCATTGCATCACCTGCCATCTTTGACCGTCAGATCAAACTGCTTTCCTGCAATCGCTACATGGCTGACTCCGTCGCTGAGTATGCGTTGATGATGACGATGGTTGGGATTCGTCGTCTGCATACCAATGCACAGGTCGGTGCGACGCTCAAAGAGTTCGACACCTTTATTGGTTGTCAGAACATCAGTCTCGATCAAGCGACGGTTGGTATATGGGGCTTTGGTGATGTAGCCAAACATTTAATCCGCAAACTCAAAGCATTGGGCACACATCGCATTCAGGTTTACAACGATTATCTCTCACCGGAGATGACTGTTGAACTCGGCGTCGAAAAGGTTGAATTTGATTCGATGTTTGCTGACTGTGATGTGGTGCATCTGTGCGAATCACTACGTGAAGACACCGTCGAGAGAGTCCGTAAACCGCAGTTGGAATCCATGAAAGACAACGCGGTGATCATCAATACCGGACGCGCTCGTCTGGCACATGAGTCAGACTTATTGGCAGAGCTTAGACGCGACCGGATACTGGGCATTTTTGATGTGCATTATCAGGAACCATTGCCTGGGGATAGTCCATTTCGTCAGTTGGAAAATGTCATTATTACCCCACATTTTGCAGGCTCTGCTGGACGGGGACGTTACACAAGCATTATGCTCAATGAGGTGTCGAAGGTTCTTGCTGGTCAGGAATCAGAATACGAAATCTCCGCGCAACGAGCGGGCAACATGACCAGTAACAAACTGGTCAAAGCTGTGAAGGAATCAAAATGAATCGCGTGAAACTTTGTCTGGTTTTATTACTCAGTTGGATGACGTTGCCAGCCATGGCCGATGATCCGAGCATCAAATTTAATGCCATTTATCGCACTGTCGATGGGCATGAATTGAAGCTGCATATTTACTATCCCAAGGATTGGAAAGCTTCGGATAAACGGCCGGCATTACTTTGCTATCACGGCGGGGGTTGGGTCAAGGGAACGCCCGGACACTTTGGTAAACAGTCACAATATTTTTCAAAGCGTGGCATGGTGACAATGTGTTTCCAGTACCGTTTGCTTAAGACCAATGCCAAGAATGTGGCGGATTGTCTAAGTGACTCCAAAGCTGCATATCAGTGGGCTGTTGATAATGCTCAGGCATTGGGAGTCGACACGTCCAAAATTGTCTTAATGGGAGGGTCAGCTGGCGGACACCTTGCGGCTGCGGTTGCACTTTGTGCGAATCCTGAAACGAACAGTAGCAGTCTGGCAACGAGGCCCTATGCAATGGTGCTTTATAACCCAGTGTTGGATGTGCCTGAATTTGTCGGGAATAAAGGTTACGCCACCCAGGGATTGGATGATGCGACGCTGGTGAGTCCCATGCACCATTTATCCAAAGACGCACCACCGACGTTGGTTCTTCATGGGACAGCTGATCCTGTGGTTCCCTTTGCCACTGCTCAGAAATTTGTAGACGGGCTAAAAGCACTGGGAGTCAATGCGAACCTGATTTCATATGAAGGTCGCAAGCACGGATTCTTTAACGCCAAAAAAGGGCAGATGGATGATCATCACAAGTCGATCACCGATGCTGATACGTTTCTCACTGGTTTGGGATTGCTTGAACCAAAGCAGTAAAGGATGTTGTTGTGATTCAGCGTAAGTCTGTGAATCTCGTTTTGATTACCTGTCATGACCTTGGGCGATACCTGGGATGCTATGGCATTGATACGGTGCGGACGCCGCACATTGATGCACTTGCTCAGCAGGGCGTGAAGTTCACGCAGAGTTTTGCTGCAGCGCCTCAGTGTTCACCTGCTCGTGCAGCGATGACAACAGGCCGGCATCCGCATTGCACTGGTGTACTTGGCTTGACGCATGGCCGCTTTGCATGGGATTTGACTGATGAGCAATTGACCTTGCCCCAGTATCTGTCGGGCCAGGGTTATCAAACGGTGCTTGCGGGGTTGCATCATGAAGCCAATCGCACCGCGCGGTTGGGATTTGATCAGAGACTTGCCAGTTGTCCGGGGCATGATTTTGCTGGCGTTACCTGCATGGATATTGCAGATAAAGTTCAATCATTCATCCATGCTCAGGATGCCACAGACAAACCGTTTTACCTGCAGGTGGGGCTCTTTGAACCACATCGTGATCCAGCTTCAGTGACAGGCTTCCCAGAGGGATTGCATTACGATCAGCAGCAAGTCACCTTGCCAGACTATCTGTCGGACACGCTGGAAGTACGTGCCGAGTTTGACGCGTTTTCGGATTGCGTTCAACTGGCGGATGCAGCGGTGGGACGGATTGTCAAGGCGTTGGATGATTCTGGGCAGATGGGGAACACGCTTGTGGTCTTCACCTCGGACCATGGGATTCCATTCCCTCGAGCCAAGTGCACGCTGTTTGATCCTGGGCTTGAAGTGCCGTTGATCATGGCAGGACCGATGCTTGAAGCTTTGGAAAAACGAAACTATCACGGCCTGACAAGCATGATCGACTTATTGCCTACAGTCTGTGATTTATTGGGGTTGGCGATACCTTCGAGCGTACAAGGTGTCAGTCATGCACAGGTGTTGGAGCAATCAACGTCAGTGCCGGTACGGGATGAATTGTATGCTCAGATGACGTATCACGATTACTATGATCCCTTGCGATGTATCCGAACGGATCGTTACAAGTTGATTGTCAGCTTTGAAGCAACCCGCGCTTGGATGGACCCAACACAGCAGTGGGACCATCAAAGCAGTGTTCATTTAACATTGGAAAAAGCAGGACTCCGCCATCCGCCACTTCGGTTGTACGACTTGGAGTCTGATCCGTTGGAGCAGAACAATCTTGCGGATGATGCATCGTATGCAACCGTGCGTCATGAGCTTGGCAGTAAGCTCCTTGAGATGATGCGACAGACTGATGATCCGGTTCTCTTTGGGATGCCGGTGTCACCAGCACATCGTGAGGCAGTGAGTTTATTGACCCAAACTTCCGATGACACTGCTGCGATGCGTGAAAAGTCCAAGATTGTTGAGGTGCTCCCATGATCCGAATCGGCATGATGGATTTGGATACCGGTCATGGGCCGGCTTTCACCAAGCGTATCAATGCCATGGATGATGTATCTGTCACTGCAGTTTATGACCATGGTGATGTGCGATCCAGCGAAGAGGTACGCGGATTTTGCGATCTGCATCAATGCCAATTGGCGGACTCTGTGGAAATGCTAAGTGAGTTGGTCGATGGGGTGATGGTGTTGGGCGTGAATTGGAATAAGCGGTTTGAGCGTGCTGCAAAACTCATTGAACGTCATGTGCCGGTGTTTATCTGTAAACCTGCTGTGGGAAGTGTCAGTGATCTGGATGCGTTAATTGCCATGCAAAAACGAACCGGCTCATTGGTGATGGCAGGTTCAGGTTGGCGATGGGCAAAGTCAACGCAGGACGCTGCTGCTAAAATCGATATCAGTCAGGTGTCGCATTTTGCGGTCCATTCACCCAACCCGCGTTTTTACTACGGTATTCACGCGTGGGAATTTCTGGCGGGACTGTTGGGGCCTGGTATCCAATGGATCGAGACAGTGGAGACATCAGAAAAGTACACGCATTATCACTGTGCACATCAAAGCGGTGTTGAAGGTGATGTGTACATTGGTGGTGACCGTGTTCGCGTGATCCAATGGACGGACCAGAAGGGCGAGCATGAAATTGAACTGCCGATCCCGGAAATCCACGATGGTTTCTGCAAGACGTTTGTACAGATGATCCGCACGGGTCGCATGCCTGCGGATATAACTTCTCAATTGGATCCCATTGTTAGTGCGCTATTGGGTGAGCAGGCAAGTGAGGTTGGTGTGCGGCAGCCAATCGAGATGCTCGAATCAAACCGATATGTTGCGTCGGAAGATTTCATGTCAACCTACACACCCAGACCGTTATTGCCATAGCGGAATTGAATGTGAATCTGCAATCAGCGTGGCGTCTTGGCATAACCCAAACTGGATTCGCCTAGATGTAGCTTGATATTTTCGGGCACTTGTATTGGCGGAATGGTCTTGCGGTTCTTGCCGATCATCCATTCGACTGTACGCGTGATAACACTGTTGAGATTGGGCTTGTCCACGCAAGTGATATCAGGCAGGTACTGCTTGTAAAAGACACCACCATCGATGGTGGCAACCGCCATCTCTTTACCGATAGCCAGCCCGTTTTCATGCGCTGCACGTATTGATCCCAGTGCAGCAGGGAGTGTGGTGGCAAAGATGCCATCATATTTGCCCGGTGCGGACTTGAGCGTTTTAAATGCTTCGCTGTAAGCGCCCCCACTGAGATTCGCTTGTGGCGTGTTGAGCAAGTGACACTCAAGGCCGCGCTTTTCTGTCCAGCGTTGGTAGTTTTCCATCCATGCATTAATGACGGTGTCCAGCGGCTGAACATTCAGACATAGAACATTTCGACAACCACGCTGATATAAATGCTCAAGCACAATGTCCGCACACTCGGGTGGGAAGTCCCAGATGGATGGGATATTCAAATGTGTCAAATCTGCTGAAATGCAGACGGTCTTGGCACGAAAGTTGGACCATGAATGCATCAATTGCGGCACTTGGGCAGTTGGTACAAAAAATACACCTGCATATTCCTCAAGTGTCTCGCGAATGCTTGGATCATCTTCATGAACATATTCCACGGGACGAATTCGCAGATTCATTTTGTGAGCAACATGTTCAATGTCATATCGCCAACGGGTAATCGATTCACTGCTGCATGCTGGTGTCAGCATGGCTAAAGTCGGCAGTGCGGATTTGATTTTTTCATTGGGGACCGCACGACTACCCGGTTGTCGAGTGATGATCCCCTTATCCATCAGGTGAAGCAGCGCGCGTCTTGCTGTCATGCGGGACACGCCGGTTTCTGTTGCCAGAAATTCTTCGGAAGGTAGTGGCTTGCCGTTGTAATCACCTTGGTGAATGCGACGTTGAAGCAATTCAGCTATCTGGGTGTAACGCGTACGATTGGCCATTGCTTTTATATGATCCGCTAAATGAAGTCTGATTTCAAAGATTCAGCAAGTCAATATCTTACACAGATTCGACCTTAACTGCTTGTTGTGGAATACGCTTTATCAATCTTACCTTATTGTATCCGTGCGACTTTGAAAATTTACTCCCTTGTGGGTTGACTTTACTGTTTGTGCGTCGATACAATAATTGTACAATATAAGCAGTTGATTACCAATTGGTTTATTGATTCAACCCGTAAAAGTGAAGCTCGCAAATGAAACAAAATACATCGCATTGCAATGCAATTGGATTTAGTCTCATCGAACTTTTGGTGGTCATCTCAATTGTCAGCTTGCTTATTGCTATTCTCTTGCCAGCGTTATCCAAGGCGCGCAAGGCCGCGCGTTCAAGCATGTGTCTGAATCATCTAAGGCAATGTGCCGTCGGTACGATCACGTATGCAACAGAAAACAATGAGCATCAAATTCTATACAGGACCAAAGGTGGCAACATCAAACTCTGGTCCTACTTCATCGCCTTTGGGTATAACGTCAATGACCAGGCTTCGGGTGTGCGATACATCACGCCTCCTGTTCGCGTTTGTCCTGAATCTCAGTACTACTCAGCCGATGCCAACAGTACCAATCGGTACAACATTTCCTATGCTGCTTACCTGGGCAATGGGTATGATCAACTCTATGGATATGGACCCTATTACAAGCGTTTTTCGATTTCATCCCAACTCGCCATTGGTGTTAACGTGCATAATGAAATGACCGAGCCGGGTAAGGAAATTCTCTTTGGTGACAGTTACTCCGGACATCCATCCACACCCAATGGTGGTGGACACATGATTGGTAATTTTAAACGCAATGGGTCGAGTAATTGGGGCGGATACCTGATGACCCAACATCAAAATGCATGTAATACCGTCTTTGCCGATGGCCACGCGATCAGTGCGTTGCCGGGGTATCTGCGTACGCAAACCAATGTGCAACCACAGTACATCCTCAATCACAAAGCGGAACGATACTACTACGATAATCAAGGTGTGGGAACACCGTCGTTTTGATGGGTTCAATTAACAAGTAATCTGATTTAATTTGTAGAACAGTTTTCATAGCTTCAATACACAGTGTTCACACGACCTCTTTTACCTCGTCCAATCTGGACCATGGCAAGGAATACGTTTATGTCAACCCTTTATTATTTCAAATGTACCAGTCTGATGCTTGCGACCTGTCTGCTTATGCTCTTGCAGCCAAGCCAGGTTATGGGTCAGGAAAAAGTCAGTCTCATTGAGCCTGCCAAGCCACACGGTGGATTCGTTTTTAATAATGGTGGTGAATTCCCCGGCGCTAAAGGACAGGCCAAAGTGATTGAGACGGATGCAGGGAAAGCTCTGGAGCTATCCGGCGATCTTTCCGGTGGGGGCAACTATGTCCAAATCACCAAGCAAATTGCAGACATTGATCCAATGTACCTATCCTTTGAAGCCAAGGTCATCGGATGCCGTGGGGTGACGCTTCGCCTGATCGATCAGACCGGGCAATGTCATCAAATCGCATTGCTTATCAAGGATACAGATGATTGGCAGAAAATCGCTTTACCGATTCACAGTTTTTTTGAAAATATGAGTAAGTCCACTGCGGTCGATAGTGTCAAAAAATATGAACGATGGGGCGGTGCAAAGGATGGTAAGTGGCACGGGCCAGCCAAACTCATCGCGATTCTTGGCAGCCACCCCACGACGACTCAGAAACAATACAGTATCGCAGTACGCGATCTTTACATGCTTCACGATCCAACTGCCAAATCACAAAGTATCACTGAAAATGCATCCAACGCCACGGCCAAGCCCGGCAAAGTGCAATGGCATAACATGACTTTGAATATCGGTGATGTCTCCAACCTGTCGACTTATATCGTGGGTGATAAAACATCCTCAAAAGCATCTGTTCAAAAGGATGAAGCTGGCAAAGAATATGTTCGTCTTGATATGCATGTCCAAAACAAAGGCACCTATGTCGGTGCTGCAATGAATTTCGATGCCACGCCTGTCAATGAGGTTCAAGCGATCGAATTGGAAATGCGAACCAAAGCATTGAAACATTTTTCCATGCGGCTCAGTGATGGGACGGGCCAGACACATCAAACTAAGAGATTGAACGTGCAATCCGATGGGCAGTGGCATACCTATACATTCCCGATTGAGAAAGTCAGTGGTGGCGAAACATGGGGTGGTTCCAAGGATCGCAAATGGTATGATCCAATCAAAGGGTTTGCTTTTGCCATTGGCAATGACGCATTGTCTGACAAGGATGCGCAAATAGATTTACGACGTCTGTCAATTAAAGGGGTTGGTAGTGCTGGCAGGCTATTAAAACCCGTGTGGTTGTCCCTGCCATTGTTAATTGAAGACTTCTCAGAGATTTCAACTTTTGCAGTTGGCAAAGGCAATCAAGCTAAAGCGACAGTGAATGATATCAAATCCGACAAGTCGTTCGTGCAAGTCAATTACACATTTGGTGGCAATGGGTATGCGGGTGCGGTTCGAAAATTTTCAGATTCACCCATCAATAACATCCATGCAGTACAACTGACATTGCGAACCAGTACGGTCCAAAAAATCGGTACGCAACTTCTTGACGGGACAGGTCAGACGCATCAAGCCAAAGGTCTTGCACTTATTCCAGATGGGCAGTGGCATACCTACACCTTCCCGATTTCAAAACTAGTCGGGGCAGAGTCATGGGGTGGTGCCAAGGATCGTCGGTGGCATTACCCGTTGACACAAATCAATATCAACTGTGGGAGTCATGAAGCTCAAACCAAATCAACTTTGGATATTCAGGAAATCAAAGTGCTGGGAGTTTCATTCGATCCCAAGCTCAACACGCCAGAAGCTGTTGAAATCGACTTTGAACAAACTAATATACTTGCTGATTGGGATACTTCTACCAAGACTGCACAGCGCGTTACAGGTATCGGTTTTGACAAGTCCGCAGCTTTGCAGATTAAACGCAGTGAAACTCAGGCGCTGGACACTGAACCGTTTGCCTACTCGCCAACTTTCCCCGCAGGCAAGGGGTGGTGGAAAGTCTCCGGCGTATTCGGTAGTGACCTTTATTCGCCGGACAACTCCTTTGCCTGTACGACGTCACTGCAATGTCTGGATATCACCGGCAAGCAGCTCCAAGTCATCGAATTTGATCGCAGTACCAAGCAGACGAATCTCAAGTCTGTCAGTCGAGAAATCCGTTTACCTGATGGCACCATATCTGCTCGTTTTATGATCCACATGCGCAAGACCTACGGGCAGTACACGGTGGATAACCTGACCTTGAAATTCGTAAAACCTGTTGATAACACCGAAGACCTTGTCGAACGAATCGTCGTTAGGTCCGATGTGTTGGGCAATCTGTTTGAGCCCGGCGATACGTTAAAACTTGATGTCAATCTCATGACCAAACGACCGCTCTCAGATGTTCAACGTCAGATCGCCTGGCAGGTCACTGATTACTGGGGTGTGGAACAGACGTCGCTTTCCACATTAAATCTCCAAAAATCTGGTCGAAATGGTGAAGGCAATTTTGAGTACAAAGGTGCTATCGACTTGTCGCATTTCAATGCTGATGTCGGTAAGTATTATGAATTACAACTGACCGCACTGCGTGATGCACCACGTGCGTACAAGGATTATCGCTCCTTCGCAGTTTTGCCCAAAGCTGATACACATCAATACAACTGGCGTGAGATTCCGTTTTCGTCACGTAACTGGGACAACCGTATTGGTGAATACATTGATCTTTCATCACGACTTGGCTTGCCGATCATCGGAGCATGGACCGGTTGGGATACCAAGCCACCCTACAAAGTGCAGCTTCCCGGTGTTGAACGTATTCTTGGTCACAATGTTGCCGTCATGGGTGGGACGCCAATGGGAGCGATTGAAAATCATCGTGGCGATTGGCAGAAGATTGACGAGACATGTCTTCGTGAAGGAATCACGAATCTCTTTAAAAGTATCAATCAGAAACAACTCGTGATCACTATGGGCAATGAGCCACCGGATAATTTTCAGCGTGCCAGTGAAAATCTCTGGGCATACAAAGCGATGTATGAAGCAGCAAAAATGGCGAATCCCGATGTCACCATGGTCGGTACATCCGTTGGTCCAAGTGAAGCATACTTCAAAGCAGGTGTCCACCAGTACTGCGATGTGGTTGATTTTCATGTCTACGAATCACACCAACGTATCCGTGAAGTGTTCAAACGCTATGACAGACTTTTTGATGAATACGGACATCGCAAGCCGATTTGGTCAACTGAAATTGGGTTGAATTCACAGGGCGTTCCACGGCGTGATGTCGCTTCATCACTGGTTAAGAAATTTTCCATCTTCTTTGCCAGTGGTGGTGAGAATATATCCTGGTTTGGCCTGCTTTATCCTGATCCTTCAGGCAAATCCAGCGGCAGTAGTGGTGATAGCCATAACGTTTTTGACTGTCGTTACCGTACGTATAGTCCACGTCTTGATGCTATCGCATACTACAACATGGTCAACAGTATCAGCATCAAAAAATTCGTGACCGAGCAGAAGTACAGTAATGATGTTGAAGCCTATCTCTTTGCGGATAAGGACGGCAATCAATTGCAGATTCTCTGGACTGACAAAGATTCAAAGACCGTATTTGTACCACTTGAATCTGTGAATGAAGTTTCTGTCACCTACATTGACGGACTCGTAAGGCAAATGCATGCAGGGGGTACAGGTCTGACTTTACGGGTGACTCAAGATCCGATTTTATTGAAATACAAATCTGCATCGACGCTCCTCGCATCAGCGTTACCACAGCCTAAAGTTGCCATCACCAATCTTCCTAACGCTTTGGTCATGGGGGGGCAGGTTCAATTGGTAACGAACAACACACTCTCTGGTTCACAAGTCAGCCTGGAAATGCCTGCTCAGTGGGGTAGTGATGTGACTGCTGTCGATGGTAAGCTCAAGATGCAGGTGCCAGCCAACTCATCAGCAAGGCATGTCCCTCTGAGTGTTCAGCAACATGATGATCAAGGGCGGCTTTGTGGCGAGTTGCGTGAGGTCCTGCCAATTATTGGTCGAATTGCCATGGAGGTCCGACCGACTCTTGTTGACGATAAACCTGCTGTGAGTCTAAAGGTTGCCAATAACGGTTATGAACCTCAGGCCATCTCATGGAACGCAGTGGTCAGTTCATCATTGACGATGAAAAAAGGGGGCGTGAATTGGGCACGTGATGCGGGGCCTGCTAACAACAACTTTACCGGTGACACCTCTGGCAAGTTGACCCTGGGAGCACTTAAAACACAGCAGATTATCCTCCCGGTCAAGCAAGTCAATCCTATGCAGATCGATAGGGTTGTCGTCAGCGTCAAAGACCCGCAGGATCGCGAGATTCAAATTCAACGTTTTGTCTCGGCGTTTTGCGGAGTTCCTCGTGCTGAAAGTCTGATTATACTTGACGGTCAATTCAATGAAGGAGATTGGAGTAAAGCAAAAGTCCAACTGGTAAATCACAAGGATCAATACCATACACTCCAGAAAGAACGGCAATGGGAAGGACTGGATGACCTCTCTGCAAGGATTCGTTTTTTATGGGATAAGAACAATCTCTATATCGGAATTCAAGCCACGGATGACATTCACAGTACCCCCAAAAAAGATGGGAATCTCTGGGCTCAGGATGGTGTCCAGTTGATGATCGATCCGGCTCGTGGCAGTTCTCAACAAGGTGGCAAATATGACTTGGTTATGGGAGAAGATGTTAATGGCAAAGCCTACGCATGGTGTCACCTTTCGGCTGATCCAAGTCTCCCCACAGGACCAATGCCTGATATCAAAGTAGCAGTTAAACGTGACGAAACCAATAAAACCACCAACTACGAAATCGCCATTCCCTGGTCACAAATAAGTCCATTTAAACCTGGAGTCGGTGAGAATCTTGGGATCGCAGTTGCACTCAATGAAGACGATGGCAAAGGACGTGTATCATTTCTCAGTTGGTTTGCAGATGTCCATGCCAAGCAGACCGACGGTGTAGCAGATTTGATTCTGCTGCCGTGATCGATCAGGTACAATTCCATTTCAAGACACTATGTCTGCACTGATATTGTGTCTTTTTTATTGATCCATCAGACTGACATAGACATAGTAAGCGCCCCGTTCTAACCCCTCATCTGTCCTGAGCCAAGTGGTCAAGTGATAATCACCCGATTCAAGTTCAAGGTTGAAGATGGCGGCATGACTTTTGGGCTCTATCCGTTTAGTTTGCTCGTGATTGCCAATCCGGATACCCGCAGTGGTAAATGCTATGGCAATACCACCACTGTATTCATCATAATGTCGCGGGTGTATCACATCTTTCCGCCAACCATCGTCACTATGAGCTATCCCTTTAGTCATTGTCGCTGGTTCTTCGCGTGGCCAGCGTTGTAATTCAAACTGATAACAGCCATGCTGCTGCACATGGATTTCAAAATAACCATTTTGACCTAATCCTTTGCGGATATGGGCTTGGTTATAGACCAGATAGTCATTGCTTTCTTTGACAAATGGATCGCTCCCCGGCACATGATTAGGATCCCGCCAGTCATGAGCTGTCAGACAAGTGACCGGTTCATCGGGGTGACCAATCGTGATGGGAATATCATCATCAAACTTTATGGATACGATTTCCCACCATTGTTCATATGCACTGCGTAGTTGGTTGACGATATCCGGATGTTGATCTGACAAGTCATGAGTCTGCCCACGGTCTTGAATGATGTCATACAGTTCGCAACCATTGATCAATCGCCACTGTTGAGACATTACAGCGCTCTGACGCCACTTGACCGGATAAGGTAGACGCTGGGAGTCGGTGACGATGGTTCGATCTTGCCAATCGTGATCCGGATCAACAAGCAGTGGCTTAAGACTTTTACCGTGAAAGTTCAACTTACTGTATCGCTGAAGATCAATTCCACAGAGGTCCATGACTGTTGGCATGAAATCAACGTGACTGCTCAAAGCTTGAATGTCGCGTGATTGATCCAGTCCAAGTCTGGGATACCTCAGGAAAAACGGCACCCGGTGTCCGCCATCGTAGGGACTGTTCTTTGAACCGCGCAGACCACAGGTATGCATGTCATCGTCAACCATACTGCTGCCGTTGTCGGTCATGAAAATGAAGATAGTGTCTTCATACAATCCCAATTCATTGAGTAAACTTTCGACTTTCCCTACATTCTCATCAATATTGGCGATCATCCCATAGAAGTTGGATCGATCAATGCTGACCTTGTCGCGATATGTGGAACTGTATCGACTTTCAACGTTATACGGTTCATGTGGAGCGTTACAGGTGACGAAGCATGCAAAAGGTTCGCTTTGATGTTCTTGAATATAATCACAGGCAAGGTCAAAGAAAACATCCGTACAGTACCCGGAAAACTGTTTGGGTATACCATTGACCATAAAGGTGTCATCAAAGTAATCATTCCCCCAATAATCCGGTACTTGAGAGATGCCCCCACCACCATGACAGACTACTGTTTCAAAACCGCGATCTTGGGGTCGGTACGGATAATTATCCCCAAGGTGCCACTTGCCAAAGAGTGCCGTATGATATCCATTTTCTTGAAGTACATCTGCTATAGTCGTTTCATTACCTCTTAACAGCGATCGTCCACCGACGGTATGCCATACCCCCGTGGAGTTGGCAAAATGTCCTGTATACAAGCCGCTGCGAGTCGGGGCACAAGTTGGACCGACATGAAAGTCCGTAAAGTGAATACTCTGATCATACAGGCGATTGATGTGTGGCGTTTTGAGAATGGGATTGCCATGACATTCCAGATCACCATACCCCTGATCGTCGGTGAGAATAAAGATGATGTTGGGTTGCTTGTTCATGAAATAATGCCTGTGATGAATTGAGAGATGTTTTTATTATCCATTAATAATTGCATGGGGCTATGGATTGAATTGTCTTAAATAGGTATATTCCTTGCATGTCTACCTGCCAGCTACATATTGATCAACGTTACCGTATTCATGATGTAGGATTGAAGCATTACATCGACTGGCCTGCGGGGTTTCCGATCCGCCCATTCTGGCGGTTGTATTGGAATAGCAGAGCAGGTGGTCAGTGGGAATCACAAGGTAAAACATGGCAGCCTGATCGGCATAGTTTGATACTGATCCCACCCAATGTGCCAGTACAACGAAAACTCACTCGGCCATTGAAGCATGGGTATCTTCATTTTTCTTTGGGGATGCCATTGGATTTATGCCGTGATCAAGTTCATATGATTAGAACGTTACCTGACATGCCTGCGGTCTTTGGACGGATATTGCAAGAGCAATGCACACAGACATCAACTTTTTCAATAACCTCATTAATCGGTCACGCATTATCACAACTACCTGTTGATAGCTGGCCTGTAATACCCAAAGATACGCGGATTGTTGCGATGATGTCGTACATGCAGGCCAATACCCATCGTCTGATTCCCAATAGTGAACTGGCAAGACAATGTCACCTTAGTGAAGCAGGGATGATTCGGCGATTCACGCAATTACTGGGTATAAGTCCGCAGGCATTCTTTGCTGATTTACGACTGGACGAAGCTGCAAGACAATTGCGTCAACAGCAACATCAATCCATTGAGCAAATTGCAGATGCGACTGGATTTTACGATCGTAGTCATTTTTCAAAACGTTTTACATTACGATTTGGGATCAGTCCGGTTGAGTATCGAAATGCTCCCTGACGCTGCTATTTGGAAGCCATCGGTTTCGCATTTGATTAAATTGTTTCTGCCATGTATCGACCTTCTCTTCGGGTAAGACCGTCGTCACTTCGTTCTGCATCCGATCCAACTCTGTATCTATCTGTTGGCGGACTTCGCGATGAATCTTTGCAAAACGTTCAGACGACTGTGTCATGACCGGTAAGAGCAGTTCAGTTTGCTCTGGGGTTAAATCCAACCGCTTTGCCAAGCGATGAGTCCAGTTGACTGCTCGGGCTTGCGGGTCTGCCTGTTGCGAACGCATATGACGGACAATGCCATAGACCGTAAGTCCACTGCCCACGACCATACCGCTGATAAAAATGACCAGCAATAGCATCACCTTAAGCCATGTCCGCCGACGCGAGTAATGTGGCCGATGGACATGACTCATGTGTGTATTGTCTGGCTGCGTATTGCCAGTATCGGTTTTGCCACTGACAGCAAAGCATGGCGTATCCTCGGAATCGGTTTGGGGTGATGGCTTGTTCTGCTGATCGTTCATTGCATGATCCTCGACATGTCCACCAGGAATCCGACGAAGGGGTCGGACACCTGTTGGTAAAGATTAAGATTGTTGATTCCCACGACTATTGCTGTAGCCACCGCAGTCGCAGTGAAACTGTAGAGTAGCCAGCTTGATGCCGGTTCATTGGCTGCCTGTTGCTCACGGATTTGACTTAGTACCTTATCAGTGACATTGACTGCTTGTGGTATATCCAATTGCGCGCGATTGGTAAGGCTTTGAAATTCGTCAATGGACTTCATGGCTGCTTCTGCCTTTTTTCAATGAGTCGTCGGAGTTTTGCCCTGGCGCGATGTGCCTGAACCTTCACCATGACTTTGCTCCAACCGGTCTGCTGGGCGACTTCTTGAACGGTGCATTGTTCCAGATACATCAACGTGAGTACCATGCGATCACGCGGGGAAAGTTCTGCTAAAAGTCGATGCACAAATTCGGCAACTTCATGAGGATCATCATCAGTTGATATGAGAGTATCCGCGATTTGTTCAGTCAGGTTGTATGACTGTCGACGGCGTTTGAATTCCTGTTTCCAATGGCGGTAGCCAACACGTGTGGCAATGCGCGTGAGCCAATGAATCAGAGGGGCGTCAGCTCGGTAGGTGTGAAGACTCTGCCATGCCTGGACGAATGTTTCCTGAACCAGTTCTTCAAGCACTTGTTGGACACGTGAGAATCGCCATAGGCGTTTGGCTATTTCCTGCTGATGACGACGAACAATTCGCCCGTAAGCTTGATCGTCGCCATCTTGCGATGCTTGTACATCCTGAAGGTCCAGTTGATCCACGTCCGTCTCGCTACTCTGTTGAGCTTGAGTCTGCATTGTATGTCCGGATGACAGCAGTGGGGCAGTAGACCTTCTGAGTAATTGCTGCAAATGCTCAGCATACGCATTGATGGTAGTGTTGGTGGTTAGGATCATTGTGCAATCTCATCAAGCCAGCGGTCGACTGCCTGATGTCGATCCGTAATAGAGGATTCGATCAATTGTCGCTGTTTGACTGTGAGAACTGCAAACACTTCAGCCCGGATTTGCCCCGCAAGCACAGCGGTTTGCGTGATGGTCTTGGCCAGATTCTCCGCTGCCTTGTGAATATCTGCTTCCTGGTTGTCGGGCTTGATCACAGCTTCTCGAATCGCTCGTTTCTGCTCAACGATCTGCTTAGCTAAACTGGCAAGTTCAGGTTTGTGATTCGTAATGATCTGGCGGATTAGGGTTCGCTGTTGATCAGTTAGATTCAGTTCAGATCGCAACGTGAGCATCCGCCCGACCTGTCCTTGAATCAAGCGTCCCACAGGCGAGTCTCGGAAGGTATGTGTTGCTGCATTTTTGATTTGCGTTGGTGCTGCTGCTGCTCCGATTCCCGCTGTTGTGATTATACCGATTGTGAACCATAAAGTTACCTTGTGCATGAATTTACTCCTTTTAAGGGTTTTGCATTCAAGATGTTAAATTGCCCATCACAAGTAATGTGTCATCGCACATCTTCATGGTTACAGAACGAGGAATTTTTTTTGACTTCCAGACTTGCAAGTCTCTGACAGTTTGGTATCTTATCCGTCTGAATTGATCCTCTGTAGCTCAATTGGTAGAGCGAGCGGCTGTTAACCGCTAGGTTACTGGTTCGAGTCCAGTCGGAGGAGTTTCAAAGCTCGTGTCGAAATGACGCGAGCTTTTTTTATGCGCGTGATGTGGTTGGAAAAAGTCGTGCTATAAGTCGCTGTGTACAAGAGATATGGAAGCGTGTTGCTGGCCAGTGCCACGCTTGGATTCTCCATCCTGTTAACCACGATTTTGAGGGGCGGGGCGATTTTAGGCCCAATTCTCAGACTCTCACCGCCCTGACGCGGTACGGGTTAACAAGGCCGTACAGCCCGGGGTGGCCTGCTGTTAAACGCGGAGTATCGAACAAAAGACCAAGGTGCAGTCTTCTCGTTGGCGATTGGCAAGTGGGTGGCTTTACAGGTACAAAGTACTGAATAAATTGAGGCGTGTGGAGATGGTCATGAAATTACGCGAAATACGTTTAAAAGGATACAAGTCCATCGATGGGCAGAATGGTCAAGTCATTCCGCTCCGCGATGTGACGGTCCTATTGGGAGCCAATGGTTCAGGTAAGAGCAATCTGGTGTCGTTCTTCAAGATGCTGAATTTCATGACGACAGGCGCACTCCAACAGTATGTTGGCAAACAAGGTGTCAGTCGGTTGCTGTTCTACGGTCCCAAGCAAACCGAGTCCATCTCCTTTGAGCTGAAATTTGAAGATGACGCTGCTCACGACACATACGAGGTAAAACTGTCATACGGTCTGCCTGATCGGTTATTCATCAGTGGTGAAAAAATTACCTATCACAAAATGGGTGAGCCTAAGCCACAGCAGTATTTTTTGGAAAACGGAGGAGCAGAGTCTGAACTCAAAATGGACAAGAGACAAACCAGCAAGGTGCTATACAGTCTCTTATCCGGCATCCGCACGTACCAATTCCATGACACGTCAGACACCGCTAAGATCAAAGATCGTGGCTATGTCGATGATGCCAAATATCTCCGCAGTGACGCAGGTAATCTGGCAGCCTTCCTGAAAATGCTCAAGGACCATAACAAGTACACAAAATATTACGAACGCATTGTCCGGCATATCCAGCGGGTCATGCCCCAATTCGGAGACTTTGACCTTGAGCCAATCCCTGGCAACAAGGACTATGTCCGTTTGAACTGGAAGGATGCTTCCGGCAGCGACTATCTCTTTGACCCCGATCAGATATCCGATGGATCACTACGTTTCATGGCCTTGGTAACGCTTCTTTTGCAACCCCCGGATCTGTTGCCCAAGTTCATCGTATTGGATGAACCGGAGTTGGGGCTCCATCCCGCTGCGATTGCTGAACTGGCGGGAATCGTTCGTTCCGCAGCACAAAAAACACAATTGCTGCTGGCCACCCAGTCCACGCGTCTGGTGGATGAGTTTTCAGCAGATGATCTTGTTGTCGTCGAGCGGAATGATGAAAAGAACTGTTCCATTTTCAAGACGATGGATTCAGAACAGTTGAAAGACTGGCTTGATCGCTACAGTCTCTCCGAACTATGGGAGAAAAATGTGCTGGGAGGTCAGCCATGATCCGCCTGCACATCACCGCTGAAGGTCACGCAGAACAGGCTTTCGTGAAAAATGTACTCACCCCGCACTTAGCCCGTTATGATGTTCTGGTTGATGCTCGCCGTGTTTTGACCAGTAAAGACAATCGAGCCGCCAAGGAATATCGTGGTGGTTTGTTGAGCTACCAAAAAGCCAAGAAGGATATTCAGAATTGGCTCAAGGAAGATAAGCATGCCGAGTGCCGATTCTCCACTATGTTTGATCTCTATGCTTTGCCTAATGATTTTCCTGGATACACGCAAGCCAAAAAACAAACCGACAAGTATGAATGCATTCGGATTCTTGAAGAATCCATGGCCAGCGATCTCGCCAGTAGGCGATTCATTCCTTATATCCAGTTGCATGAGTTTGAAGCGTTGATTCTGGCAGACCCACAACAACTCGATTGGGAATATCTGGAGCATGACCGCCCGATCAACAACCTGATTGCCATGGTGGTCAACCAAAATCCCGAGTTGATTAATGACGACCCCATGACTGCCCCCTCCAAGCGAATCCTCAACGAAATACCTGAATATGACAAGGTGACGGCTGGTGTGGCTGTAGCAGGAAAAATCGGCCTGCAAACGCTTCGAGAAAAGTGCCGGCATTTCAATGAATGGTTGACTACATTGGAACAACTATCCAATGTCTCGCCGTGAGGTAACCTTGTTGCCAATGTGATGAGCATATACCGGGACGATGACTCAACCACGCAACCCAATTCTTGAGCGAGCGCTTTACGGACCACCCAAGCCCAAGCCCATCCGCTACGCCATCTACACTCGCCAGTCCGTCGAGACACTGACGGATTTCTCATCCTGTGACGCTCAATTTCAAACCTGCCAGGATTTTGCAAGGTGATTGCCGTACCGAACACGCAATGGTGTTGGAGCCTGCGGATCGTTACGCATGTAGAACCTGGCGGCTCAAGTCGCCAGTGAGAAGGTGACGTGAACAACGTACCCGCTTGTGGTTAAGCCCCCATTCGGTTGTAAAATACACCGATCGGGAATATTCCAACCCAAACTGGCCGTTTTGGGAAATGTTTTACCGATCGGTAAAATTTCTATTGATTGACCGGTCAGTGGCCGATATATTACCGATCGGGAACACCATGAAGACCCAAACGACAACACAACTCGGAGCGGTGATCCGAACGCGGCGAAAGCAGTTGAAGATCACCCAGAAAGAATTGGCCATGACCTGTGGTACGGGGCTGCGGTTCATCGTCGACTTGGAGAAAGGCAAGCCTACCTGTCAAATAGGTAAGACACTGCAGGTCCTCCAATCGCTGGGACTGGCCATCGAGCTGACGACGATGGGCGGCAATGCAACGGAGAGCATGATGCCATGAAACGGCTGACGGTCCATCTCAATGGCGAGCAGGTCGGAACACTCGACCAGGATGACAGCGGGCTTCTTGAGTTCCGTTACGCTCAGCAATGGCTGGGCAGACCGAACGCCATGCCTCTTTCGCGGTCGCTGCCGCTGCAAAGCGAATCATTTCGGGGAAAACATGCCCGTCCGTTCTTCGCGGGCATTCTCCCTGATGAGGGACCCAGGCAACAGATCGCCGCCATCCTGGGCATCAGCGAACGCAACGATTTCGCCATGCTCGAACGCATTGGCGGCGAATGCGCCGGGGCGGTCAGCCTGTTACCGGAAGACTCGCCGCCTCCGACCGTGGGCGAGCGGCGCGTGCGTGAATTAAGCGAGAAGGAACTGGAAGAGATCGTCGCGGAACTGCCCCGCCACCCGCTGCTGGCGGGCCACGAAGGGCTGCGGCTTTCTCTGGCCGGGGCGCAGTCGAAGCTGCCGGTGCTGATTCTGGATGCCGTTGTCGCGCTGCCACTGGGCAACACGCCCAGCACGCACATCATCAAGCCGGAACCCGATCATTTCCCCGGACTGGTGGCCGTCGAAGTCCTCTGCATGACGCTGGCCAAAACGATCGGCCTAAACGTTCCTTCGGTGTCCGTCCGCTTGGCTGGAGACAAACCGTGCATCGTCGTCCAACGATATGATCGCACCATCGACGAGGATGGCTCGGTCACGCGCGTTCATCAGGAGGATTTCTGCCAGGCCCTGGGTTTTCCCCCGGAGCGGAAGTACCAGCAGGAAGGTGGACCGCTGCTGCGCGACTGCATTGGCCTGCTCCGCGACTGGTCCACCATCGCGGCACTGGACATCCGGGACTTCCTGGACGGCCTGATTTTCAACGTGCTGATCGGGAATGCCGACGCCCACGGCAAGAATTACTCGATCCTTTATCACAAGGGCAACCGACGACTCGCGCCCTTGTACGATCTGGTCTGTACGCTGGCCTGGCCGGAACTGTCCAAGACCCCGGCCATGAAGATCGGTAAGAGCGAATCCATCGAAAGAATCACGCCCGAGCACTGGCAGAAGATGGCCAAAGAAGCCAGCGTGGGCTGGCCCATGCTGCGTGAGCGCATCGAGCTTCTCTGCGGCAAGACGCACGACGGACTGCGGAATGAAACCGTTCTTAGTGCGCCGACCGATGTGGCAATGGCCCAGCGCGTGGCCGACATCATCAACAAGCGGGCGTCTTGGCTGCTTGAGAGTCTGTCCCGCGCCTAATATTCCCGACGAGTGGGAAATGCGACGGCGTAGGCAACAGGTTACTGTTTGCGTTGCCACAAGCCTTGACTGGTCACGTCTTTTCAGGACTGATCTGCCCTATACTCTGGGTACTGTTCAAGAAAGTGGGCCCACAATTCGGTGGTGTTGCTGCCATTGAGTTGCAGACACGCCATCCGTTCAAAAGGCGCATTTGGTGCACTCACACCGCAAGTCAGGTATTTGATCTTGCACGAGGTATGATCCACGTAGTGGACGCCGTAGTGCACGGACCTGTCGATCACATCCGATCCCACAAGCTTCTGTAGATCAGTCATTGTTGGTTTCCGTCCGAAGCGACGTACAAAGTGCATGTAGTCATCAGGATCGAGCCAATCATTGACGGTCCCAGATGTCTTGCGCACTGAATCTGCCAGTATGTAATGCGGTAGAAGATTGCCGACCTCGCGCTTGTAAGGCTGCAATCCTATGGATATGTCCACAATCTCAAATGGTGGCGCAACGACCCATGCATGACCAGTAGCCTTGTCCTGCGTCCCGCCGACCGGTGCTAGATAGATGGTTGATAATCCCACTGAGTCGTGGAACTCGATGGTCATCCCACCTTGGGCGCAGTAGTTCCACACACCAAGGAGCTCCAGAAAGCGCGAGACGCCCATGGATATATCGACACAGGCACCCAATCTACCATCGGTCGCCAACTGGTTGTAGAGGAAATCGCAGACGGCTCGAATTCGGGCTCTCGCTTCTTGGTCATATACGGCAGTTCGATCAACCCGACGAACGAAAGACGCATAGCAGTCCAAAAATGCGGGATTTGACTGTTCTTGTGCAACGAACCGAGGATCGTCGTAAAAGCCTGGCTGCGAGATGTCAACGCCAAGGTCTTTTAGTAGTGGCGTTGGGTCACCCGTAAAGAACTGTGTCATCACGTATCTCCGATAGACCCGCTAAGGACAAGACCCCGGAAGTATTTTACAAGACGAATGTGATGCTACGAGCTCTAGTCGCGTCTGGCAAGTGGAGAGGTTAGGCATCAATGCTCATAAGACTTTCCCCCAGTCGACCAAAGATACAGCCACTCTGAGTATACGAAGCGTGTAATTTCTCTTTCGCGAATTGGTTCCGCAAGCTTGGCAAGGACAATACCGCGACCAAGTAAAGATACACCGGCATCAGAGTCTTCTAGGATACCGTCTGCGGAAGCAACGAATGGCAAATTCAAGCCGCTACGCCAGTAGATGATAGTGGCACCATCGGGAACAGCTCCAATTGGCTGAATCACGAAAATGCCGCAGAAGATACGAAACACGACGCCTAAGGCAACAGTCAAGCCAACGGTGACGAGGATAATGGTCTTCCGACGCTTCATGTGCTTATGCCTAACGTTTCCGCTCAGTTGCCCAGCCGCGGAATCTTGGCGAGCGGTGAATGCCAACGTCCCCGGAATGATTATCAAACCCAATGTGATGCTACGAACTCAATACATTCTACTGATGAAGTAAAATATCATTTCTTTCCGAGGATGTACACACAAACAATTCAAATGCTCCGCGCAACAAAAACGCTCCAACTGCAGATGTAGTGATTGCACGAATCACGAATCAGCATGTCGGAGGTAATTGTCCATGCGGCCACGGAAGTCCACGCCTGTACTGACGGCTCAGCAGCGTCGTCGCCAGATCATCAACCTGCTTGCAGGTCAACTTGCCAGAATGCATGAGGGCATCGATATCCCCATGTCTACGCCGGAATCGCCACCGGCATCTGGCC
This sequence comes from Phycisphaerales bacterium UBA7800, assembly GCA_002480565.1. Taxonomy (GTDB): domain Bacteria; phylum Planctomycetota; class Phycisphaerae; order Phycisphaerales; family Phycisphaeraceae; genus UBA7800. The sequence continues at coordinate 89,630 of DLCK01000013.1, read as the reverse complement.
CAACAACCACCTCTCAAAAAATCTGCTCCAATGTCCAAAGCGGCCTTGATCTCACGGCCAGTTAATGGCTCAGTGTGTCCACAACCAAGCGGTTAACAACGTGAGAAAGGACGTTTGAGCATTGAAACCAACCCCCATTGAAAACGAACTGTTGGCCTTGAAGCACATGCCGCCCAGGCAACTGCGGAAGCGGTATGCGGATCTGTACGGCGAACTGTCTCGCAGTTGCAACAGGCAGTGGCTGATCCGACGGTGTGCATGGCGTATCCAGGCCCTGGCTGAAGGTGGCCTGTCAGAACGAGCCCAACGCCGTGCCAAGCAACTGGCACGCGATCAGGATTTGCGGGTGATCCCACCCAAGGACATGGCAATGGCCTTGCTGGATCGACCTGCCGATGTCCAGCAACCCGCACGCAAATATGGCAAGAGAACGCATGATGCAAGGTTGCCGATGCCAGGTGGCCAACTCATACGGGTTTACAAGGGCCACCAATATGTCGTCGATGTCCTTGATAACGGGTTTGCCTACGATGGCAGGCGGTACAAGAGCCTGTCTGCGGTAGCCCACGCAATCACAGGTGGGCATTGGAATGGGTACAAGTTTTTCGACATAGCGACAAGCGAGGAATCTGAATGAGCCAGGATAAGCCCGATCCGGTGCGCTGTGCGATCTACACCCGCAAGAGTACGGATGAGAATCTCGATCTCGATTTCAATTCACTCGATGCCCAACGCGATTCCGGCGAAGCCTACATCCGTAGCCAGAAGCATGAGGGCTGGATATGCCTTGATGAGCGGTATGACGATGCGGGTTTCTCTGGCGGCAACACAGATCGCCCGGCATTTCAGCGACTGATGAATGATATCGCTGAAGGCAAAATTGATTGCATCATCGTGTACAAAATCGACCGTCTCAGCCGTAGCCTGATGGACTTTGCCAAGATTATGGAGTCGCTCGATGCTCAGAAAGTGTCGGTTGTCAGCGTCACGCAGCAGTTCAACACGACCAGCAGCATGGGCCGATTGACGTTGAACATTCTGTTGAGTTTTGCCCAGTTTGAACGTGAGATCATCTCCGAACGCACGCGGGACAAGATTGCGGCGGCCCGTCGCAAGGGTAAATGGACCGGTGGCCCACCGATTTTGGGTTATGACCGCGTCCGCGACAAACGTGGCACGCGAATCCTGGTAAACGATGAGGAGGCTAAAAGGGTCCGCTCCATCTATCAGATGTACCTGAAGAACGGCTCAATGCTGCCCACGCTTCGCGCCATCAAGAAGCGAGGCTGGAAGACCAAGCAGTACGAAACCTTGAAAGGCACGATGCGTGGTGGTGCGGAATATGACAAATCCGCCTTGCAGAAAGTACTCACCAACGTGGTTTACCTTGGAAAAATCACATACAAAAGCGAAATCCATGATGGCGAGCATGAAGCGATCATCGACGAGGACCTGTTTGCCCGTGTCCAGGGGCTGTTACGACGCAATCGGAATTCCGGGGGCAAACACAGCCGCAACAAGCATGGCGCTTTGCTCAAAGGGCTGGTGCGGTGCAAGGCATGTGGATGTGCCATGAGCCATCACTTTGCCACACGCGGTAGCAAACGGTATCGGTACTACGTCTGCATCAAGGCTCAGAAAAAAGGCTGGGATGAGTGCCCCGCCCCATCCTTACCCGCCAAGCAGCTGGAGGATTTTGTCGTCGAGCAGATCAAAAATCTCGGCCAGGATCAGGACATCCTGCACGATGCGCTCTGCACCACGCAGGCCCATCTTCAGGATGAAATCACCAAGCACGAAAAACAACGCACCGATGTCGAGAAAACGATCAAGCAGCTAAGCGGCCAGATTGGTGAATTGTCCGCACGGGCCGGTTACGACGAGCGGGCCACGCGGCAATTGGATCAATTGCAGAGCCGAATTCATGAACAGCAGGAAATTATCCAGGAGATCAATGCTCAGATCGTCGCCATTCGCCACCGCATGCTCAATCCAGATGAATTGACGGGTGCCATCGAATCCTTCCATCCGGTTTGGGAGACGATGTCACCAGCAGACAAAGCCAAGTTGGTTCACCTGCTGATTGAACGCATCGAATATGACGGCAAGGACGAGACCATTGCATTGACTTACCACGCTGCTGGCATAAGCACACTGTCACCTGAAAACCAACGGAGCACTGATGTCCAACACTGTTTTGCATAAGATTCATTTTGCGACGGCCAACAAGGGCAAGCGGGAGCTCAAGCCTGGTCCCGCCCCGATCCGCGACACGCCGAATCATCGCGTCCCACGGCTTTCGCGCCTCATGGCATTGGCGATCAAGTTCGATCGGCTCATCCACGAAGGTGCCATTGCCGACCAGGCTCAGTTGGCCGAGTTGGGCTACATCACCCGCGCTCGCGTCACCCAGATCATGAACCTGCTGTACCTGGCTCCGGACATCCAGGAGGACATCCTGCATCTACCACCCATCACCCAAGGCAAGGACCCAGTCACCGAGCGCGATGTGCGCCCCATCGTGGCTCAATTCGATTGGCGAAAGCAACGGCGTCTGTGGAAGCAGTTGGCCTCGTGTCTGCCACAGTGACAGGTTATTGTGGCTGAACGCACGTCAAGGCAGATAGGCTAGCCTGTGCCGGGATTTATAACTCAACACCAAAACATCCTTTAATCATTTGGCCGTTTTGGCACACACCTTGCTTGGCACTGGCAGTGGGCCATGGATTGGTCCGGGACAATCTGTTTCTGTTCTGCCCGATGCGGGGGAAGGAGTCCTTGGTGGCTCAAACATTACGACTCAAGCGTTTTACGAACGTCGCGATTCTCAAGCGGATCAACACCCAACTGTTGATGCAATTTCTTAATCCTTACCGGGATTTTTTAACGGGCCAGCGCGGCATGTCCTGGCCAGCCAACCCCGATCATTTTGATCACACCTCGCTGGCCAAAATTCTGATGTCGCCGAGTATCGACACGCCTGAATCATTGCTTGATGCTCTCTTTTTTGTCGATGGCTTAGCCGACGCCGATTGCTACGACCGCATCCTTGAGGAGATTCAGGAGTTTGGCGTCGACCTGGGTGTTGAGGACCCCACGCCTGAAGACCTGACGTTGCGCGTATGGCTGATTGATCCGAATATTCTTGAACGTGTTCATGCCGAGCAGAATCGTGTCCGCCCCAAGACATTCCAGTCGTTCTTCACCACCGAGGTGAATCGCCCGAGCCTGATGTTTCCTGAGACGGACACTGTCATTGCGTTGGAAAATGATCTAAACAAATGGTTCGAGTTCAAGAAAAAAGGACGTGGTGCGCGGGTCTTCCCTTTCCCGCGTGAGGATGGGTTCTGGTTCCTCGTGCGTCATGGACAACGCATCAAGCGTGAAGGCACGGTGGAGGTGGATGGCGATTCGGGCAGCGTCTTCTATCGGCCTGAAAAATTCGATGTCTTGATCTATTACCCCCAAACGGGTGAACTGGCGATCTATGCCGACACCAAAGGCGAACGGGAAATCTACTGCCAGTTGTTCGGCAGGCACCTGTTTGCTGATGATGACTTCTTCTGCTTTGGCAACATCATCGAAAAATACTCACTACTGCCCCTGATTGAAAACGCGCGCGCTTCACTGACGTGTGCTGATGTAGCGGGTATCACCGGCATTGTGCTCTACGAGCTTCACATTCAACACAGCAGCAATCAGCGAGATATTGAAATCCGGCGAGCGGACGACGTGTTTGTGGCCTTAAAACATCAGCAACGCGAGCTGCAGGACGAACAGTCCAGCACCAGGCTGATCAAGGCCAAGTTCAAGGTCACGTTTGTCGGTGGGCGCGAACGCTGTGTGACAATCACACCGCCCAATACCGCGACGTTTGACCGTGAGACGGATAATTCGATGATTCATGATTGGCTGACCAAGCGTGGGTTCGTCAAAGTCACTGGCGAAGGAGTCCATGCCGATGAAGCCGTTTTGGCGATGGCTTGAGACGCGCTCTGACAGAACTGCGGTGATGGTGGAATGGCAGCAGGTGGCGACCGACTGCGTGGATGCAGTGCTGCCATTCCTCCAGCCGCTTGATGTCATGGCCACGTCTTATCCGAACCCGCGTCGCCATGGTCAACCGATGAAGATCATCCGTCATGCGCAGGACGATGTCGTGGCCATCGATCCGGATGACTACCGGCATCGTCTTCGTCTGACCAGTGCCGATGCGGTTTTATATCAGTTGAATCTGCGGGATGTGCGTTCGATGCTCTGCAAGGTGTTGGATGGTGTCAACATCGCCAAGACACCTGTTGATCAGAATGCGCGGTTCCTGCAGATCGGAAACTGGGAGCCTCAACAGTCGGCGAGTTTTCCGGTTTACCTGATGCTGTGCCAACACCCAAGGATACTTCGGGATGAGTTGTTGCAGTTGCAAGCCCATTGTGACCGACCCGGTGCCATTCTACTCACGCCCAGTCGCATGAACTGGAATAGCCAGATCGACGCGCTGGCCCGGTCGAAGAAGATGCTGTTCGTGCCATTGAGTGAAGTGATCGAGCCCGAGGACAATGCATTTTATGAAACCCCTGCATGGGAAAAATACATGCAGGGGTTTGCCCAGATGGTCCAGATCACACTGCCTAGCAACTACCGGAAAAAGAAACCTTTGGCCAAGCGTGCGGAATTGATGGCCAAGGCCGAAAAGGTCAAGGTCGCTCTGCTGGAGCATATCCGTTCGTCCCGAGATGGCGTGGTGTTCAACCGTGATGCCGGCAGAGGCACGAAGCTGGTGCTCTTTCTGACCAAGACAGAATTGGCCAGGTTGACAGGACTTCAGCCGCACAACATCACCCGGTGCTTTAGAGCTGATCCGCAGCTCAAGATACTCTATGAAATCGCCAACGATCCTGAGGAGATTTTACGCTACGGCAAGTAGCCATCGCGTGCCCAATCCAACGAGCTTTTGCAGTTACGCCCAGAATGCGCAAGTGCAAAAGCTTTTTTTGTGCGCGCAAATGACATCTGAATAACCATTTGCATTTTTTGCAGATTTTTTTGCGCCATTATCTGCAAAACGCCCGGAGGTCGGTGCGGCCCGCCGTGGGTCGCGATGACTGACCCTCGTACGGGAGTTTTGCAGATGGCATTACCCACCAACCTTACCCCTTCTTCCAACCCCACAACCCAACCAATCGACGACTATGCGATGGCACGAATTGACTTTCGTGTTCAGAAGTTGCGGTTCCAGTTCGACCTGTCCGACGAGGACCAGGAAGACGTTCGCAACGACATGGTGATTGAACTGCTCACAGCGTTCAGACGGTTCAACCCGTCCCTGGCCAAACGTGAGACGTTCATCAATCGCGTGCTGGATCGCTATGTCCTTTACGTCATGCGGCAACGTTGCACGCAGTTGCGCCATGCGTCCGACACCCCATTGAGCTTTGACGAAGTGGCATCTGAGTTTCAACCCACAGGCAACGATCCAAGGCAAGGCCAACTCAGCGAGCAAGATCTGAGCACACTGCGTTTGGACATGCAGTCAGCGATTACGCGTCTTTCCAAACGCGACCAGCATATTGCCCGGTTGCTGATGGTCTATTCGCCAAGCGAAGTAGCTGACCGCATCGGGGTTCACCGTTGTTCCATGAGTCGCATCATCGGTCGCATCCGTGAGCGGTTTATCAAGGCCGGTATGGAAGTTTGGAATGAAGAGCGCAACACTTTTGCCCCAACTGCAGATGTAGAGAGTGAACCCGGTAACAAAGAGGTGACCCAATGAATGACAATGCTCTCCACATCGACCTGGACGTCCTTGAAACCGAACCTGCCGCTGAATACCACGGCAAGGCCAAGGATTTTCTCAGCAGCCACCAGCTTCTGGATTTTATGAAATGCCCGTGGCTGTATCACAAGAAACGCACTGGCCTGATGGCAGATCAGGATTCGAGTGCCTATCTGGTTGGCCGTGCAACACACTGCCGGATTCTTGAAGGCCGTGATGTGTATGAATCTGAATTTGCTCTGGGTGGGCCGATCAATCCGTCCACAGGTCGTCCCTTCGGTTCCAACACCAAGGCATTTCGTGAGTGGGCTGATATCCAGGGCAAACCTGTTCTGTCCAATGACCAGATTGATCTCATTGAAAACATGGCCAGCGGGATTTCGATGAATGACGAGGCTGTGGACCTGCTGCTCTATGGCCGTGCCGAAGGTGTTATGCGCACCGATTACTGCGGTTTGCCTTGCCAAATCCGACTCGACTGGCTGCATCCGCATCGCGGTATTGTCGACCTTAAGACCTGTGATGATCTGACATGGTTTGAAGCTGATGCCAGGCGGTATCGCTATATGAATCAACTGGCCTTTTACCAGGCGGTGCTTGCCAAAGTCATTGGCATTCAGGTTCCGGTTCACATCGTGGCCATTGAGAAAAAAGAACCGTATCGCTGCGGTGTCTGGCGGTTAACACCCGTCTCCCTGGCGATAGCCCAGGTTAGCAATCAAGCCGCCATCGAACGGCTTATGGCTTGCCGACAAACCGATCACTGGCCCACCGGCTATGAAGACATTCGCATGCTCGAGGGCTCCTGATGTTGTGCATGAGTCCGGGCAGATTGACGTAGCGGGATTTGTTCTTCACCGCTCAAACTTCCGAACCCCCGGAATCTGCTCGGCGCGTAATCCGTGAGAGCGCGATATGGCTGATCTCACTTTCGCCCGTCTGGTCAAGCGGGTGCCGATCCACGGATGACCTTGGCCCGGTGTGATGCCGGGCACATGCGACGGTAACTCTCAACGGGAGAGTGTGAATCACGATTTTAGTTCCGTGTTCATGTTGGATAGCTGTGATTTCCAGTCCAATCCGGGTTCGATCCCCGGTCGTCGCTTTGGTAACCCATACAACGCCACATCAAACCACGAGGATACCCCCGATGCAAAACCATCGAACGGACGATCCGTTGACATCCGTACTGGCCGGTAGCCAGATCGAATCCAGCGGTGTCGCGCAAATGCAACGCAATCGTTGCCTGGAAGCGGTGACCGCATTGCCTGGCCTGACCGCGCGGGAGATTGAAGACCTGATCGACATCAAAGCACACAAGCGCCTGCCCGAACTTCGGCAATCCGGTTTCATCACCAACGGCCCGGCCCGGCACTGCCAAATCACCGGCCGCCGTGCCATGACATGGTTTCCCATCAACGCAAATACAGGAGCACATGAATGTCATTAATCCAGCAGATTCATCAAGGTCCCAAGCAACAACCGCCCCGCATGGTGCTTTACGGTATCGAAGGAATCGGTAAATCCACCACCGCATCGCAAGCACCCAATGCGGTATTCATTCCCACGGAAGAAGGCTTGGACCAGATCGATTGTGCCAGCTTCCCCTTGGCCACCAAGTTCGATGATGTGATCAAATCCATCGATGCTTTGATCAACGAGAAGCATGAATACCAGACAGTTGTCATCGACTCTTTGGACTGGCTCGAACGCCTTGTCTGGGATCGTCTTTGCCGCGAGTATGGTGTCAGCAGTATCGAAAAGGTCGACGGCGGTTATGCCCGAGGCTACACACATGCCCTGACGCATTGGCGAACCATCCTCTCCGGCCTGGATGTGCTGCGTAAGGATCGCAGCATGTGTGTGATCTGCTTGGCCCATGCCAAGGTGGAAACCTTCTCCGATCCGGAAGTCGGTGCGTATGATCGGTTTTCCCCGCGATTGCACAAACATGCCAATGCAGTGATTACCGAATGGGCTGACGCCGTGTTGTTTGCCACACGCAAGGTGATCACGCGAACGGAAGACACTGGCTTTAATCGCACACGCACGCTTGCCTCCGGTCTGGGCAAGGATGGTGGTGAACGTATTCTCCGCTGCGTGGGCAGTCCAGCCTGCGTGGCCAAGAATCGCTTCGGTTTGCCAGCGGAATTACCACTGTCATGGTATGCCCTGATGGAAGCGATGACGCAGGCCGATACACCCACGTCGAACCAAACGGCCAAACACAAGCATTAACCCCACTCTCACCTATTCAACGATCAAACCATTTTCCAATCAATGGAGGACTATCCCATGGCTAATCTCAATGGCTTTAACGCAAATGAAGTCGAACCCAACAGCTCATTCGAGCCAATCCCGGCAGGCAAGTACCTGGCAGCGATCACCGCGTCGGAAACCAAGCCCACAAAATCCGGGAACGGCAGCTATCTCGAACTCACCTTCAGCATTCTGGAAGGTGACTACAAAGGCAGGCAACTCTGGTCACGCTTGAACCTGGAAAACCCCAATGCCACTGCCGTGAAAATCGCACAAGGCGACCTGTCAGCCATCTGTCGTGCAGTCAATGTCATGCAACCGCGCGACAGTGTTGATCTGCACAACCTGCCGTTGGTGATCAGCGTCAAGCTCAAAAAACGGCCTGATACAGGTGATTTGAGCAACGAGGTTAAAGGTTACGAACCGAAGGCCAAGCAGACTGTCAGCAGTTCAAGCGACGCGTCCACTGCCCAATCCCAGGCGGCTACCGGCAACACGCCGCCCTGGAAACGCTAAGGAGGTGTCGCATGGAATTAGTCTTGCCATACCCACCTTCGATCAATCACTACTGGCGACACTTCCGGGGGCGAACGCTCATCAGTCGTGAAGGTCGGGCGTATCGCCAGCAGGTAGTGACGCAGTGCCAGGGCTTCGGTGGCCAACCCCCGCGGGACGGTCGCCTTGCCCTGGCGATGGATGCGTTCCCACCGGATCGGCGGCGGCGCGATCTGGACAACATTCAGAAAGCTGCTCTGGACTCGATGCAACATGCCGGAATTTACCTGGATGATTCGCAGATCGATTTGCTGATTTCGCAACGCAAATTGCCCATCCCCGGTGGCCAACTGGTCGTGCGAATCCAAGAGTACCCACTTCATCGTTGCCCGTTATGTGGCAGCCCGATGCCCAGCCTTGAAAGCGAACGTTTCAATGACAACTGAAATTCAAACCCAGACTCTCCAACTCAACCAGATTCGCATCGATGGCGGCACGCAACCGCGTGTCGCCATCGACGAGCAGGTGGTGGCCGACTATGCCGAACTCTACGGTTCGGGATTTAATTTGCCGCCTGTGACGGTGTTTTTTGACGGAGCAAACTATTGGCTGGCTGATGGTTTCCACCGCTATTGGGCCAACAAAAAGATCGATTGCGAATATGTCTTTGCCGACATCCGCCAGGGCACGCAACGCGATGCGATTCTGTATTCGGTGGGTGCCAATGCCAAACATGGCTTGCGTCGGACAAGTGCGGATAAACGAAAATCCGTATTGATCATGCTTGAAGACGAGGAGTGGTCGCAGTGGTCCAATCGTGAAATTGCCAAACAATGTGGTCTGAGCGATAAGACCGTTGGCGCAACTCGCAAAAGTCTATCTGCGGAAATTCCGCAGATAGATTCCAAGCCCAAGACCGTCAAGTACAAACGCGGCGGTAAAACGCACAAGCAGAAAAACAGTCGTAAGTCCACCGCCCATCGTTCCAAATCACACAATCCCATCCGTCAGTCACGCCCCGCGCTGGCTCAAACCAATCTGAATCTTCCGCACGATCCGGCCTTTGGCGCTCGCGCCATCGTGTCGGCCATGGGCACGGACTATGCCCAGCAATTAATCGAATCTCTGAATCAATATCTCCAGGAACAGAAAGAAGGTGCTGCATGACAGCAACCCAACAAACCCAATTTGCCAACAACGTCCCCACTGTTGAATGTGTCAGCATTAGGCCGGAGATGGCACTACGCTGGCTCGAAATTTCCAACACCAACAACCGTAAGGTATCCGACCAACATGTCCATCGCCTGGCCCGCGACATGTCCGAGGGCAAGTGGCGATTGACGCATGCTGGTATTGCCTTTGATTCCAACGGTATTTTGCTCGATGGCCAGCACCGCTTGTGGGCCATCACCATGGCTGGTGTGACTGTGGAAATGTATGTCTGGCGCAACGTTGCCCCGGAGGTGTTAATGACCATCGATTGTGGCAAGACGCGCTCGATGGCGGATATCCTCAATATTGCCGGGAAAAACGGTGAAGTGACACATCAACATCTGGCAACTTTGCGCAGTATGCTCGGCGGGTTTGTCAATTCACCGAGTTTGTCTCCGGCAGAAACCTCCCTGGCTCTGCGAACCCATCACGATGCCATTGCGTTTGCCATTGAAAATCTGCCGGTCGTTGGAACCGTCCGGGGTGTGAGTACGGCGACCACACGTGCCGTGATCGCGCGGGCCTGGTATTCGGTGGATCACGATCAACTGGCCCAATTCTGCCGGGTCCTGTCCACAGGCATGATCGAAAACACAGACGACACCATCATTATCAAACTGCGTGACCAGTTGATGGCAACAGGCAGCTTGCGCAACCGAACGATCCAGAAGGAGTTTTACGGCAAGATCGAATGTGTCCTCCTGCACTGGCTCCACGGTGAGACCCGCTCGATCTTGCGTCCCGTCCGGGCTGAACACTTCATGCTGCCTGAGGAGGTGGTCGATTGATACAGGCTTGCGCCCAACAACCTGTGATCACCTTACGCCCGTACCAGGCTGAGGCGGTGGACGCTGTGTATAAGCATTTGCGCAGTCGGGATGATAATCCTTGTATTGTGCTGCCAACGGCATCGGGGAAGACCCCGGTGATGGCTACCATCTGCCGAGACGCTGTGCAGAAGTGGGATGGTCGTGTTCTGATCCTTGCCCATGTCAAGGAGTTGTTGGAGCAGGCCATCGATAAATTGCATGTTATGGCACCCGATCTGTGGCATCAAATTGGATGTTACTCAGCGGGGTTGAAAAGCCGCGACACAGACCATGCGATCATTGTGGCAGGCATACAAAGTGTCTACCGCAAGGCAGCGGAATTGGATCGTTTTGATCTGGTGCTGATTGATGAAGCTCATATGCTCCCGCCCAATGGCGAAGGCATGTATCAGCAATTCATCAAGGATGCACGGATCGTCAATCCCAATATCAGACTCATCGGCTTGACGGCGACACCGTACCGCATGACCAGCGGAACCATTTGTGGCCCTGACAATCTCCTCAACCACGTCTGCTATGAGGTTGGCATTCGTGAACTGATCGCCCAAGGCTATCTATGTCCGCTCAAAACCAAGGCTGGTCGGCGCAAGGCGGATACGTCCGGTCTGCATGTCCGTGCTGGCGAATTCATTGCCGGTGAAGTCGAAGCATTGATGGACGATGACGGTCTTGTTCATTCAGCATGCCGGGAAATCGTCGAGCAGACGCACGACCGCAATTCGGTATTGATCTTTGCTGCCAGTGTACAGCATGCCCAACATGTGCAGCGTGTCCTTGGTGACATGGGCTACGACTGTGGATTCGTCTGTGGTGATAGTTCAGGCATCTTTCGCGATGACATCCTCAGGCGGTTCAAGGATGGCGACCTCAAATACCTGGTCAACGTCAATGTGCTGACGACAGGGTTCGACGCCCCCAACATTGATTGCGTCGCACTGCTGCGACCAACCAACTCACCCGGCCTCTACTATCAAATGCTGGGTCGTGGCTTCCGACTGCATCCGGCCAAAACCAACTGCCTGGTGCTGGATTTTGGTGGCAACATCTTACGGCATGGTCCGGTCGATGCCTTACAGATTAAGGATAAAGCCGATGGCCGTGGTGGTGAAGCGCCTGCCAAAGAATGTCCCAATTGCCAGGCATTGATCCATGCGTCGTACAGCGTGTGCCCGGATTGTGGCCATGAGTTTCCACCACCTGAGCGGGAAAAACATGACGGCAGTGCTTCGACGGCAGGTGTGTTGTCTGGTGAAGTCACCGAGACGGATTACGACGTCAGCTCAGTGTATTACAGCATCCACACCAAACGCGGCGCACCACCTGAACATCCCAAAACCTTGCGTGTCGATTACCGTTGCGGGTTCAACGAATACCACAGTGAATGGATCTGCGTCGCGCATCCCAAAGGCAGCTACGCCTGGCAGAAAGCCCATACATGGTGGCAGGCCCGATCCAATGAACCAATGCCCAACACCGTGGAGCACGCAGTCGAGTTGGCAGAAAACGGTGTCTTGGCCCAACCGTTGTCCATCACCGTGCGATCCGTCACCGGCGAAAAATTCGACCGCATTACCAATTACGAATTGGGGTCCATTCCACCACGCATTGATGGCAGCGATGAACGAGAACTGGTGGCCAACACAAGCGCGGTGTCGCCTGATCAACCATGGACTCAATGGCCCGATGACGATGACATTCCTTTTTGAAAGGCAACCTTATGAATACAACCAATGTTGAAAACAATCCTGCAATCCTCGATGCATCGCTGAGCGTTGTTATCGATGATGAATTCCAGAGTCTGATTCCACCACTCACGGATGAGGAACTGTCCGGCCTGGAAGAGAATCTCTTGCGCGACGGCTGCATCGATCCGCTGATTGTATGGGCTGAGCAATGCATTCTGCTTGATGGTCACAACCGCAAAGCCATCTGTGATCGGTACAGCATTGATTACGAATTGCATCCTGTCAGTTTGCCGGATCGTGCGGCTGCTGCCGACTGGATCGACACCCATCAATTGGGCAGACGCAATTTATCACCTGAGCAGATGAGTCTATTACGCGGACGACGATACAACCGTTTAAAGAGTTCGTGTGGTGGTAATCGACGTGGTGAATTTTCAAATCCTCAAAATGAGGATTTGAAAACTTCGGAACGCCTGGCCAAAGAGCATCGTGTAAGTCACTGCACCATTGAACGTGATGGTCAATTCGCGGATGCCGTTGATCGTCTTGATCTCAATCGTGAAATCGTTAGTGGCCAAATCAAACCCGCACGTCAGGAAGTGGTACAGGCCGCACGTTCCCTGCCTGAAAATCCAACACCATCGGAAATTCAGCAGGCACGCGAGTCGGTGACCAAGCCTCATGTGGCCAACAACACGGGCGACAATGAATGGTACACCCCGGCGCAGTACATCGAGCGTGCGACAGATGTCATGGGTGGGATCGATCTCGATCCGGCATCCAGCGTCGCGGCCAACAAGGTCGTCGGTGCAACGCGAATCTTTACTGCTGACGATAACGGTTTGCAACAGAACTGGCATGGCCGTGTGTTCATGAACCCGCCGTATGCCCAACCGTTGATCCAGCAGTTCTGCGAAAAACTTGTCCAAGAGTACGAGGCTGGCAATGTCACGCAGGCTATCGTCCTGGTGAACAACGCGACAGAGACCAAGTGGTTCCATGCACTGTTGTCCGTCGCATCGGCTGTGTGCTTTCCCGTTGGGCGCGTGCGTTTCTGGCATCCGGACAAAACCTCCGCTCCGTTGCAGGGACAGGCGGTGTTGTACATCGGTGACAACATCGATGGATTTACCAAGGCGTTCGAAGACTTGGGGGATGTGTTCTATGCCGCCAAGTAACGGGTACAACCCCATGCTCTGGAACTGTAATCGGCAGGGCTGCTTCAATCTCAAGAAACGTCCCAAGATCGAAATGTTTGCCGATTGTCTGCCCGGTCGGATCGCCTTCAGCGACATTGATGCCGTGACGGAAATCAGTGGCAATCTCCTGTTCCTCGAATGGAAAGAGCATCAACGCATCTGCAAAGGTCAGGAACTTTTGTTTGAACGACTGACTTTACTCTGCCCGGCGACCGTGTTTGTCGTTGAAGGTGATGCGGAACGGATGGCGGTCGACAGCTTCCGGACTGTATGGAAGGGAAAGATATCGCCGCCCGAGCTGGCAGATATCAATGTGTTGCGGCGGGAGATTGCCGCGTGGAAAGACTGGGCCTTAGCCAACTCGGCCATGAATCAAACAAAGGAAATCCTGTGCAACTGATGAATGAACCAATCATGAATACCGCTCAAAACTACTTGGATGTCGGCTTGTCTGTCCTGCCAGCGATTCGCACGGAAAAACGTCCGGCCATTGGCAAGTGGAAACAATATCAGCAGCGGTTACCACTGCCTGCTGAACTCAACTCATGGCCATGGGGCGATGCCGTGTGCATCATCTGCGGCCAAGTCTCCGGCAATCTGGAGATCATCGACTTCGATGGTGGCGGTGAATTGTTCCCTGCTTGGATGGATCGTATTCCCGCTGATCTACGTGACCATCTGGTGATCGAATCGACACCTTCCGGTGGCATGCATGTGATCTATCGTTGCGATGTGCCCGTCTGCGGCAACATCAAACTGGCCCAGCGCAAAGCCGACGACAAAATCTTGACGCTTATCGAAACCCGTGGTGAAGGTGGACTATTCCTCTGTTCACCCACACCGGGCTATGAGCTGATGCAGAGCGACTTGGGACACCTGCCCGTCCTCACTGAAGCACAGCGTGACACGTTGTTGCAAACGGCCTGGGAACTCAATGAATACTGCCCACCGGTGGTCGATGGTGCGAGTACATCGGCCCACCATTCGCACAGGTGCCAGATGTCTGCGGACAATGGCCATTGTGCGACCGACAATGCTTACAGACCGGGTGACGATTTCAACAAACGCGGTGAAGTGCAGGACCTGCTACGCACACACGGCTGGACGCTGGCCGCGCCCGGTGAAAACGAATACTGGCGTCGCCCAGGCAAAGACACCGGCTGGTCGGCCACGCTCAAGGATCGCGTGTTTTATGTTTTCTCATCCAACGCCGACCCGTTTGAGCCCAATCGTGGTTACTCGCCGTTTGCTGTGTATGCACTGCTGGAACACGGTGGTGACTTTACCGCAGCGACCAAGACGTTGGCCAAGAACGGGTTCGGTAATGATCTCAATGATCAGGACAATTCCGATGTGGACCTATCGGGCATCCTGGCTGGTGATGAACAGGATGATGCCACATTAACCGTACCCGATCCGGGGCCGCTCCCTGAAAACCTGCTCTACATTCCCGGGTTCATCGGTGAGGTGATCGACTTCTGCATGGCCAATGCGCCGTACCCGTCCCTGGGCATGGCATTCTGTGGCGCTCTGGCCATGCAATCCTATCTCTGCGGGCGTAAGGTGCGGGAAGCCGGCGACCTGCGCACCAACATTTATCTGCTCGCCTTGGGTTCATCCTCTGCCGGCAAGAACTACCCGCGCCAGATCAACGCCCACCTGGCCATCGCGGCCAACATGGCCGATTCGCTTTGCCGCAAGTTTGCATCCGGTGAAGGCATCGAAGATCAACTGGCTACTCAGCCTTGCACGATGTATCAAACCGATGAGATCGACGGCATTCTCCAGGCCGTCAGCAAAGCCAAGGACGCGCGCAATGAATCGATCATGACCGTGCTGCTGGAACTGTTCTCCTCAGCCAGCATGATGTATTCCATGCGATCCAAGGCCGGCAAGCCGCGCATCCCCGGTGTCATCCATCAACCACATCTCACCGTTTTCGGCACCGCGACACCCACGCACTATTACGAGGCCATGTCCGAACGCATGCTCACCAATGGCTTCTTCGCCCGCATGGTCATCGTGGATACGGGTAAACGTTCAGCAGGTCAGGAACCCGGGCTCGTCGACAGCATGCCCGACCGCCTGGTGGAAACCGCGCGCTGGTGGGGCAATTACCAGCCAGGCGAACATCGTGGCAACCTCCTCGGTTTTTACCCGGTGCCCGTCATTGTGCCCTACAGCGACCAGGCCAAAACAATCATCAATGACTTCCGGCAAAGCGCTGATCGTGAATACGCCCAGGCTGAGGATCGCAAAGACGAAGTGGCGATGACGGTGTGGGGCCGTGCCAATGAAAACGCCCGCAAGCTGGCGCTGCTCTACGCATGCAGTGAAAACCACACCCAACCGGAAATCAGTGTCGATGCCGTACGCTGGGCCAGCGCGTTCGTCGAGCATCAGATCCAGCGCATGCTCTACATGGCCAATCAATATGTCAGTACCAACGATTTTGATGCCGAGTGCAAGAAGGCATTGCGCTACCTCATCCGTAGCAAACACTCTGGCAAAGAGGATTGGTATCCCATGCCCGACTGGCGTCTGCGTCGACATATGGCCACCAGTCCCAGCACCTATGACAACATCATCGAAGCGCTGACCAAGCAGAAACGCATCCTGTTTCAAACCATTGAAGGCAGTACCAAACCGCGAAAGGGTTGGATACTTCTGTGAAACACCGGGGAGAAAACCGCGCGGTTTTCTCTGCATCAACACGCAAAATACCCGCCAATCGCCCCAATTGGGGGAGAAAACCGAAGAAAACCGCAGAAAACCGCGCAACAAAAAACGGTTTTCTCAAAATCGCAAAGGGCAATAGAAAAAGAACTTATGAATAATATATATAGAAAAACACTCTCTCTCTTACTATACCCCCCGCGCCGCGTGTGCGCGCGTACGCGTGCGAGGCGCGGTTTTCTCGGTTTTCTTTTTGGGGCCTGATCATATCTTCCTCTGTGGCCGGAAATGAATATCAAACTACCTACGTAAAGGAACTACTGAATGTATGAATCGCATTGTCGTGATTGTAAATATTTTGAATTTGGTGATATGAAAAACCAATTGGGTACTTGTCATCGCCATGCACCCGTTCCGAGCATAGACGATGAGTGTCGCTTACTTCCCAACCGTATCGCCTGGCCCGCTGTCTGGCCAAACGATTGGTGCGGCAAATTCGAACCACGCTCGGGACACAAAAACTGTGACGCATGTCTGCGCAAAGCAGCTTCATGATCCATGCTCAACTCGCTCGCCCTACATCGCCACAGGTTGGCGTCTGTGGCGTCCGGGCTGGGCAGGTAGACCTGTACCGCCTGTGACGGCGGGCGGCCGCAGGGGGCGACCTGTGCCGATCATGCAATGGTTCCTTCCCCCAGGGGCCTTTTCGATGGCGGCGGAACGAGCCACGTTATATGGAACAGTTTGTTGTGAACGCGCCGCAAAATTTTTAACCCATAAGGATCAATCAATGCATGGAAAATCAACACGAAAAATGGCAAAAGGTAATCGGTCGACTCCGGTACAACCTCAACAACGATCTGAGAAATGGCCGCATGTTAATGGCTCCGTGGTCTCGCGCGGCTCACAGCATGGCCAAGGGATGGCAGATACGAATGAGCCGTCCACCGGCAAAAGGCAATGTCAAAGTCACACCACGGCCAACGTGGAAAGTGTTCGCTCGATTGGCGGCTGCGATTCTGGCCTGCAAGAAGAATCATGCGCAAAAAAGCCCGTGGTATCTGTGGGCGACCCGGAGAGCATCAGGAGGCAGTCGATACATCCGCAAGAGCAAACGGACATGGTGACCGTCGCCAGGCCGATCGGCAATGTGTCCACCGAAAATGTTCTGCGTTTGCTCGAGTATCAGCAATACCGTTGCAGTTTGACCGGACGTGAACTCACCCCTGACTCCTCTGCTTTGGATCACATCGTTCCCATCGGCTGTGGTGGTGAACATGCCATCGAAAACACCCAGGTTCTGCACAAAGACGTAAACCGAGCCAAAGGCTCGATGACCAATGACGAATTTATCAAGCTCTGCCGTGGCGTGGCCCGGTGGAATGCAACCCGTAAGAATCAAAAGGAATCCAAATGACCAATACCGCTACTGCCAACTTTGCCGTCGAACTTCGCAACATTGAGGACGTCAAACCCTATGAACGCAACCCGCGTCTAAATGACAAGGCGGTGGATGCCGTGGCCGCATCGCTGTCGGAGTTTGGGTTTCGGCAACCCATCGTCGTGGACGAGGACGGCGTGATCATCGCCGGACACACGCGCTGGAAAGCCGCAACAAAACTCGGCCTTGCCAAGGTGCCGGTGCATGTGGCCACCGATCTGACAGCGGAGCAAGTTCGTGCATACCGCCTGGCCGACAACCGCACTGGCGAAATCGCCGAGTGGGACATGTCCATCCTGCCCATCGAACTCAACGAGTTGCGTGAGGGTGGATTCGACATGGACATTTTGGCCTTCGATGAAGAGGAACTCGGACAATTGCTCAATGCCGCCCAAGGCGTGCAGGAAGGCTTGACTGATCCAGATTCCATCCCCGAGCCACCGGATGCAGCGACCACCAAACGCGGTGACATTTGGATACTCGGCAACCATCGTCTGATGTGTGGCGACAGTAGTTCGGAGGAAGATTTGGATCGTCTGTTGGATGGCGCAACCATTGATCTGCTACATACCGACCCGCCGTATAATGTCCGCCTGGAGCCACGTTCCAACAATGCCATCGCCGCTGGCAATTCATCCTTCAAGCAAACACATCATCAAAAAATGGATGTCGCTCGTCACCCGGAAAAGAACAAGCCGACGCAGAAAAAACTCCGTGCCAAGGATCGTCCTCTGGCCAATGACTTCGTGACCGAGGAAGAGTTCGACAGGTTGCTGCGGGCATGGTTCAACAATGCATCGCGCGTGATGAAGCCTGGCAAAACCGCCTACATCTGGGGCGGCTATGCCAACCTCGCCAACTATCCTGCTGCACTCAAAGAAGCAGGGTTTTACTTCAGCCAGTGCATCGTCTGGAATAAGCTGCATCCTGTTTTAACACGGAAGGATATGATGAATTGCTTCGAAATTTGTTTTTATACTTGGAAGCAGGGAGCAGGTCACACCTTCAGGGGTCCTACCAACGCGCTTGATCTGTGGCCCATTAAGAAGGTGAATCCTCAGGCCATGTCCCACCTCACCGAGAAACCGGTCGAACTGGCGATCCGTGCGCTCCAATATTCATCGATACCTGGTGACAACGTGTTGGATTTATTCGGTGGCAGCGGATCGACACTCATCGGCTGTGAGCAGACCGGACGCAACGCATTCCTGATGGAACTTGATGATCTCTATTGTGACATCATCGTGAAACGTTGGGAAGAATTTTCGGGCCGGAAGGCACAGCGGATTGCTGCCACTGAGAAAACCCCGACGGATGCCGGGGTGAAGAAGGAGGTGGTTGCATGCGATCAGTGATCTGCCAGATGCATGAACTCAATCATGGCGTCCTCGTACACGATGTCCGACGCCGGGAAGGTGCGACGGTGACGGGTTTCGACGCATCCGCGTTCCTTCATGAAAGCCAACGCGACGTTGACCTGTGTGCAGGGCGCGTCAATGACATGGACGATTTGCTCATGTGTCGTGCCGCCTGCAGCATGGTCTTCAATGGCATAAGCAACGTCGCGGAACACATCGCGCGTGCATCGGTGGACGTAATTGCGGTCCGGCTGATGCTTGAAGGTGACGTGCATTTCCAGGTGATCGTCGATGACACGGAACGTCACGTCGCGTTGTCGGTTGGGACGTGGCATGGATCACGCTCCCTTTGCTTTGATGGTGAACAGGCCGCGCTCGGCTTTAACGAACCGGCTGTCATTGCCCTTGGTTTTGATCTCACGCATCATCGCTGCCGAAAGCGTTGCTGCCGGGGTCAGTCCCTTACCCGGTTGCCAAAGGTTCTGGCTGATGGCCTTCTCGACGATGTCCTTGCATCGCAATGGCTCTTGATCATCTTGAGCCAGAATGTGGGCCGCAGCGTTGATCAAACTCATGGGTTTACCAGTAGTGACCTGGTCGCCACCCGTCGCGGCACTCTTTCGGGGGGTGCCCGTGTCGCGTTTGGAGGCGTTGGTGGTATTCGCCGTCGCCTTGGGTTTGCGTTTGCCCTGTTTGGCGGCACTGGCGTCCTTGTCGCTCTCCACGGCTTGGTGAATGCGCTGGGCCGACCGAATCGTAATTTGCTTGCCTGTCTTGATTGTTTTGCCCAGCCAGCCGGTGCCCGAGGTATGGTCTTCGGTGATCAGGACCGGGACGAGGTTGCCAGCAAGGCCGACCAGATATGTGCCGCCGATTTGGATGTCTTCTTGTTTCATGATGATTTAGTCCTTGTGGTAATTGGTAAACAAAAATGCTCAGCGACTTTCGCTGAGCAGTGCTTCGATTTCATGTTGTTCGCTGTGCGAGAGCGAGGACAGTACCTCTATCAGTTGTTTTCGGGTGAGTTGAAGGTCTTCGCTCATCGCCCAGTTGTCGGTCTTACCTTTGGCGTTGATGCGATGTTTTTCCAGTTCGAGTTCCAGCCAGAGCATGAGGCTGGTGATGTCTTTGCGATGTTGGGCGTAGGCGTCTTGGGCTGTTTGTTTTTTGTGTTTGGTGGTCGTCATGGTGGTTCCTCAAATTCCGACGTCGCTGATGGACATCAGTGCGTTGTAGTAGCAGGATGCTTCTTCCATATTGCCTTCGTAGCCATCAAGCAGTTCCTGCAGGAAGGCTGCCATAGCAAACAATTCGTCTTCATCGTCTGCGTTCACCCAATGGCTGGCTTGGTGGTTCGGTTGCAATACTTCCACCTCAATCTGTTTGGCATCGCGTTTTCGTTTGGCGATGGCGAAGTAGCCTTCGCGTCCTTCAAAATCAATTCGTGTGATTCGCATGTATGTGTTTCTCCTATGCGAGGGGTTAATGGTCGGCTTTGCGTCCCGCTTCAAAGGCGGCTTCCAACGCCTCCTTGATGTTCCAGATGGCGACCTCGTGAAAATCCAATGAATCACTTTTGCGTGTCTCCAAGGTGTCAATGCCAAGAATGCGTTGTGCGATCTCGTTGATCGTTGCGTCCTGGTATGCCTGCATCCGCTTGGTGGTTTTTCTGGCCATTGCGTTGGTTCCTTTCTTGTTCGCGTGACAGACACATTGAGCAATGAAATCGCGCCATCATCAACTCGGATTTGGCATTTTTACACTTATTTTTAAGGTGTTTTTGAATTTTGATGACACATCCAACAGACAACTCGAAAAAGCTGAAGATCACAGCCATAACTGTGCCGCAGGCGGCGCAGATTCTGTCCAAGGCATTCAATCGCCGGATCGATGAAGAGCAGATTCAACAGGTTGTCGATGATGGCCAACTGCTCCGCGCCGATGGCACCTTCAGCTTGATCGAATACGTAGCGTTCCTGGCTCGGCCGGAGATGGAGGCGGACGATGAGTAAAAAATCATTCAACCCACGCCAACTCCGGCCAGCCGACTTACTGCGTATCGTCAACGCCATCGATATTCCCAATGCTGATCCATTGACAGAGTTCCAGCTCCGCCGCCATCGCAACCGTGCGGGCTACAGCATCAGTGATCCATCTAATCCGCAGACGGTGGATCTGTTCCGGTATGCCGCATGGCTGACGCTGGAATATGCCAAGCCCAAGTCGGGCCCGTTGAGTTACGAGGAACAGAAAGCACGTCAGGCCGAACGTAATGCAGAGGCGGTACGTTCGGCTCAGGATATTGGCGAGATACCGGCAGTCATTGATCCAGATCGCAAGGCTCGGTGCATCGCATCCTTCCGAGCGTTCTGTGAGACGTATTTTGCCGAGGTTTTTTATCTGCCATGGTCGGATGATCACCTGCGGGTGATCGACAAAATTGAAAAGGCCGTGCGCACAGGCGGGCTGTTTGCCATGGCGATGCCGCGCGGATCAGGAAAAACAGTTTTGTGCCAGGCTGCCGTGTTATGGGCGGCGTTAATTGGCGCATCACCGTTCATCTGCCTGGTTGCCGCCAGCGCTGAACGTGCCCGCGATCTGCTGGAAAACATCAAGATTTGGCTGGAGACCAATCCGCTATTGCATGAGGATTATCCGGAGGTGACGTATCCGATTCGTTGTTTGGAGCGGATCACCAATCGACAGAAGGGACAGAAGTATAACGGTGTGCCCACGCGCATCGACTGGTCATCGGATCGCGTGGTGTTGCCGGTGATCGAAGGCAGCCTGTCGTCGGGGATTGTCATTTCATCAAGCGGCATGAAGGGCAGCGACATTCGTGGGCAGAACTATGCCCGCGCTGATGGGCAGGTGGTTCGACCGCAACTCGTTCTGGTCGACGACCCGCAAACAACCGAGTCGGCATGGTCACCCTCGCAAAGCCAACGACGTGAAGCGATTCTGGCAGGCGATGTGCTGGGCATGGCCGGACCGGGCAAGAAGATCGCCGGACTCATGGCATGCACGGTGATCCGGCCCGCGGACATGGCTGACAACATCCTAGATCGGGACAAACATCCAGAGTGGCAAGGCGAGCGGACGAAGATGGTGTATGCCTTCCCAGCCCCCGGAAGTGACAAGCTATGGGCGAAGTACGCAGAGATTCGTGCTGACAGTCTGCGCAACGATGGTGATGGTTCACAAGCGACCGAATTTTACCGTGATCACAGGCAGGCTATGGACACCGGCAGTATCGTCGCATGGCCGCAGCGTTACAACGAAGACGAACTGTCGGCTTTGCAGCATGCGATGAATCTGCGACTGCGTGATGAATCTGCATTCTTTGCGGAATATCAGAACGAACCGATTGTCGAAGCCATCGGTGAAGAGATGCTGACTGCCGATGAGATTGCCGCCAAGACCAATGGCTATGCCCGAGCAGCCATTCCCATCGGTTGTAATCATCTGACGATGTTCATTGACGTTCAGCAGAAAGCCTTGTTCTGGATGCTCTGTGGATTTGAGGATGATTTCACCGGCTATGTGCTGGACTATGGCACGTGGCCCGATCAGAAACGATCCTACTTCACACTCAACGACATTCGTTCCACGCTTAAACGCATCAAACCCGGGGCAGGCTTGGAAGGCCAGATATTCCACGGCTTGGAACAATTGACATCCGAGCGATTACCCATGGTGTACCGTCGGGAAGATGGTGCTGACATGCGGATCGACCGCTGCATGATCGATGCCAACTGGGGCCAATCCACGGATGTGGTTTATCAGTTCTGTCGGCAGAGCGATTATGCGTCAGTCTTATTGCCCAGCCATGGTCGCTATGTGGGTGCTTCGGGTATTCCATTCAGTGAATACAAACGTAAACGCGGTGATCGGGTTGGACATCACTGGCGGATTCCCAATACCACAGGGCGTCGACAGATTCGGCATGTCCTGGTGGATACCAACTACTGGAAAAGTTTTGTTCATGCCCGGTTGGCTGTGTCCATGGGTGATCCCGGATGCTTGAGCCTCTTTGGCCGGGATTCGGTGAAGCACCGCCTGCTTGCTGATCATCTCACTGCGGAGTTTCGTGTGAAGACCACTGCTCGTGACCGCATTGTCGATGAGTGGAAGTTGCGTGCCACCCGCCCTGATAACCACTGGTTGGATTGTTTAGTGGGTTGTGCCGTGGCAGCTAGCATTCAAGGTGCAAATCTCAACGGAATTGCCGGTACGAACCGTGCGCCTGCCAAACGTTTGAAACTGTCAGACCTGCAACAAGGCCGTCGGTAAAAAATCTTAATGACAGCGCAACGTTTTAAGCCCAACTGCAGATATAGAGGGTGACGGAGAAAGAAAAACCCATGACTGAAACCAACAACAACCTTGAAGAAAACGCTGCCGCACCGGCTGAGGTGTCGGTCGACGGTCAACACGTCAAGCAGCATTCACTGAAGGATCAGATCGCCGTGGATCGTTACCTGGCATCGAAGAAGGCTGCTCAGTCCAAGGGATTGGGTGTGAAGATTTTCAAGATCAATCCCGGGGGCACGGTTTAATGCAACTTCTGAATTGGTTCAAAAAATCCAAACCGCAGACGCAACGCCAACAGCAGATGCGCAGCGTGCCGGTGGCCAACGTGGTACGGGCACGTTACGACGCGGCGCAGACCACGGCGGAGAATGCCCGGCATTGGGCGATGGCTGACGCGATGTCAGCTGATTGTGCTGCGTCTGCGGACATCCGCAAGAAGCTGCGTGAGCGTGCCCGGTACGAGGTAGCCAACAACAGCTATGCCAAGGGCATTGTGCTGACGATGGCCAACGACTGCATCGGTACTGGACCGCGTTTGCAGTTGCTCACCAAGTACGACACGCTTAACCGGCAGATTGAAGATGCCTTTGACCAGTGGAGCAAGGCCGTCAACTTGGCTGCCAAGCTCCGAACCATGCGGATGGCAAAGAGTACGGACGGTGAAGCGTTTGGTGTTTTGAATTTCAATCCCAATGTCGATTCACCGGTTGCTCTTGATCTTCAACTCATCGAGGCCGACCGCATCACATCATCGTCACCGGTGATGTTGCCCACTCGCAACGACGTCGATGGCGTGATCCTCGACAGCTTTGGTAATCCTCAGTTCTATTCCATTCTGCGTCAGCATCCCGGCGGCATGGGCAACTACTCCACATGGATGTCGCAGTACGATGAGGTGCCTGCAGCTTCAGTGATCCACTGGTTCCGAACGGATCGGCCCGAACAACATCGCGGGATTCCTGAGATCACCCCTGCGCTGCCACTGTTTGCCCAGTTGCGTCGGTATACCCTGGCGGTGATCGCTGCAGCCGAAACCGCTGCCGATTTTGCTGCCGTGTTGTACACCGATTCACCAGCTAACGGTGAAGCACAACCGCTTGATCCAATGGACATCGTCAATCTTGAAAAACGTATGGCCACCGTATTGCCCGATGGTTGGCGCTTGGGGCAGATCGATTCGCAGCAACCAGCCACTACGTATGCCGAATTCAAACGCGAGATTCTTAACGAAATCGCGCGCTGTTTGAACCTTCCCTACAACATCGCGGCCTGCAATTCGTCGGGCTACAACTATGCATCGGGCCGACTCGATCATCAGACCTACTACAAGTCCATTCGGGTGGAACAAGCGAATCTGGCTGAGATTGTGCTGGATCAAATCTTCAATGCGTGGATACGTGAAGCCATGTTGACGCCAGAGTTTTCGATTTTGCGTGGCTTGCGACCGGTTCGACTCAACAAGGGCTGGTTTTTCGACGGCACCGAGCATGTCGATCCAGCCAAGGAAGCCAATGCTCAGGCCAAACGTCTGAGCAGCCACACCACCACGCTGGCCGCTGAATATGCCCGTCAAGGCAAGGATTGGGAAACCGAACTTCGCCAGCGTGCCAAGGAAACCAAACTCATGGTCCAACTCGGGCTGACCGTTTCGGAGAGTCAGCCTGTCCAACCTGCTTCTTCTTTACCCACACAGGAGCCTACTGCCAATGCCGATGACACTGTCGTCAACTCAACAATTGCCTGATCAACTGTCGTTCATCTGCCCATTGACCATCGAAGCCGCCGGTGAAAAACAATCCGGGGGCGGGGCTTCCGGGGTGCCGCAGTTTCGGATGGTCGCCTACACCGGTGGCCTAATGCGAATCGAGGGCTTTCCGCATCCTGTTGTCGTGGATCTGGAAGGGCTGGCCATTGACCGTCAGGACATCCCGGTTCGGCTGGATCATCAATCGCGTCAGGGCGTCGGCCACACGCAGCGCGTCGCCGTCGAAAACGGATCGTTGGTGGCCGAAGGTCTTGTCAGCCGTGATACCAGTTGGGCGCGTGACGTGATTCGTAGCGGCCAGAACGGTTTTCCCTGGCAGGCCAGCATCGGCGCAGCCGTGATCGATGCCCAATTCATTCCCAATGGCCAGAACGTCACCGTCAATGGCCGGACGTTCGATGGCCCCATCCACGTCGTCCGCAAAGCAACCCTCAAAGAAATCTCATTCGTCGATAACGGGGCAGACTCGTCTACGTCTGCCCGTATCGCAGCAAACAGCAAGGAGCAATCGTCTATGCCGCATGGTACACAGAGCCAAGCAACCACCACCGTCGCCACCGATCCCAAACCGGCCACACCTCCGACCACCGACCCCACGCCGCCCAAAGCGCCGACCCCGTCGTCCTTACGTCCTGCCGCCATCGCCGCGCGTGCAACGCAAGATGTGTCGGATGCCCCGAGCACGAACGCCCCGGCTGATCAAAACCCGATGATGCAGATGCGCAAGCAGATGGCTGAGGAAACCCGTCGCATCCAGGCCATCCGCAGCACCTGCGATGGCAAACATCCGGACATCGAAGCCCAGGCTATCGAGGAGGGTTGGGATGTGACCAAGACCGAACTGCATGTTCTCCGCGCGTCGCGTCCGCAACTCCCTGTTGCAGTTCATACCCATGCCAATCAGCGTCCCAACAACCCGCAGGTGTTCGAAGCGGTCGCCATGATGGCCAGTGGTTTGCCCAATACCCGCATCGAAGCGATGTACGCTGAACCTGTCCTCGAAGCTGCCGACAAACTTCGTGGCATCGGTGTGCAGGAGTTCTGCGAACTGGTATCCGGCCAGCAACTGCCGCGCTTCCGTCGTGATGCTACCGGTTGGTTGCAGGCTGCCTTCAGCACGGCGTCCCTTCCGGGGATTCTCAGCAACATCGCCAACAAGATGTTGCTCGAAGGCTACAACTACGTTGAAGATGCCTGGCGTCGCATCGCCAAGATCGCCAGCGTCAACGACTTCAAGGAACACAGCCGTTACCGCATGACCGGTGCGTTCAAGTTCGAGCAGGTCGGTCCCGACGGTGAACTGAAGCACGGCAAGCTCGATGAACAGAAGTTCGGTCAGCGTGCCGACACTCATGGCATCATGTTTGCCCTCACTCGCCAGATGATCATCAACGATGACATGGGCGCGTTCACTGACATCCCGCGTCAGATTGGCATGGGTGCTGCAGAGGCCATCGCCGATGCGGTATGGGGCCTGTGGCTGCGCAACCCCAACCAGTCCGACAACAAGTCCTTCTTTCACGCTGATCACAACAACTATCTCGAAGGCGTGGATACTGCCTTGTCCGTCGATGGCCTGACCGCTGCTGAAGTCAAATTCAGCGAACAGATCAAGCCCAATGGCAAGCCCCTGGGCATGCCTGCCAACGTCCTGCTCGTACCCACAGCCCTGAAGGTCGCGGCTGAACTGCTCATGAAGAGCATCCAGCTCAACGAAACCACCACTGCCAACAAGGCCAAACCGTCGACCAATCCGCACGTGGGCAAGTTCGACGTGGTCTCCAGCGTCTACCTGGCCAATGCCAGCTTCACCGGAGCCAGCAGCAAGGCATGGTATCTGTTGGCCGACCCCAATCGTCTGCCCTCGATTGAAGTGGCATTTCTCAACGGCGTGGATCGTCCCACCGTTGAAAAAACCGATGCCGACTTCAACACGTTGGGTATCCAGTTCCGTGGCTACATCGACTTCGGCGTCCGCGAACAGGACCACCGTGGCGCACTAAAGATGAAGGGTGAAGCATGATTTGTCTTCGCGTGACTTCGTGACATTTTCTGATCCACTCAATTTCAACAGGAGTATTCATACATGACCGCAACTTACGTTCACAAAGGTGACAGTATCGACTACACCCCAGCCGCTGATGTGGCCGCAGGCGATGTGGTTGTCCAAGGCGACCTGGTGGGTATTGCCAAACTCGACATTCCGGCTGACACCCTCGGCAGTCTGTCGCTGACCGGCATCTTTGATGTCCCCAAGATCGGTGGCCCAGGCATGGCCATCACCACGGGCACCAAGCTCTACTGGGATTCGGCCAACAAATACGTGACTCCCACCGAAATCGAAGGCAAGTACATGGGCAAGGCTGTGGCTGATGCCGGTGACAATGATGCCACCGTTCGCGTCAAACTCACCGCATGATCAAAGGCGAACTGTATGGCCAGAGACTACATGAAAGAAGGCATGCAGTGGCTCGCCAGGGTGAGGGTGGGATGGTGTACGCAGGAGGTCGTCTATAAACAAGGCGACTCCTCGTACACCGTCCATGCTTCGCCGGGCATCAGTAAGTATGAAAAATCCACTGTCGGTGGCGTGGCCATCGAATCGAGCATGTGGGATTTTTTAATCAATGCTGATGACTTCCCGGCAGAGTTTGAACCCACGCCCGGCGATGTTCTGACGATGGACAGTAAGCAATATGAGATCGCCAACTTTGGTGACGATGGTTGCTTTCGCTACTGCGATCCGTACCACACAACCCTACGTATCCACACTCGTTTACTGGGAGACACAAATACATGACCAACCCAACGCATCAAGGATTCGATTCCAGTTGTTCGCAGTTCGATGAACTGCACAACAAACTCGACCGACTCGATCATGCCATCCGTGGCAATGGTGAACCGGGCATCAACATTCGTCTGGATCGTCTGGAACAGAATGCGATTCGTCACGCACGTTGGATGTGGCTCATTGCCGGTGCAGGTGTCACGAGTCTGGTGAACATTCTTTTTAGTATTTTCCGGGGTTAATCCGGGGGGGAGGGTGAATATGCAAATGACCATTGATCTGGCTGATGCAGTCACATCACAACTCAATCAATCGGAGATCATCACCCATGCAAAACGACAGGTGTTGCCGATTCACGATCTGTCGCAGTTGCGTGAGTTGACCATCAGCGTGGTTCCTCGTGGTGTGCAGGTTCAGAGCATTACACGAAAACTCAGCCAATATGACTGTCAGGTCGATATCGGCATTCAGCAAAAACTCACCGTGCCGCAGGATGAAATCGATACTGCCGTTAAGGAATTGAGTGGATTGGTTCAGCAGATTGCTGAATACCTGCAACGCCAGCCACTGACCGAGATGCCGTATGCCATTTGGATCAAGATTGAAAATGAGCCGGTGTATGACTCATCGCATCTTGCTCAACAGCGGGTGTTCACATCGGTGCTGACGTTGACGTACCGGATTACCAAGTGAGGTATTGATGCTGCGCGTTCACTTTAAACCTCCGGGGGCTTCCGGGGGGATCAACAAGAAACTCCTCCGGCAAAAAATGGCCCAGGCGAGTTTCCAAAGCTTGGGCCATGCCGGCGCGGCGATTCGGTTGACTGCCCGGCGCAGCATCCGCGTGAGCAAGCGGTATGCGTTGCCTGGATCGCCACCGCATACGCGACACGGCCAACTGCGGCGTGCCATCGTCTATGCCAGAGAAGGTAACGACCGTGTACTGATCGGCCCCGGATTCGCCCACGTTGGCCCCTCGGCGATGGCCCATGAATTCGGCGGTCGCTTCCGTGGGCATCGTTACCCAAAACGCCCGTTGATGGGCCGTGCGATGCGTAAGACGCTTATTGCACCTCTCTGGCGCGATTCGATTCGCTAGAAAGGAGAGTGATCAGAGCCGCTGTTCCGCCAGCGGTAGCCTACCCGGGCATGCATTTGGAGTAATCCGTTTGTGTGAAGCCCCGGAGACAACGTACTCCTTATAAGGCAAACCGTGAGGTGAGCCGCAGTCGCAAGCACCGATGCGACGGGAGGCAAGGCTTGAGTGGTATGGTCAATGTAAGTGAACTGCTTGAAACGTCGTCAAAAGGAATGAGCCAAAGGTGCTGACAGGCTCAGCCCAAACAGGGCATGGGAGCGGGAAAGCTGGCTGTCCCATCCGGCTTTCGCGGAACACAGTCTCCCCGGCGGAGAGGCAGGACCTAACCCAACTCGGGTGCATAAGCGTAACGCAGTAAGCCCGTATTCGTTCCCGCGGATCGCGCAACGACAGATCCCAGGGACAGATCGCCGTGAGGCGAGCTGACCGGGTGCGGGTAAAGGAGGTCCGAAAAAGCGAATGCCCTTCTGTAATGGAAGGGATAGGGGTGCGTTGCCCCGCCCGAAAGGGAGCAGACTTCGGACAGGTAACTGATCACGATTACGATTGGAGTCGTGGAATGAGAATCAAGGAAAGCGAAACAATGAACGTCGAAGGCAACTCCGACGTGCGCGCCTCTGAGCTTGCGGACTGGAATGCCATTGACTGGCGCAAAGTCGACAAGATCATCCAGCGTCTTCAAGCTCGAATCGTGAAGGCGCAGAAGCAAGGACGCTACGGCAAGGTCAAGGCCTTGTCACGCATCCTGACTCGCTCGTTTGCTGCCAAGGCATTGGCGGTTAAACGGGTGACGGAAAACAAAGGCAGGAGAACTGCTGGGGTGGACGGCAAGCTTTGGAACTCGCCGAGGAAGAAGGCGAAGGCCATTCGGGAATTGCGCCCTGAAAGGTACAAAGCCAAGCCGCTCCGCCGCGTATATATTCCCAAGTCGAACGGCAAGAAACGTCCCTTGGGTATCCCCACCATGACGGACCGAGCCATGCAGGCACTATACCGGCTGGCACTGGACCCCGTGGCGGAATGTACTGCGGACAAAGGTTCTTTCGGATTTCGTCGCAAGCGATCTTGTGCGGATGCCGAGGAATACTGTTTTGCAACGCTTAGTCGCAAAAACTGTGCGCAGTGGATACTTGAAGGGGACATCAAAGGCTGCTTCGACAACATCAGCCATCAATGGCTCGTGAATAACGTGCCCATGGAGAAACGAATTCTCCGACAGTGGTTGAAGGCGGGATATATGGAAGAAGGCAACTTCTTCGATACGGAATCGGGAACACCGCAAGGCGGTATCATTTCACCGATTCTGGCCAATATGGCTTTGGACGGGCTTGAACGCCTTCTTTTTGAGGAGTTCATGCGACAAGGAATGCTCGCAGGCCGCATCAGTACTTGGGGTCGGCGTCGCATCCGGACGAATCCAAAGATTCATTTGGTGCGCTATGCGGATGACTTCATTATTACGGGAGATTCAAAGGAACTCCTTGAAAATGAAGTTCAACCGTTGGTGCGGGATTTTATGGCCGAAAGAGGATTGACTCTCTCGGAAGAAAAGACCGTCATCACGCATATCGACGAAGGCTTTGATTTTCTTAGTTTCAATTTCAAGAAGACCGACGGCAAGTTGTTTGTCCGACCTGCACGCAAATGCGTAAAGGCATTCTTGAAAGAGATTCGAGGAACGATCAAGAGTAATCCCACTATTCCGGCATATTCGATGATCAAAATACTCAACCCCAAGATAAGGGGATGGTGTAATTATTATCGTCATGTCGTCAGTAGTGATACCTTCTCCGCAGTTGAAAACGCGATCTGGAAATCCCTATGGCGGTGGGCCGTGCGCAGACATCGCAATAAAGGCGCACGGTGGATTCATGACAGGTACTTCTCCCGTATCGGTACACGGGACTGGATCTTTCAGGGTCGTGACCCTGATAAGAGACTCAGGGTCATTCTGTTGCCCACCAGAATTCGGATTGTCAGGCACTCAAAGATAAAGATGGATGCCAACCCTTATGACCCGGATTGGTATGACTACTTTATCAACCGCGAAAGACAGCGTATGAAGCGCGTTTCGTGGCATTCATTGAGTGCTCGCGCACTCTGGTTCTTGCAGGGAGGACTCTGTCCGATCTGTGGTCTGCCCCTGGGAACGATGGATGATACGGGTACATTCCAGAATGATCTGGGTGTTTACACCGTCATGTCCGACAATCCCGCAGATCAAGACGAACCGGAAAAATCTTGTCTTATGCATACGGCATGTCATCACAAACAAACCGGGATGACTGCCCCGCTGCACCGGGTGCGACCACGGTCGTGCCTTACAGAGGCTTGAGCCGTATGACGGGAAACCGTCACGTACGGTTCTGAGGGGGGTGGGAGCTGGTAACAGCTCCTGCCTACCCGACCGGCACTGAGTAAAAACCTACCGCGTCTGCCTCGGTTCTGGGCAGGCTCGATTCGATAAAAACCACACAAATACCCCATAAAACAAGGAGAAAACCATGTCCATCCGTTTAGGGATGCAGGCCAAGCTGTACCACGGCGCGGCCGGCGCAACCGCAACCACCGAGTTGAGCAACGTCAAGGACGTCACACTCAACCTGGAAACCGGCGAATCCGACGTGACGACGCGAGCCAGCAATGGTTGGCGTGCCACCATCGCCACACTCAAGAATGGCAGCGTTGAATTCACTTTAATCTGGGATACCGAGGACGCAGGCTTCACCGCCATCAAAAACGCCTATTTCAACAACACCGCCATTGCTCTGGCTGTATTGGATGGTGAAGGCGGCAGTGGCCTCGACGCCGACTTCTCGGTGACCAACTTCACACGCAACGAGCCGCTCGAAGAAGCCATCACCGTCAACGTCACCGTCAAACCGACCTATGTCAGTCGCGCACCCACTTGGGTAGATGGAGGTGGCAGCTAATGCAAACCTTCACCGCCCCCGCCCCCGGAAGTCCAGGCCCCGGCAACAACGGCAACAACGTATGGACGGTGCAGATCACCGTCGCCACCATCAAGCGTGTCCAAGCCCTCGTCGGTGTCAACCTGCTGGATGTGTTGGACAGCAAGTCCCACCTGTTGGAAAAACTCTCCACTGATCCGATCCTGCTCTGCGATGTGTTGTATGCCATCTGTCAGCAGCAGGCCGAGAGTGCCAACATCACGGATGAACAGTTCGGCCAAGCTCTGGCCGGTGATGTGATCGATCATGCCACCACGGCATTGCTCCAGGAACTTGCAGATTTTTTCCCCGCAGCGAAGCGGCAAGTGCTCCGCAAAGCATTAGCAAAGCTTCGCGAGGTGGAAGAGAAAGCGCTTCAAATCGCCAGTGCCCAACTGGACAGTCCGGAACTGCAACAGCAACTCGAACACCTGCTGCAACCTGCCAGGACATGATCTGGCAACTGGCTGGCATCCTCGGTGTCCATCCCGGAAGTTTCACCTTACGGGAGTTGTACGAGATGGCCCAGTCTCGCCAGAAACAGGATTGGCAACACACCTCCAACCTGATGGCCTTACTTGCCAACTTACTCACGTTCAATCGTTCCCACACGTTCAAAGCAGCGGACTTTGATCCGTTTGCCCAAAGCCAAACATCGTCCGTGATCCCGTTGAACACCGAAGATGCCATGGCACTACTCAAAAGAACCTTTGTCTCCTCAAGGAAAGAAACACAATGAAAACCAATCACTTCATCTTCCTGTTCGTCATCACCTTCCTCGTCCTTGGCCTGCTGAGTTTTGCAGGCTGCGATATGGGCGACATGATTCACGTCAAGACGCCCAACACGATCCAGCAGCAAACCGGCCTGGCCAGCACCATCACGCTCAATGAAGCCGAAAGTGAGTACCAACTCTGGTATCAGCACATGCAAACCGCTGGCAGTCAGTGGAAATCCAACATCGAACACGCCAACGAAATCCGCAACATGATTAACCAGCTTTCGCTGTCTGCGCTGGACCAGGTGGGCCCGACAGTCGCCGGTGTCCCCATGCTCGGCCCGCTGCTGCCAGCGGCTTCGGGTTTACTCGGCCTGTTCCTGGGTGCAAGCAAACTCCGCAAGGAAAAAGAAGACTCCTTCAACAAGGGCCTGGACGAAGGCAGAAAAACCACTGCACTTCCGGGGGCAACTGGTATCACTGCTGCTACTGCCTAAATGGGCTTGAGATTTAACACGAAGGCACGAAGGTCACGAAGGACACGAAGAAAAAGCATTTGTTTTTGCTGATTCATTCTGACTGTCTTTTCGGGACTTCGTGACCTTCGTGCCTTTGTGTCCTTCGTGTTAAAAAACTAACCTTCGGAATTTTCACATGTCGCCAGGTATTGCCAACAGTCGGAACATTCGTGCTGGGGCTGCGTACATTGAGCTGACCACGCAGGACAGCAAGCTCGTGCGTGGCCTTGATCAGGCGCAGAAGCGTGTCAAAGCCTTCGGCAAGTCTGTGGGCGAGATTGGCAAGCGACTCACCGCTGTGTCGGCCGTGGCGGCGGTGCCTCTGCTCTCTGGCCTGAAAATCTATGCGGATTTTCAGCAGCAGATGGCCACCGTCGCCACCATGCTCTCGGATTCTGATGCTGAAAAATACATGGACAGTTTCACCAAAGGCATCCGCAAGATGGCGGTGAGTTTTGGTGAATCCACCGAAGCGTTGTCGGGTGGTTTGTATGACATTCTTTCAGCGTCGATTGCACCAGCCAAGGCGCTGGATGTATTGGGCGTTGCGGCCAAGTCTGCTAAGGCGGGACTCACTGATACGCAAACCGCTGCCGATGCCATCACCACGGTGCTTAACAGTTATGGCCTTGCTGCGGAACAGGCTGGTGATGTCTCTGACTGGTTGTTTGGTATTGTGCAACGTGGCAAAACGACGTTTGCCGAACTGGCACCGCAGATCGGCATGGTCGCGTCCACCGCTGCCAGTGCGGGATTACCGCTTGATGAACTGGGCGCGATGATCGCCACGCTGACGCGCAATGGCTTGCGTACCACCACGGCCATCGACTCGGTCAACGGCATCATCCGCTCGTTCCTCAAGCCCGGCGACGAAGCGGCCAAGGTCGCCCGCGAGCTGGGCTTTGAGATGAGCACCGCCACGCTCCAGAGCGAAGGGCTGCGTGGGGTCTTCGAGCGCATCAGCCAGTTGCCGCCGGATGCCCTGGCCAAACTGTTCCCCGACTCATCGGCCCTGCGCGGCGTCATTCCCGCCCTGAAAAACTTCCGGGGGTTCGGCGAGGACATGGAGGCGATGGCCAAGCGTTCCGGCGCGACGCAGTCGGCCTACGAGAAGATGACCAAGACGCTGACGTTCGCGTTCAGCCGCATGAAGCAAGCAGGCCTGGTGGCGCTGTCAGTCATCGGCGAAGCGATCGCAGAGCCGGTGTCGAAAGCGGCCGCTGCGGTGACGCGCTACGCGCAGATGGTCACCGATCTGATCCAGAAGAACCGGGGCCTGGTGACTGTGGCGGCCAAGGTGATCGCCATCGTCGCCCTGGTCGGCGGTGCGATGGTCGCTGTCGGTGTGGCCGGGCAGGCGCTGGCCTTTGTCTTCGGTGGCATCGTGTCGATCATGTCCGGTGTCGGCACCGTGATCGGGATCATCGGCTCGGCGCTGGCTGCGCTGCTGTCGCCGATCGGCTTGGTCATCGCGGGGGCGGTCATCCTCGCCGGCGTCATCCTGCACGCCACCGGCGCAGCGGCGCAAGCGCTCCAGTGGCTGGCGGACCAGTTCCAGGGGCTCAAGGACCGGGCGCTGGTCGCCTACCAGGGTATCGCCGACGCACTGGCCGCCGGCGACATCGCCTTGGCAGCCAAAGTGCTGTGGCTCGCCCTGAAGGTCGAATGGCAGCGCGGCATCAACTACCTCGAAAGCCTCTGGATCGGCTTCAAAGAGACCTTCATGAGCATCGCCGTGGATGCCTTCTATGGTGCGGTGAAGGCCCTGGCCGCCGCATGGCACGGCCTTCGCGCCGTGTGGGTCGAGACCACGTCCTTCCTTTATAAGGTATGGACCCAGTTCACCTCCGGCCTCCAGTCCACGTTCCGCAAGGCGCAGCTCAAGGTGGAGGAGGGCCTGCACCACATCGCGGGCATGCTTGATGAGAACTATGACGTCGATCAGGCGATCCAGATCGCCCGCACCAACGAGCAGGCCGATCAACGGAACATTCAGCTGCAGAAGCAGCAGGCGCTCAACGAGAATGAGCAGCAGCGCCAAACCGACCTGGCCAAGATCGGCACCGAGTACGAGTCCGAGAAGCAGGCGATCGACCAGGCGGCGAAGAAGGCGCACGACGAGCGGCGGTCCCGCTACCAGCAACAGATCGACGAATCGATGGCGGCGCTGGAGGAGGCGCGGAAGCAATACCGCGCCGCCCTGGACGAGGCCGCGCAGAAGCGCCGCGACTCCGAACAGGGTAAGTCCTCCAGCGAACAACCCGATCTCTTCGAGGAACTAAAGAACCGCCTCGCCGGCCTGGGCGACCTGCTCAACGGTATCGGTCAGCGCACCGTCGAGGTGCGCGGTACGTTCAATGCTGCCGCCATCCAGAGCCTGATGACCTCCGACGGCACCGCCGACCGCACCGCCAAAGCCACCGAAGAAACCGCCAGGAACACCAAGCGCCTGCTCACAGAAGCCCAGCGCAGCGGACTGACATTCGCCTGACCCCGGAAGTAAGACCACCAGTTGGAGACCCGTCCGTGCCCGTCACCATCGAGGAGAAGATCGAAAGCCGCCAGTCCACCACGGGGCAGAACGCCTCGGTGGACCTCGTCTACACGGTGCGGGGTACGGATGACGACCTGGTGGTGAAGAGCACGGCGGATACCAACTCACCGCACGACTACGACGGTCTCGAAAAACAAAGCATCCACATCGAGCCCATCGGCCCCGAACTGTGGGAAGCCACGGTTCGCTACGGGATGCCCGGTGGCAGCAATGCGCCGCCGCCTGAGACGGGCGAGTCGTCGTTCAGCTTCGACACCGGCGGCGGCACGCAGCACATCACCCAGTCGCTGCAGACCGTCGGCGGTTACGCAGCCGCGGGGATGACAGCGCCTGACTTCCAGGGCGCGATCGGCGTCAGCCAGTCGTCCATCGAAGGCGTCGACATCACCGTGCCCGTGTATCAGTTCGGCGAGACGCACTACATTGATGACAGCGCCGTCACGCTCGCCTATCGCGGCACGCTGTTCAATCTCACGGGCAAGGTCAATGCTGGCGCGTTCAAGGGCTTGAACCCTGGCGAGTGTTTGTTCCTCGGCGCATCCGGCTCGAAGCGTGGCCAGGGCGACTGGGAGATCACGTTCCGGTTCGCGGCATCGCCGAACCGCACCGGCATGACGGTCGGAAGTATTCCGGGGGTCGACAAGAAGGGCTGGGAGTACATCTGGGTGCGCTACGCCGACGTCGAGGACACAGCGGCGCTGGTCATCGTGAAGAAACCAGTCGCCGTCTACGTCGAGAAGGTCTACGATGAAGGCGACTTCGCGGCCTTGGGGATTGGAACATGACCCCCGGAAGTGACATCCTTCAAAAGGTGAAACCCGGCGACCCGCTGCGCATCCCGGCGCGGACGTTCAATGCGTTCGTCGATGCCGCGATCGACCATCAGCACCGACAGCGATCGAGCCAGACCACCGCGCCGCCACGATCCATGGCTGGCGATGCATCGCCAAACGCCGGCAACGTGGTGCTCATCCGCAACGACAGCGGTCAGGACCGCCAGCGCTTCGAGATTCTCGGCATCGATGCGCCTGTGTTCCTGCCGGCCGATCATCTCGAAGAATTCCAACGCCAGATCGCACTCGCATGTGTCGTGCCCGTCCTCGACGAACACGCGGACCGCTTCGTGATCCTCAGCGAACCCGTGCGTGCCGGCGCGATCGGCCGCGCCTGGGCCGGCGGCGTCTGCCCCGTCCAGGTCGCAGTCGATGACGAAACCTTCATGTTCGCCGAGTTGCAGGATGGCGACGCCACGGCGCTCAAGGCCGCGTCCAGCGGACCCATCACCATCTTGTGGATAGACGCCGGCACCGGAATAAAGTGGGCCATCGTCCGTTTCGGCTCCGCACCTGCGGCCGGACTGGTCCCCGTGAAGGTCTGGCGCGACGGCGGCACCACCGACGGCAGCAAGACGCAGCAGTGCAACCGCACCTATCGCGTTCGAACGATCGACGCGACAGGACCGAGTACAGGTGGAGCTCTACTCGGTACGAACCTCGCACCGAAGAAGCGCCGCCCCGTGCGCGGCAAATTGTCCGTTCCATCCAATCTCGGCGCTGGCGAAACCGGTACGGGTTACTTCAACGGCCCGGACTTCGTGCTCTACGACGCGAATGAAACGCTCGACGTGGAGGCATGTGACTGATGGGCAGCAACGGTCAGTTCGACATCGACCCCCGGACTTCCGGGGGCGGTACGTTTGGCGTTGATGAAGACGGGCGTTTCATGATCTGCGGTGAATGCTGCGGCGGACCTCCGTGTCCGATCTGCCCGGACGGAGCGCTGCCGTCGACCATTCAGGTGGACGTCGCGGGCATCACGCCGTGCGCTGTCATGTGCCGCGAAGCGTCAGGGCACAGTTTTCGGGCGACGATTCTCACCGACGTCAACGGCAGCTACACGCTGCCGAAGGACGGCGGTTGGCCGTGCTACTACGACGCCTACCGCGCCGTGCTGCAATACTACAAGCTCGAGTTCTGGTTTAATCCGACCTGCACCGATCCGCAGCACTGGCAAAGTCCGAGCCTGTGGGATCTATCCGTCGTCGCCGAGTTCTTCATGGGCGAGGACTACGGTCTCAACCCCGGCCTGAAACTTGGCGTTGCGCTTGTCGGCGGCGATTGTCCGTTCGCGGGCGTCATCGACATCACCAACGCCCCCGGACCTTGCCACGGCACGCACGTCGTGTCCAATCAGAATCCCTCGTGCTTCGAACGCGCGACCAACGTGTGGTTCGACCCATCCGGATATCGATCATCAGCCACAGGCGGCACCGCGACGGTCACGATTGCATGAAACCGCACCATCACAAACTGCACGATCAGAGCGCCGCTCGGCAGGGCAACTCGCCCGTGGGTGCATCATTCATACACCGTCTCTTACCACCTGGCGACTGGTTGTCGATGCTCATGCAAGTCGTCACCTTTGGTTTGGTTCGTCCCTGCGCCGGGTGCAAATCGCGCGTGGCAGCGATGAACCGTGCGGGGTGGTGCGGGCTGCCGATTCTGTTTCTGAGCGCGCTGGCGCAATGGTTCACGCACCTCGTCCAACGAGTGATGTCGTGGCGCGGCCGCGCTTGACCAGTGCCCGGCCGGCGGTAATGTAATAGGCATCAATTAGCCCCCGGGCTCGGCTTCGGCCTTGCCGGGCCTTTTGTTTTCGCCAACGGGGGTCAGGCACGTCAAAGCATCAACAGTTCCCGAATTGCGGCGGCACGGCGTCGCGCGGCCCCCATCGACACGCCCATCAGCTTTTCGAACTCGCTGTTGAGTACGCCCGGCACTCCAACAGGCGGTCGATCATACGTGCCGACGGCGTATATGATGCCTGCCGCCCAGCCATTTGCGTTGCCTTTCACGGGCGTTTCGCTCCCCCAAAGCATGCGCAGCGCCTTATGCGCTCGCTTGTGCATCATCGCATCGGGGTGGGACGCGAAATAACGATCAAGCAACGTCCGGCATTCAGCTTCGAACTCCGGGGATGTCGCATTCATCGCGGCGCTCCTGCAAATGATCGCGTCCATTATGCGTTATGGCCGTGTAACTTGGTGGGGCGATGTCGTGCAATCTGCGTGCAATCCATTCTGCTTGTTGGGTCTGTTCGCCAGTGCATTATCGCGATCGCCTGCGTCACGGTTTCTTCACCAGAACAAAGCGTTATCACCCACCGCAACATCCATGCCGCGTCATAAGCCCTGTATCGGCAACATCTCCAATCGCGCCCCATTTTGTGGCCAGACCCGACCGTGCTGCGCTTGACAAGTGGGATGTGCCCCCCTATAGTATCGCCTATGCTCTGTCGACCTCTTCATCAAATGACGGCGATCGTATTGATGTGCAGCCAACTTTTGGTTGCCGCCATTGCTGGACCGCTCATGGTGCAGTGCGAAGGGGGCAACGACCACGTTGCCATCGAAATTGCACATTCGAAGCCGTGCGACAAGAGCGGACCCGCATTATCCAACCGCGTTACGGTGAATGCTTCGGCGTTCGATCAACTGGATGTTCGGCCGTGCGTCGATACCAACTTGGATCAGCCCCCCGTGATGCATCCGGAACAGCGATCCGTTTTGGCGTTGGTTCCGGTTTTTCACACTCGCCATATCGCAGAACTTCCTGAAGCCCCCTTGCCTGTCTGCGGGGTACCTGCATACATCTTCTCGCCTGACTCGGCCAAGTCTCTGGCTCGCAACGTCATTCTGCTGATTTAGCACCGTCAATCGCTTCCCGTTCGCTATTGCGTGCGCGGTATCCGTGCGCGCATTCCCCAGAGATGAATTGACAGTGACCGCGCCCTTTCCTCATCAGGATCAACGTATGAACCACACAATTGAACTATTAATTTGCGCTGCCGTCGGTATCGGTCTTGCCGGGTGCGCCTCGTCGCCGCTCAACGATTCTTGGGTGCTGCGGCGTCCGCTTGGCGAGTCTTACGAAACTTACCAGCCACCCCGCGCGCTCGATCAAGCCAATTCGCAGCCGCCGGGTCACCCCGTCGATGAGCTGACAGGCGACCTATCGCTGCGTGACGCGTTGGCGGCGGCGTTGCTGGGCAATCCCGATCTCTCGCGGTTCGGGTATGACGTAAGGGCGGCGGAGGCCCGCACCGTTCAGGCAGGGCTTTGGTCTAATCCTGAACTGTCGCTTGAGATCGAAAACTTCGCCGGTTCCGGCGCGTTCGACGGTGTCGACGCGGCGGAGATCACGCTTTCACTGAGCCAGTCGTTTCCGCTGGGAGGTGATATCAAGCGACGCAAAGACCTCGCCCGTCTGCAGGGCCGGCTGGCCGGGTGGGACTACGAGTCGGCGCGGGTGGCGCTGTTGACCGAAGTCACACAGCGATACATGGATGTGCTGGCAGCGCAGCGTCAGGTGGAACTGGCCCGCGAATCTTTGGCGCTGGCGGAGCAAGTGGCCGAATCGATCGGCCACCGCATTGACGCTGGTGATGCGCCTGCCGTCGAGCGTTCACGTGCGACGGTGCCGGTGGCCACGGCGAGGATCGCGTTGCGGCGGGCGGAGCGTTCACTGGAATCGGCACGCGTCCAACTGTCGCTGACCTGGGGCAGTTCGTCGCCGGCCTTCAAAACTGTAATGGGTGATCTTGACAGTGTGGAAGCGCCGCCGCCGGTAACTGCATTCGCAGCGCTGATTAGCCAGAATCCGGATGTGGCCCGTTGGGTCACAGAAATCGCCAGCCGACAAGCAGAAATGGAACTGGCGCGGGCCGAGGCCGTACCGGATATGACCGCCGGCCTGGGCTATCGTTGGTTCAATGAGACGGATGACAGCGCTCTGGTCGCCGGCGTGTCAATCCCGCTACCGGTCTTTGATCGTCGTCAGGGCGACGTCCTTGCCGCCCGGTTCGGCGTTGCGTCGGCACGAAACCAGCAGCGGGCGGTCGAGCTGCGGATCGAAGCAGCAATCGCATCGGCGTATGCACGGTTGGCGAACGCTTACGACGAGGTTGTGGGATTGCGTGACGACGCCTTGCCGCCGGCGACGCAGGCGTACCACGACATACGCCAGGCCTTCGAGCGGGGCAATCTCGGATACCTCGACGTGCTCGACGCCGAGAGGACGCTGATCGGCTTGCGACAGCAGTATCTCGACGCCTTAGCGAAATACCACGGTTCGGTCGCCGAACTTGAGGGGTTGATCGGTCAACCTCTCGACGCGGTCAACACGACAACGCCTGTCATGCCGTCCATCGACTCAACCCAGAACAGCAGCAAGGACAACGACCATGAATAAGTACACGCTGATCACTATTGCGATCGCCGCCGTCACCGCATTGGCCCTGACTCAAACAACCTTCCCGTCATTCGTGTTCGCGCAGGCCGCGGACCATGATGAGCATGCGGGGCATGATCATCCGGCAACAGCAGCACCCAACGAAGACACAGGTCAAGATCACGACACGGCACTAAAGCGTACGCTCGAGAACCACGCTGACCACGACGATGAGGAAGCCTCAGGCCATGACGATCACAACGACCATGGCGGTGGGGAAGCCGATAGCCACGACGATCACGCCGGTCATGATGACGAAGAAGAAGGCGCGATTCGGATCGATTCAGCGACCATGAAAG
Organism: Phycisphaerales bacterium UBA7800; assembly: GCA_002480565.1. GTDB lineage: Bacteria > Planctomycetota > Phycisphaerae > Phycisphaerales > Phycisphaeraceae > UBA7800. The sequence goes on along the minus strand of DLCK01000013.1, from coordinate 48,408 downwards.
AATACGGCATTGTCGTTCACGAGGCCGGCCCGGGATCTTTGGAGCAAACACTGAGGCTGCCGGGCGAAGTGGTTTTCAATGCCGACCGCATCGCCCATGTCGCCCCGAGCGTGTCCGGGATAGTTCAGGCAGTGAATCACAGCGTCGGCGATCGCGTCGATGCCGGAGAGGTGATGGCGGTGCTCAGCAGCCGCGATCTGGCTGCGGCGCGGAGCGAATACGTGGCGGCGTTGGCACGCTTGACTTTGGCGCAGGAAAACCTGTCGGCCAAGAAGGATCTCTACGCGAGTCGAATCGTATTGGCAGAGGAAAACCTGGCTCGCGACGAGCGGCTCCTTGAAGGCCGAGTCGGAACAGAACGACAGGTTCTCGAAGCACGTCAAACGCTACGTGAGATTCGCATCGGATTTGATCTGGAAATGCTCGAGGTGCAGCAGACGATCAAAGAAGCGCAAATCAGTATGAATCAGGCCGAGAGCGCCTTACACGCGCTGGGGCAAAGCGAGGCTGAAACAAAAGCGCTGGTTGATTTACCGGACACGGCGCTCGGCGAATACGAGATGCGAGCGCCGCTGGATGGGATCGTGATTGCCCGGGAACTTACGCATGGTGAGGTGGTCAGTGAACAGCCCGGAGAGGTTCCGTTCATCATCGCTGATCTGTCGAGTGTGTGGGTCAATCTGACGGTGTACCAGCGAGACCTGATACATGTTCGCGCGGGCATGCGCGTTCAGATTGAGGTTGGACACGGCATTCCCGATGCGTCAGGCACCATCGCCTTTGTCAGTCCCGCTTTGGACGAGGCGACCCGTACGGCAACAGCGCGAATCGTGCTGGATAACCCGGACGGCCTCTGGCGTCCCGGGATGTTCATCAAGGGAATCATCACGACGGACACCTACCAAAGTGCGTTGGTCCTGCCTCGATCGGCGTTGCAGGAGATCGAAGGTCGAGTTGCAGTGTTCGTGCAAACGGAGGACGGATTCGAGGTCCGGCCGGTTCAGATCGGACGTGAAACCGACGCCGCCGTCGAAGTCGCTGCCGGTCTAAAGCCAGGCGAACGGGTTGTCGTCCGCAACGGGTTCGCGCTCAAAGCCGAGATGAGCCGCGGCACGCTTGAGCATGCTGGCCACGCCCACTAATTCACTATCCCGCGTGACCGCGCAGGGCCGATGGAGAACTGTTAATGATTAGCAAACTGATTGATTACTCGCTGAACAATCGCCTGATGATGGCGGTGCTCGCATTACTGGTGGTGGCTGCCGGGTGGTGGAGTTACACGCGGCTGCCTGTGGACGCCTTCCCGGATGTGTCGCCCAACCTCGTACAGATATTCACTGTCACCGAAGGTCTTGCCCCCGAAGAGGTCGAGGCCTTCGTAACGTACCCCGTCGAGACCGCGATGCTTGGCTTGCCGGGCGTGGAGAAGATTCGATCCGTCTCCAACTTCGGCCTGTCCGTCGTGAATGTCTACTTCGAGGAAGGCATCGACATCTACTTCTCGCGCCGTCTCGTGAATGAGCGGCTCCAGGAGGCGCGAGAACAAATCCCCGAAGGTTTCGGCGATCCCGGAATGGGGCCGATCTCGACCGGCATGGGGTTGGTGCTTTTCTACTTTCTCGAAGATACGACTGGCAACTACACCCTCGAAGAGTTGCGAACGACGCACGACTGGGTGGTCGCCCGCAACCTTGCCCGCGTGCCGGGTGTGACCGAGGTACTGGGCATCGGCGGATTCGAGAAGCAGTACCACGTCGTGCTGGACCCCGACGCACTGTTGCGGTACGACCTGACCATCGCAGACGTGATCGAGCGCGTTGAGGCGAACAACCTCAATGTCGGCGCGCAATTCATCGAAGAGAACAACGAAGAATTGGTTGTTCGTTCCGTTGGACTCGCGCAAGATATGGAGGGTCTGCGGCGAATCGTAGTAAAAACCAAGGATGGAAGGCCGATCTACCTCGACGATGTGGCGGAATTGAAAGTCGGCGGCGCGGTGCGACGAGGCTTGCAGACCCGAAACGGCGAGGGCGAAGTCGTCGCCGGCATGGTGGTCAAACTGTATGGCACAAACGCTTCCACCGTTATCGAGCGGGTTGAGAACAAGATTGATGAGATCAACGGGATCCTCCCGGATGGTCTGCGGCTCGTTCCGTACTATCAGCAGAAGGACATCGTCGAGTCGTCGGTCGCGACGGTCACCGAAGCTCTTGTGACGGGCATTGTCCTTGTGGTGCTGGTTCTGCTGGTGTTCATGGGGGGGTTCCGGCCGAGCGTGGTGGTGGCGTTGGCCATCCCGTTCTCCGTGCTGTTCGCGTTCATCGCGATGTATTGGTTTGACCTGTCGGCCAACCTGATGTCGCTGGGTGGTTTGGCGATCGCGATCGGCATGATGGTCGATGGAACGATTGTCATGGTCGAAAACATCGACCGAATGCTGCGCGACGCGGACCCGGATGAATCGAGAGTTCATATCGTCGCCCGAGCCTGCCATGAGGTAGGCCGGCCGATCATGTTTGCCATTGCGATCATCATCATCGTGTTCCTGCCGCTGTTCACGTTGCAGGGCGTCGAGGGCAAGACGTTTCGGCCGTTGGCGTACACCGTGGCGCTGGCAATGCTCGGGTCGCTTATCTTCGCGCTAATGCTTGCCCCGATGCTGGGCGGATTGCTCATGCGTCGGCCCAGGTCTGACGCAAGACCGCCGCTCTGGAAGCGGCTCGTCGGAAAGCGAACGAACTCCGGCGATGCCGCCAAGAACAACATGAAGTCACAGGAACCACTGGTCGTCCGACTTCTGCTGGTTCCCTATCGTCCGATCGTCCGGTTTTTCGTTCGTCAGCGATGGGCGGCCGTCGTCTTGTCTTTGGCGCTATTGGCCCTTGGCACAATGATCTTCCCGCTGCTTGGTTCCGAGTTTACGCCGCGTCTGAACGAGGGCACCATCGTCGTCCGTCTGACACTGGCACCATCCATCTCACTAGATGAAAGCAAGCGAACCGCGCTGATTGTGGAACGGAGGCTGTTGGACATCCCGGAAGTGACCGAGGTCACCAGTCGCGTCGGCCGAGGTGAAGTTGGGGCACACGCTGACCCGATCAACTCGGTCGAGATGTATGTCATCCTCAAGCCCAAGGACCAATGGCGACAGCCCAACGACCAGGGATTCATCGAAACGCAGATTCGTGAGAGGGTCGAAGGCATGCCCGGGGTCGTGGCGAATCTGACCCAGCCGATCGAGATGACCGTGGATGAACTGCTCGAAGGCGTTAAGGCGGAACTCGCCGTCAAGCTGTTCGGCGAAGACCTCGCCGAACTCAAAGAGCAGGCCGACGCCATCGCCGCAGTACTCCGCGAAGTGCCCGGCGCGGCGGACATTCAGGTGGACCAAGTGACGGGCACGCCGCAGTTGCTGATTCGGCCGAACTTCGAGGCAATCGCCCGTTACGGCATGAATCTGTCCGATGTCCAGCACACCATCCGTGCTGCGGTCGGGGGACAAGATGCGGGGCAGGTCTTCGAGGGCATACGACGGTTCGACATCCTTGTCCGCTATACCCCCGACGCCCGAGAAACCCGCCGCGCGATCGGTGACATCCTGGTTGAGTCGCCGACCGGCCTTCGCGTGCCGCTCACCGACCTGGCCGAGATCAGGCGCATCACCGGCCCGCGCCAGATCACCCGCGAAGACACGCAGCGGTTCATCACCATCCAGAACAACGTGGTGGGCCGCGACATCGGTTCGTTCGTTGCGGACGCCCAGGCCGCCATCGACAAGAACGTGCGACTTCCCGCTGGCTACTTCACGACCTGGGGCGGTGCTTTCCGCCTGCAGCAGGAAGCGAACAAGCGGCTGGCCCTTGTCGTGCCCATCACGCTGCTGGTCATTTGCCTGTTGCTTTACAGCAGTTTCAATTCATTGGGGAACACGCTGCTGATCCTGTTGAATATCCCGCTTGCACTTGTGGGTGGCGTCGTCGCCCTGTGGATCGCCGGCGAGAACCTCTCCGTCCCCGCGTCGGTCGGTTTTATCGCGCTTTTCGGCATCGCCCTTGAGAACGGCATGGTGCTGGTCACCTACCTCAATCAGCTGCTCGAAGAAGGTAAAACCATGGATGAAGCGTCGGTCGAAGGCGCATCGCTCCGCGTTCGTCCCGTGCTGATGACCGCCGTCACCACGGCGCTGGGCCTGGTGCCCCTGCTGCTCGCGACCGGCACCGGCAGCGAGGTGCAGCGGCCGCTCGCCACCGTCGTCATCGGTGGCTTGGTGACCTCGACCGTCCTGACGCTGTTGGTCGTGCCATCGCTTTACAAGTGGTTCGCCGCCCGTGTCGAATTCGCAACACCCATCGCTAAGCAACGGTAAGTAATTGGAGACCGCCATGAAGAAAGTTGAAGCATTTGTGAAGTCGATTCGTCTCTCGCAAGTGATGCTGGCCCTTCACCATGTGGAGGGACTCTCCGGAGCAAGCATCACGCAGGCCACCGGCTTCGGTCGAGGACACGGCCCCGACGGCCGTTCCGCGCACGAGGTGAGCGACTTGAATCCCATCGTGCGAATCGAGGTGTACTGTGCCGATGAACTGGTGGACCAGATCGTGAGCGCCATCGAGGAAAAGGCCCATACGGGTTTACGCGGTGACGGCAAGATATACGTTTCGTCGATCGAACAAGCCGTTCGCATCAGTACCGGGGAACGCGACCAAAACGCAATCTGATCGAGTGGCGCTATCACGAATCAGCGGTGTGTTCGATGGACTCGAGGAAATGTTCCGTGCTGAACGACCCATAGACTCTCACCAAGGAGTACTGCTATGCAGGATCAATCGCATGAAATGCGGATCGAGCAAGTGGACGACGTGCATGTCGTTGCTCTGAGCGGAAAGATTTTGGACCCTGTGTGCATTGATGCGATCAGTGATCGTCTCAATGAACTGGCAACCAGTCAGTCGTGCCCGAAGATCGTACTGGACTTCTCAGATGTTTCTCACATGTCGTCCAGTGCATTGGGAATGTTGACGACGCTTCACGAGACCGCAGCGAACCATGAGGGCAAGCTGTGCCTGTGTTGCATTCGACCGGCGATTGCAGAAATATTCAGGATCACTCGGCTTGACGAGGTATTGGTTATTCAGCCCGGGCTGAATGAAGCTATCTCTGCCGTTCGGTAACCCATGCACCGATGGATGAATAGTCTATGAGTGACACTCTTCGATCAAGATGGATAAGGCTGCGCGACTCGTTGCGGCTGCGGCTCGTGATCACCGCGGTCGTCGTGATCGTCACGGTGAGCGCCATCAGTACGTTCATCGATTATCAGCGGGAGCGTGCGACCCTTGTTGATCGTGTCGTCACGGCCTTGCAGGACCAGGCCCGGTTACTTGAACTTGAGCTTGATGCTGACAAGCCACGCGAAGTGATTCAACAGTATGTACGTCGATTTTGCGAAACACTCAATGCCCACATCTCACCGGGGCACATCATCCTCGTCTTGAACGACAAAGGACGGATCGTCGCCGAGTCGGCCTCTCCGCAAGAAAATGACGCCAAACGAGCATTGATTGACGTTGGCCAGAGTCGCTCGATCATCCGAGTCAATGAACGCGATTACGTACAGGCAAGGCTGCCCGTTGATGACGGAATCATCATCGTCGTGGCGCAGGACATGGCAAATGTCAATCGCGAGATGCGCGGCATGCTGTCAAGCCATATTGCAAGCACGATTGCCGCCGCCGGGAGTGTCATGCTGCTGCTGTGTCTGGGTATGTATTTCTGGGCCATCCGTCCCTTCCGCCGGTTGGCTCACGCCGCCAAGGCGTGGGCTTCAAAGGATTTTGCCGCTCGGCCCACCTTGCCCGGTCCGTCTGAATTGTGGAGTCTGACTGGCGAACTTGATCACATGGCGGAAATACTTCATTGGCACGAAACGCATCGGCTGTCGGACATGGAACGGGCACGAAAAATCCAGGCGAACCTTTTGCCACGCCTGACTTGCAATTCCCATGGCATGAAGGTGTCGGCTCGCTATTGGCCCATGGAGCACGTGGCGGGGGATCTGTACGACTTGTTTGAGTTGCCCGACGGCCGGTTGGTCACCGCTGTGGTGGACATTGCGGGACACGGAGTCAGTGCTGCGCTGCTGACCGGCATTGTCAAAATGTCGCTGCGCTATCGACTGGAACAAAGCCTTGATCTTTCTGTCGCTCTCGAACAAGTCAATGCCGACCTTCTCGCTTGCACACTCGGACAGAAGTTTGCCGTCGCTTCGATTGGTATCTGGAACGCCGTGGCAGGCACGTGGACCTATGCCGCGGCCGGCCACGAAGGATGCACGACGATTATTGGCCGTCATATTCAGCATCTCGAATCCACTGGTCCGATGCTGGGCATTCTTCCAAATGGAAGATGGGACATCATTGAAGTGCCGCTGAAGCCGGGAGACCGAGTTTTTCTATACAGTGACGGTGTAACCGAGTCCGGTGTTCTAGGCGAGTCGCAACTCGGGTCGCGTGGCGTGGGCGATCTGTTGTCCGAATGCGATTCGCAATCGCTGGACGGGCAAGTCGAAAGCATCATTGCCGAGGTCGAGCGCCGCGGGCAAGGCACGACAACCGACGACACGACGATTCTGGCATTTGAGATCGCCGCTGCACCTTCGCTACAAATGCAGTCCGCTACCGCGTAGGTTCGTCGTTATCACGGTTGAATTTCGCCCAACGATGATTCGACCGTCCGTTTGGTAATACAAATGGGAACACGTAAATCTGAAGGCGAAGGACGTTTGGATGGCTGCCAACCGCAGAAACAAGCGACGCAAGAAGCCGCGTTCAAACAAGGCCAATACTCGAAAGTCGGGTTCGCCAAGCGGGTGGTTTGTCATTGGTTTCTGGGCCGTAACATTTCTTCTGATCGGAGTAACGAAATACGACCAACAAACACAGATGGAACAAAAGGGGTATGCCCATCTATCGGTAAACTGGATCATCATACTTCTGGCGTTAATTCTCATCGCGATTACATTCACGGTTCAATGGTTCCATGGCCGGGCGACAGACAAGTGAGGTAAGTTGAGTCGTCATCTGCGTTCCGGCCCAATGGAGCGACCCGGCCAGTGAGGCAATGATGCATTCAAAATCCGGCTGGGTGGGACATTGCGCGTTCCGTTCCTGATCACAGTCCACGTCAATCTCCAGGTCGCGATACCCATTTTTGCATTGACATGCCACATCCACATTGCTACCCTGACGATGAAATTGAGACCCGATCTTAATTACTTGCGTGTGGCTTGTCGGAGATTGCTCGCATGTTTGAATCATTTGTCATCATGTTACGGGAAGGGGTCGAGGCCGCCCTGGTTATCAGCATCACGCTAGTGGTGCTGAAGCGAGCGGGCCGCAAGGATCTGGAGAAGCCGGTCTACTGGGGGCTGGGTCTGGCGGTGCTGGCCAGCGTCGTAGCGACGTTCGGGCTCAACGCCTTGCCGATCAACGAGGAGGCCTACGAGGGGGTCTTGTACTGGACGGCGGCGGTCTTCGTCGCGTCGATGATGTGGTGGATGCACCGCAAGAGTAAGACCCTGCGCCAGGACATCGAGCACCGCGTGGAACGGACGGTTCAGGCCGACCCATCGCATCGTCGGCTCGAGGCGTGGGGCTTGGGCTTGTTCGCCTTCCTGATGGTCTTCCGCGAGGGTGCCGAGTCGGTCATGTTCCTCAGCGCTGTACGGTTGACCACCGATGCCGTGCTGAGCTTTCTCGGGGCGTTGCTTGGGCTGGTCTTCGCCGTCGTGTTTGCGGTGATGTTTGTACGTGGCAGCATACGAGTCAATCTGAAACGCTTCTTCGTCGTGACGGAATGGGTTCTGGCGATCTTCCTCGCCCAGTTGCTGGTCAACGGCTATCACGAATTTTCTGAAGTCGGGATCGTTCCCGCGACGCAGACGACTATGGCGTTGATTGGGCCGGTTGTGCGCAACAACGCCTTGTTCATCCTGGCGATCGTTGCGATTCCCCTATTTATCTGGTTCACCCGGGAGACGGACGAGGCCGCCGCATCGGAGCCGACAGCTTCGACCGCCGAACGCCGTCTCGCTCTGGCTACAGTGCGGCGGGAACGGTTCTATCGTGTCGGGGCTTTGGTTTGCACGCTGGTAGTCTTGCTTGCGGTGGGCGTGGTTTACGCACAGGAACAGATGCCCCACGAAGTACCGCCTCCCCAGATGCTCACGCGCAAAGGGGCCGCGGTGACAGTGCCGCTGACCGCTTTGGATGATGGCCAACTTTACCGCTACGGATTGGCGGTCGGGGATCGCGTCGTGCGCTTTCTGGCGATGAAGACTTCCGACGGTAAGGTTCGCACGAGCTTGGACGCCTGTGAGATATGCGGGACATTCGGCTACATCCAGAGTGGTCCTAATCTCTTGTGCCTCAACTGTGCGGCGGAGATCAACCCCCTGTCGGTCGGCATGGCCGGCGGGTGTAATCCGATACCGTTGGAATCGCAAGTGAACGACACGGAACTTCGGATCGGAACCGAACTGCTCGACCGCCACGCCAAGCTCTTTGACGACCGCCCCATGCCCGAAGCCAATTGCCCAATCTGCGGAATGCGCGTCAAGATCAACGAGGCCGCTGCAGTCGTTACCGAGGGGAACACCACATACTACCTGTGCTCCATGCCGAGATGCCGGAAGCTGTTTGAGCAGGAGCATGCGAACAACCCGACCGAGTAACAACAAGCCACCAATTGTGGCGCGTCGGTCCGACGGGCTCGCATGGTGCCAGGACGATCAACGTCAACGGGTTCGACTCAATCATGTTTTTTCGAATGCTTATCGAATCATTCGTTCGTCGCCGCAGCCGTAAGCTGCTGGCGGTGGCCGCCGTTTGGATCGGCTTGAGTCTGGTGATCGGACTTCTGGCTCTGGGCCTGGATGTGGGCGACAAACTCAACCGCGAGATGCGCTCGTTCGGCGCGAACATCCAGCTTCAGCCGGCCGAGGCGGCCGTGGACGTTCGCGTCGGCGGCTACGAACTGGTTGCGCCTGGGCGAACGGTTTACCTGGACGAAGCCGACCTGCCGCGTCTCAAGCAGATATTCTGGCGCAACAACATCCTCGCTTTCGCGCCACGGCTGACCACGCAAGCTCGTTTGGCAGGCCGATCCGTCCCATTGGTGGGCACTTGGTTTAACCACCATGTGCTGCTCGAAGACGCCGATCCATTCGTGACCGGTGCGGCGGAGGTCTTTCCCTACTGGCAGGCCCGCGGCGCGTGGCCGATGAATCCCGAATCCTGCCTGGTCGGCGCAGCCTTGGCGCAGGAACTGGACCTTGGGCCCGGAGACCGGGTGGAATTGACCACCGACCAACGCTCCACTTCTGTACGCATCGTCGGCGTGCTCACCAGCGGCAAGGACGAAGATGAAGCCATCGTCGCACCGCTCTCGGTTGTGCAGCGACTGGCGGGGTTGCCGGGCAAAGTCGCGGAGGTGCAGATTAGCGCTCTGACCACACCGGAGAACAAGTTGGCGGAACGTTATGGCCGCGATCCGCAGTCGCTGACGCCCGCCGAATACGAACGATGGGTTTGCACGCCTTATCCCGGCTCGGTCGCTGCCGACATCCAGAACGCCGTGCCCGGTTCATCCGCTCGGGTGGTGCGGCGGGTGGCCGAGACGCAAGGCGCGGTGCTTGGCCGCATCGATGGGCTGATGTTGCTGCTGGGCATTTTTGTGTTGATCGCAAGCACCTTGAGCATCATGGGAGTACTCAGCTCGGCGGTGCTGGAGCGGCGCGGTGAAGTGGCGCTGCTCCAGGCGGTGGGCGCTCACCGGGCCGATGTCTTACGCCTGTTCCTGACCGAAGCGGTCGCCATCGGACTGGCCGGTGGTGTATTGGCGGCGCTGACCGGCCAGGTTCTTGGTGGGTGGCTGCTTCGAGTGATTTTCGACAGCGCATCTGAACCCCACGGGGTGCTGCTGATCCTCGCGCCGTTGCTGGGATTGCTGATTGCCGTCGCCGCCAGTGTGCCGCCGGTCTGGCGCACGGTGCATCAACAGGCGGCTCGGCTGCTCCGTGGCGTCTGATTGAGGACCGTGACATGCTCGGTCGAATGGTCGTCAAAGCCATCTTGAAGAACCCCGGTGTGTCCTTATGGACACTGGGGGCGCTGACCACGTGCGCGATCCTGGCGGCGCTGTTTGCCACCATGGCAATGGAAGTCCAACAGAAGATGAGCGGGGAGCTGCGCCACATCGGAGCCAATGCCGTGGTCTATCCGATCACATCACCAGCCTCTTCACAATCGGCATCAACGCCACCACAGGTGGATTGGCCCACCATCGAGACACTGTTGCAAACGCGCGGTGTCAAGACGGCGCGGGTGGCGCTTCGCGTCGGGCTGATCGAAGGTCGCCCCGTCGCGGTGGCGGCGGCCAACCCCCAATCCCTGACCGTGATGACCGGCTACTGGTCGGTCACCGGACGTCGCCCGAGCGGCTCCGATGAAGTGATGGCCGGTCGAAGTGTGGCAAAGATGCTCGGCCTCTCCGTGGGCGGGCGCATCAACATCCAATGGCTCAGCGGCGAGTCGCCCGGCCAATACCAGGTCGTGGGCATTTTCGAATCCGGCGACGAGGACGAGGATCGCCTGTTCGTCCCACCGGGATCGCTTACCGTTGCAACGGCTGGTCCGGCGCGATTCGCACAGGTGCCGGTGACTCACCCTCAGGTTCCGGGGGTAACGGCTGGTCGATATGCTGATTGCCTGTCCTGCCACGCCGCAACTGATCCGAAAATCCGCAATGCCGCGCCGCTGCCTCTTTCCGCCGGACCGACCGGCGCAGGCAACTCGCTACCGATGACATCCGACTTCGGTTACCTTTTGATGTCGGTTCCCGGTGATGGATCGGCCATCCGAGCGTTGGAACAGGCGATCAACAATCTCGAACAACCGGTGCAACTCAAACCCCTTCAACAAGTGCTCTACGGCGAGCGGCATATGTTAACGAAAATCAATCTGCTTGCCGGTCTGGCACTGACGGCGGTGGCGGTGCTGACAGCCATGGGTGTCTGCGCCGCGGTGCTGGCGCGGGTCGTGCAGCGGCGCAAAGAGTTGGCGCTGCTTCAATCGCTGGGCGCGACGCGATGGGCCGTGGGAATGCTGCTGCTTCTGGAAAACACGGCAATGGGTGTGGTCGCGGCGGCAAGCGGATTCGTCCTCGGCACCGCGTTGGCGCAGGGTGTCGTGTGGTACGTATTCCACGCCAATGTGCAGCCTCGGGTTGCAGCGCTGGCGGCGGCGACCGGTGTGACGTTGGGGGTCTGTCTGTTGGCCGGCTGGCTGGGGGCGCGTCGGGCCTCGAGATTACAACCGGCCGCCATTTTGAGAGGTGACTGATGAATCAATCCGCAGTACTGCTTGAATACGTGACTCGCGCTTATCCCGGTGGCGTGCGGGCTGTCGATGGGGTGAACTTGAAGATCGCCCTTGGCGAATGGGTCTCGCTCATGGGACCGTCCGGCTCGGGCAAGACGACGCTGTTGAATCTGTTGGACGGTTTGGATCGACCCACGGACGGCTGCGTTCATGTCATGGGCCAGAACCTATTGCAGCTCGATGTCGATGAAGCCGCCACTTTTCGTCGGGAGAACGTCGGCCTGATCTTCCAGCAATTTCACTTGGTCAGTTATCTGACGGCTGTCGAGAATGTCATGCTCGCCCAGTATTACCATTCGATGGTGGATAAGCAGGAGGCGCTGCTCGCTCTGGAGCGAGTGCAACTGGCCGATCGCGCTCACCATCTGCCGTCACAACTATCCGGGGGCGAACAACAGCGGGTCTGCATTGCGCGAGCGTTGATCAACGATCCGAAGATCATCCTCGCCGATGAGCCGACGGGCAACCTTGACGAAGACAATGCCGACCGCGTTGTGAAGATCTTCCAGCGGCTGCATCGTGAGGGGCGAACCCTCGTGATCGCCACACACGACCCGGACCTGGGCCGACTCGCCCAACGTATCGTTTGTCTTCGGCACGGGCAGATTGTCGAGGAGTGCTCCCCGGACGGCTCCGACGCCGCGCCGCGCGCCACCGGAGCGGGCGCGAGCCACGATCGAGATGTGATGCATGTCACAGCGAGCTGACTACAAAGTGCATGGCCTGGACTGCTCGGAGGAGGTCGCCATCCTTCAACGAGAAGTCGGCCGACGGGACGGCGTACTCGACCTGTCGTTTGATGTGGTCAACGGTCGTATGTCGGCCGAGTTTGACCCCGACATCATCACGTCGGAGGTGATCGTCTCGGCAATCAATGCTACCGGTATGAAGGCGGTGCCATGGGCACAACGAAACGCCGTAACGCAGGAGAACTTCTGGACACGCCATGGCTGGCTCATCATGACCGCATTGAGCGGTGGTTTACTCGCCACTGGCTTCATCACGCATTGGGGCATCCACGGCAGCCTGGTGGACGCCTTGACTGGCGGGCACGAACCATCGCATGCTTATCCCTTGACATCGATTCTCTTGTACGTTGCGTCCGTCGTGACGGGAGCGTGGTTTGTCACGCCCAAGGCGATTCAGGCAGTCCGGCGATTGCAGCCGGATATGAACCTGCTGATGGTTGTCGCCGTCATCGGCGCGATGGCGATCGGCGAGTGGTTCGAGGCGGCAACGGTGGCGTTTCTCTTTGCCGTCTCGCTGCTGCTGGAGCACTGGAGTGTCGAACGCGCCCGCAATGCAATTGGCGCTTTGTTGGACCTGTCTCCGGCCACGGCACGATATATCTGCCCGCACGACGGCGACATCATGGAAAAGCCCGTGGCAGAAGTGCCCGTAGGTGCGACCGTCTTGGTTCGGCCGGGGGAAAAGATTCCCCTCGACGGCGTGGTCACCAAGGGAGACTCCACCGTCAACCAAGCCGCCATCACTGGCGAATCGATGCCGGTTCCAAAGTCGCCCGACGATGAGGTGTTTGCCGGGACCGTCAACGAAGACGGCGCGATGGAATTCCGTTCGACCAAGACGGCGGACGATACAACGTTGGCACGTATTATCCACATGGTGCAGGATGCCCAATCGCGCCGCGCGCCCGCACAGCAATGGGTCGATCAGTTCGCCAGGTGGTACACGCCTGTAATGATGCTGCTGGCGGTAATCCTGGCGGTCCTGCCGCCGTTGCTGGGGCTGGGTGCCTGGTCCCTATGGGGCTACCGTGGATTGGTCATCCTGGTGATTGCCTGCCCGTGCGCATTGGTGATCTCTACGCCGGTCAGTATCGTCTCGGCGCTGACATCGGCGGCGCGTCACGGCGTATTGGTCAAGGGCGGCGTCTATATGGAAGCCGCCGGACGTCTCCGTGTGCTGGCGATGGACAAAACGGGCACGCTGACCCACGGCCAACCGGAGGTCCAGGAAATCGTGCCGTTGAATGGTCATACCCCCGAAGAACTGCTGAAACGGGCGGCGGCGCTGGAAGCTCACAGCGAACACCCATTGGCGCGGGCGGTCCTGAGGAAAGCCCAAGTCCATACCGTCCAAGTCATACCCGCTCAGAGCTACCGCGCCATCCGGGGCAAGGGGGGCGAAGGAGAGATAGACGGTCGCCTGTTCTGGATCGGCAGCCATCGCATGATGCACGACCGAGGACAAGAGTCCCAGGACGCTCACGATAGGGCCGTCGCATTGGAGGATGCCGGCCATACGGTCGTGGCGGTCGGCAACGATCAGCACGTCTGCGGTTTGATCAGCATCGCGGATCGCGTCCGCGACGATGCGCCCGAGGCGGTGCGACTACTCCGATCCGCCGGCATTCGGAAAGTGGTCATGCTCACCGGTGACAATAGCGGAACCGCCAAGGCCGTCGCCGCCGCCACGAATGTGGATGAGTACCGCGCCGAACTTCTGCCCGAGGACAAGGTCAAGGTGGTCGAGGCGCTCGTAGCCGAGCATGGCCATGTGGCGATGGTGGGTGACGGTATCAACGATGCCCCGGCACTGGCAGCGGCAAGTATCGGCATTGCCATGGGTGGCATGGGAACCGACGCCACCATCGAAACATCCGACATCGCGCTGATGTCGGATGACCTACTGAAAGTCTCCTGGCTCATCCGACATTCCCGCCGAACGTTGCGAAACATCAAGACCAACATTACCTTCGCTCTGGGCCTGAAGTTCCTGTTTATCGTGCTGGCCATTGTTGGCTTGGCATCGCTGTGGATGGCCATCGCCGCCGATACAGGCGCAACGCTACTGGTCGTCTTCAATGGCCTGCGGTTGCTTCGGGGTTGAGGTCCATTCCATAAGGTGGCCGGCCCAGAACGCCATACCTGCCATTTCGTGTGGCTGCGTAACGCCGGCGGGACTCGTTCCGTCTAAACAAATGGATAGCGGCAAACAGAGCGTTCCCTGCACGCCGCTGCTGACTTTAGAAAGGAAACGATCATGAAAAAGCCCCTCGCCATTGTTGCTCTTGTCGCCGTTGCGGTTCTTGGTGTGGCCAGCCTTGGTTGGGCGGCCGCCCCGGCGGGAAACACACCGACACGCCACGCCTACAGGACCGATGCCGATTACGGTTACGGTGCCAGGCATATCCGCTACGACGGTGGCCATGCCGCCCGATGGGATTCGCGCTACCGCATGTGCGATCACAACTGGTTTGCCCGGATCATGCCTTGGCATCATGACGATGGTTACCGCCGCGCGGGCTACTGCGATTGACCAGTCTATCATGATCCATGTGGGACAATGAATCGGGGGAGCCGGCGCGGCAACATCATTTACGGATGGCTGGCTCGTCGCTGCGGACCGATGTCCAGTTCAGACTCGCCGGGCCACCGGCGTAACGCCAGCGAGGGTCGTTCCGACTGAACTCCTGGAGTGACACGTGAACGACGACGAACTGATGGGGCTGCTGGAAGGGGCAAGGTCAGGCGAAACCGAGGCCCTGACCGCCCTGTGCGCCCGCTATTACCCGAAGGTGCTCAAATACATGCGCTACCGAGTAGCAGCGGACCTCGCGGAAGACCTCACCAGCGAAGTATTCGTCCGCGTGCTCAAGAATCTGAACCAGCAACAAGGCTCTTTCCCCGCCTGGCTGTTCCGGATCGCTGAACGGGTTGTCGTGGACGATCGGCGAGCGGCCGGGGCAAAGAAGCGCACCGTGATGACCGCCATGACCGAGCAATACGAAGCACAAGCCCACGACAACGCGAGCGTCCCCGACACGGTGGCGGCGTGGATCGATCTGGAACAGGCGATCGGCAAGCTGAGCGACGACCAGCGGCAACTGGTCACGCTCAAGTTCATCGAGGGTTTGGGCAACGACGACGTGTCGGCCATCATGGATCGCAGCCCCGGCGCGATCCGGGTGCTTCAGTTCCGGGCGCTGTCGGCGCTGCGCGGCCTGCTGGCCGGTCGGGAGGTGCGCTATGGAACGTGAACAGCATCTGGTGGACACGCTGGACGCCTGCCTTGATCAAGTGCGTGGCGGCCAGACCATCGACGACGCGCTGGCCGAACACCCGGCGGATGCCGAAGCGTTGCGGCCCCTGCTGGATATCGCCACGCGCCTGGAGTGCCTGCCCGACCCCAATGTTTCCCTCGCGGGTTTGATGAAGACGCTCGGCCGACTGGGTAGCCAGACGTTGACCGCCTCCCGCGCCGAACCCGCGCCGCGCAAGGTCCGGTGGTTCAGTCGGCCTGTTTGGACACGGGCCGCCGCGATCGTCCTGGTCATGTTCCTCATCGGATGGGGGACGGTCAACGCTTCGGCGGGCGCGATGCCCGGTGACTTCCTCTACCCGGTGAAGCTGTTTACCGAGCGGGCACGATTCTTCCTGACGCTCAACACCGAGGATCAGGCGGAGTTACGGATCGTCTTCTCGTCACGGCGTCTGCGTGAAGCCGTGGCCCAGCAGCAACGCACGGGCCAGGCCGATCCACAGATTCTCGATCAAATGCTGGAGGAAGCTCGCCTCGCGGTGCTCGCCGCCCCGCAACTATCCGAGCCGAACCGTCAACTATTGGTGTCGCGGGCTGCTTACTTGACGGACTACCAGCGCGACGCGCTGGACCGGTTTACTTCAACGGGTCACCCACAGGAACAAGTGATCGCGCGATACCGCGACATGTGTTGGGAGCGCGGCCGGTGGATGCGACAGATGCTCGCTCCAGGCGAGGACGCAGCCCCGTCAAACCAACAGCCGCAAGCTCAACCGAACTGGCGACGCTGGTGCGACGACTGCCCCATGTGGTGAAGACCTGTATGAATGACAAACTGGAACCACTGTAGGTTCCCGACAGACTGGGTTATCCTTGAACAGGAGTTGTCCTATGTCACATCGTAGCACTTTGAGCGCGCTGACGATTTTGTTGGCGGTCGGTGGTTTGTTCGCCGTCCTGGCCCACGCGCAAGACACGCCTCCTGCCGATGCCGCCGCCAATCCGCCGGGCACGATGAATCAGGCCCAGTGGATAGACATGATGAAGCAGATGGGCCTGTCCGACGGAATGATGATGCGTTGCCGCATGATGACGGCAGCGCAGATCAATGCTTACGATCCGGCGTCGGTTCTGACCTACCAGACCGGCTTGGGCCTGAGCGACGAACAGGTCAAGAAGGTTCAGGCCATTGCCGACCAGGCGCGGGAGCAGGTCAAGGCGGTCCTCACCGCGGAGCAGATCGCCAAACTCCAACCGATGGCGGCCGGGCCGCAGAACATGATGCAGATGCATCAGCACATGCAGCAAATGGCCCAGCAACATGGTTGGCAGTGGAATCCCGGCATGCTGATGTGCCCGAGGATGGGGACACCGACCACGCAGCCCGCCCCCGGGGACGCCCAGCGACAGCCGCAGAACCCGATGATGTGGTGCCCGATGAACTGCTGGTGAGTCGGTATCCACGGCGCACTCATACCGCGACCGCCAGGTCTTCCGCCGGCACCTGCACCGTGCTGCGCAGGTCAACACCCAACGCATCAAGCACGCGGGCCGCTCGATCCAGTGTGATGCCGTGGTACTCGTTGCGCTCGTCGCGGGAAACCTGCGATTCATGCACGCCAAGGCGCTCGGCAAGTTGGCGCTGACTGATGCCGCGTGCGATGCGCAGCGCGATCAGCAGGTGCCCCAGGCCGCGCAGGTTTCGAATCTCCTCAAACTCGCCGCGCTTGAGGCGCTCGTAGCTTTCGACCTCTTCCTGGAGCTGCAGATGAAACGAGCGCATGGGGTCAAGCACCCGCTTCACCTCGTCGGGCGACAGGTCCATCTTCTCAAGCTCGGCCTTTTGCTGTGCGATGCGCTGCTTCTCATCGGCCAGCCGCTGGACCGCCTCACGGTATTCGTTCTCGTTGCGGATCATGGGTGACCTCCGATCCTGATGATGCCTTTGGGGTGTCCGTCGCGCCGTGACTGCCTGAACGCGGCGGGAAACTCAAGCTCATGTCCGTGCTTGTCGCGGATGCCGCTCACCTGGCCGACGTGCGGGTACAATTCCACGCGGTACTGATGCCACATCGGCAACTGCTTCTTCGGGTATCCGCGGTAGGGCCGACGCGTCGTCGGGTCCCACGTCCAGACCTTGTGCGGGTCGAGCAGGTTGAGTTCCCGTTCCAGATCGCCCGAGGCCAGGCGGCGCAGATCGCAGACGAAGTAGCCGTCGATGTCGTTGGGGTGGTCCTTGTCTTCCACGAACGAGCCGTTGACGAATATCTCGGTGATGCCGACCTGCCAGAGTTGGGCCACCATCACGCCGAGGTTGTCGACCAGCTTCAGTCGCCATCCGCTGTCCCAATGCGAATCTTCTCGTGATGGCTGAGGATCTTCGATCAGGACAGATGCCCGCACCTCATCCAGCGTGAGCGTGTAATCTGCCGGCGGCAGCAACCCATCATCCGTGAACGGTGGCAACATGGTCATTGCATCGGCTCTCCAAGCAATACACTTTAGCCCAGCTTGACAATTTAGTCAAGTCTATGCGCCCAGCGAACCAGTTAACCGGCCGGTTGCGAGAGCGCCCGTGTGTTCGGAATCTGCTCGTACAGGCCGAGAGACCGTGTTCGCTACTTGTTAAATCCACAAGGCCCGGTATATTCATGGGTTGTAATGCTCCCAGAGTTTGAAACCCGTTCGACTCGGGGAGTTTTTTCAAGCAAGGCTCGTGTCTAAATGACGCGAGCCTTTTTTTATGCGCGTAATTGGGCTTGTAAAATGCCACTATTAGTCACTGTGTTCAAGCGATATGGACGCGGGTTGCCGTCGCGAAATACGCTGTGCTTCTCCAATCCGTTAACCGCATTTTCCCGGATTCTGTCAACTCTCATCCCAATTCTCAGACTCTCGCCGACAGGACAGAGTACGGGTTAACAGGGACGATTGGAAAAAGGTGGCGAACTGTTGATTTGGGTATCGAACTCGTCGCATAATCCTTGCTTTAGTGTCTCGTATTATCAGAAATGGTTTTGAGCTTATCGCGCAATAACGATGCAAATGCACTCTCATCAGAGACATCGCACGTGTAATTCCAAGCCCAATCAACAAAAACAAGTGGGTGTAGTCTTCCAAGTGCCGCAAACGCATGGGTTGCTGCTTGAATCGCAACTTCGTCCTGTTCAAACAATTCTGTCCAGATATTGGCAACAATACCATCTTTATCCCAGTCGATGAATACTGCACAACAGTCTGATGTTCCCCATGCTGCCGTTTGTTTACACAATTCGCGATGAGAACTGTATCCGGTGTAAACCACATCATAAGGCGGCAAATACGGAGAAATGATTGGACCGATGATATCCTTCTTGATCGCAAGCGTGTGGAATTCCAAAGGTGCTTCTTGACGAACATAAATGTCTGTCCATCCGTAACCATTCGGGTCACGATGAGCGTCCGAAAATTCTTTGATCTTTTTTATCTCGCTCTGCGCGTGCGCGGAAGCATCACGTGGAAGCAACTGCTGTTGGCAATAGTCATCCTCGTGGAAATAAATTTCACGTTGGCGTTTTTTTCGATGAAAGAAGTGGCGCATCAGTAGTCCTTTGGTTCTTCAATGAATTCATAAGGAACCGCCTCGGTTAGCCAGACGCCGTTTTCCGAACAGTAGAACACATAACCAACCGTGTGCATATCGCTGGCCCTCACTTTCAAAATCACAGGGCGACCATGGCGCATGCCAACTTTACGGGCTGTCGCTTCATCAGGTGATAGATGAACATGTTGCCGGTTCATTTTCCGAAGGCCATTACATCGTATGGATTCCAAAAAACGATCCGCTGTTCCATGAAACAAACAAGCGGGTGGTTCAATGGCACTAAGTGCAAGATCAACAGATACACTATGTCCCTGATTGGCTCGTATTCGCCCATCACGAATGACAAAACGCTTTTTGTCATTCTGCGTAACGACCTCTTGAAGCAAGTCAGGGGCAATGCTCTGGCCGTTGCTCGCACAGGCTTTCAGAAGCACATCAATATCGACCCATCCCTCAGTGTCTAGAGCGATGCCGATCAATTCTGGCTTGTGCCGCAACACAAGGCTTAAGAATTTACTGGTTTGAATGAGTTTCTTATCCACGGAGTTTCCCGACCCCTTTCGCTTCGTCCCTAACGTTTCCGCCCAGTTACTCAGCTGCGAGACCTTGGCAAGCGGTGTTGACCACAAACCCCCCAAACGATTTTACTAGCCGAACGCGCCGGCTGCGAACTCTAGCCGCGTCTGGTTAGCCTTTGAGCAGCGCTTCACGGATGTTTTACCTTTGGGTATTGGCGTTTTGCAGGGCTTGGTGGGTGAATTGGTTTCGGACCGGGCCGCTGTCAACGCCTTCCAGTTGAACGAGCCAGATCAGTGCGACATTACTCTTGGGATAGATCGTCATGTTGGTGGCATAGGCACCACCATGCCCGAAGGAACCATCCCTTTTGGGGTTGACTGCAAATCCCAGGCTGTAGTTGTTGGGAACCGCATCGCCGGTTTGTTTGCTGCGGATTTCAGCCATCGATTTTTCAGAAAGATATCGCTTACCATCGGCGATTGCGTCATTGAGCAGCATTTGACAGAAACGCGCCAGGTCAGGCCCTGTTGAAAACAGTCCGCCACCAGGAGCGGGAAAACGGTCTGAGCGATCCAGGGGGGCTTTGAAATAGCGGATCGGAATCTGCTTGAGCTTGCCAGTGTTTTTATCAAGGGTATAGGACTTGGCAAGACGTTTGAGCTGCTCCTTTGTGGGGAAGAAGGTGGTGTCTTTCATCCCCAGCGGGTCGAAAATGCGGGTTTGTAAAAACGCTTCGTAAGACATGCCACTGACAATTTCAATCACGCGGCCGACCGTGTCGATGCCTTGATTGGAGTAGCTGTATTTTGTCCCAGGCTCAAATTGCAACGGGTTCATGGTGAAACTGATCACGGCATTTTCCAGTGACAACCCGCTTAGGTCATGCCACTGAAGCGGACTGAGAAATGGCAAGCCTGAAGTATGCGAAAGCAGGTGTCGTAGTGTGATCGGTGTCTTCTGTCGGGTCAGTGACATGGTGGCATCATCTTTTTCCTTGACCACCCAAAGATGATTCATCTGAGGAATATACTTACTCACCGGATCGTCGAGTGAGACTTTTCCTTCATCCACCAGCATCATAAACGCGAACCCCGTGATGGGCTTACTCATCGAAGCGATCCAGAACAGGGCATCTGATTGCAAGGGTTGTTTGGTTTGCAGGTCAGCATAGCCATAAGATTCGTTGCTGATGATCTGATCCTTACCCACCGCGATCATGGTTGCGCCCGCGATGGTCTGCTGATCGATGGCCTTGGAGATACCGGCCTGGAGATTCAGTGGGGTGGTGCTGATGCCAACGCTAGGTTCACCGCAGACAAATCGCCAGCCGGCCGAACCACTTAGAACCTTCACTGCAAGGACATTTTCGCCTGCTTTAACGGGGAAATTGACGACATGGTCATCGGGGATATAGCGATTGGTCCCGTTGCCACGATCCATGGTGTCGAACTCTTTTTTGCCGTTGACATAAAGTTCCATCCACCAGTCCGCGGAAACGCCTAACCGCATGGTTCCTGCTTGATCGCTTTGAAAAGAGTTAAAAAGGATTGCTGTGTTTCGCTCCTTGACACTGCCAGCCAACTGCCCCAGATCCAATGCTTGATTGATTAACGGGGCATTGATGCGTTGAACTTTCCCGTTGGGTGAATCGAGTTGATCAGGAATTTTAGCCAATGAACTGGGAGTCGTTGCATGCAGGAAGACAGACCACTGGTTTTGAAGTTGTGGTGATTGCACAAGCTGTCGATAAGCGATGGAGCCCAAATGCAAGGTCGTGGGGACACCCAATTTCCCAAGCTTGATAGACAGATTATTGCTGCCTTCTGCGCTAGCGGTGAAGATGAGCTTGACCGTCTGCCAACCTTTGTAAATTTTAGTTTCAAAATCCGGGCTGGATGTCGAAGGTGCCAGTGACAGGGTCCCGGTGTTACTGGCCTGACAAGTGAAGTTCAATTCATATCGATGTCCAGCCTTGATACGCTCATCCAATGGTACGTGTAACTGGATGTCTTTTGCAGTGGAGCCCGGTTGGAATTCTGTGCAAATCACCTCAAGAATGTTCTGTCCATCGGGTGTTTTGATCGCAGAATGACGGTTGATTGATGCCTTGCTGCCTGGACTGGTATGGAGTTTGGCATCTGCTAAATTCGCATAGACCAAAGCATTCGCAGATTCAGCGACCGCCGTGTGACCTGTCCCCAGAAGCATCAACAAACAGACCGCTTGACACCAGATTATTCGTTTCATCAATCATCCTCTACTGATCAGAATTCCAAGACGCGGGAAAGAGAAACAGTGTAGAGAATTCTGACCCGATTGCCTACGGCGAAATCGGCGGAAGATTTGAGAATATTTCTTTTCTGAAACTTATATTTTGTGCGATTGATTATCACGATATCGATGACTGTCAAGCGATTGTCTTGCAGGTCTGTTGGTAAATTTGTTCGACGGGTTTATTGCAGATGGTAAAGCCTTTATCACCTGCTGGATCACCCTTGTATTGTGGTCGATCCTGGCGTTCGTCCCACTTCCACCAGAAAAAGCCATGCCACCAATCTTCTGGAGCAAAACTATCAATGATGGCTTGTAAATAGTTGGCCTGCTCGGTTCCATCGTAGTCACCTTCATTGCGGTAATTTGAAGGTTCGACTGCTCCGCCGGTCACCGAACGGCAACCACACTCAGCGAAGAACACCGGCTTGCTGAGTACCTTGGAAATTGCTTTCATGTTGGCGACCTGCGGTTTGAGATGTTCAATCATCTGCTCAACCGTCGCGCCACCTTGAGTTGCGCCAGGCAGGTAATAGCTGTAGCCCACTTCATCGAGATCTTGATACCACGGTTGCCATGGGCCGGTGGCATGAATGTCAAATGCAGCGACGGGATCACGGGGCTGTGTGGCATTGTAGGTGACGCTGCCGTGGTAGACAGAGCGGACCGCTTCGATGGCACGTTTCCAATGCTCGTTTTGAGGCTGCGCGCCTCGCATTTCACAACCCACACAAAACCGCTGTACGCCCAATGTCTCAGCCATTTGTGCATAGTGTTTGATTCCCAGGGTGTAACTGCCAAACCAGTGGGACCAATAGTCAGTGAGAATGCCCTGGATCATTTGCTGGGGACCGGGAAAATTGATTGCGCCGCGCCAACTCGAATCCAGAATTTCGATCATCGGTTTGAGCATGACCTTCATCCCTCGATTATGTAGACAACGAATCGCATGTTCCAATTCATGATCGGTGACCGAATATTCGTAGTCTCGAAATACGCGCGTGCTGGCAAAGGTTTCCTGCATCATGTTGACCATCAAGGCAACATGCGTCACGCCGATGCGCTGCATATGATCAAAGTCCGCTTGAGCTTGCTCGGTAAGGTAATCACCAGGCTTGGACATAAAACCGTAGCTCATGCCAAGTGAAAGATCGCGTCGATGGGCATGCGTGGAATCGTTTGTGCTGATGGACATGTCGTACTTTTCCTGCTGATGGATGCTGCAATATTTTTGTACGAATTATTTTCACAGAATTCAGTGATGCTTAAGACGGGATGAACGTTTATTCTGTTGGCGTGTACTTCAATCATTTTAAAAGCCGTCACAGTATGAAGTCCAATCCTAAGCTGCAAACATGCAACTGCAACTGTTTTGGTGACGACCCGTGATGTCGCCGATGTGCATGGCGTGATTTGTCCTACGGTTTCTGCGGTCATGCATAACAAGCGCCGAATCAGTCAAAATCGGCGAGATTAAATTTGTCAGATTGCCATGAAACTCAGCTCTTATCCAAGCTTGGCAGCCCAGCTACTACACAGCATAAAAACCGCCGAGAGCTGTTTGGGTTATGGCATTGGGCAAACCTATATCACCTTGGCATGCACTCAGTCGCACAAGTAGTCCACCGACACCATTGGCATCGAGCCAGACTTTCAACATAAATGGTCTCTTGACTTTGCTCGCCGTCATCATTTGCATGGTGAGATATGTAAGTGTGCCTTGTTGGAATTGGGTTAAGTCAAATGAAATGAATCGTTTCAATGGCATGGGGAATGATGCTTGGGGCAGAAAACCACCGGTTCCTGCGGGTTATTCCGCTTGGACATTTGTCTGGAAATGGGATTGGGTAAAAGAAATGATGGATTGTCCTTGATTTATCAAATGTTGTGAATACACTTTATCCAAACGCTTGGACAAATGTATATGGTCACAACACTGGCAGATATCGCACAACACGTGGGCGTGGATGTGTCCACGGTCAGCATCGTCTTAAACGATCGACCCAAGGCACAGAGACTCCTCAAGGAAACCCGGCAGCGGATACTCGATGCGGCGCGGGAATTGAACTATCAATCCAGTTTTACCGCGCGAGCCTTGGCCAGTGGCAAAACGTCAACCTTGGCATTGGTCTGCGGGGGGATAGACAATCCTTATTTTGCCCAAATTGCATCCACTGCTTTGGAACAGGCTGCCAAACTCGGCTACCACCTGTTGATCAACGCGGTCCGTTGGGAGCAGGAGGAAGAACGCCGAGGCGTGCAGATGCTCCTGTCCAGGCAAGTCGATGGCATGTTATTACATACCGGATGTCTCAACGATGATTCGCCCCTGCTTAAGCAACTGATCAAAGACAACTATCCGATTGTGATGCTCAATCTCCCCAAACGCTATCAGCATGTCAGCGAAGTCTATTCGGACTTTTACCCGGGCTTGCTTGCAGCGGTGACTCATTTAAAAGCGCTGGGCCATCAACAGGTACATTTCGTGGAGTATCTGCGGATGAAGCATCAGCCGGTGGCGCCCAAGTCCGTCACGTTTGACAAAGTCTGCCGTGAGTTGGGCGTCAAGGCCAGTGTGTCTTATTGCGATTTATCGACTGAGGCCTGCATGGAAAAGGGCAGGCAGTTGGCAGAGAGTCCGCATCAGGCCGTGATTGCCTACAGTGACAACGCCACGATCGGCATCATCAACGGCCTCTTGGAACTTGGACGTGATGTGCCAGGTGATATGGATGTCATCGGCATGGACGGCACACGCTGGTCAGAGCAATACAACCCGTCCTTGGCCTGTGTGGTTCAGGATGACGTTCAGTTGATTAGTCAGTCACTTGAAATACTGCTGGCGAAAATCAAAAATCCGCAGATGCCGTGTTCGCATGTTGCCGTACCAACTTCTTTCCGAATGGGACGCAGTGTTGGGATGGGGTAGATGAGATGGCAAACCAACTCCGGGCCAAGCTGTTTGAAGGATCAATACGACAGGAGTATTACATATGACAAGGCAAAAGACTTTTAATCGTGAAATTATTGGTTTCACACTGGTTGAATTACTGGTGGTGATTTCCATTATTGCGATATTGATTTCCATTTTGCTTCCGGCATTGCGAGAGGCACGTGCTTCGGCAAGACGGATTACCTGCGCGTCGAACCTAAAGCAATTGGGCGTAGGGGTGGCTGCTTATACCAGTGATAATGATGATTGGATGGTCGGCCGATTCTGGGCAAGGGAATTGACACATTATTTGGACCCCGGCCGAAAGAACGGTGTGGCTAATGATCCATTAATTTCATGGATTTCCCGATGTCCGGGAGCGCCACGTGAAAACTCTGTCTCGACTTTGAACCTCACTTACGCTTTGACAGGGGTGTACTACAATTCCAGTTCATTTCTGGCCACTACGGCAGACACTTCAAAGCATGTACGAATCACAGATATCAATATCCCCTCGAAAAAGAGCGTACTAACCGAGTATTGGCATGGCGGAATACAAGGAACTTGGGGAGCGAGTCACTTAAACGATCAACGCGTCAGGGCGGTACACAACCAATCCGCCAATTTCCTGCTGGCAGATTTTCATGTTCAAAATCTGCACGTTGAAGCAGATGCCAATGACAATGTGCAATGGTTGGCTGATCCTATTTACCTTTACAACAGCAAAATTATCAGTTCACGTTTTTAATGATATCTGCCGCGTTTTTTTGAACCATTGCATTGGCAGAAATGAAGGATTGTTACGGATGAAAAAATTGTGTTGTGGATGTGTCTTTCTCGCTTGTATGTTTTGGGTCACGCATCTGAGTTTGGCCCAGGACCTGTTTCCTGCTGCCGATGCAACCGGCCTGCCATTGGAGACACCGCCTGATGCGCATGTCGAGCTGGATGAACATGGCAATCTGACGATTGAAGGTCGTGCCCGATATTTCGTGGGCACGCAGTTTGTCGGCGCGATGCGCCATGATTTTAAAATGATGCCCTGGGATGATCCGAAGTACGATTGGATCTACGGCGGGCCGGTGAATTACAACTATGCCCGGCGATTGGGGTTTGACTCGGTCGGTTTCTTCATGCAGCCGGGTTGGATTCGCAGTCATGATCCGAACCTGATTTTGCCGATGTGCTTCCCGGCTGATGAGAACTACCAGTTGCAGGTGATGTCAGAAATGCGACTGCCGTTGTATGTCGATTTCACCTGCGCGCCTTGGAGTAATGGTTTACTGGTCAAAAGTGAACGCATCCATCCGGCGGCAATCAATACCGCAGGTCACAGTTCCCAGGGCAATCACTGGGTGCCTTACAGCATCATCACCCCCGAAGGTCGCGCTTTGTACCGGGACATGTGGGCTTACGGCGCCAAGCAGATTGTCCAGATGCGTGGCAATCCCTTGTTCTACGAGTTATTCAACGAGCCGGCATACAGTGAAGTCTCACCTGCCAATCGCAAGGCGTTTCTCAACGCGATCCGCAGTGATTTTTCCAGCATTGATCAGCTTAACCAGACATGGGGCAGCAAGTACACGTCCTTTGAGCAGGTGATTGCATTTCGTGATCCAACGGATCACCCAGGCTTATTTGTGCAATGGTCCAAGTTCCTAGAAGACGCGTTCACTTCGCTTTGTGCTGAAGGTGTCAAGACCATTAAGCAAATCGACACGCGCGATTCGATCCTCTTTACCGTGCAGACTCTCGGTGGCAATTATGCACGTGTGGTGCCCTCGACCCATGTCAACGTTTACGACATAGGCCAGATCGTCAATGCCATCCAACTCCCGACATCCGGCGGCTTGCGTTCGCTGACGCATCTGACCCAGGCACCTGCCGAGGTTGCCCAGGCATCGAATATCCCTCAGGGGTTGGCCGAAGGCATTTTGCAGCGGCACATGTTCCGGGCACTGGCAAACCAAGGCAACAAACCCGTCTTCAACGGCGAAGCCTACGGTTACCAGGCCAAAGGTATCCGCAACATGTATTGGCTGGACCTGATGCGCGGATGCAATGCCGGGTACCTGTTTTCATGGAACAAACGAGCCTGGGACAAACTCTGGAAACAACCTGAGGGCGGCAAAAAACTGGCTGAAAAATTCCCGTACATGATGCTCAACAATGTGGCCAACACACCGCAGTCTCTGGCTGGCCCCATGGATTTTAAAAAGGAATTGGCCACCGTCAATGACCTGGTCGTCCCCCGTCAAAACCGACCGGCATCGCGCGTCGCGCTGCTTTTTTCCTATCCGACCGAACGCTTCTCACAAGTCTCCGGAAGCTCGGCACATCACTTGATCCGCCAATATGCTGCGGCATTGGAACTGTCGCATTTTGCCATCGACCTGTTGTTTGAAGAACAGTTGGCCAATGGTGATCTGTCAAAATATGACGCGATCATCGCAGCCGGAACGCAAAACACCTATCCGCAGACACCAAGCTATCTGACCGAATTTGTCCGCGGTGGCGGGACGGTGATTCTCGGTCAGCAAATCATGGCCCAGACGGAATACGGCCTGGATCAGCAATGGGAACCGGTTGCTGATTTACAGTTGCGCCAACCCACACAGCACGCTGCCGGAGCGTTGGATTTGACGTTTAAACAATCCGCGTTGATTCCCGGTGAACTCAAGGCCAAGCTGCAATATGCTGTGCATGCCTCCGACGCCTGGCAGACACTAGCAACATTACATCAGCAGCCCGCGTTATTGCGCAAGACCTTTGGCGACGGGCAGGTTTATTACCTGGCTGCACACATGCCCGACTATGCTTTGGCGTCGTTACTCACCGGTGTCCTAGGGCAAGAGGATCTCAAAGCCCAATGTGAATTATCACGCGTTGATGATGGGCAACTTGCAACCAACGTCGAAGTTCACTTGCGAAAGTCCGGCGATTTGACAGTGTGTTTCCTGTTTAATCACGATGCCTATCCCAAGCTGATGCACCTTGACATCCCGGGCCTGACGGCTGAAAACCATGTGTTGATCGATCCGATTTCAGGCATGCGTTTACCGATGGATCAGCACAAGGCAACCGTTCTGATCAAGCCCGAGGATCGATTGGTTTTGGTTTACGGCCCCGAATCACAAATTCAATCACAGTTCGGTAAGACGCAATTGGCTGACATCGATGTATTGAAACAGCTTTATGCCCAATCTCAAATCAAAGCGCCTGAGGATAAGGACGAGACGACATTCAAGTTTGAAATCGATGACAGCAAAGCCGTGCCTGTGAATCTCAAGCCTTATGTCAATCGCGGTTTTGTGGACAAGGTGGCAAACGATGGCAAGGGCGGCTGGACGGATCAAGGTGAAAATTCTCTGCAAGGTGTTCCCTGGGGATTGCAGAATTTCCTGGGAGTTCCCTTTGAACTGATCCGATTTGATGAGAACTTCAACAAGACCTGCATCGTGCTTCAGTCCACCCGGATGAGCCATGTCCCCTTGCGGATCGATGGGGTCAAAGTGAACATGCAGGCCAAGGCGATGTATTTTCTGACCACAACCGCCTGGACCGCCAAAGGCACCGAGGCGATGCGATTTGTGATCCATTACGAAGATGGTTCGCAGGCGACGGTGCCGGTGGTTTGTGGCCAGCAGACGCATGACTGGTGGGTCAAACGCGCAATTGATCCGGCATTGCCCGGGAAACTGGCATGGAAGAATTCGCAGAAACGCGGGCTGTTTGCATTCCGTTGGCAAAACCCGCATCCGGATCGAACCATCGATCGATTGGACGTGGTCTCGGCCAATAATCAGCCGATCCCCATCGTGGTGGCCATCACCGTTGAGCAGCCTTGATTTGTAACCAATATGGAGTTTGTCATGTACCGTCACCATTGGATTGGATTATGGATACTTCTGGCATGGGCTGTTGTCGTCCCTACGCAGGCCCAACCTGCCAACGACGCGGATGCCAATCGCGTGGAGATCTTTTGCGGCCAACTTATCAAAGGTTGGCACACGGGGGGTTGGAACGGTATCGCACTCAAGCCGATGACCGTCGAAGAAAATCAACCCGGTATGCTGAAGTTGACCGTTGGCAAAGCTGCTAAAAATTGGGGTGGTGCATTTCTATCCACAATCCAGCCCACCGAAAAAACAAAACATGAAATTCAACTCACCGAAAAAATTAAACAAGCTGGTTACCTGGTTATGCAGGTCAACGGCAGTGAAGATGAATGGGGTAACCACGTCGGGCAACAGAAAATTCAAATCAACATCGCCCAGCGCGAAGCAAAAAGTAAATGGAAACATGGCTCAAAATTTCTGCATCTAAGCAAGTACCTTCAGGATGGCAAGATTGATCAGGACGCAACCACCTGGCAGCAGGTTCGAATCCCAATGACAGACCTCTTGGCCAAGGAATCACTACCTGCAATGGGTGCCGTGTTTTTCCAGTACATCGGCGAACCGGCCAGCAGTGTCTTGATCCGCGATTTGCATATCGCCTATTGATCGTGATGCCAGGACAGCTTTACCTGGACTGCACCGACTCCTCAAAGCCGATGCATAAGAGCGTGTCATTGTCAGGGGTGATTGGTTGGCCATCGCGTCCTAATTGGTAACATTCAAGCACCTGTTGATCTGACAGAACACGGCGACTCAAATACAACTCATCAAGGTTCAGCGTGGCCTTATGCTTTGCGTTGGCGCTGGATTGCCCGATGTGCAGTTTGCTGTAGCCAAAGAGCGGGGTGAGGGTGACGTTGTTTCGTTCTTCTATGATCTTGCCATCCATATAGAGACAGATCGTACTTTGGTCAGTGGTTGTGGGGTTGACTTGCCATGTGATTGCGACGTGATGCCAGGTGTTTGCTTTCCAGTTTTCGATGGGTGTGTTGAGGCTGGTGTAATACTTGCCAGGCTCATGGTAGGGCGATCGACCTTTTTTGATCAGCAAACTCAGCTTGCCCTGATCTAATGCCGCAAACGTCCAGTCTGGATTGTTGCTAGCTGTGCCGAAGAGAAACTGACCTTTGGCGTCGGCAAGGTCGATGGGGAGTTGGACCCACATGGCAATCGTACCGGCATCCATCCGCAGATTATGCGTGTCGTAACTCACATTGGCAGTTGCATCAAAATACGCTGCCTTGCCGATCTTGCCTGGTACATAGGACACCTTCTTTCCGATGGGTATGCACTTGGGCGCAGGTTCTTTCTCCACCACCGCCCCGGGTATCCATTGTGGTAATTCAGATTTGGCATCATTGATTACTCGCCAGGTTTGTGTGATTGCAAGCGATTCATTGGGTGCTAACGCTTTGGGTTGGCCGATGAGTTCCATGTTGAAATAGTCTTGTTTCTCGCTGCAAAACAGGTATGCCGACGCTTGCGATGGATCGAAGGTATGAATCACAGCTCGGTTTTTAAGTGGGTTGGCAATGGCCCAGAAGCCGTCAGTTTGTATTGAAGGTCCGTCGTGATGTTCAACAACCATACCTTGATGAATCTGTTTAGCTGGGTCACGAATCCAGATAGGATAGTTGCCAGCCTCTTGCCCCAAAGTCAGGCTCGGATGGACACGTAAGACAGACGATCGCGATTCCCCAGAAAGGTTGGTCAGTACCGATTCAATCTTGACCACTGTATCCATACCGTTACCAAGAGAGATAGTTCGCACCAGTCGATAGTCATCAACTTCCGCGGTGAGTTTCAAGGTTGTGCCATTGGAGTTGGTGATTTGCTCACTGGTAAAGGGTGTTTCCCAACCGGCTCCGGCAAAGGCTTTACTCGCATACTCTTCATAGCCACCGTATGCGAAGTAACTGGCACCGAGTTGATCAAGTGTGTCATCGCCTGGTTTTTCTTTGATGAAATTCCAACCGGTTTTCCTGTCAATGATCCGCACGATGCGCCCGCCGATTTCAGGAACGACAGTTAACTGCAAGGCATCATTCTGAATCTTTACCAATGGGATGCTGCGTTTGCGACTGCGAAAGAGCAAGCGTTGATGGCGGGGATCAAACTGTCCTTGATCCAAGGCGTTTAGTGCCAATTGCTGCTGTCGTTTGGCATCCGCCTCTTTACCATCAGCGTTGATGATGTAGGTGTCCTCATTACGCTGTAATCGCCAGATCGTCTTGGCATCAAGTCCGGCCATGTTTTGCGTGCGGACACTTTGGAGTGTTTGATCGTGCGCTTCCTGAACCATTGCCAATTGCTTCGCAACGCGCGAATCAGAGTTATTTGCATGAGCTTGTTTGAGTAATTCCGAACTTGATTGAATGATCTTGTCCGTCCATACCAACGGTGAAGGTGTGGTGACGTCTGCATAGAGTTGGGGGTGCCAGTCGGCTTGTTCGACGGCTTGTTCCAACAACATGTAATACGTAGTCATCGGCTGGGCAGCTTCACCGAACTGATTTTCACAATATTCACGGATTAATTCATCGGCATCCAGATCAGGATCATCAAGGTATCTTGCCAATGCATAGTATAGAAGTGTGTTGTAGCGGTGATAGGCAGATGTGGACTGCGTAAAGTAATAACGCGTTCCAATACTCTTAAAAAATTGCACTGTGTCCCGTACACGATAGATCAAAGGCAAGACCACCGGCACATGATTTTTGACAGTGTAGTCACCGATTAAAAAATATTCCCATACGCCAAAACGACCGGGGACTTTTTGGGCCCATGCTTTCATCTGTTCGACGGCATGGCTATTGAGCGATGACTGCATCGGCCCGTGAGCATAGTCCGCGTGATAACAGTATTGAACCATGATGTTGGGTTCAATGGACAGGTCTTCCACCGGATCGATGTAGTTGGCATAAGCAGGCAAAAGGAGCAAACGATCAGGGTGTTTGGGGGCGACTTGTTTGGCGACCGCATTGACGAACGTGACCATTCGTCGGGACATACTGCCTTCGGGGCCAGTGGTGAAATTTTTACCCCCCAAAGCATTGCAGTTGTCGCATTCACACCACTTAATGGCGCCATCTCCAGGCCACATAGGGACCACAGTGCCGGTGGGATGATCGTCAAACCATTTGATCGCAAAGTCAGCTGCAAGTTTGATGACGTCAGGATTGGTGGTACATAGATTGCCCCCGCCATAGTGTCGGCGTTGAGCGGTACCGATATTAATACGACGATTTTTATAGAGACTGAAATATTCCGGATGCTCTTCAAACGTTTTTTCGACATCCTTGAAAAACCATGCAAAGTTGTGACAAATCCATTGCCAACGCATATGATCACCACGCTTAACCCATGCCTTACGGTTCGGATCGCCACCACGATAGGCCTTGTTCAAGTGATATTGACGCGCTGCAAAATTATGATTTAAACGGTTTTTCGCCATCCAATCAATAAAACCTGCCACGGTGCTGTCTTTGGGAGTCTCATGGCCAATATCGCGTTGAACGAATGTAGGGATATGTAAGACATCCGTAGGTGTGAGATTGAGTACTTTGCGTTGGGGAATAAAATGGTCTGCCTCCCAAGGTGAATACCAACGGCAACCTTGCATTTCCAAAAACGCATAGACCGCATACAACGTCCCACGATCCGAACCACCAATTAGTTCAACACGTTGGGGGTTAACCTTCATCACATAGCTGTCAGGCCCACGTGATGTTACGCCAACCTCAAAGCGAGACAGGTGGTGTTGGTTGGATTGGGTACGACCAACAGTAATATGTAAGCCTTGATTGTGCGTTTTATTGTCAGAAAGAAGATCGACTTTCTTGTTGAGAATACGTGATAGATAGGTTTGCAGTTCGTTGGCAGCAAATGTTTCAGTCTCTGTCGGAGACTGGGGAATGATAATAGTTTGTGCATCCAAACGTGCTATTCCAATTAATAGAAGTAAGGCAGTAAGGATGGTGCAATGGATGTATTTCAACTTGTCGATCTCCCATGTATTTATTGGGTATATGTATTTATTTGAGGTATTGGTCAAATATGTCAGCGACACCACGGCTAATCGCATGTGGTGATACATAACCGCCACGTTGCGTGACTTGTTCGAGGATTTGGTTGTCTGCATTGGCAACGGTGGCAATGTTAAAGCCTCGGTTTTCACAGAGCATCGACCAGTCATTAAGGTTGTCGCCGATACATAGAACCTGTGATGTTTGGTAGTCATGTAGCCTGGCCAACTCTTCGAGTGCGGCGCCTTTGCCTGCTGACTTAGGTAAAGCAAGCAGGATGTGATGATTCCGCAAGACTGCGATGTCCGGTTGATCATTGAGCATGACAACGAGTTTTCGTCGTGCGATTTCTGCCATCTCTGGTGTTTGAAAGACGACATGCGTCCCGCCGGGTGACGTGCTGATGGGATGCATCAATTCAAGATGCGCACCTTCTGCCCAGACTAGCAAAGTCTCAAAACGTTCTTCAAGCCATGTGTTGGCATCTTCAATGGCTTGGCGGCGTTTTGTGTTGTACGACTCGGCGCCGGGCCAGGGGCGGCCATCGGGTCTGTAGATCTCGCCTTCATATCCGACGACAAAAGAAGGAAAGGGATCAGCCCATTTCCAACCAATCTCATCGAGTGGCGTGCGTAGATCCGCTACCGGTCGACCCGAGGCCAAGCCCACTGCAATGCCATGTTCCGCCATACGAAGCATCCATTTCTGGAGTTCAAGGGTATGAAGCGGATTGGCATGGTCATATATTGTTAAATCAAAATCCAATGCAATCAGTCGCAGGTCAGTACGTGTTGCAATACTATCCAGGCTGTTGATGATTGACGGGGATTCATTGGGGAGAGGATACTTCATCTATATGGGATTCCAATTTCTATTCAGACCATTTGAAAACAATATTGCCAGTCTCACGGAATGCTGCTTCAGGTTGGCGAACGGCATGTCCATCAAGAAACAGGAAGTTGGCGCCACCTTGATGCCGCATGACCCACTTGTCTTGGTAACCGGCTGTGTAGTTGAAATAATTGGTGTCATTGACGGGCAGTTCACTACTTTTGGAATCCAGCAGGAAAATACGCGCAGAGGGTTTTAGAATATCTGTGGTCCGCAAATTTTCATTACGCAGTGACGAAGCATAGTGATTGACATTCCAATTCTTGTCATTGAAATTTGAAGGACAATGAATCACGTTTGGGCCTTGAAGTTCCACTTCCGCAGGGCCGACACTTAATTGTTTGACCTTCCAGTTAAAAACATGTCCGCCAAGTAAGGCAAACCATGTTCCCGAGCGTGTCCAAACAGTGTATGAAGGGGTGGAAGTGGGGTCTTTAAGATGTGGCAGATACTCCTGAAAATCACTGGTGTATATCTGCGTAGCTTGCCCAAGTGCGTGCATATTGGCATTGCATTTAATGGCACGCGCACTCTCTCTAGCCGAAGCCAAAGCCGGTAAAAGAATTGATATCAACAGGGAAATGATTGATATCACCACTAACAGTTCAATCAAGGTAAATGCCTTACGAGGTGTCATTTTTCTACTCCAAAAGTCAGTTATATATGCTCAGGATTCAACGGTGTGATCCTGCGGGACGGGGTCATTGCAATCTGTTGTGCCACCGATGGCTAATGAGAAGGGCATGACACAACTGGGGACGTTTTGTTCTGGTTTTTCGGCACGTGTCAAAGCCATTTTTGCAGCTTGCATACCAAAGGCTTCAGTCGGGCGAATTGCACAGGTAATGGCGGGGACATTGGCATCAAAGTGCATGCCATCGTCATAGGATGCGATTGCCAGGTCTTCGGGAATACGCAAGCCCATTTGGACTGCGGTTTGCGTCAAAGCCTGTGCTGCTGAAAGTGAATTGACGATGACTGCTTTGCTACGACGCGGATTGCTCAGCCAACGTTTGCATGCTTGAGCACGATCAGGCCGGGCAACTTTATGATGCGTGTAATGTAATGCTTCAAGGCCAAGTGATTCGCAGCTTTCATCAAAACCACGAATTCGATCGGACACGTGTGGCGAATACTCATGGCCGATATTAAATCCCAGGAAAGTGATTCGTGTGTGCCCAAGCCCTGCCAGATGCTCGACAAGTTGAACCGTCGCACCATATTCATCAACACTCAGGCAATCCACCGGGCCGTTCTGGTTAAGCCAAAGTACGGGGATGTCCAAACGGTCAATCGCTTTGGTAAAGGCTTCACCCATCGGTGTGACGAAACTGATTAACAGCACATCCACCATCTTGGCTTTGAGGATTGGATTGATCTCCAAAGCTTCTTCGTCAAAACCTTTGGTGCAGACCAAGGTGCTCAGATAATCCTTTTGTGCAAGCTCACGGCTCATGGCCATCAAAGTGTGCTGTGGGAGGTACAACAAATCTTCACCACCCATGAGAATGCCAATGTTTTGATAGCGTCCGCTGCGTAAAGCGCGACTGGCGCCATCAGGCCGATACCCCAACTCACGGGCAATCTGCTGAATGCGAAGACGTGTGGCATCACTTGCTCCAACACCGTTGGCGCCGCCGTTAAGTACTTTGCTCACCACCTGATGTGATACGCCAGCGAGCTGAGCAATTTGTCGAAGTGTCACTGCCATCGTTGAATATCCTTGGTCATTTCTCTGTTTGCGATCATGTATAGCACGTGCAATTATACCCGCAAGTATGTTTGAGAACCATTAAAAAATAGATTAATTGCACGTGCTATGTTTAAATCGTGTGAGACGATGCTATACTCCTTGCAGGTGAGACGTATTTAAGTCATTTATTTTTCAGGAACTCCGCATGAAAACGCAAAAGCTCCTTCGCATCGGTACCGGTGCTCATATTCATGCCCATGTCGAAGAATTAAACTTCGACAACATCACTGACGCTGTACTTGATGAGGCACGAGCGCTGGTTGAGGATGGTTACGATGACTTGGAACTGACGATTGCGCACTTTGAGCCTTGGATGAAACAGTTGGGGAACAACTATTGGCAGGAACTCGGCCAAGCCATCCGAGAGATTGGCATTGAACCCATTAGTGTCCATGGCCCGTACTATCCCTTGCTGGATACAGATCGAGCAGAAGGGATTGCGATGCTCAGTCGTCATGCCAAGGCAGCGTCGGCCATGAAAGTCAAAGCCATGGTGATCCATCCTGTCTATCATAAGCTTCTGCATGTCACGCCAATCATGAAGCAAGCAATGCAATGGGATGTCGATCTGTCCTTGGCCATCAGTGATGTATTGGGTGACAGTGGTACATTACTTGCAATTGAAAACGTCCCGTTTAATTCGTTTGCCTATCTGCAAGCTCTATTGGAACAACTCGACCGGACTAACATCGGCATGTGTTTTGACACCGGTCATTATCACGTGAGGCCGGAACATTCCATTGAGAAAATCATTGACACCTTCGGCAACCGAATCGTGCATTTGCATCTGTCAGATAACAATGGCTTGTCCGACCAGCACCTGCCTATTGGTCAGGGCACCTTTGACTGGAAGCGTTTCTTTGCATGCTTCGATCCGCAGCAGATCAACAATCATTTGATGGTCGAACTCTCAGCACCGCTTAAATGTGATGATCCCAATGCCAATGCAGTGACAAGACGAATCAACAAAGAAGCTCTCGATGGATTACAAGCTGTCTTCAATGATTAATTTCCAACCAGTGAATCCACATCCCAGACACCTGTCGCTGCCATATTTTGAGCATACAAATCAAAGTCACGCGCAGGGCGTCCAAGTGCTTCCTGCACGCCATCGGTGACATGTGCATTGCGGCCATCAAGCACTTGCGTAAACAGATAGTTCAACAGCCAGATAAAGTCCGCAGGAACGTGTTGGTCCTCAAGAGCGTCGGTGAATTGTTCAGAGGTAATGGGGACGTATTGCAAGTCTCTGCCGGACGCCTTGGCAATTGACTCTACAGCTTGAGCAAAGGTCAGTAATCGTGGGCCGGTTAGTTCGTATACTTTTCCATCATGTCCAGCTTCGGTCAAAGCGGCAACGACGACATCCGCGATGTCATCGATATCGATAAATGGTTCGTGGATATCTCCGGCAGGTAACGCAATGGTTCCACTGAGAACCATATCCAAAAATTCGCCTTCACTGAAATTCTGATTAAACCAACTGGCTCGAACAATCGTCGATGCGACGTTGGCGTTCAGGACAAATTGCTCGCATCGTTGTGCTTCGACTTCACCGCGACCTGAAAGCAGGACTAACTTTTGGACGCCACTTTGCACTGCCAGATGGGTAAGGTCTTGGATTGCTGAAAGGGCTTGGGGAATCGCAAGGTCCGGGATGTAAACCATGTAGACACAATGGACACCTTCGAGTACCGGTCCCCATGTTTCTGGCAGGTTCCAATCAAAGGGGATCGCAGCAGATCGTGATCCGTAGCGAACTTTTCTGCCTTGGTTTTCCAGGCGTTGGGCAACACGTTTGCCGGTCTTGCCGTTGGCGGTAAGCACGAGAATGGGTTGGTCATTGTTTGTGTTCTGGATTGCGTTGTTCATCGTTTTGACTCCAAAGTCAAGGTTGGCAGGTTCGGTGATTCACATGACAGGTCAATCACAACGAGAACTATGATAGTTGTAAAAAATGGATAAACTATGGCGCAATATTTGATTTCTATTGCAGATCGTCCATTTTTAGTGTTGTAATGAATAGTGCCTCTGATAAGCTATTCCTATGGCCAAGGATAAACAACCGACAATGCCGCCGTGTGACGCATGGGCTTCAAGTGATCCGCTTGGGGAGGTTTTGCATACGCTGACCATGAGTGGCGTGGTCTATACGCGGTCGCATTTGTCGGCGCCATGGGGCATTGATTTGCCAGCCATCCCCGACTGTCTGCTCTTTCATGTGGTCACTAATGGGCAATGCGTTTTGGAACTCAAAGGCCAGGCGCCAGTCACACTTTTGCCCGGTGAATTCGCGTTGGTTCCCCATGGGCAGGGGCATCGGATTGTTCACGAAGCGGGTGCTGCGGCGGAGCCTTATTTCGATTTACCCATTGAGCATTTAAGTCCACGTTACGAGATGCTTCACTACGGCGGCGGTGGTCAGGCTACGACTTTGATTTGTGGGGCGGTTTGTATTGAGCATCCTGCTGCTCGCGATTTGATTGAACTCTTGCCGGACATGATTCACATTCAAACCTGGAGCTCATCGCATGCAGATTGGATGCATAGCAGTCTGCGACTGATGGCTGCTGAAGCCTTGAGTAAACAGCCCGGCGGTGAAACGATTGTAACCCGTCTTGCAGACATTCTGGTGATCCAGGCGATACGGACTTGGCTAAGTGAAAACCCATCTTCAAAGCCCGGCTGGATTGGCGCGCTTAAAGACGAACGCATCGGTCCGACCTTGGTGGAGATACATCGCAAGCCCATGGAGCAATGGACCGTCGCGACGCTAGCTCAAAAAGCTCTGATGTCGCGCTCTGCATATTCAGCACGTTTCACGCAACTCGTAGGCATGTCCCCCATGCAGTACACCACAAGATGGCGGATGCAGTTGGCGGGCAATTGGCTTCGTGCAGAAAATATTACGCTTGCCGAGTGTGCCAATCGTCTGAGCTATGAGTCCGAAGCAGCATTCAGTCGTGCCTTTAAACGTGTGGTCGGTCAAGCCCCAGGAACTTGGCGAAAAACGCAAGCAGCACAATGACCAGCATTAACTCAAACGCGCAATGGGTAGTTCCATTTACGACAACCCACTGGGGCAACCCGCATCCGGCGCAGCCATTGGCGTGGTATCCGGCTCAGTAAACCATTTGCGTTGAAGCTTCAAAGAGACGCCAACCAAAGCAATCAACACAGGCACTTCCACCAACGGCCCAATCACTGCCGCAAACGCAGCACCAGACTGGATGCCAAACACGGCAACGGCAACGGCAATGGCTAACTCAAAGTTGTTACTCGCAGCGGTGAAACTCAATGTCGCAGTCTTGGAATAATCCGCGCCGACTTTACGACCCATGATGAAACTCACCATGAACATCACCACAAAATAAATCAACAGTGGCACGGCTATCAGCAGTACATCCCAAGGACGGGCAATGATCCGTTGACCCTGTAAAGCGAACATCACCACGATGGTAAACAGTAATGCAATCAACGTCATCGGCGAGATGCGTGGGATGAATGACTTTTCGTACCAGTCACGTCCCTTGGATTTAACCAACACCAATCGCGTGAGCATACCCGCACCAAACGGAATGCCCAGATACACCAGCACGCTGATGGCAATTTCACTCATGGTGATATCCACGCTGCTGCCTTTAAGTCCGAGTATCGGTGGCAGCCAAGTGATAAACACCCAGGCATAGACACTGTAAAAAATAATCTGAAAGATACTGTTGAATGCGACAAGGCCTGCACAGTATTCATTATCCCCCTTGGCTAATTCATTCCAGACGATGACCATCGCAATGCAGCGAGCCAGACCAATCATGATTAACCCGATCATGTACTGCGTCCAGATTGGATTTTCACCAAACAAGGAAGGGGCAAGGAATCCGAAGCAGCCGATGGCAAGTGCGGTCATGAGTATCGGCCCGATGATCCAGTTTTGAACCAGCGATAAACCCAACACCTTGACGTTACGAAACACATCCGGCAACTCCTCGTACCGCACCTTGGCAAGCGGAGCATACATCATCAAAATCAAGCCGATGGCGATTGGCAAGCTGGTTGTACTGTCGTCGGATAATTTCATTTCACTTAAGCTATCCGCCGCCTGAGGGACGAAATAGCCCAACGCGACGCCTGCTGCCATGGCTGTAAAAATCCATACGGTCAGATAGCGATCCAGAAACGAAAGACTTTTGGTGAGACTGTTTTTCATGAGGGGTTGCCTATATTGATTGAGTTAAATCAGTTCTTGTTGTAACAGCATGCAGAGGATGCCTGGCGGTCTTTATCACGAATGCAGCAAAGTGATTTGGCGTCACCTTGAATGACTTTTTCATCTTCCAATGATTTGAAGACCCATTTGATCGCTTGTTTGATGACGGGGTTGGCATCACGTCCAGCTAGACGGTAGTAATGCCAACGGCCATCTTTGCGGCGAGTGACAAACCCTGCTTGTTGGAGGATGGACATATGCTTGGAGACCGTTGCTGGCGAGAGTCCGAGAACTTCAATGATCTGACAGACACACAATTCGCCTTCAGTCAAGGCCATTAAGGCCCGGACACGACTTTCATCTGACAAGGCCTTGGTGATGGCTAAAAATGATTCCATGAGCGTCTGCCTGTGTTGAGTTGTCGTGAGGTCATTTAATTCGATACTTCGTTAATTAACGAATTGTATAAGTTGATCCTTGTTTGTCAAGAGGAAGGTTTGATTCAATGCTCAGTCTTGCATTCGCTTCATGTCCTTTTTGACGTTTGAGGCTTGTGTTAATTCAATTGTTCTTAAATCCAATTGGGCAGTTTATGCGTTTGCACTTGTCTTGGATTTGATCTCTGTTCGTTTATCGGGCAAGTCGCTATAATCAAGTCGAGGCGTGAGAAACCTGACGGTCAGGACGTGTTTGGCCGCCTATGCCCAGTGGAAGGATGTATTGATATGACAACCAGTTACGGGGCGCTCTGCAATGATTTTTACGTCAATCAGAAACTCGCCCTGAAGATGCCTTTGCCCAGTGATCGTGAATCCCTGCTGCACTTTTTTGACCGTGTCCGTAAGAGCGATCCGTCCATGGATCAGTTCCGCAGGTTTGAAGGTGAAGTGTCTCTGGAAAGTGCACGCACCAAGGAGATGCAATACAAGTGGGTTGCCATGCGCGAGACATCCATCCGCAGTGGACACGTTAACCCCAACGGCATGTCAGACGGTTATGTGCTGCATAAGCTTTTGCTGGAGATGGCGCCTTATCACCTGTCCATCAGCCCGTTGGATGTGGATCACTTGGAGTTGACCTTTGGCTTTGACCTTGAATGTAATGGCGATCAGGACCGCGTCGTCGCAGAAGCCTTATTCGGTGACTCGCCATTGGCACAGTTTGCGCAGATTGATGGTGCCAAATTACTCAATGCTCAGCCAATGGTTGGGGTGGCTTTGAGTAAGCAGGGTGATCTGCAGGCTTACTTCGATGTCAAAACCCGACGTCGTGGCAAGCGGGGTTCAACCAAGCGCTCCCGCAGCGAGCCGATCAGCATCTACATGACCATCCGACAGTATGGCCCGATCAATGAAGTCGAAGACTTGCCAGAGATTTTGCAGATGCTTTCCCATCATGCTGAGAATCTGGCAACGGATAAGGTCGTGCCACATCTGCTCACGCCAATTGCGCGCTTGATCGCTGGTACAAGTAAGTAAAATATCCTGCTGGGAAATGCCCGTGTGACTATGCTATACCACGTTCGTTTTGTGTGAACATGTTACATGGATTGGGGGACATGAATGGCCGATCGCTATTGCAGCAATTGCAACTACGACTTGCGTTGCAGTTTGGACACTTGTCCCGAATGCGGTCGCGAATTTGATGTGAATAAACCCAAGACCTATTTGAAGAAACAACTCCCCGCGCGATCAGGATGGGGATTGTTTGGGGTTGCCTGTCTATTGATCGCAACCTTAGTGCAGGTTTTTATGAACATGTACGATGCACATTGGTGTGCCGTTGTTGGGGTGGGGCGTATGCATAGCGTTTACTTTCGCGGATTGAATTCATTGTGGGACTATTTTTTATTGCTTGCTCATTGGTTGTTGGTTCCCATCGCTGGGAGTTATTTGATATTTCACGGAACAAGGGCGCAACGAAGTTTGGCGAGAATGTTAGTGAAGATCAGCTTGCTGACATGGATGCTCTGTTTTGTCATGATTACGTGGCGCAGGCCAATTGCCGGTTTTGTTTCATGGTGGTGGGAATACTTTTTCCCATGGACGAAATGGGGATGATCAAGATGTCTAGTACGACAACCAAACCTGCACGTTCATTCCCGGTTACAATACCTGTCTATGGGACTTTTCGGTAAAGAATCCAGTCGTGATGTGGCGCGTGCCGATGCTTTTAAAGTATGGATCACTGCCAGACCCGGTCATGCGATTGTCGCTCTGGGGTTGGGCGGTATGGCGATGCTCGATGCGTTCACGGTTGTCATTGGTATTGGTGCTGGAATCGGAGCCCTCATCGTCGGTTATCTGGGATTGGAACGCATTAAACATGAGCCGCAATTGCTGGGTAAACGTCTGTGCATCGCTGGCATGATCATGGGGGCGCTGGGGATTGCCTTGAGCCTGATCCTCTGGTTGATTGTGTATCCGTGGTTGTCCCATTGAAATTGAAATCATGAAATCGAGGCGGTCGTTGAGTAACATTGATACGGGTAAGAAAGTCATGGTGCTTGCTGGTGGGCCTGACCGTGAACGGCAAGTCAGTCTTAATAGCGGTAACAACGTAGCTGGTGCATTAAAGTCCGCTGGCTACGATGTGCTTTTGCGTGATGTCTTGCCTGACGATCTATCTGCTTTGTCGGAGTTCGATCAGTGGGGTGGTCATGTGATCTTCCCGATTCTGCACGGTCCCTGGGGAGAAGGTGGCCATCTGCAGCATATACTCGACGAGCGGGGCGATATCTATGTGGGGTGCGCTTCGCCTGCTGCGGGTTTGTGCATGGATAAGCATCGTACGAAGATGGTTTTTGAGCGTTGTAACCTGCCGACACCTGCTAGTGAAATTTTATGTGTCGGGCAAAACGTGTCATTGGATTTGCCTGTCGTGATCAAACCCATTTCCGATGGCAGCAGTTTTGATCTGTACATCTGTCAGACACCCGAAGAAGTCCGACGCGCACTGAGCAAAATCCATCAGCGTCAGGGCAAGGTTCTGGTCGAACAATACATCAAGGGCCCGGAACTGACTGTGGGGATTCTGGGGACGCCCGGTTATGGTCGCGATGGGTATCATGCCTTGCCTGTGATTCAAATTGTTCCAGCTACCGAGTTCTATGATTTTGATGCCAAGTACGATCGCGATGACACGGAGTATCGCATCGGCCCTGAGCAGATCAATGTCGCAGCCGAGGTGTTGGAGAAGGTTCAATGGATTGCGTTGCAGGCATTTCACGAGTTGGGTTGCCGACACATGGCACGTGTTGATGTGATGCTTGATGAGCAGATGAATCCTTGG
The DNA here is from genome assembly GCA_002480565.1 of Phycisphaerales bacterium UBA7800. Classification (GTDB taxonomy): domain Bacteria; phylum Planctomycetota; class Phycisphaerae; order Phycisphaerales; family Phycisphaeraceae; genus UBA7800. The sequence continues at coordinate 5,594 of DLCK01000013.1, read as the reverse complement.
ATCCTTGAAGTCAACACATTGCCGGGCTTTACCAGCCATTCACTGTTGCCAATGGCTGCCCATCAAAACGGTCTGACGATGCCCGAACTTTGCGACCGCCTGGTACGCATGGCCATCGGTGCTTAACGATCTACAAATCCAATTTGATTGTCAGGTGTTGTCTATTCGTGTCATTTGATGTGAACTGCTTTGTCATATCTTGTTTTTGAAATTTAAATTGATATATGAAAAAAGTTTACTTGACGTCTTGATTTATCCGAATGTCAAGGCTATAACTTATACGGGTGTAAAATGTATCGATTTAAAAATGATTAGTTTTAAAAGTTTCAATTAACTGATGGTTAAAATGCTTAAAAGTTAATTTAAATAGCTTTTTTCATTTTTAATTTCATTTTTATGTATCGATACAAAAATAGCATTCAAGTCTTCAAAATGGATAGTAAAGTCAGCCTGATTTCTTTGTGACCCTTGGCTGAGAATGATTAGAGATAGCAGCATTGCCACGGATGACAATGTGGTTAGGTGTCGAAGGTGGTGACTTTCGACAAGGTCAGAGCACTTGAGATTTGATTATTGCTTCGACAAGTGAGCTGGTTGATAAGCATATCAACATGCCGATTCTGGGTTGCCACACCCTACGCAATGTAATGATTTGAGTACATATCCACGATGCGAAACATGCATTGTGGTGATGGTTATTCATTGTCAATTTTTTACGTTGCACGGTTCTCATTTTCTCTTTGATGTCCACAGGAGGTTGTCATGTTCGATCGGTTCATGGGGCGTAGTTGTCGTCTGGCTGTATTGAGTCTGGTGTGTATGGGGGTGTCATCTTTAAATGCTCAATCGGTTGAGGTTATCCCGCGACAAATGGCTGATGCGGTGTCGGACTTGGACCAGTGGACATATGTTGATGGGGGCTTGCCACAGTTGGTGACCACTGATGCGAATGTGCCACACGTTCCATACATGTCAATCAATAACAGCCTGGTGATGGCAGAGCTTGACCGCACGGTCAGTCGATCTTTTGAATTAACCGTTCGCCTGCGACACACAACCTATCAACGTGGGCTTTGGATTGGTGTCTTTGATGAGACTGGCAAGCAAGGGTACGGTGCCCATTGGGATTCGAGTTCATCCACTGCTTACAGCGGGCAAGGCTATGTCAATATCCGAAAGTTTGATCTGGCTTCGGAGATTGCGACTTGGAACCAATCCAGCAGCGTTATTTCATCCAATTCTGGCAGTGGCCATCTTGTCACCGATACACAATTCGCCTTGGTGAGTCTGCAATGGGATGCGGATACCAATCAATTAACCATGCGCGTCGATGGGCAGATCAAAGTCCAGTGCACAGATACCAGTTTTGACAACTTTTCTCGCATTTATCTCAAAGGCAATGGACCCTGTTACTTTGATGATATCACCTTCAAGTCAGGCTATGAGCCTGCGCTGCGATGCACTATCCCGCGACTCATCGAAGATGACCTGGCAGATTTATCGCAATGGGAATCAGTCGATGGTGCGGCCCCCCAACTCATCAGTACCGATGCACAAGTTCCCCATGTCCCATACATGAAGCTCAATAACACACTGGTCGAAACGGGCATGAATTTCCCGCTACAGCAGAATGTCCAACTTACCGTTCGCCTGCGACACACCACCTATCAACGCGGCTTATGGATCGGTATCTTCGACGAGTCCGGCAAGCAAGGTTATGCAGCGCATTGGGATTCGAGTTCATCCACTGCCTATGGCGGACAAGGTTATGTCAATATCCGCAAGTTCGATCTGGCATCTGAAATTGATTACTGGAACCAATCCAGCAGCATTATTTCATCCAATTCCGGTAGTGGCCATCTTGTCACCGATTCACGCTTTGCTCTGATGCAATTGAATTGGGAATACAAAACCGGCAAGCTGACTTTAAGTATTGATGGTCAAGTCAAAGTCACATGCACCGACACTGATTTTGCCAGCTTTTCCCGAGTGTATCTCAAAGGTAATGGCGACTGCTACTTTGATGATGTATCGCTTACAACGGGTCGGGATTCAGACTGCATCACCGTTCATGAAATGTTCAATCAAGGCGGCCTGTCACATGACTACACCGTGGGCACCATGCCACTGACTTCACCATGGACAGTCAGCAACGGCAGTGTGGAACAGATCGTCGATGGGGACCAACGAATCGTTCGCTTCACAGGTGACAAGTCACGTGCATGGATGCCACTACCCGATCAGGGGTCCGTCGAAGATTATTCGCAGGTCGTCGTCGGTTTTGATATCCAACGCACCAACTCATCAGGCAATGGTGGCGGTGTCTTCCTTGTTGATGATAACGGTCAAGGTGTCGGCTTCTTTGTCGAACTTGCGGCAGACGGCTATAACCGCACGACTCTAAAATGCGTCAAAACCTATGACAATGCGCAGAACTTTTCCATCCTGGCATACAAGTCCTGGAATGGCGTTACCGGTACCGATATGCATCACGTGTCCTTTACATGGGATCGTAGTACCGGTGATGTCTCTGCCATTGTCGACAAGCAAGCCCCCCAAACCATCGGCACGGGTTTGTTCTCGGAGGACATCAATCAAGCTTCACGGCTAATGATGTTCAATCAATATTCCAACACCATCCGCATGGATAATCTCACTGTCATCCGTATCCCCACGGATCATGTGAACGTCTTGGATTATGGTGTCGTGGCAGATGGCCACACTACTTCCCCGACGGATAATGCTTCGACGATTGATGATGCGATTGATGAAGCTGAATCACTGGGATTGCCGTTGTACGTTCCTGCGGGTGTCTATGCTTATGACAACAAGCTTACATTTAACGGGATTGATGTGATTGGTGCAGGAGCTACCACGGTAATGTCATCCACGGATGATACGTCAAGTGTGTTGCAAATCACCGGTACATCACCCTCCATCGTCGGCATCAACATGCAAGGTGTCGGATATCAGCGTTACTCATACCCCGAATCCAACGGCATATGGGCTTATCAGGCAGCAGACTACATCATCTCAGCCTGCCAGGTTCACGACACCGGTGGTGCAGGTATCTTTGCACATAACAACAATGTCGATGGTACCATTTGCGGTAACTATGTGGACTCGTCACTTGCCGATGCCATCCACATCACCGGCACATCGCGATACATCCAAGCCAATGGCAATCAGGTCTACAATCCCGGCGATGACCAAATCGCTGTGGTCAGCTATGGCACAACTTCCACCTGTCACCACGTCGAAGCCTTCTGCAATGACCTGCATCGACAACACTGGGGGCGTGGCATGACCGTTGTCGGCGGTTATAACGTCACCTATGCTCGCAACGAAATCATCAAAGCCATCAGTGCCGGTATCTATGTCGCATCCGAAAGCAGTTACAAAACTGATCAATGGTCAGACATCATCATCGCTGATAACGTCCTGCGTGACACAGGTTGGGCATTGGGTGACGATGATCCTAATACTTCCACGACGCATCCGGCGATCATGTTCTATGCACGCACTGATTATCCCGGCGTTAATGCACTAATCACCAATAACCGAATATACAAAACCTTTCACCGTGGCGTGGTTATTGGGAATCAAACTTTTGATGTCGTTCTCAAAGACAATTATTTCGAAAATGTCGGTAACACAGGCATCTACACCGTCGGCACAACTGATGCACAGATTCTCGATAACACCTTTAACGGCACAGATAGTTACAGTATGTACATCGATAGCGCCACCACCGGCAATATGATCATTTCAGGCAATCAACTTACTGACATTAATTCAAACAATGTCTCTTATGTCGATGTCATCAATATCCGTAGCGGTTCACAACTCACAACCATCGAAATCTCCGACAACAACTATGAAAACCCCGCAGGCTATGTCATCGAACGCTACATCGAAAACCATCTACCTGCAGCACAAAGCACTCTGATTAATAACACAACTTCGACCAGTGAACCCATCTGGCAGCAGCCGTAAGATTGGTTTGTGATCGTAAAGGAATAACAAATCACCGCAGGAATGGACATGTGTCTGTTCCTGTGGTTTTTTTATGTCACTAAGCTTTGATGAATTCACAGGCGTGATGCACGTTGACGTAATGCGTGATCCGCCAACACCACAGCAATCATTGCTTCACCCATAGGTGCAAAGCGTGGCAGCAGGCAGGGATCGTGTCGCCCCTTGGTGGCAATGGTAGTCGTCTTGCCATCACGGGTGACAGTGTCTTGTTCACGAGACAGTGAACTGGTGGGTTTGATCGCACAACGCATCACAATCGGCATGCCGGAACTGATACCCCCGAGCATACCGCCATGGTGATTGGTGTCGGTGGTAATGTGTCCGGATTTTTCTGAGGAACTTCCGGGGGTGATACGGAAGATGTCGTTGTTTTGTGTACCGCGCATTGTTGCACATCCAAAGCCGATGCCATATTCAACACCGAGCACTGCGGGTAATGTGAACATGGCTTTACCCAGGTCTGCTTTGAGTTTGTCGAAGACTGGTTCGCCCCAACCGGCGGGGACGTTGGTTGCAACCAGTTCTGCAACGCCACCGATGGAGTCCTGATCTTTGCGAACCTCGTCGATGAGCGCGATCATCTGCTGAGCCTTGACCGGGTCAGGGCAGCGGACGATGTTGGCTTCGACCTGTTCCATGGTGACGGATTGAGGCTGGGGGATGTCCGCGATGATATTGCCGACCTGTTTGACGTAGCCGATGATATGAATACCGAACAGTTCAGAGAGCATTTTCTTGGCAACGGCGCCGGCAGCGACACGCACGTTCGTCTCACGGGCACTGGAACGGCCTCCACCACGGTAGTCACGCGTTCCGTACTTGGCGTCGAATGTGTAGTCCGCATGGCCGGGGCGGTACTTGTCCATGATATTGGAGTAGTCTTTGGAACGCTGATCTTCATTGCGGATGAGGATTGCAATGGACGTGCCGGTGGTCTTGCCTTCAAAGACGCCTGAAAGTATCTCCGGCGTGTCTGCTTCTTTACGCTGGGTCACGATGGCTGATTGCCCCGGACGCCTGCGATCTAGGTCTGGAAGCAAGTCCTCGATATCCAGTGACAAACCTGCTGGGACACCATCAATAATGACCACGTTACCACGCCCGTGACTTTCGCCAGCAGTGGTGATACGAAACGCTTGACCAAATGAATTTCCTGCCATGAGAGCAATGTAATGTGTTGAGCTTGCAGTGACAAGCCGCAGGGGCAGTTACCCAAGGCAAACGCATGTATTTGTCTTGTTCTTGTTCAAGTCTATTAATTTGTTTTAACACGAAGGCGCGAAGGCCACAAAGGTCACGAAGGAAGACATTCAACCCATGAAAATAGGACATTATTCAAATTGAAAAAGAATCGATAACACAAATTTTGCCTTATCTTCGTGTCCTTCGTGACCTTTGTGCCTTCGTGTTCAATCCAAGCAGTTCTTTGATGCAAATGGGCAGTACATGTGTTTACCCTGAACATTTACCGTTGAGTCACAAAGGTTAAAATGATAGAGGAAAACAAGGGGGGAATGTCTTGATCTATGTCTCTTTATTGTCCTTGCGATGGGTTT
>DLCK01000007.1 GCA_002480565.1 Phycisphaerales bacterium UBA7800 | reverse complement strand
AACCCATCGCCGTGACAATAAACAATCCAATGCCCTTCGAGTCCAGACCACCGGGACTTGACGAAACAAAGGAATCTAAAAAATTGTAACAGGCCTCGACGAAGAATCAATTCGTTACATTAAATTATGCGCTTTGTTACATTGTAACAGATTTTTAAATTTATTTTATTTATAGACTTGCGTTGTTTTTGTTACATGTAATATTTATTATATAAAATTTCATTACAGGTGAATAATCATTCTCCGAAACACAAGCTCATCGCAAATAACAAGCAAGAGGTACACCGTACCTATAAACACCAAACATCCATTAAGCATGAGCAAAAAAATGAAGTTCCAGAGGCCAAGACAGCTTGTTGTGTATTAATTCAGATTCAAAACCTAAACACAGGAAGCAATTCTCAAAGTCGCCTAATACAAAGACACATCACTTCTTAGCGGATCTCACATCACCTGAAGACGGGATGTGCCCTTCGACCAACACTGGTTCGACCAATACCTTGATCGGATTCTTCACGTTTTGATTGGTTAATCGCCAGAGTAATTGCTGGACTCCTCGCCGGCCGACGAGTTCGAGATTGATATCAATCGAAGCTGGACGCGGCGTGATCTGATCGAGAAACAAAGCCATATTGTCACAACCAATTAAATCGCACTTGGCTGACGGCTCAATACCCAATCCATCCATGGCAGTGCAAAGCTGGGGCAATTGATAATCGCAGGCCACATAAAAGCCGGTGACCTGCGGATGCTTTTTCTGCCACTTGTTGATGAGCAAACGAAATGCTGCTGTCTCTGCACGCAAACCTGTTGGCGTATCCGGGCTGATGAATTCCGTCACTGCAACCTGATGCTGCAAGGCACGGGCTTTAAAGTCGGCCAATCTCGCAACGAAAGCTGGATGCTTCGGGTCAACGTTGTAAAAACCGATATGTTTGTGCCCGCGACTGACAAGATAATCCAACGCCAACGGGCCAACCTTGGCATTGTCAAAAAGCACACGATCTGCCGGACCGTTAAGTGAATCAAATCCACGCATCAGTGCAACAACTGCCAATTGCTTAAGACGGTTCATCGCTGCTTGAGACATCTGGTCATTACGACCGTAAAGCAGCACACCATCGACCGCATCGGTTTTCAATGCAGCTGGAAGCGGGCCATCGGGATACAGTGATGCAAGTACAAGCTTCAGGCCGTGGGTCTGCGTTTCATTTTCCACGCCACGCATCAAATCGGGATAGCCGGTGGATCGCAGATCGACCACGGGCTGATCCCCGACATTTAACAGCAGTATATTTCCAGTACGCAGCTTAGGCGTCCGGGCAACCTTTTGACGCTTACGTCGGCGCGGTGGCAACTGGTAACCAGTCTCCTTGACGACCTTCATCACAGTTGCCTTGGCTTGGGCAGTGACCTGACTTGAACCATTGAGTACACGGGAGACGGTCGCCTTGGAGACGCCAGCTTTTTCAGCTAGATGATCAAGATTCAATGCCATACCACACCTTTGTTACATGAAACGAGCGAATGATCAATTATAGGATTAACGCATTAAAATTGATACTTTTCCAATCACAAAATATGGCGGACGAGTCAATTTACAAATTTGTTTCACAACACATCTCACCCATCAATCGCCTTTTCACGGTACACCCCCGGCGGCATGCCAGCAATCTGCTTAAAGCGTCGCGAAAAGTAAAACTCACTGCCAAAGCCCAGTTCGTCAGCAATTTGCTTAAGGGGAATACTTGTATCACGAAGTCGTTGACAGGCCTGTTCGATTACATAACGAGCATGAAAATTCGAAGGTGTCATACCCGAAAGTCGTTTGAATTTTTTGCGATAGGTTTGTTCGCCAACTCCTAATTGCCTGCCGAGTTGCTCCATATCCAAGCGATCGCGCAACGGCCAATCGCGCAGTTGCTGTTGCGCCTCTTCGAGCCATTGAACTTGAGCATCCTGCCAGGGAGTCTGCCAAGCCTGACACATCTGCCCAATCAGCGCGGTCAACTTGCCAGTGTCGGTAATGGCAGGCCGACTGCCCGGTTTAGCCAAGGGTAAAACAATATCGTAAATTTTGGACAACCAATCTTCCACCGGGTCAAGATGTCGAATCGGCTTCATGGGGTCAAGCAGATTCTGCCCAACCCAACTGTGAAAAATTTCGCCCACAAAATTGATATTGATTTCATCCCATCGCGTCCCGGGATCTGGCCCGTATACATGCTCCTGCCCGGGGAACATGCAGATCAGATCACCTGCTCCAAGCGCAAGACCTTGCGGATGATTCGCGTCGTAATAACGCCCTTTGCCTTTGGTTAAATAACTCAACGAATAATACGGCAGCTTGCGATATTCCCGAGGCCTTTTATCCATGGCCTCCCGCATGGCCCAGCTGTATTGGATTTGTGAACTGCGAATGATTGTCCCGCCTGGTATATGGAACATCGATTCGAAAATCAGCCAATATCCGCGTGGATGCTCAGGATGCATACCAGATTGGACAAAGAATTTACCACCGTGGATATGGCATAACTGTTTTAATGGTGCAAGAATACTATCAGTTTGAGGGTTATTTACACACATCATCTTGATTATAACTTCAAAACGTATTGTGAAACATTTGATTTGCCTAGCACCCAAAAAGGACAAGGCATGACTACAAACATTTCAAGACGCAACCTGAATTCTGGTTTTACACTCATTGAACTGCTTGTGGTGATCAGTATTGTTTCTTTACTCATCGCGATTCTGCTACCCGCTTTAAAAAGCGCCCGAGCAGCAGCCAAAAACGTACAGTGCCTCAACAATCTCAAACAGATTGGTGTTGGTGAAATGGTTTACGAAAGTGTTTATGGACACTACACCGCATCGCGTATGGGCATGGTGGGCCTGCCTTATTTTGAAGACCGCTGGGACATGCAATTGCTGCGTACGGCATTTAACAAATCATTACCCACGTCCTGGCCTGACGCGACAAAGATGATGCAATACACGCCCCCGTTTCATTGCCCGTCTTTGCAGTACCAACATGTCGATTGGAAATCCTACGGCCACAGTACATTCCGACTCATGGTCACCACCGACGACGGGGGGCATCTGTCACCGGCTCAATGGTACAGCGGCGCCCAATGGCGATGGGCTGTCCAGTCCCAATCGACGAGTTCAAAGTATGGCCTATCCCAAATCATTTTCATTGCGGATTCATATAACTACATCGCGGCCTTTGAAGGGAACTTCTGGGAAATGGACCGCGCCTCATCGCATTGGATACCCTCTGGCGAAACCGTCACCGGTGTGACCAGTCAGTACACAGGCTTTCGCCATCCCAACCATTCAAAAAACACATTGCTTTTGGACATGCATGCTGAAAGTATTTCGAAGGATCGCCATGTCGATGAAGTCCTGGCGTTGCCTTAACCAATCATCGTTTACACGAAACATCTTTATCAAAACAACAACGATACGGAGTCCATATGTTTAGCCGCCTTCTCAGTTGTATTCTGATTCTTTCATGCACATTAATCTCACCTTTGTATGGCGGTGGTCATGACCAACTGGGTGTACAAACACACTACGGCCATCATGGTTGGGAACCCTTGACCACCCTTTCGGCCATCAAAGAATTAGGTGTCGGATGGATTCGTGATGACCTGCTTTGGAATGATGTTGAAGTCGAAAAAGACAAGCTCCAAATCCCCCAATATACATGGGATTGGCTCAAAGCAGCCAAAGCGCATGACTTGAAAGTTATCCTGATTTTAAATGGCAGAAATAAAAACTATGCAGACCCCTTCGACTTGCAGGGCTACATTCAGTTTACAAAATTCGTTGCCAAAGAAGTCAAAGGTTATGTACATGCATTGGAATTGATCAATGAACCGTTTAACAATTTCCGACGAAGCACCCCCGGCTATACGCCAGAAAACAGTCACTGGAATGGCTGGAATGCTAAAACGGGTGAAATAGATTACTGGGCTAAAAAATATCTTAAAACCATGAATGCCATGGCCGATGCGATTCATGAAGTTGCCCCCAACGAGTACAAAATTTTAGCGTTGGGTTGTTCGCCTCCGCTTAATGCACGCTTGCTTAAAATGGGCGTTTCTCCCCATGTTGATGGCCAGGTTCTGCACCCCTATTCCCATCGCGCAGTGCCTGAACTCCAAGCCTATGGCAACACCCCCGGTTATCTCAAACGTGACGGCATCACCCTTGGCGATAAACGCGGCACGTTCACCTCCATCAACGATGATCTGCAAAAAATCTCCGCCCAATACAACGGCCCCAAAGAACTCTGGCTCACCGAGCAAGGCTATACCACCTACACCCGAACGACCAATCCACCCTCACGATATGCAGGTTACACCGAATCGGCTCAAGCCAAATATGCCCAACGCAGACTCATGGAATGCTTAGGAACCAATATCCGATTTGCCAGTTGGTACAACTTTTACGAAAAAGGGGATCGGCCTGAAAGTCACGAAGACCACTTTGGCATCATGCGTCGCGATGGCTCGCTTAAACCTGCTTACTTTGCGATTCAACGTGTTGCTAAAACCATGCTCCATTGGAAAGCTCAAGACTGGGGCAATGTCAAGATTTACCTCAACGCTGATCGCCCTGATATCTGGCCAGTCGTCTGGGACGGATCACTCATGGCTAGCGTGGGGGCTGCTCGTGCCTACACCTTTGCTAATGAAAACCAACGTGCAATCGCACTATGGTCAACCGAGCGTGCTGATGGCGATTTACAACCGCGTGAAGCTGATCTGAATATCACCAGCGATCGCATCACCACAAAAATAACAGCCATGGATATGATGACCGGCAAGACATGGGATGTTCCATTCGAACAAGCTGGCCAACACATCAAAATCAAATATCTGACATTCCCGGATCATCCTGTTTTCCTGACCTTAGATGGCAATGCCCCTGCCAAAGAAGCATCAACACACACGCCGGATATTTTCGCAGCTGATACAACATGGAATCTTTTTCAATCCAAAGCCGTTAAAGCCACATGGAAATACACATCGCTTGAAAACCAAAACACCGGCACGCTAAGCTATCAATTCCCCCATAATGCCAAAGGTTTTACCGGCGTCCGCAGAAAACTTTCGATCTCCGAGAAAACACCCCAGATCAGCTTTCAAGTTAATGCTTCTGCCAAGACCACCGTCCTTGTACGCGTCTATGACAGCACCGACCAAACCCATCAATATAAATTTACCGTGACGGGTTCAGGCTTATGGGAAAGCCATCGCGTTAATCTCACCGATAAACCGCAAGTCAGTTTCGGCGGTGTCAATGACAAGACAATTCATTACCCCATCACCGGTCTATTCCTGGGCACCGAACAATCTCCTGGCCCGGATCAAGGCCTGTTGATGTTTCGTGATCTGCAATTCCAAACCAACTAAAACAACGCAATTTCAATCTGCCAACACAACAAGGATTTTCAAACATGCTGGCAAGCGAACAAATCATTTATCAATCACCTGACCCCCGAAATGTCTATTGTTACAGCCCGGCATTACTCCAAACGCCCACCGGACGACTCATCGCTACCTGTGATCTGGGCGGTCCCGGTGTCAAAAATCTACCCGGCAAGAAGTCCGCCAAAGGCGATGATCCGGCAGGAAACCAAGGCAAAATTTTCATCTCCGATGACAATGCCAACACATGGCAACACGTCGCTGACTTCCCCATGCTCCACGCTCGGCCTTTCGTCGCAGGCGACCGCATCTACCTTCTGGGACACTCAGGCCCCATGGGAATCTGCGTCAGCGAAGATGATGGCAACACATGGTCAGACACCACCGCCCTTGATCACAATCACGATTGGCATCAAGCTCCCTGTGCGTATGACATCCAGGACAATCACATCTACATCTGCATGGAACAACGCATCCCCAAACACCCTTGGCCTGGCGTTGCGCCGGTGGTCATGCGAGGGAATCTGGATGATGACCTAACGCAACGTGAAAACTGGACCTTCTCAAATCCGCTTGTCTACGATGATCTATTGAACATTAACCAACCCATCGGCACACCACTGTTTGTTGAAGGCGAAGTCTCCGCCAATCGTTGGTATGGCAATGCAGGCTGGCTCGAAACCCATATTGTCCGCATTAACGATCCACGCCACATCCTCCATGACCCCACAGGCAACACTGTCCATCTGTGGATGCGATTGGCATCGGGCTTAACCAACCTGGGCGCGATTGCTCAATGTCGAACCATGGATGATGGCAGCCTTAAAACCGAATTGGTCACTACACCTGGCAATAGTAAACTGGCATACGTGTCACTTCCGGGCGGACAGATGAAATTTCATCTGCACTTTGACCCGCTCACGCAAACGTGGTGGCATCTTTCATCTCAGACCACCGACAGTATGGTCAAGCCCGAACTCATGTCAGATGATCGCTACGGCATGCCAGACAACGAACGCCATCGCCTGCAACTGCACTACTCAACGAACCTGTTTGACTGGCAATATGCAGGACTGGTTGCAGCAGGACAAACGCCGCTTCATTCACGCCATTACGCTCACATGATTGGAAGTGGCGACGACCTGTTGATTCTCAGCCGATCGGGTGATGAACGTGCAGCCTCGGCACACAACGGCAATCTGCTGACCTTCCATCGCGTGTCGAATTTCCGAGATTTGATTGATGATTCAGTCCTGCAAACTCCGGCTTATGCCTAAGGTTTTCAGATCACGATCCGTGATGAGCAGTCGCATGCCAAGCTCCCTGGCCTTGCTTGTTGCCAATCGTTGATAGCGCGGATGGGTGGCATAGTTAATCAGCCAGACCGGTTTGTTGGTTTTAACAAATGGTTTTAAATAGGACAGTCGGTAGGTGATGTCATCTGCCGACTGTTTTTGATTGCCATTGCTGAATAAATCTTCGATACCCACACTGTCGACGAGTTGGCTGTAAGCTTTGTCTTTGAGCAATTGCTCGCCATTTTGTGGGACGATTAACGTCTTGGGATTGATACGTCGCGCGTTTTTAGTGATGAGCATAATCCATCGAATCATATCTTTGCGATAGGTGTTGCCGGTCTGCGGATTGTGGCGATTGTCGATCCATTGATCTGTTTTAGGATCGTGTTCAAAGAAACTAAATCCATCGACGATGTCCAGGTACAGGCCATCGAATTTCTGGGTTTGCATGATTGAACTGACGCGTTTGAGAAGGGTCGCCTGCCAATCACGGTGCCAATAGCGGACTTTGTAATTACCTGCCCAATCGGGATTCAGATCACAGAGAAAACCCGGCGCCCCGGCATCGGGTTTACCGTCTTGATCGGCATCCCAATCTTTCTGCCAATAGTCGCGGTAGTCTTCAGCTTCACCAATGGAAAGATACGCAAGCACCTTACGCCCTGCTTTACCCGCGCGAATGGTTTGCAAAGCTTCCGGGGGCCAGGGATCGCCATCAAAATGGGTGTCGAGAATGATCCAGTCACGGTCAGACTTTGCAAGTATATCCACCACCGCATCACGCGACTTGGCCAACGCCTCGGCCTGCAGGATGTAACCCAAGGTCTGCGGGGATGATGTTTGAGCGTGTAACGAACCCGCACAGATCAATCCGATCAACAGTGCAAGTGATTTGAGCATGTAACTATTGTAACAGGCAGCCCAACCCCGGGGACTCAAGTCCCACGGGCTTTATTTCAAAACAGTTTCTCAATTGGAATATGACAACCACAATCAAACGTCCAGCGCTTCGGCTTCTTCGGCACGTTCCATGATGAAGGTAAATCGTGCGCCGGGGTCTTTGCCCATCAGGTCGCTGATGACCTGTTCGGTCTTGAGTCCGTCTTCGATTTCCACCCGCAACAACGCCCGTGTCTTGGGATTGAGCGTGGTGTTCCAAAGCACCTTGGGCATCATTTCACCCAGACCTTTGAAGCGACTGATATCGACTTTGGTTTTGGTTCCTGCATGTTTTGCCAGTATTTTTTCACGGTCGGCATCGTCGTGGGCCCAATGGGTTTCCTTGCCAATGTCCAAGCGATACAAGGGTGGCTGGGCGAGGAAAATCTTGCCTTCGCGCATCAGCGGTCGCATGTGTCGGTAGAAAAACGTGAGCATCAACGTGGAGATGTGATGGCCGTCATAGTCAGCATCCATGAGCAGGATGATCTTGCCATAACGCAGTTTGGATGGATCGCAGTCCGCACCAATCCCGCAGCCCAGCGCGGTGATAATGTCGGAAATTTCCTTGTTTTCCAGCACTTTTTTAAGTGACGCCTGTTCGGTGTTAAGCACTTTACCACGCAGGGGGAGGATGGCCTGGTGAGCGCGGTCGCGCCCCTGCTTGGCCGACCCACCGGCTGAATCACCTTCGACGATGAACAGTTCGGTCTTGTCACGCAGCTTGCTTGAGCAGTCGGCGAGTTTGCCGGGCAGGTTCAGTCGATTGGTGGTGGCACTCTTGCGACTCACGGCCGCCGACGCCGCGCGGGAGGCTTCCCGGGCTTTGGCTGAGAGTACCGCGCGGGTGACGATGGCGTTGGCCATGGTGCCGTTGTTGTTAAGCCAGTGTTCCAATGCCGGACGAACCAGGCCATCGACCTGTGGCTGAACCTCGGGATTGTTCAAGCGGTCTTTGGTTTGGCCCTGGAACTGCGGATCGCCCATGAAGATGGAGACGATACCGGTGAGACCTTCACGCAGGTCTTCGGTTTGGAGGTTCACGCCACGAGGGGTGAGTTTGTGAATTTCGATGTAATTTCGCAGCGCTTTGGTCATGCCGGCACGCATGCCGTTTTCGTGTGAACCACCTGATGCGGTGGGTATGCCGTTGACGTAACTGCGGATGTGTTCGTCGGTGGATTCGGTCCACTGAAGGATGATCTGCACGCCGATGCCGTTTTCTTTTTCGAGCACGAATGCTTGATCATGGACGGGGTGTGCGTTGCGTTGCGCGAGGATTTTCGTCAGGTAATTGACGATGCCTTCGTTGTGTTGGAAGACTTCTTTTTTCTTGTTGACCTGATCGTCCCAGACAACTTTGACACCTTTGTGGATGTAGCTGACGATTTCGAGTCGATCACGAATGGTGTCGGGATTGAACTCGGTCTTGGGGAAGATCGTGGGGTCAGGATGAAAATAGATGGTGGTGCCGCTGCCGCGTGCTGCACCCATTTTTTTGATGGGAGCAATGGGCTTACCGAGCTTGAAGGATTGCTCGTAGAGCTTGCCATCTTTCTTGACGGTGGCGACGAGTTTTTTGGACAGTGCATTCACCACCGAAGCGCCCACGCCATGGAGTCCGCCGGAAGTTTTGTAGTTTTGACCTTCGAATTTACCACCTGCATGGAGGGTGGTGAGAATGATTTCCAGTGCTGATTTTTTGAGCTTGGGATGGATATCGACGGGGATACCACGACCATTGTCGGAGATGGTCATGGAGGTGCCATCGTCATGGAGGATGACATTGATTTCCGTGGCATGGCCGTTCATGGCTTCATCGACGGAGTTATCGAGAATTTCCCAGACCAGGTGATGCAGACCCGCAGAGCCGACGCCGCCGATGTACATACCGGGGCGCTTGCGGACGGGATCGAGTCCTTCAAGAACGGAAATATCTTTGGCTGTATAGGTCGATGTCATTCTCGGTTAATCACTCCCTGAGGCTTGCAAACTATTTTAGACCATGTCAATCAATTCGAGATCCGGCGGGACCATTCGGGTGAAGGTGCCACGCTTGAGGATTTCACGTCCCTTGCCACCTCGGCCGGTGAGTTCATACTTGCCGGTATTGATTCGCTGTTCACCTCCCATGGAGGTCTTGACGGTCATGGTTTGACGGTCGCCGGTGGCGGTGACAAAACCAATCACGTAATCATCCTTGGCAATTTTGATCAGTTGCACCCCCTTGGCCGGACCGGAGACGAAGTTGATTTCGTCTGCTTTACACAGCAAGGCTCGGGCGCGTTGCGTGGCGACCATCAGTGTTTCCTCACCGGTGATTGCATAAACGCCAACGATCTGCTGACCCTTGGCAGGACGGGCAAACTTGCGGCCGGCGCGGGTGCTTGGTTCGGCATAGGCAGCGAGACTGAATCGAATGCTGTAGCCGTCGGTGCTGGTGGCAATGCCGTGATACTCGGGGATATCATCACCCTCAGCAGCGATATTGGGCATGATGCGCGAATCCAGACTCATGGCAGCAAGAATGGTTTCGCCATCCTTGAGCTTAAAGAGTTTCTGGATCGGCTCGCCATAACCGGTCGTCGCCGGCAGGTCGATGATGCGGGCGGTGTAGGCCACGCCGAAGTTGGAGAAGAACACGGCAGTCGCGCGGGTCGAGCCAAACGATGCAGCCAGGATCGAATCACCTTCACGGAGCCGGACTTTATCCAGATCAATGGGGTTTTTCTGACGCTTGATCCAACCATCACGGGTAACCAGGAAGCGGCAGTCCTCATCAAGGATAAAATCTTCCTCGGCATATTCGACTTCAGCTTCTTCGCCGGCAAAGGTGGTGCGACGCTTGTCTTTCTTGCCATACTGATCACGAATTTCGATCAGTTCGTCTTTGACAATGGACCATCTGCCGTCGGCATCGGTTTCGTCAAGGAGCTTTTGAATCTCTTTGACGCGCTTGCGTTTGTCAGCCAACTCATCACGAATCAGATTGATTTCCAGCTTGGCCAAACGGTAGAGTTTCAACTCTAAAATGGCATCGGTCTGCTCTTCATCAAGCTGCTCAAAGCGCTTCATGATTTTCTTGGCAGCATCGGCTTTACCATTTGAAGCACGGATGATTTTGATGATCTCATCGAGTGCATCAAAGACCAGCGCAAAGCCTTCGAGAATGTGGATGCGCTTTTGCAGTTGCTTAAGCTCATGCTCCAAACGCTTGGTGACCACTTCCAAACGGAAGTTCAAAAAGCACTGGAGAATTTCACGTAAGTCACAACGCTCAGGCCGGCCCACTTCCGGATTTTCCGTGGGGATCAGGCAGGTGAGGTTGATGTTGAAATTGGTCTGCAAGGGCGTGTGCTTAAACAGGTAGGCGAGGACCTTCTGTTCATCGGCATCACGCTTGAGTTCCAGGGCAATCCGCACGTCTTCCGTGGAGACATCCTTGATATCCACCAGGGGCGGGAGCTTGCGCTGAATGACAACTTGGGCGATGGATTCAACCAATGTAGACTTGTTGACCGCGTAGGGAATCTCGGTGATGTAGAGCGTTTTGCTCGATCGGGTGACTTCACCTTTTTCCCATTTGGCACGCAGACGAATGGAGCCTTGACCGTTCTTGTAAATTTCACGCAGTTCATCACGCGAGTTTAAAATTTCACCACCGGTGGGAAAGTCCGGCCCCTGCACGGCATCATTGGCGATGAGTTGGTAAGTCTTGAGTTCCGGGTTTTCCAGAAGCTTCACCAGGGCGTTACAGACTTCCTTGAGGTTGTGCGGCGGGATGTTGGTTGCCATGCCCACAGCGATGCCTGTTGCACCGTTGACAAGCAGCGTTGGCACACGTGAGGGCAATACCACCGGCTCGGACTTGGTGCCATCGTAACTGGGTCGAAACGGGACCGTCTGCTGGGTGAGTTCCTGGCAGATTTCGGTGCTGATGGCTGCCATACGACATTCGGTGTAACGCATCGCGGCGGCATTATCACCGTCAAGTGAGCCGAAGTTCCCCGACCCATCGACCAGTGGCACACGCAGCGAAAACGGCTGAGCCATGCGCACCAACGCATCGTAAATCGACGAGTCACCATGCGGGTGATAATTACCCATGACATCGCCGACCACCTTGGCACACTTGCGATGCTTGGCCGAGAAGGAAAGCCCCTGGGTGAACATGGTGTAAAGAATCCGCCGCTGAACCGGTTTCATCCCGTCGCGCACGTCCGGCAAAGCGCGACTGGTAATCACGCTCAACGCATAGTTCAAATACCGGGTCTGCGCCAGGTCATGCAATGGGGCGCTGCTGTCGGCCGGATCAGGCGGGAAAGCTTCACCGCCACCGGAACCTGCATCGGTAGATGCAGAGCCGAAAAGTGAATCGTCATCGTTACCTTTTTTACGTCTGGCCAACGCCTCTGCCCTCCCTGGCAGTTTGAATGCTTATACCATCGATATTATCGGCATCACTTGCCGGTTTGCTCAAATCCAAACCGGCGATATCCAATGAGCATACTCATTTTCAGGACATTGCCGGAATTCAGCACAATAAGGCAGAATCAGCTGCGACTCAAGTGATGGGGTTCTCAAAACAGTGAAGAGCTTCCAAAATCTCGGTGTAGATAGCATATCCTTTGGATTGTATCGACTGCTTCATTTTAGCGCTCGCCTGCTTTGTGTTACGCTAATCGGCATGGATACCAATCATCAACTTGCCGCGATTTTCCAGCAGATGGCTGACGTGCACACCATCCTCGAAGATGACCGATTTCGCATTAACGCCTACGCCAAAGCTGCCCGTGTTATTGGCGAACTGCCCACGGATTTAGCTGACATCGGCGCCGAGGTCGCACTGCTGGCCAAGGTCGAAGGCATCGGCAAAAGCACAGCGTCCAAAATCGCCGAGTTCCTCCAAACCGGTAAGATCAAAGCCCATGAAGATGTCATGCAACGCATCCCCCATGGCCTGCTTGATCTGCTACAAGTCTCAGGACTTGGCCCCAAAACCGTGGGTTTGATGTGGAATCAAGCTGGCATTGAGTCCATGGAGGACCTGAAAGAAAAACTCAAAACCGATGAACTCACCGCACTGCCACGCATGGGTAAAAAGTCACTGGATAAAATCCGCAAGTCCATTGCGTTTATGGAATCCACCGGCGGACGTGTGAATATCGGCAAAGCTCTGCCCATCGCGCTCTGGTTTATCGACCAACTCAAAACACTCAAGCAAGTCACCCAAGTCCAATACGCCGGATCATTGCGACGTGGTAAAGAAACCATCGGCGATCTGGATTTACTGGTGGCTGCCCGTGAAGACGATTCCAAAACCATCAGCGATTTCTTCATCCAGCTTCCGGTCGTCACCGAAGTCCTTGCTCAAGGTCAAACCAAAAGTTCCGTACGGACTGAGCATGGCGTACAAGTGGATCTGCGCATTGTTGATCCACAACATTTTGGTGCTGCGCTGATGTACTTCACCGGCTCCAAGGAACACAATGTGGCTATGCGTCAGCGTGCCATCAAGATGGGAATGAGTCTTAACGAGTATGCCCTGACCAAAGATGACAAACCCATTGCTGCCAAAACGGAAGAGGATGTTTTCAAAGCCCTCGACCTGCAATGGGTCGCACCGGAGATGCGCGAAGATCACGGCGAGTTGGCATTGGCAGAAAACAACAAGCTGCCCAAGCTCGTGGAGGTTGCGGATGTCAAAGCTGAACTGCACGCACATACCACAGCAAGTGATGGTATCTGGAGTATCGAGCAGTATGCGGACTTTGCAATAGACCTCGGGTTTCACACCATCGCCATCACCGATCATTCCAAGGGGCAAGCTCAAGCCAATGGCCTCAATGAACAGCGACTCATTGATCACATCGAAAAAATCCGTGCTGCTGCCAAGAAGTACCAAGGCCGACTCACCATCCTTGCAGGCAGTGAAGTGGACATCCTTTCCGATGGTTCACTGGACTATGCTGATGACCTGCTTGCACAGTTGGATATCGTGGTCGCAAGTCCCCATGCAGCACTCACACAGGAACCCAAGGTAGCCACGCAGCGGATGCTCAAAGCCATCGAGAATCCCTACGTGACGATCATGGGTCACCCCACCGGCCGACTGATTAATCGTCGTGAGGGACTTAGCCCGGACATGCCCAAGCTGATTGCTGCTGCCAGGGAACGCGGCATTGCCATGGAGATTAATGCCAATCACTGGCGATTGGATTTACGGGATTCGCACGCGCGGCTGGCTTTGGAATCAGGCGTCAAACTCGCTATCGACACCGATGCGCACGGGCCCGGTGATATGGATGAACTCAAGTACGGCATACTCACTGCAAGACGCGCAGGTGCCACAGCCGGCGATGTGGTTAACTGCATGTCACATGACCAACTGAGCAATTGGCTCAAGAGTACGCGACCGTAAACGCAGGACGTTTTGAATCATACGAGAAAGAAAATAGCTGCGACATTGCGTGTCGCTGACAACGAAACACTACGATGGCAAGTTCGTCTGAGGCAATCCTGTCTTGTCCTGCGGCCCCAACAATTCATCGACCACCTTTTGCACATGCTCCGAAGGATCAAAAACATAAGGCTCAGCAGGCGTGGTCATCTGCGCATCATCCGCTATCTGCTTACAGTGAGAAACCGCCTGATCCAACTCTTCACGGGTGAGCTTTTCTTTTAAAACAGTCTGCTTGGTTTGCACTTCAATTTCTACGGGTTGCGGATTGTCAGCATCGACTTCAGGCTTGAGTAAATCAGCAATGGGTTGCAACTGATCGGGCTTGAACTTGCTTTGAATGCCTGCCTCAGCCATCCGGCCGACCTGAATTTTCGCAGCCAATTTTTGTTCATCCGTCATCTGAGAAATATCAATCTGATGGTTCACAGCATAGTAAACCGCCCCGATGGGCAAGGTTGGACCCTGCAATATTTTTTCAACCACATCACCCATGTCCTGCACATCAAGTTTCTTTTCCAGAAATGCTTCGTACAACCGATCGGTTTGATGAATGATCGCTTTTTTCTGTTCCACAGGCAGTGGCAATTCAGTGAGCGCACCATGCAGACCAAGATTCACCACCGAAGCAATCATTTTACCCTTGTACACCCAACCAATCATGATGATCGTTGCGATGAACAAACCAAACATAAACAAGGTGACTAATATCAGGACAAGCCAATCATTCTTGGGCTTGCGTTTAGGAGTTGGCGGTGTGTTGGGAATTTGTGTCATGGTTTAGTCTTTGTCATCGTGATCCAGGAAGGTACTTAGGCCCGGGCGGAAGACGACCTTCTCATCAATGACCACCAGTTTTTCATCAAGATACATTTGCACGGCATCGGAGAGGACGCGACCTTCAAGTTGTTGCCCTTTGAGTTTCACATCATCCGAAGTGTCTTTGCCGACGTTGATGTGAAAGACATCCTGGAGAATGATGGGGCCCTGATCCAACTGCTCGGTAATCAGGTGCGCAGTACAGCCGGTCACACGAACGCCTGACTCCCATGCCTGATGATACGGCTTTGCACCGGGGAAATAAGGCAATAATGACGGGTGGATATTGATAATCCGATGCTTGTAGGCTTCCAGGACATTGGGTGTAATGACCTGCATATACCGAGCGAGTACTGCCACATCCGTGTTGTAGTGATTCAGACGTTCAAGTAGCCATTGCATATGAGCGGGCTTGTCGGTGGAGAGCATGTGTTCAAAGGTCAGCCCTGCTGCATCTGCCAAGGGTTTGAGATCCGGATGGTTACTCAGCACGCAGGTGATATTACCCCGGAGCTTACCTGCTTCATTATCTCGGAGCAGTTGTTCAAGACAGTGGGGTTCTTTACTGACGAGCAATGCGACATTTTTTTGTCGACGCTGATCGTGCAAGGCAACGCGCACCTGCATTTGGATTTGCTGCCCCAGTTCCAGCAAGCCGGTGATGAGTTCATCAAGGGTGACCGACATTTCAGCAAGGTCTACAAGCATGTCCATGATGAACCTGCCGTGTACGACCTGTTGTTCGATGTCTTCGATGTTGATGCCTTGTTCAGCCAGGAAGGTCGCAAAGCGCGCAACGACACCTTTTTGGTCCTGCCCGATGACACTGACGACGGCTTTGATCTTTGCCATGATATTGGATTCCTGCAATGACGAAACAGTAAGTCATTGTAACGCAATCCGCGACATCACGGCGAAAGGTGTCAGATCAACATTGGCATTGGAGCTTGACCAGTCCGCCAGCATGTTCGGTGATGGCGCCATCGGGTAACGTGATGACGCAAGGGACATCCGCTGGCGTGTCGGCTGCGAACATGAACGTGCCATCCTTTTTGACCATCTGCACAGTCACCGGGCCATGCGGAGTCGGGACGATCCCCTGAGCCTGATTCTGGCGCCCGAGTTGGGGCTTGATCCCAATAGTCGCATATCCACGCTCCGCAGGATGCACGCCAAGGACACTGCTCACATACCAATGCGCCGGCCAGGCACTCCAGGCATGGCAGTCACTTCTTGCCTGTTTATCTGGATGATCCGGGCGTTCAGGCAAGGTCGTGAGGTTCACATCGATAAAGCCCTGCCATTCGTCCAAGCGCTCCCAAACGCGATCCGTCAATCCAAGTTGACTCATCGCGCGGGCGAAGTAGAACTGGAAATACATGGTGCATTGAGCGAATTGTTCGTCGGTCTGGTTAAACAGATTCTCGCTGATGAGTTGTTGTTGGGATTCATCAGCGATACCTGTCAAAACCGCAAGCAGGTTGGCATGTTCAGAGAACTGATCCAGATTGGGGCTGTCTGCAAAAAGGCTGCGATCATCAGACCAAGTGTGCTTACGGATGGACGCTTTTAAGGCATCTGCTTTTTGGCGATAGTCCTGAATCACATATTCATCGACACCTGCTATCGCTCCCATCTGCACCATCGCATCCAATGCGTCGAGCAACTGCATGTTCACAATCGTGCTTGGGTAGATCGTCGGATCACCTTCACGTTGCACTTGATGTGAACCGCCACCCTTTTTCCAGAATGGAACCCAATCGACAAACTGCCACCATTCCAATGATGCAAACAACCCATCATCGTTCATACGCTTCATGAACCATTGGATGACTTGCCCCATACCGTTGTAGAGTTCTTTGACCAGTTGGGTTTCGCCGACATGTTGGTCGTAAAGCTGCACCGCGCGAATCCAGATCAGGCTGAACGTCGGGATCATTTGCGGGTGATGAGATGGGTAGCGACTCATCGTCAAGCCGAAGTGTTGGCGGGAATGATCCATGTCGGTGAGCAGGCGACGCCAAAGCAGGGTGTCACCCCCGACATTAAATGCGACCAACGCCTGAATCAGCGAGTCGCCGACATACTGGAGCTGTTCGTAGTACGGGCAGTCGGTGAAGTGATCCTGACAGCAGAGGCGCAATGTATGCCAACTCAAATCCCATAGTTGGTTGGATAGTTCATTGTCGGATGCAAATTGTGCCTGGCGTACCAATGGGTAGGCATGGAACAATGAGTCGAACTGCTTGATGGTCAGTGGCTGATCTTGAGTATCGATATAGAGTTCGACATAGCGGAAAGTCTGCCAACGCATCGGCGAGTAGAACGCGGTCTTGCCACCGGCAATGACGACGTCACTGTGACCTTCGACGAATTGTCCCTCTGCCTGATCGCGGATGGTTTTCTGCCAATCCTTGCTGAATGCTTCGGCGTAGACCATGCGGATGCTTGCGTCTTTGCCATCGGTAAAACTGATCTGCGGGTAGGCAGTGGTGAGTTGACCTTGATCAAAAATCACGCGAAGCGATGTGTTGGCAGGGACGGTGACGGGCTTGCCTTCAAAGATGAGACCTTCCCAGTCACTGCGTGTAGCGTTGTCACTGTGTCGAACAACCTGCAGGAACATCTGCTGGCCAAGTTCAGGTTGGGGGATGACACTTGGAACCAATAGCCAGGGCGCCGGATAATCATTGACCGGATCACTGCGTCGGTACACAGGACACACGTACTGCGTTAGCTGCCAACGAAGATCATCCATCGGCAAGGTCAACGGGTCCTCAGCCATCTTCGTCAGATCAATCGCTTCGGTGTAACCCAAGGCCCAGTAAAAACGAAACGGCTTATCGGTGTCGGCCGTGACACCACCCCGTTCCTGAGTGCCAAAGGTCGGGTCTTCCAGAACACGCCATTGGCTTTGATCACCATCCTTGGTGGAAACCGGCACAAGGACATTTTCATTGTCATCGAGTACCGCCCCATGCACCATCAGTGCGCCTCTGGCATGCATCTCGTTGATCGGACCGTTCTTGCCAAAGCTCAACACCTCGACGACCAATTGATACTTACGAGGGTTGAGTTTGATCTTCTGCTCAAAGCCGAAGCTGTCATAGTGATAATTGAAAAAGTCCCCTGCTGCAGGTCCGACGCCCAGGAGTTGGCCATTGATGTAGAGCTTGTATCGACTGTCCGCTGAGAGATGCAGTTTGAGATAGCCAGCTTGCTCTAACGTGAAATCCAGTCGGAAAAAGCAGCGTTGAAACGGGGCAACCTGACGGCCGGGGCACCAGACCCATTTAGCGTCCCAGGGACCGGTATGAGAAAGATCAATCATGACAGACACCTTGCGTAGTATGGATAAGTCTGTCAATGGTAACCGCTCAAAAATGCAACGCCATAACGATCTTGCGCGGAAGGTAATTTCGCCGTAGCGACCATGCACAAGCGACTTTGGCGATTATGACTTACAATGATCCGACATGACACAGCGCAAAATCGAACAAATGGGACAGAAGGTCTTCACGGGTAAACGCTTTGATGTGGTCAGTATGGACCTGCCAAACCGCAATGCAAATAGCGGGACACATCGCAAGGATATGGTGCTTCATCCGGGCGCTGCGGTGATTTTACCGATGATCGATGAGGATCATGTGGTGATGATCCAAAACGAGCGACCGATTGAAGACGTACCGCTTTGGGAGTTACCTGCTGGGACACTTGAGCCGCCCGAAGAGCCGCATGTCACCGCAGGTCGCGAACTCATCGAAGAAGCAGGTTATCAGGCAGGTGAGATTAAACTCATCAATAGCTTTTACGCATCGCCGGGTATCTGCACGGAGATGATGCACTGTTACCTTGCAACGAATCTGACGGCCGTGGGACAGCAACTTGAACCCAACGAGAAGATCACCGTTAAAGTCCTGCCTATGAATGAGGCGATGGAGATGGTACGTGATGGTCGGATCATTGATGGGAAGACCATTGCGACGTTATTGTATTATCAGACGTTTTGCAGATAACCCACAGGAATTTGACAGATGGGTATATACGACCGCGACTACACACAGGCAAGCAGTCCCTTTGGGCCTTCCAAACGGGTTGGGAATTTTCTGATCCCCGCGCCAGGCTGGTTGTCCATGGTAGCGATCCTGATCATCATCAATGTTGCAGTGTTTGTGATCGATGCGATTCTGTACAACTTCGTAGGTGTCCGTGCGAATTACTATGGCAACGCCCTGCCACCACTTGAAGCCTTTGGTTTGTTCTCCGCTGAAACAGCCTTCAAACATTTCCAACTCTGGCGTGTGATCTCGTATCAATTTCTGCATGCAGGTGTTGGGCATCTGTTCTGGAATATGCTTGGACTGTTTTTCTTTGGGCCGATGGTTGAACAATACCTTGGCACCAAGCGATTCCTTGCTTACTACCTGCTCTGCGGTATTGGTGGCAGTCTGTTTTATGTTCTGATGATGGTTCTGCATGTCTTGCCGAATTTCAATGGGCTTATCCCATTGATCGGTGCGTCCGCCGGACTCTTTGGGATTATGGTTGCTGCTGCAAAAATCGCCCCCGACACACAAGTGTTATTCATGTTCATCATCCCTATCAAACTGCGGGTAATGATCTGGTTTGCGGTGGGACTTGCTGCGTTGACGTTGGTCAACCAGGGACACAACGCCGGCGGCGAAGCTGCTCACCTTGGCGGGGCGATCCTTGGATTTTTCCTGATCCGTAAACCAAGACTATTGAACTTTGCAGATCGCTTTGGTGGAGGCAGAAGGGGACCGACCCTTGCCCAAAAAGCCCATCAATGGAAAGCTCAACGCCAGGAGCAATCACAGCAGGAACTCGACGCGGAAGTCGATCGCATCCTGGCAAAAGTCAAAGCCTCAGGCATCCAGTCACTGACTGAAAAAGAGAAGAGGATTCTCAACAAAGCGACCAATCAACAACGTCGCGGATAATAAAGCATTTTATTGGCATCAGTATCATTTCGTGATTCAACTAGAACATCCACCGTTTATGTGTATGGTTGCGCGATCTGGAAACTCGCAGCTGTTGATCTTGTTTTTCAATAGTCGCAGACATACTTTCCTGTGCTTCAATGCTACATCTAACTGACCAATGATCTATTGTTTGGGAACATACAATCGACTTGACTGTGACATGCTCTTGTGGGGCAACTCAATACAACCATGAATTGATTGCTGTACGCACAGTCGTTTTGTATCTGACAATGTAGATGGAAGTAGATGGAATTGCTGCGGGGTCGTTCTTGTAACTGTGCTTACTGCCAGGACACTTTTTGCTGATCATATGACGACATATACATCCGAGTCATTACTACCTGACTGGCCTATTCACACATGGCCAACCAACGCCAACCAGAAGCATGAAAAAAACACCGACCCTTGACAGGTCGGTGTTTGTGATGTTTGTTCTTAGGTTTCCTTCTTGATACAGATCAGGCAACGCGGGTACGGTTACGACGACGCAGGAGCATCAAACCGCCAACACCCAGTAGAGCCAGAGATGCAGGTTCGGGAACCACGCTGCTTGTGGCAGTGAAGAGGCCGAGAGTGAAGTCGTCAGCCACACTTGAACTGAAGATACCAAGGTTGACGGATTTGATATTCGTCAAATCAACGCCTGCACCAAGGAAGTCTGAGTAGTTAAAATTAAGGGAGCCGGCGAAGCCATTGGTGATATCTTGAATACTTGAAAAGTGATTGTCATTGTTATCCACGACACTCACATGAGCAGTACCCGTTCCATTAGCTGCGTTGACAATCAAGGTGAAATTACCCGTCGTGTTGCTACCCAGCAGATCCAGATTCAAGCTGCCATTGGTACCAATCCCGTTATAATGCGAGACATAATAACCAGAGGAACCAGCCAATGCATTGAAGGCAATCGTATTGCCAACCACTGGTGAGTAGTTGATACTCACACCACCTGATGACGCAAAAACCCGTGTATCCCGATAGCCACCGAGTACATTGGAATAAAAGCCATCATCAACTGCAGACGATGTTCCAAACGAACTGAGATCTACACCGGTTGCAAAGTCATCAATGATGACCACAGCAGCTTGTGCTTGCGAAAATGTCAAACCCAACATGATCGCAAAAGTGAGTACGAAATAGGTTAAGTGCTTTTTCATGGCGTCTCATTACCCCAGTCATTTGTGTTTAGCCGCAACAAGAACCGATCAGATCAATCACCCCTGACGCCAAAGATCGGGTTTCCCTCCTGTTGTATCCCATGCAATTATGGGACTGTATACCAGCATAAGTGGAAGACTTCATTCTTCAATGCAAATGCAAGTCAAAATGGTAATTTTTGCTGCACAAGGGTTTGTTTGTATCGATTGTGACGACTGTATTGCCGTAATCACGCCCAGACATGTTTGACTTAACCATTGCCACTGAGTTGCCGCACAGTTTGGTCGAAATTGCGGACTATATTAAGTAACAGCACATAGACCATGACGCTGTAACCAGCCGCTGCCATGCATGCCCCCAAGAATAGGTTCCATCGCCCCGAATCGGGGGTTTCGAGCATGCCGCTTACCGTCTCATAAGGATTGATGACCACCAGCAGGTGCGTCACCGGGCTAAAACTATTGATGATGGGGCCGACGACGGGAATACTCGCCGCTGCGTTGTAGCCGCAGAATCCAAGCACCAGACTAATCGCAGACAAGATCCCCACCGACCAGATCACCGCACCCAGGACACCTTTACTTTTAACCGACCAGTTCATACCCACCATGACACAGAAACCAATAAACGGCACGAGCATCAAGACCAGCAACACCGCTGCTTCAGGAATCATCAATGGGTAACTGGCACTGGCTGAACCGACTTTGTAATTGACCATCGCAAGAGGCCATTGCTGCTGTTGGCCGATCCATGAATACGCACCGACCATCGCCAAGGTCACCACAGGCACAGTCAGCATCATCGTCAAAAAACTCACCAGTCCGCGGAGCTTGCCCCAGATATAACTCTTAGGTGTCACCGGCGTGGTGAGGATCAAATCCAATGTGCGGTCTTCACGTTCACGACTCACACAACTGGCGCTCATGTACAAAGCGACAAGTGAAATCACCGCCAATTCCAAAAGCAGTAACGTCACCAGTATGCTTCGGAACACAAGGTGCAGTGGCATGCCGGTCCCACCGGTGGTAGTCATCGCAGGCAAGCGTTTGGTGTGATACAGCCAAAGCAATAATGCCCCTGCAAACCAACCGATGATCACGAACGCCCACTTGCCGACGATCCCTGCTGCAACTTTGCCTCGCGTTGACGCTTCACGCCAGGCGATGGGATTGGTCCAAACCGTACGTGGTGGGCGGCGGCGTTCACCTGCTGCCTTACCCATTCGCAGTTTCTTCTTGAGCTTGTAAACCCACTGACTCTGCCCCTGGCCGATCATGCGAACCCACAGTGAACAAAACGTGAGCATCGACACACTGAGCATTGTTGTCACCACTGCAAACACGCCAAAGGGATGACTCAAATACAGCTTGGAAAACTCAGAATAACCAACCAGATCATCCGGCGAAGGCGCGTGATAGTTGGCGGAATCCAGGTAGCTGCTTAACACCAACAGCGGATGCAACGGCGTGAGATAGTTCGTGCCGTTGGGGATAATCGGGAAGTTCCGCAGCAGCGTCACGTCCAGCATGTAACCAGCCACAAGATAGCCTGCCACACCAATGACAAAGCCCACGACCGCCTTGCGTCCGCCGATGCGTAAGACGGATAACGTCACCGCCACCGCGCCCATGAGTAGTGCGGATAAACCTGCCACCGCAAAGCTCACAAACACCGCAGACACCGGCACGCCACCGAAGATCAATAGCACTGAAAACAATGGCAAACCACTGATCAATAACGCCAACACAAAGTACAGTCGGCCAAGCAGTGAACCAAAAACAATCTGCAAATTCGACAACGGCGTCGTGAGCATGATGTCAAAGGTCTTACCCTGCTGTTCAGCGGAGATTGCCCCTGCCATGAACAGTGGTGAGAGCAAGCAGATCAGAACCACCTGCCCATAAGCGATGCGAGCAAAGACATGTGCCCCTGCTTTGGCAAGCGCCGTCATGGAGATGTCCTGCCCAATCCCCCCGCCCGACGCCAAGGCAAGCATGACCAGCATGACCATCACGCCCACGTACCCCATACGCACCCAAAGGTGTCGCACCCGTCGTGATCCCCCGTGTACGATTCGCATAAGAATCGGATTGGCTGGGATCAACTGCCAGAACCAGTAGATCAACCATTGCATGGGGAGGATTGTAACCGAAAACCTCAGCAATAACTGAACCACTACCGGCTGA
>DLCK01000045.1 GCA_002480565.1 Phycisphaerales bacterium UBA7800 | reverse complement strand
AACCCATCGCAAGGACAATAAAAACAGTCCCACCGCTAAACCACGATGGGACTGTGACAAGTCAATTTCAATGTACAAAGGATGAGGCTTAAAAAATCAGCCCCGTCTCATTACTCTGCTGGTGCGCCGGGATCTCCCTGGCGGGCACCCATCTGCTGATTGAGGACAAGCATCGCACTGCGATCATCACCTGCAAGTTCCAGCATGGCAATGGCATCTTCCATGCTCTTTTCCTCTTCGACCTGCTCATCAATGAACCACTTGAGATGGCTTTGGGTGGCATAGTCGCTGATCTCGGTCGCCAACTTATAGAGTTGGTTAATCGATGCGGTATTGGCCTGCTCCATCTTCAAGGCAATGTTGAAGACTTCCAGCGGCGTGCCGAATTCTTTCTGCGGATTTTCAATGGTCTTGAGTGCCAAGTCACCACCACGGTCGATGAGATAGTGATACAGCTTCATGGCATGGGTCAGCTCTTCAAGTCGCTGCTGATACATCCAGCTTGCGAACCCGGAGAGATTGGCTTTTTCAAAATGTGCTGCCATGGCCAGATAGCTGTAGGCGGCAGTCATTTCCTGGTTAATCTGGTCATTGATGGCTTGTTCGATTTTCGGATCTATCATGATGGTTACTCCTGAATTGAATTTCGGCGGGGTACGTTCAAATTACAGTAATCTCAAATATGAAACAAACGCGATTTGTGAACTGAATACGTCATCCGAGCATACAAAATTGAATCACCGGTGACAGCATTGTCCTTTTGGGTATTCAAATTCTGATGTTGACTCAAAAAACGTCTCCGAAACACATCACACTCTGCCAAAGCATACCATGACACGGTGACAAAGATGAAGTCAAAAAAAATTCATTTCACAATCTCTAAACCACGGTCAGCTTGTAAATCCATCAAAAAACCATATCCCATGCTTCCAGCATGAATCGTCAGCCAAACATCATTCACACCTGCCTTAAGGGGTAGAACCATAGGGACGGGGTTATGCGGACTGCCATGCCCTTCGATCATTTCATGAGCTCGCTTGCCGTTGACGGTGATGTATGTGAAATAGTCAGCCGAGATTCGCGCTTCGTACTTGCCATCAGCTGGTGCCTTGATCTGGACGTGAGCATAAGTCACGCCCCGATCCTTGAGTCCATACATGGCTTTGAGGTCCACCCAACCATTGAGGCCCTTAGCCTGCTGCCAAGTGACGGATTTGCCTTGGTATCCGGTTAATAGCTGGTTGGTATCAGGTTGTCCGGTGAGCTTGATTCCAAAGTCCTTGTTCATATCCACAAGGGGTTGTTCCCAGGGCGTAGGGTGATCACCACCAAAGGGGCCGATGACTTGCCATGACTCGACGGGGATCACGTCCCATGACAATTTCGCCAGTGCATCTGCCTTGGCACGACTTTCGATCCATGTTGTTTTCCAGAATTCAGGACTTGGCGCAGGTGCTTTGGATTGATCTTCCAAAAGCAGGTAACCAATTCGCGCGATGGCAGGTTGATCATTGACACCCAAGGGGATGATGCTCAACACATGCCACCCTTGATCAAAGAGTTGAGGATGAATGTAGGCACCGTAATACCAATCGGGGCGAAACGCGCTGGCATCTTTGAGATAATGTCCATCGACTAGCAGTCGGACTTTGCCACGCCCTTCCTTGATCAACAACCATAGCCCCATGGTTCGACCGTAAAACGGCAAATGCAATGTGCCTGCCTTATCACCGCTTTGCAATGAGCCTTGGAAAAACTGCATCCACCAACCATTAATCGACTCCTGCTTGTAAACCCAACCATCCATTTCAAAGTCCGGCGTGATCATCTTGCCATCAAGAATTAAATCCTCGCCAGATAGATTGGGGAGCTTGGGTTGCTCCTTGATCGTCATGGCAGGTAACTGTTCGTAGGCCTGCATCCGTTGCCAAAGTGTCTGTGCATAGACTTCATGTCCGGCAGTCCGCGGGTGAACTTGATCTGAAAAAAGTTGATCCCACGTGGCGCCGGTCTTTGACATATGGTCTGCAATGGCTTTCTGCATATCCACACTCATCACGCGATGATGCTTGGCGACAAGGTTATGACGTGCATGATGCCCGTCGCCGGACTTTGAAGCAGCCTGGACAAAGACAATGGCCGGCGGCTTGGGCAGTTGACGCAACCGGACAATGATTGATTCAAGATTGCGAATGCATGCCTTGTCTGGCGCACCGCCATCGTTGACGGCAAATTCGACGAGTACCAGGTCAGGTTGATACTGGATGACATCACGTTCAAGTCGGAAGATGCCAAGGTTACTCCCTGTCCCACTGATGCCAGCATTGACGAACTTGACTTGCGCGTTGGGATACGCCTTGGCAATAAGGTCAGCTGACATCTTCGACCAACCGGTGCCTGCCTGTGTGATTGATCCGCCGATAGCCACGACGTTAACCTGCTGATTATTCCGCAGCTTTTGAAAAAAGTGATACAGTCCGTAACTGTCCTGCTCTGGGGCTGCGATTGCATTGGAACTGATTGCCAGCAATAGAAACAATGACAGAAATCGAACAAAAAACGCGGGTCGGGTGAGATATGACATGCGATGCAATCCTTGATGTGAACCGGAGATTGCTTGCATGATACCTATTGTGCTGCCGGCGCCCAATGGGTGCTAAAGGGATTTGGGATTTGGGATTTGGGATTTGGGATTTGGGATTTGGGATTTGATCAATTTTAAAACCGCTTGCGGTTTAGCAGCGCCAGCGAGACTCGAATCCCTTCTGGTGTCCAATAGATACTGGAGCGCTAAACCGCAAGCGGTCAGAATGCCCTACTCACCACTCACTGCTCCTTAACCACCGCGAATCGGTCAAAGGGGACGTAAGCAGGATTCACCTGTGGGATTCGCGCTTGAACATCCTGTCTCCAATGGGCTAATTTGATGTGCAAGTCTTTGGCAATATCCGGCTGTTTTTGTGCCAAGTCATATTCCTCGGAGATGTCATCCTTGAGGTTATAGAGTTCGATTTTGCCGGTTTCAAAAAACTCAATGAGTTTGTAGTCACCTTCGCGGATGCTGCTGCCGGGGGTGCCGCCCTGATTGCCATAGTGCGGGTAATGCCAGAAAACCGGGCCACGTTCGAAGGATTGATCCCCCTTGAGAACGGGCATGATGCTCTTGCCATCACAGTGTTGTTGAGGTTGGGCATCGAGTCCGCAAGCTTCAAGCACGGTGGGATAAATATCAGGTGTGGTGGTGACGGTATCACTTTCACTTCCGGCTTTGATGACACCGGGAAGCTTGATAACCAGTGGTTCGCGGGTGCCACCTTCATACATCCAGCCCTTGCCTTCTGCCAAGGGTGCGTTGCAGGTCGGTGAACCTTCCGCTGTTGCCAGGCCACCATTGTCGGATGTAAAAATGAAAAGCGTATTGTCTTCCTGGCCAGCATCGGTGACTGCATGCATGAGTCTGCCAAGGTTTTCGTCCATGCTCTTGATCATCGCTGCGTAAACCGGATCAGATTGAATCACACGACGTTGAACCCGTTGATCTTTCTTATGATCGCAAGGGAAATACTCACCCTCCACAAACGGCTCAACGGTGTCGATACCCATCTTCTTCGCTTTGTCCTTGAAGTATTCAATATACTCCGGCTTGGCTTGGATCGGCGTGTGAACCGTGTAATACCACATGTTCAAAAAGAACGGCTTATCGGCATCACGATTCTCAATGAGCTTCACTGCTTCATCCGTAATACGATCCGTGAGGTATTCACCTTCGGGACCTTCAGGCAAGGTCGGGATACTCCACGGGCTGAAATAACCTTTCCATGGATGCCCCATCTGACAACCTGCCACGTTCACATCAAAGCCCTGCTTATCCGGCCAATAGGGTTCAAGCCCAAGATGCCACTTGCCCACATGCCATGTCTGATAGCCGTTATCCTTGAGACACTTGGCCAAGTTGTATTCCTCGCTTGGCAGGTGCTTGGTGTAAGGCACATCAATAATACGCCCTGTATTGGGATGACCACCACCATGATTAATAAAATTGGTCACACCAAGTCTTGCTGGATACTTGCCGGTGAGCATACTGGCGCGGGTCGGTGAACAGACCGGACAGGATGCATAGCCATTGGTAAACCGCATGCCCTGCGATGCAAGTTTATCGAGATTCGGCGTCTCGTAAAACGTCGATCCATAGCAGGTCGAATCCTTCCAACCATAATCGTCAAGCAAGACCAATACCACATTTGTGCGTTTCATAATGGATATCCATTTGTTAGGTTTATGAATTATGTGACATTATTATTCGCAATAATCATTTAAACAATGTTTGTTTTGATCTTAATTTGTTATTTTTGATAAAATCAACTCCATGTCCCAACGCACCGCAACAACCATTCGCTTTCTGACGCCATCCACCCGTGAAGTCTTGCGATGCGGCAAAGGCGCACAACGTGCAGCAAGCCAACAGACCAATTTCATCACCAGTGAATATGTCATGCTATACCTGACACAAGGCTCAGCAACCTACTCTGATGAGCAACACCTAAACATCCCCATCAAAGCCGGAGATATCTGGCAACGATTCCCCAATGTCCCCCACTCTGTAATCTGCCATGAAGTCTGCACGTGGTATTTCGTAGCAGTACCCGCAGCAGTAATCCCCCTGCTGGAAGTCGTCGGCATTGAACCATACAAACAGATCACTTTTCACATCGGCATCCATAAACAAATCATCCGCCGTTATGAACAAGTACATCGTCAACTCAATTCCCATAAGCAAAGCCAACTGCCTAATTGTCTACTTGCCATGCAACAACTCATGGTCGACTTGCATCAGTTGGCAAAGTCTCCGGACAACTCCCAGCAACATTGGCTTGAGCAAGCCAAACGACAACTTGCTCACGCCATTGACCAACGAATCGGCACCGAACAAATCGCTGAATCATTGAATATGAGTTACGCGAACTTCCGCAAAAAATTCACACAGGCTACCGGCAGCAGTCCCGGGCAATTCCGAATCCGCCATCGCCTGCAATTGGCTCAGGAACAACTCATCGGCACACAACAGAGCATCGCAGACATCGCCGAATCACTGGGCTATCCCGATGTCTACAGCTTCAACGCCCAGTTCACCCGACACCTTGGTACGCCACCAGGTCAGTACCGCAAGCAATGGCAATGAGATTCGGAACGGTCATAAAAAAACGCCCGTCGCAATGACAGGCGTTTTTGTGAATGATTGGTTTATCAGTCAGTCATTTTTTCTTGGCATAGCTTTTCATGTCCACATCTTTGGGAGCGATGAAAATCTTGTCCAAAACCGCGCCCGCTTCACGACGACTGACAACAAGCGTATGCTTGCCTTTGGTCAACTCAGTGACCCATGCTTCAGCTTTGAGCTTGTTATTTTCAAGCGTGATGCGTTTGCGAATGGGTTGCATGGTCAAAGCTCTGCCAACGGTGTCCCAAGTTTCACGTTCACCTTTATCCAATTGGACGTAGAAAGAGTCTGCGTTGCCAGAAGCTCCAAACGCATTGGCCCAAAGCTGATATTCGCCATCAGCGGGCACTTCGAATTCAAACGTCAATTTGGACGCTTTGGTTTGCTTGGTAAAGGATACGACTTTGCCACCGGATGCCTTTTCGCTTTCGACAATGTTGCTTGCGTCCACTTCAGCGGCTTCGGCTTCAATTTCGATCACGTCTGCAAAGGCAAATGACGCAGACAAGGCGACAATCAGAATGGGAATCAATTTGTGCATGTTTAATATCTCCTGAAGAAAAAGAATGGAAATGAATACCTAAGTTACCTTATCATATCCGTATCAGAGCAGTTCACAAAACCTGTTCGCCGCAGTGAATTGTCCATACAATTGCTTAAGGCCAGTATGATCTGAAACAAACAGTCGGAGCCTTGCCATGTCTCTTTGGAAAAATCCAACTCTTCAATTCATATTGATTCTCCAACTGTGCTTGTTGACTTGCGTGAGTTATGCCAAGGAAGTCTGTGTGAATCCTGATTTTACAGGTGACACCAAGCCATGGGGGATTTCGCAGACTGACGACATGCCCGTCAAGCAGATGCCGATCTCGGATTTGGAGGGCGTGCAATATGCAATGTATGCCGATGTACAAAAGCCTCAACCCAAGTCCTCTTGGCGATGTGGGCTAAATCAAACCATCCCACAATTCATCCCCAAGGACTCGCCGATCAAGTTAACATTCAAAGCCAAAGGTTCAGCTGAGAAAAAACTGAGCATCAACCTTCAAACCAACGGACATCCATGGGACAGCACACTTCACAGTGGCGACATCATACTCACCGATGAATGGAAAACCTATACCTACGAAGGTAAAGCCAAACGTGACTACGTTCCCGGCGGATTGAGACTGTATGTGACATTCGGGCAAAACCAAGGCAATGCCAGTATCACCGATGTGCATCTGAATATTGAAGGTGCAGGCCTGCCCCCCTTTGGCCAAGCAATCAACACCAACCCCAACTTCAAGCATCGCACATCAGGTTGGTGGTACAACACCAAGCACAATCAAGGCAAAGTACTTGATGAAGATGGCAAGCCTTATGTGCAACTCATCCTCGATGATGTGGACCCTTCAAAATATTGGGAGCACAGCTTCAACCAACGCCTGGTATCCCCCTTCCCCAAAGGCACCAAAATTCTGATCACAGCCATCCTCCGCAGTCCCACGGATGATGCAAAAGTTGACTTTTATCTCCAAGGTAAAAGCGGCAACAAAGAACGAATCATCTTCGCTCCGGGCATCAGACTGACGAATCAATGGCAGACCTACGAATTCTCCGCCACCATGCCCAAGGATTACAAAGCTCGTGACTGTGAAATGTCACTGCATATGGGCTATCAACCCCAGATCATAGAAATCCAACAGATTCTAATGACCACGGTCGATGCGTATGAACCCTGGATCAACTAGCCTGAGGTTCTGATCAAGCCGTTCAATGTGCCAATAAAAAAAACCACCTTCGAATTGAAGGTGGTTTTTAAAAGTACCGGAGGAGGGACTCGAACCCTCACTTGGGGTGAACCAAAATGGATTTTGAATCCATCGCGTCTGCCAATTCCGCCACTCCGGCGACAGTCGGGGAATTGTCTCCGATTTGGGCTTTTGGGTCAAATCCCGCCATATGCGAAAACCAATAAAACGTTTTTTCCATGGATTATCAAGATTCAACTTGACCTTCTGCCGATGAAAGTTACGTTTGAAGTAGCATTTCTCGGATAACTCTCGGAGGCAAAATATGACTCGCATCTGCACAGTCACGTTGGGATTATTCACGCTGCTTTTGAGCCTGCCGTTTGCACCCTTGTGCATGGCAGATGATGTACTCCAGAACGGCAAGTTTGATCAGGACATCAAGTACTGGGGCACGAACAACAGCTTTGGTGACAAGCCCACCGTGGTTGATGTAACCGATCTCAAGGGCAATACCAAAGCAATCAAATTCGACATTAAAAATGCGGACCCCAAGAAAAGTTACCAAGCCAGCCTAAGACAGACCCTCCATGGCTATATCCCCAAAGGCACGAAAATCACCCTGAAATTCAAGGCCAAAGGCACCACAGACAAAATTATTGAAGCCATGGTTCAATTCAGCGGCAAGCCCTACACCTCAGTTGTCATGTCAGGAAAGCTCACGCTCAATGACAGCTGGCAAACCTACTCCTACACCGGCATCACCAAAGAGCATTATGCACCGGGCGCCCTGCGGGCCTACTTCCGAATGGGGCATAATGATGGCTCGGTACAAATCACTGATGTCACCGTCGACATGCCTGACAGCGGACTGCCACCAGTGGGCGAACCATTGAACTTCAATCATGTCTTTACGGTTTATCAGGCCGGCTGGAGTCTGCCAAGTACCAAACTGAACCACTACCGGCTGAA
>DLCK01000070.1 GCA_002480565.1 Phycisphaerales bacterium UBA7800 | reverse complement strand
ACAACACAGCCGCTCTGTGGTTCAAACATTGTCTTGATTCATGAAGTTGACCAATCCCCCATCACCCTCGACAATATGCGGCTCAATGAATGCCAACACACAAAGCTCAGATGACCTGCGATCCGCCAAGCCGCTGAAGTACGCGCAGACTTTTGAATACACGCGACCGCTGACATTGCGCTACGGCGGGATCCTGCCACGTGTCACAGTGACCTATGAAACCTATGGCAAGCTCAATGCAGCCAAGGACAACGCAATCGTCATCTGTCATGCACTCTCAGGTGATTCGCACGTAGCGATGCATGAGACCAACGACGATCCGGGTTGGTGGGACATTGCCGTCGGGCCGGGCAAGGTGATCGACACCAACGAATATTTTGTGATCTGCTCCAATGCCCTTGGCGGTTGCCGTGGCACGACCGGCCCCAACAGTATCAACCCCAAGACCAGCATCCCATACGGGCAGGAATTCCCGGTAGTCAGTGTCGAAGACATGATCGACGTGCAAAAAATGCTCGTCACTCATTTGGGCATCGACAAACTTTTTGCGGTCATCGGCGGATCACTGGGTGGAATGCAAGCTCTCTGCTGGGCGACCCGTTATCCTGACACAGTCCATGCGACGGCAGTTCTGGCAAGTGCCCCAAGACTCTCTGCTCAAGGCATTGCATTCGACGTGGTCGCCCGCAATGCGATCCTGCGCGACCCGAATTTCAACAACGGCCAATACTACAACCAATCCCAGAAACCCGATGTCGGTTTGGCATTGGCGCGTATGCTCGGGCATATCACGTATCTGTCACCCAAAGCCATGCACGATAAATTCGAGCGTGACAAACTCGCGCCGCGCGATGTGGCAACCGACTTTGAAAAGAAATTCTCCGTCGGTTCGTACCTTGCATACCAGGGTGATAAGTTCGTCGAACGCTTCGATGCCAACAGCTATCTGACCTTGTCGATGGCGATGGATATGTTTGACCTGGGGGCCGAGCGGGATCAACTGGAAAAGGCGTTTTCACAGACCACGTGTCGTTGGCTGATCCTCAGCTTCACAAGTGACTGGCTGTTTCCGGCTTCCCAATCGCGCGAGATGACTGACGCACTGATTTGTCAAGGTAAATGCGTGAGCTTCTGCAACATCATCTCCGATGCGGGGCATGATGCCTTTTTGCTGCCCAACGACTTGGATCGGTATGGCAAGATGCTCGGCGCATTCCTGAACACCACCACGACCACGGGGACGTTTATCCCCGCTCAACCGCTGCCTGAGGATCAACCCACCGAGCCACGATATGACTTGGAACAACTCATCGGCCTTGTCGATGAAGGCAAGTCTGTACTGGATCTTGGTTGTTCACGCGGTTCTCTGCTGACGCGTCTTGCTCATGAACGTCATGCAGGGCATCTTGTGGGCGTTGACTTTGATGAGTACAAATTGCAACTGACCATGCAACGCGGTTTTGACGTGGTGCAAGGCAACCTTGAAGAAGGCCTCCCCGACTTTCAGGACAAGCAATTTGACTATGTTGTTTTGTCACTCACCTTGCAGGGGATTGTGCACACCGAAGCCATCGTCGATGAAATGCTGCGTGTGGGTAAGCGATGCATTGTCAGTTATCCGAACTTTGCGTATCACAAAATTCGCAAGATGCTTTTTGAGGAAGGTCGCTCCCCCGGTGCTGAAGGCAGCCTGCTGCACTATGACTGGTACAACACGCCCAACCGACGATTCCTCTCGATTTTGGACTGGCAGATTTTCTGTGCTGAACGCAACATTACGATTCATCGCCATCTGTTTTTAAACAACGAACTCAACCAGATCGTCAGCAACGAACCGAACCTTAACGCGGACATGGCGATTTGTGTGTTTAGCCGGTGAGTTTTTTTGGACCGCCAAGACGCCAAGATTCAAGACAAAGTCCATCAGACATATCCGCAGAATCATGGGTCAGTTTCCATGCGACGACTCAATGATTTGCTGGCCAGGGAGCTATCGCTCCCCGGACCCCTTCGCGAGTCCATGCGTCTGACATTTACAGGACGCTTCGTTAAAGACAAACAAGGCAGCGGTTCATGTGTGGCGAGTTGCACCATTGTGCATTTTCGCTGCACTGACGCCATGGACGTTACAGGGGTATCCGACAGTGGGCTAACGCTGGCCACTCACCGGTTGTCTGTGGAGACCTGCACGCTCAGATAGTCCACGGATACTGATGGTAAACCGCAGAGTGAAAACTTGAGGGACCGGGAGCAAGTTCGGGGGGCTAAGTTCCGGGGGCAACTTCCGGGGGCGGAGGCTTGCGGGGCGTGCTGGTCTCGTAAAATCACCGGTGAGTGGCCGGCGTTGCCCAAGCTGCTTTTGTCCAGCCAATACATGTGGCGCGGACGGGGCTGCAATGCACAAGCGTGACATCGCCCCATGAACCGATGCCTTGTTTGAAGCGCACTGCAAACGCGAAAGCCATGAACTAGACAAGGGTTCCGGGGAGCGCTAGCTCCCTGGCTGGCAAATTATTGAGGCATCGCATGGAGCCAACCCACAGATTCTGCGGAGGAGCCAATGTTTATCTCTCTTGTCTTGGCGTCCTTGGTGTCTTGGCGGTAAAAAACTATTTCCCAACCCGCCAGATGTACCATGTGCCGATTGGACCGCAGGCAAGTATTGCAGCGATGATCCATTCGGGGTGTGCGTTGAGGAACAGGATGACACTGCTGATGCAGATTGCAGCCCACATGCAAACCGTCGAGATCACACGTGTGCGGGTTGGTATTGCTGACGGATCATCGATGTAAATCAAAAACGGGGCAAAGAATCGGT
The DNA here is from genome assembly GCA_002480565.1 of Phycisphaerales bacterium UBA7800. Classification (GTDB taxonomy): domain Bacteria; phylum Planctomycetota; class Phycisphaerae; order Phycisphaerales; family Phycisphaeraceae; genus UBA7800. The sequence continues at coordinate 19,547 of DLCK01000070.1, read as the reverse complement.
TGCGGATTAAACGTTCTTCAAGCCATGGACACGACCGGGCAAAACACCAGCAGGCCATGATCAGAAAAACCGTCGTCGGCAAGCCCGGCAGCAATACTCCCAATGCTCCAATACCGACAAACACCACGCCAAACATTGCCAGCACGGTCCGACGGAGTTTGGAACTGGAGACAGAAGCCTTACACATGTGCGTATTGTATGAATGCAAATCCTAAAGTGTCGAATATTTTTGCATCTTAGTTGGCTTTGGCCAACGTCACCTCACCGTTTGAAACTTTAAGTACCAACAACACCGGGTAGGGTTTGTAAAAGACTTTGCGTCCCTTGGTATCCACCACCAATACAATGCGATGCTTGCCAGCCTTGAGAACGGGCGTGACATATTTCGTCAACGTCACAACTTCCCCATCAATGGCCACGTGCGTGATGTCCGAATCAGCCCGAAGGGTTAGCGGTGAATCTTCCTTGAGGTTCACATCCAATGATGCAGCTAGCAAGGCAGGTTTGCGGTTGAACTTGCCTGCCGCCTTTTTCCATTCCGGATCACGGTTGTACTGGACAAAGCGTTTGTGACTGAGCAACTGCCGGTCTTCATCATCCGCTTTAAACCATTTACCCAGTGGTGTGTCGTTAATGGCAACACGCGTCGCGCCGACAGCCGACTGTGCGACCAACGCCTCCCAATCCAATTGCTCGGGAGCAATCGGGCCAAGGACATGGGTGGCATCGCGGAGTGTGACTTGCCCCAAATTCAAATGGCCTGGATTCCCGTCTTCGGTGAGATAAACGCGACCGGGCTTGCCATCAAGTTTGAAATCAACTTGGGTGACTTTGAATTCAGAACCTTCCACAAACGCTAATTCAGGATTACGATTGTAAAGCAAGGGCCCCAATGTGCGTGATGTGTTATTGGGAATATTCTCAGCATTAAAGTACCCAATGCCCGGTTCGCATACCAAAGGCATTCGGAAGATCACACGCACATCTGCCATTTCTTTGCCTGTGTTATTACGGATTTTTACCGATCTGTTCTGCCTTGGCATCTTGGAAAATTCAGAACCAAAATGCAGCCCCGCAAATTCTTCGGACTCCACACTTAATTGATTCGTCTTGTCAAACTGCACCCAATCAATCTTTTCCGGCAAAGCTTCCGAATCAGGATACGGCAGATTCACCAACCAACGCCCTTCCCCCAATGCAATTGCCTGGAGTGTCTGCCCATCAAGGGTCACAGCAGAAGGCTTCTTACCCGTGATGACAATCGATAGTGGGATGTCGTTGCCTGCGACAACTGAAGTCGGACGGCTGATCGTGTAGGTTCCGGGCCTGCTTTCGACGGCTTTGATCTGCGTGTGTTTGGCTTGCAGGCGGTAAGCGGCAAACTCGGTTTGATTGCAATACCAAAAATCATCACGGCCTGCATAGTCTTTGAGCAACTCCTTGAACTTCACCAACTCCGCTGCGTTTTGCCAACTGTGTACGCCGAGGCTAATCGCGTAATCGGTCTGATGAAACCGGGCAGGATCATCTAGTATCCGTTTTATGGCAGTGCGAAATTTTTCAGCATTGATCTTGCGATCACCGGGGACGACTTGATTGCCGGTGGAAAACAAACCGTCTGGCAAATGTGGATTGTTTTTGACAAACGAGCTGTAGACATTGTGGTGATAGCCGCTGCGAACCAATGCATCGGAGATGTACTGGCTTGCAATCGGATCAAGCCAAGCTTTGTAATTGCCATAGGGGAAGGCAAAGGAGTTGATGGGTTTGTCGGTGTCGTCTTCACGGGCGATGCGGTTGAGCATGATCTCGCGGAAAATGGCATTGGGGTTTAGGGTGGTCAGCCAATAGTGATGGGTGGTATGCCCGCCGACACTACAGCCGTCTTTGCTGAGTTGTCTGGCAAAGTCCGCCCCTGCCTTGCGGTTGTCATCCGAAGCGTTGAGATAGAACGTGCCTTTGAGTCCAAGTTCGACCATGGCCTTTTGCATGTTCAAGTGATTGGCATTGTTGTCATCCCATCGTGCGGTAAAGGCCCATGCCTTGCCGTTGAAGACCGGGAGAATTTCGATCTGCTCTGCCAAGGTGGTGGAATCGGACTGGATGACCAGTGTCTGATCCACGGTGGGCATTTGAGCATGCAACATGCTGGCAAAGAGACAGACAAAGCCCATCATCAAACCCAATAAATAACGTCGAGTCAGAAAATTGCACATCAAAGAGTCTCCGAAAAATGATGTCAAGGGACGTGGCCGGCATATTGGCTAAACAGCCTCATCGTAGGTTCTTACCGATACTGGGACAAATACAAATCACATTTTTCATCACGTGATGATTGACTTGACAACTTTCTCGGATACGATCATCACGTGATGACAAGGCATTTATGGACGCCTTATGGATATTGAAAGGTTTGTGGATGGGACGAACGGATAGTTTAAAGCGCATTGCCGAGATGACGGGGTTGTCTGTGCCAACGGTGGTTCAGGTCCTTGGTTCACGTGGTCATCGTTACCGTCAGCAAACTCGGGAACGTGTTCAGGAAGCGGCGGCACAAATCGGCTACCGCCCTAATGCAGCATCCAAGGCATTGCATCAAGGACGGTTTGGCTGTGCCGCGGTTTTGTGTGGTGCCAATCCTTGGTTGAATCTGCTGCCCCAATTACTCGTCGACGGCATGATGGATGAACTTGATGCTCAGAACATGCATCTGACCTTGGCGCGGTTATCCAATGACCGCCTGACCAATGAAGAAGAACTTCCCAAAGTCCTTACTCAATGGATGGCTGACGGCCTGCTCATCAACTACAACACCGAGATTCCCCAACAGATGCAGCAGTACGTCAAGCAGTATCACCTGCCGGCAGTTTGGCTCAACTCCAAGCAGGAACATGACTGTGTCCATCCCGATGACTTTGGGGCCGGCCAACAAATTACAGAATCGCTGCTCAAACTCGGGCATCGTCGGATTGCTTATGCAGACTACAACCGAGGTTTAATTGATCCAACACAACATCAGGTTCATTACAGCGCAGTGGATCGTGCTGCGGGTTATCAGCAAGCGATGCAACAGTCTGGCTTGCAATGCAATGAATTTCGAAGTCTTGAACATGTCAATGAAACCAACCGTTTGGACTATTCCATTCAAAGACTCAGTCAGCCCAACCGCCCCACTGCTGTGATCACCAACGGACTGAACATCGGCATGGCGATCTGGCAGGCAGCACTGAAATTAAATATCAAAGTCCCCGAAGAACTTTCGATCATTGCAATCGGCCACGGATCTTACGGCGACAGTCATATGGGATTAAACACATGGATCGTCCCTGAATATTCCGAAGGTCGCGTGGCAGTGAAAATGTTATGTCAGAAAATCAAGCAGCCAGACATAAAACTCGACACGTTTACGGTGCCCTTTGATTGTGTTCGTGACGGGATCACTTTGGGACCTGCGTCCACCGACTGATCTGTTTAATCTTATATGCCTTGATGATGATCTACACCGACATGTATGGTGCTGTTATTTGCTGCAAGGAGCTTTACAGGTGAAATACTGCTTAAATTCCAGACATTTTAAACAACCTGCTGCTTTTACTCTCATTGAGTTACTGGTGGTCATTTCGATCATCTCATTGCTCGTTGCCATCCTCCTGCCTGCACTTGGTAAAGCAAGAGCTCAAGCGCGAAGTATTCAGTGTGCTACCAATCTGCATCAACTTGCCATTAGTGCAGCGGGTTACATGTCCGATCACAGTGACTGGGTACCACCAGCCTATGATGCAAGCATGCCCTGGTATCAAGTTCTATGGAAAACCAATTACGTCCCCATCCCTGCTGGATACGATGGCTTATATCCCGGCCAAGGCAGTTCCGAAAAAACATCATCTATTATCAAGTGTCCTGATGCGGTCATGCGATACAGCAGTTCTGACTCCCAGGCCTACTGGGCCTACAACAACAGCTACTTTTATAACAAACGCTGGGTCGGTCAAAAACACATTTGGAATTACAGCAAATCCTACGCGTTCCAAGACATGATCAAGCCCACCAATCTGGTCTTCCTGATGGACCACAACTTCGTCAATGCAGCAACCTTCCAGCATGCAGCTGACGAAGCGCCTCAATGGTGGGACGCCAAGGATGTAATCGATTTTCGTCACAATGCAGCATCATGGTATGTCGCATGGGATGGTCACACGGCAACAGCCCAACTTGAGGATGTCACCCCCACCGGTTCTAGCGACACGCCCTGGATGCAGAGACACATCTGGAAACGCTGAAAACCTCATCAACAGATTTATCAAGTTTTACCCACATCAGACGACCGGGTCACCGGCACGTTGTAACAGGAATCACCACATGCTTTCACATCGTCCTTCCCTGCTCATTGCCTGCATCTTCGCCATGCTCATTTGCCCTCATATGACAGGTGCACAAGAAAAAGTTCAATTGATCATGACGCCAATCACCGACCAGGCAACACCGACCCGGCCGATGGTATTGGGGCAGAACATGACAGCCATCGATTGGCACGGTATCCGCGAAAGAACCCAACCGGCATATTACAACCCACAACTTGGTAAAATTGATCCCTCATGGCTGCCTTTGCTCAATGCCTTTGATATGCACCAACTCCGCTGGCATTGGGGGAATACATACTCCTGGAAAGACTCCGTCGGCCCGCAGGAACAACGCAAGTCAATCCGACATGACTTGTGGAATGCCTGGTTCAAAACCCAAGCCGGACTTGATGAATTTTTAACGTCGTTCCAATCCTTGCCCAACCCACCTCAAATCTCACTGATTGCATCTCCATTAAGACCGGTCGATGAATTGGCTGACCTGGTCGCCTACTGCAATGCAACAGAAGGACCAATGGCCAAGTGGCGCGCAGCGAATGGACATCCTGCACCGTATAACATCAAACGTTGGGAGATGGGCAACGAAGTGGATTACCGCAATCGTGCTGATTTGGATGTGATGCGTCAAGACACCAAGAAAGAAAAAGAAAACAAGGTCACCGTAGAACAATATATCCCGTTGATACGCCAGCGCATCAAAGCAATGAAACAAGTGGATCCAACCATAGAGATCTATGTCCATGCAAAGACCGCGCCCTGGTTTATCAATAATCCCGATTGGCCATTGTGGCATCAGACGCTGCTTAAGGAAATGGGAACAGAAATTGACGGCATTGTGATTCATCCCTATTACGACGGCTACACCGTCCAGACATGCCTCAAAAGTATTGACCAACTCATCAATGACATCAAGCAACTTGGGCCCAAGGATCGACAGATTACCGTATGGGTCAATGAACATGCCCGTTGGGTCAACTACAAAAAAATCGAAGAGCGCCCGCAATCCTGGTCTATACAGGGAGCCATAAGCAGTGCCGACTTTTTAATCGAACTCATGAAGCGCCCGCAAGTGACCATGGCCAACTATTGGTGCTACGGTCATCGTGGCCCATGGCGAGTTGTGATCAATGACAGCAAGGCAAAAGGGACTCCAGATAAATTCGGCACCGCGATCCATGGCATGTTCCGCATCTTCAACCAAGCCCTTTTGCCCGTTGCCATACCCGTTCAAGTCGATGAATTGAACATTGCAAGCCATCCGCCCCATTACACGTACAACGCTTCGGCCATGCTCTTTACTGACCCAGCTACCGGTAAAACTTCACTGCTGGCAATCAACCGTTCGGATACGGATTCATTTGAGACCAGCATCACCCTGCCCAAGCTCAATTCAAGTCAGGCCACCCAATGGATTCTCACCGGAGACTCGCTGCGAAGCACCAATGTCCCGCAAACACCTTTCGCCAACACCGTTTCTCAAAAGGTTATCCAGACCCAACAGGACGCAGATGGCAAAGTAAAACTGACTCTACCAGTCCGGAGTGTAGTAGCATGGCGATGGGATTAAATATGGAATTGCCCCGTCAGCATCAGCTCATCTGAGACATATCAACAACTGTATAACACTTATCAGACATTGCACCATACCAAAGTATCAAAAGTTCCGTCTATGCCATCTGTAGCGATTAACTGACCTGCAAAACGAACCGAAAACAGAGATAAGAACGCTCAGTTTGAGGGAAAGATCGATGCGGATTGGTTTAGACGCACGCACCATCTATTGGCCATCGCGACGAGGGACAGGTAAGAACCTGATCGACCTTTACAGTTATGTCTCAGCCATGGAACCCAACTGGGAAGTTCGCGCTTACCACCGTCTGGAAAAGCCGCTTGACGAAGTCATCCTTCCCCAATCCAACATTATTGATCACTTCATGGACATGCCCGGTGATCGCTTTGATGCGTGGGAACGTATCCGATTACCTTGGCAGGCATGGAAGGACGATGTGGACATTCTGCATTGCCCTGCCAATACCTGTCCTTCGGTTTTTCCTGTGCCAACGATGGTCACCATTCATGACCTGATCCCATTGGACATGCCCGAAGGTCGCAGCAAACAACAGATCAATCATTTCCGTCGCAGTATCAAACGAGCATGCAAACATGCGAGTTGGATCATCACGCCATCGTTGTATACGCGCAACCGCTTGGTCAGTGAGTTTGGTGCCGACCCACATCGGATCACAATCAATGCCTGGGCAGCGGACAGTAACATGCACTATGTCCCGGATAATGCCAGCCATCAAACGCTTAGGCGGTATGCCATTGATCGACCCTATGCGATTCATTTTGGTGCAGCAGCTCCACGTAAAAATACAAAGCGAGTCATCGAAGCCTGGGCCATGCTCAATTCAAATGTCCGCAAAAACTGGCAACTGGTGGTCGTTGGACTTGATGAAAACACCAAAAAGAAAATCAAAAAGCAGGTCACCAATCTGGGCATTGAGCGGAATGTGAACCTCAACGGTTTTGTGCCTGAGGAGGACATCGCCCCACTGCTTAGCGGTGCGGAAATCCTGGCCTTCCCCAGTCTTTCCGAAGGTTTTGGCTTGCCAATCCTTGATGCGTTTGAAGCTCAGACCGCCGTATTGACCAGTGACACAACCAGCCTGCCGGAAGTTGCGGGGGATGCAGCGATCCTCGTAGATCCTGAAGACTCGGTGTGCATTTCCAACGGCTTAAGCCGCCTGATCAAAGATCGCAGCTACCGCATGGATATGATCAACGCCGGATTGAGTCGTTTAAAACAATACAACTGGCATGCCACGACCCAGCGATACCTTCAAGCCGTCGAAGCGGCCACTGGCATGATTCGTGAAAACAAATCCTCGTTGAGAAAGGCTGCATAAGTACCATGAGTCGCAAGCCCCATGAACAACTCGATATCCTCTTTGTCAGTGAACATGCATTGCATCCTGTGGATCAAGGTTTTTCCATTCGCGGATCAAACATCATCAAAGCGTTAAGCGAGCATGGCGTGAAAGTAGCCGTGGCTAGTATCACACCATTACCTGATGAAGCGTCTGAAAGTATTCGCTGTCACTACCTGCCTTGGCCGGAAGTTGATGCAGAACAGACTGAAAGCTTCCTCAAGGGTTGGGAAGGTCTTGGCTATCGCGCTCGCATGCGATTGGCAGACTATCAAGGCCGTGACCTGGGCCGTTTTGCAGGGATCATTTCACTTGTCGAACAACACCGTCCCAAAACAGTCATCGGTCTGGGGCAACACAGCATTCTGATGCTTCGCGCGATTCAACAGTACACCGACATTCGCAAAGTCTGGTACGCAGCAGACGAACTGATGTACTTCCAACTCTCGTGTATGCGACGTGAAGGTCTATCAACACTATCACAACGAATGCAGAAGCTTGCCCTTTACGGCGGGCTTGAAACGTTCTTCGTCCGCGGGATGGATGGCGCTATTGGCGTGGCACCCCGTGAAGCCAAACTTCTCAAGCATCTGGCAGGAGCAAAGAAAACCACCTGTATCCGCAATGGTGTGGATACCGAATTCTTCGCCCCACCGATGACGCGAGTTGTTAACAAACAGCTTGTTTTCTGGGGTCGAATGGACTTTGAACCCAACATTGATGCGGTAAGTTGGTTTACTGAGGATATTTGGCCTCACCTTCATGCCAAGCATCCGGATGCGACTTTCAAAGTGGTTGGCAAGAATCCAACGGATAAAATTCTGTCACTTAACCAAGCCGACGGCATTGAGATTGTCGGTAGCGTACCGGACATCCGCCCGTACGTGCATAGCAGTTGCGCGACGGTCTTGCCAATGCGTTGTGGTGGTGGAATCAAGAATAAACTTCTGGAAGCTGCGGCAATGGGAATTCCGATTGTGGGGACGCCCAAGGCCATTGCCGGTCTTGATGGCGAACTACCGATCCTGACCGCCAAGTCCGCTTCGCAGTGGGTCGATTGCCTGGAAAATCTCTGGGGCAATGTCGGCTTATCACAAAAACTTTCAATACAACTTCGCCAATGGGTCATGGCTCACCATAGCTGGCCCAACGCTGCGATGCAGATGCTTCAATGGCTCGACCGTCTGCCTTGTGCCGACGGCCATTGCAGCCGACATACACCAATTTTTGAACAACATGCCTTAAAGTCCAATGTCACCAAGGAGGCCGCCTGATGAAAAACAACCTTGAAACAAGCGAAAAAACCATGCCCACCGTCACCATGATCGGAATGGGTTACGTCGGTGCGGTCAGTAGCGCGGCCCTGGCATCACAAGGCTGTCACGTCATCGGCGTGGAAGTTCAAACTGCCAAACTCAAAATGCTCCAATGCGGGCAGTCGCCTGTCTTTGAACCGGGCTTGCAGGAACTCGTTGCCAAGATGCATGCCCATGGATCACTGGATGCAACCGACGATCTCACCGCAGCCGTCAAGCAGTCGGACATCATCATGATCGCTGTTGGGACGCCAAGTAATGCTCAGGGGCAGGTGAATCTGGATGCGATTGATCGCGTGACGGATCAATTGGCCATGGCATTACATTTTGAAACCAAGCCCCGTGTGGTGATGATTCGCAGCACGGTCCCACCGGGCACGATTGCAACACACATCGCCCCGAAGCTCAAAGCCGCATGCCCCCATGTGTCGGTCTGTCATCATCCGGAATTTCTGCGTGAAGGCAGTGCCCTAAAAGACTGGCATCATCCACCAATGATCGTCTGGGGCAGTGATGATCCGTCTGATCGTGTAGCTGTCGACGAAGCAATGCACACAATCTACAAAGGTGTCGATGCTCCTCACTTGCCACTGGGCAGTCGCGAAAGCGAATTGATGAAATATGCATGCAACATTTACCATGCAGTGAAAATTGATTTTGCCAACGAAATTGGTTCACTGGCTTCGGCGATGGGTGCAGACCCCGAAGCCGTGATGCAGGCTTTTTGCCATGACACCAAACTCAACGTCTCTGCTGCTTATCTTAAACCTGGTTTTGCGTTTGGTGGTTCATGTCTGCCCAAGGACACCCGCGCGATGATGGGCAAGGCGCGTGAGTATGGTATTGACCTGCCATTAATCAGTTCTGTCTTAGGTTCCAATGCCGCGCAACTCAAACGTGGTGTGGATCAAGTCCTAGCCCAAGGTCGCAAACGCACACTGTTACTCGGTCTGACTTTCAAACCGGGCACAGATGATTTGCGTGAAAGCCCCATGGTTGATCTGGCTGAACAATTACTGGGTAAAGGCATCCCGCTTTCGATCTACGATCCGGATCTTATTCCAGAAAACCTTATCGGTACCAATGCTGCTTATGTCGCTGAGCATCTGCCACATCTTGGCATGCTCCTGCGTGATGATTTGGATGCAGCTTTTGCCGATGCTCAGGTTATCGTGCTCACCAAATCGATTCAATCGTTACAGCCCCAACACCTTGAGGGGAAGATTGTGATCGATCTGACCGGGCAAGGTAAGTTCACCCAACAGGTTGCCGACACTAATCATCAGGCAACACCACGCGCCGAAGCTGCTTGAGCATTAATGTCAGATGCCTCCACAGCAGCAGCGCATCGAGCCTGTTGGAGTGATCTGCTATGGCCTGGACAACAATGCATTTTGCCGTTGGGATGGCCGGTGCCACAGTCGCCACCGGTGTTGGATGTATGATCATGCGTCGCGGTTGGCGATGGCTCCCACTGTCCATGACAGCAGGCGGACTCTGGGCCGTGATCCCAGATGCCCCAAGACTCTTCCGCGAAGATTTCCCATGGCTGCCGTTTGCTCAAACCCTTGGCAGTAAATCACTGGAACTCAAGCTTCATCGCATGGGCGATTTTTTCTTCTTCCATAAACAATTGGATATCCAACCCAACGAATATGCACTGCACGGCTTGTTGCTGATGCTGCTGATGTACAACATCGCCATCGTGGTGTTGATGCTATTGGAATACTGTCAACGCAACAGCCCGATTCATCGGTCGTTCCGCGCCCACGAACCACACGTCAAACCCGCTTACCCGCGGACGGCTCGCGCTAAAGAATATCAACAACCTCAATTGGCATTGGCCTCATCTGCTATGCCTCCGATGCCTCCGGGTATTGCGCCCGATGCTCCACACTTCACCACGCATGTGGCCCCTGGCCCCCCACCCGGAAGCCAGAGCATGTCACTCGAAGAACAATTCGAAGGTGGCCCAAGTGTCGAAATTGCAGTCGATCCTGACAATCCAATCATCGGCCGAATCGGTCGTAAAAATGGTAAAACCGGCAGCTAAAAAAACCTCATAACCCAACCAATATTAATCATGGATAAAACGATGAATCCCACCTCTCAATCCATATTGCAGCAATTACATATCTCTGATTGGAACATTCGACTCCGCAAAGAATGTTTTGGATTGCTCAATGAAAACGAATTGATTTTGACCCAGTTTCAACCCACGATGCAAAAATACATTGATGGCCTGGTTGAAGAATTTTACAAACATCAAACCAGTATCGATGAAGTCGCTTTACTCATTAATGATGCAGACACTCTTGAACGACTTAAACAGGCACAAAAGCACTATATCCTCAGTCTGTTTGCAGGTGACTATGAAGAAGAATATGTAAAGTCCCGATTGCGTATCGGCATCGTGCATAAACGCATTGGGGTATCACCATTTCTGTACCTAAGCGGCATCCAACAACTCAAACATCTGATCAATCAACTGATTGAAAAAGTGTCCCCAGATGACATGGCCAAACCCCTTATTGAATCGCTCGACAAACTCATCCTCTTTGATGTGTCTTATGTGTTCGACACGTATATCAACAGCCTGGTCACAGAAACAACCAATGCGAAGAAAAAAATTGAACAATATGCATCATCACTGGAAGAAAAAATCCAAGAACGCACACAGCAAATCGAATTGTTATCCCAAACTGACAACTTGACTACTTTACTGAATCCAACCCCCTTCATCGAAGCATTGCAACGCGAGTTCAATCGCCATATCAGTAGCCAAATACCTGTCTCTTTAATTGCGATCGAAATCGAGAACTTCGCAAAAATCAATGAAACCCATGGCCATCAGCAAGGCAATGTGATTCTCGAAAAAATTGGTACATACTTGAGGAAAGTAATGCATGAAAACGACATTGCAGGTCGAATAGGCAATGATCAACTTTCGATCGCATTAAGCAATTGTGATGAAGATAAAGCCATTGATTTCTGCAAAAAATTAGTCATGGACATATCGACACAAACAGGCACTTTTGTAAACATTGGCAGTGCTACCACAGGACCAGATTATTACTGTAGCCCAAAAGATTTAATACAGGCAGCTGACAGCCAGCTGTATCTATCCAAACGACATCACGAATCATTCCTCAATAGCGTGACCATCAATGACATGCCAAGCCAATCTGAAGGCGATACAACGCCATTGAAGCATGATCGCACAAACCGTCATAAGCAGGCAGGCTGACATTTGTCCTATTGAAACATCTGATCCAAACCTGGAATGTCCAGTCCGCCGGTGAGTTGTTTCATTTCTTCCTGCATCATTTGCTGAGCTTTGGCATGTGCTCCAGAGCAGGCAGCGACAATCAAATCTTCGATCATCTGCTTGTCGGCATCGGCACCTTCACCTGCAAGCGTCTGGATCATCACAGGGTCCAACACCACATTCACTACCTGCATCTTGCCATTCATCGTCACTGTCACGGCACCAGCGCCGGCATCGGCGGTGATCGTCTTATGCTCTAACTCAGCCTGGATCTGCTCCATCTTGGCACGCATTTCCTTGGCTTGCCCCATCATGCTGGCCATGTTCTTGAGATTATCAAACATCATCTTCCTCCAGGTCGTCATCCGACATGTCATCATCAATATCTGCATCATCCGGTGGGACAACATCAACCGGCTTGTCCTCTGCCACCTCAACAAGTGACACATCAAACAATTCACCAATCTGCTCAACCAAAGGCAAGGTCATCGCCTTTTGACGTTGGGACATGCCACCATCTGGCGATGCGTTCGTACTCTCGGCTGATGGATTGGCAGCTGACTGTTTGTCCTGAATTTCCACCGACACGCCAAAGCCCAATACCTTGCCAAGCAATTCAGCGACTTGGGACTTCTGCCGTTCGGTGACGTAACTGCGATTGCCTGGCTTGGGCGCGATCTTCACCACGCGGTCTTTGATTTCCTGGATCAACATTGTCCGACTGAGACTGACCATGCCCGGTGAATTACCTGCTGCACGTCCAACCTGTTCCCAAACCGCCTTGGTGTCCGACGGATCGACCTGTTGAATTTCAACGGCTGGCGGTGCATTGGTATCCGGCGCAGGAGTCGAGGTCGTTGTAGTCTGTTGGGATGGTGGTGATGCCTGCGGAGTTGGCGATTGTGGTGCTGGACGTGATGAAACGGGTGATGGCTGGGCGTCAGTGGTCAGTTTTTTTTTTGGCCGCCCTGTAAGACAGCCGAGACATCCGCCATTTTTTCAGCCAAGGCCATTCGCACCATCGCTGCATCAAGTAACGCTCGCGGGTTGGAACTGAGCTTGCAGGTGCGTTGAACATTTTCACAGAGTGCGATCATGTGAACCAAACCTGCTGCATCAAAATTCGCTGCCTGTTTGGCGGCCTGCTCACGGGCATCGTCAGCCAGTTCGACGAGTTCACTGTCCTTGCCACAGGCAGCGACGAGCATCAAACTGCGAAGTCGCTCGATGAGCACATCAAAGAACTGTTCGATGGCAATGCCACCATCAATGAGACCGGCGGTTTGGGTGAGTGTGTTGCCGATGTCCCCTGCTGCCATGGCATCAATGAGTCCGACGACCTGCTCAGTGGGTGGCAGTCCGAGCATGTCCTCCAGAATCTTGGCAGTCAACGGCGTCTTGCCTGTGGCGATGAGTCGATCCATAAGACTCAATGCATCGCGCATCGAACCATTGCCCAAGCGAGCAACTTGCCAGATGGCATCAGTTTGAGATTCGATTTTTTCCTGCTCAAGCACATTGGTCAGATGCTCAGCAATCCGAGCGGTAGGCAGATTGCGGAAGTCGAAACGCTGACAACGGCTTTGGATCGTTGCTAAGACTTTGTGCGCTTCGGTGGTGCAGAGGATGAATTTCACATGCTCGGGCGGCTCTTCCATGGTTTTGAGCAGCGTGTTGAACGCTTCCTTGGTGAGCATGTGGACTTCGTCAATGATGTAGATTTTGAATCGTGCGTTGCCAGTGGGCGCCAAAGACGCATTGCCGATGAGTTGGCGGGCGTCTTCGACGGATCGGTTGGATGCCCCGTCGATCTCGATGACGTTCAGGTCATCGCCGGACATGATGGCGGTGGCCATGCGCTTCTGAACGTCTTCCTCAGCGTAATCGTAATCGCCAGGCGGGACGGGGCAATCGGGGATGGTCAAGGGTGCGTTAAGGGCACGGGCGAAGATGCGTGCCATGGAGGTCTTGCCCACCCCGCGTGTCCCGGTGAAGAGATAAGCGTGAGCGATGCGACCGGACTTGATGGCATTTTTGAGTGTCTGAGCGATGGGTTCCTGGCCAATGACACCTTCAAAGGCGGTGGAGCGGTATCGTCTTGCCAGTACGGTGTAGGACATAGTGTTCAGAGTTTACCAAGAATTTGATCCCATGCTTCACATTTGCTCAGCATTGGGCTTGTCCCATGACACCATTTAATGATTGATGACACCAGTGAAAACTTCCGGGGGAGCGTGAACAGACGGTCAGGACACCAACGGCACCGGGCAAACGCCACTTAGGGCTGCTCCGATCAAGGCCTGACCCGGTTCGCGGGACCACCCGTGCATCGGGCCCGACCGTCTGTTCTCACTCCCTGCCTGCAAAACACAGGCAAAATTGCGTACTCAACAGGTTTGCCTCCTAGCGTACACCTGCTGAGTCGATACATTGTAATTCAGACAAGACAACCATGCAAAGCGTGATAAAATAAAAGAGATACAGGTTATTTCTCGCAAATGACTTGGTTATTTGTTTGAAGATGAATATGCTAATGCATATACATTACAGGTATTGATATATTTTTCATTGATTCGCATACATAAACCGAAGTTTCGGGGGAAATGAGTGGACATATGATCCTATTTATGCTGCGGGGCAGCTTTATCTTGTTAGCGTGTTGCATCTCCGTGCTTTACGTGATTCAACTGCAACAACAAGTCAGAGCAGATAACGCCCAACTCCAATTTTCGACCGTCCTGATCATGCTGGGCATGTCATTGGGTATCGCCATGGCTGTCATTGCCATCGATTCCTATATCAAGAAGAAACGCCTTGCTGCCATCTCCGGGGTATTTCTGGGCCTCGTCGCAGGCCTGGTTGTCTCCGGCGCACTGGGCATGTTCGTGGACCTGATCCCACGCATCGGGCCGCAGCCCAAGTCCATCACCATGGATGCCTATCTGGACCTGCTCCAAGGAGTCAAAGTCTTCATCGGCCTGATTTGCTGTTACGTCTGCATCTCGCTGGTGCTTCAGACCAAGGACGACTTCCGATTTGTCATCCCCTACGTCGAATTTGCCAAGCAGGTTCGTGGCACCAAGCCCATCCTGCTCGACACCTCGGTCATCATTGATGGTCGCATCATCGACATCATCGAAACCCAGATCCTCCAAGGCACGCTCATCGTCCCCAAATTCGTCCTCAATGAATTGCAGGTCATTGCTGACTCAGCCGACAAACTCAAACGCGCTCGCGGACGTCGCGGCTTGGACATCCTTCAACGCCTGCAGGAAAACTCGGTCATCACCGTCACCATTGATGAAGCTGAAGCCGAAGGCACCAACGTCGACCACAAGCTCATCAGTCTCGCCCAACACATGCCCGCGCGTGTGATGACCAATGATTACAACCTCAACAAAATCGCCACCTTCCGAGGTGTGGATGTGATCAACCTCAATGACTTAGCCAAGTCCCTGCGACCCGTCGCCCTTCCCGGCGAAATCATGCAGGTTAAAATCGTCAAGCCCGGCGAGGGTCCGACCCAAGGTGTCGGCTATCTGGAAGATGGCACCATGGTCGTCGTGGAAAATGCCAAGAACGCAGTCAATAAAATGATCGACATGACCGTCACCAGCACCCTGCAAACCTCAGCAGGCCGGATGATCTTCGGTCGTGCCGATTAACCCCCCGGAAGTTTCCTTTGGTTATTGTTCATTGAAAGACAGACCGGAATTCGGATTAGTTTCGACAATTTGTTTCGACGGTAAAAACACACGGCTGATTCACCATGGGTCAGCACGTTAATAGACGTTCCATCATCTCAGGAGACAGTGATGCCGGAAGTTACCGATTCGCGACAGGCTGCGTCTGCACACAAGCATGTGCGGATTCGCAATGAACAGGTTCACATCGATGAACTGGGCGACTTTGACTGTAAACAGGTGAGTATCGATCAATGCTCGCTGGTCAATGACTACAAGCATCCCATTGCAGGCATTTCCATCGGTTTAACGAGCCTGCTGTTGGGCGGCTACATGTTTTGGCAATTCGACATCCACACTGCAAACCCATCCCAACACACCGCATGGGCTCCTCTGTTTCTCATTGCTGCAGGCATCTACCTGCTCTACCGAGCTCTTCACCAACGCAAGCATTACCTGCTCAAACTCCACACCGAAACCCAAGGCGACGTGGACTGCGAAACGAGCATTGATGAGATGGACGAATTGAAGCACCGTGTGAAGCTTAAGTGCAATTGTTAAGTCCAATCAACGCAGACACATCCTGGCAGTAAAATCCAAGGGTTTAATTTTATGGCTCAACCATAAAATATGAGATTGATGGTGTTCATAGGTCTAGGTTTATCATGCCATGGAGCTAGCACTCCCCGAACCCCTTTGCAAGTTTATGGATCACTGTTTGCTATGCGCTGTATCAAGACAAACAAGGCAGCGGTTCGAGGGAGCGAGGACTCCATCGTGCATTTTCGCTGCACTGACGCCATGGACGTTACAGGGGTATCCGGCAGTGTGGTAACGCTGGCCCATCCAACGCACGTGGCACTACTGGAGGCAATACGCACAAAGCGAGATATCACCATCCTTGAACCGCTGCCTTATTTGCCTTGTGTGTCTTTTTTGAAGCGAACTATAAATAGCGACCCTATGAACTCGACAAGGGGGCCGGGGAGCGCTAGTTCCCTGGCCAGCAAATTATTGAGGCATCGCATGGATACCGCCCCACTGATTCAACGGATGTGCCAATTTCAAGTTTCCTTCACCAGTAGTATCACTACACATACGCATGCATACTAAAACTCAGGGGTTTAATCCCGGGGTAAATCCAAAGCAAGTGATCAATCCTCAATATCCCCCACCACGAACACCAGTATCTTCCCGATATCCACCGGCACCATCTGCGCACGGTTAGGGGTACGTGTTGTCTAGTTGGATACCCACCTCACCAACACAGCACACACCATCTGACTCGTCTGCCATTTTTCCTACTACTCGACGGTCGATATGTCAGTTGTGGCCAAGAAATAACTTGACTGGCGCGTTTTGATATCTATTATAGTTACATGTCCTCGCAACCCAATCAATCCCTAATTGATGGTCTTGCTTGCTTACAAGCCTTGGCGATGCATGCTGAGCCGGTGGCATGTCGTGCGCTTGCACGGGATTTGGATTTAAATGTGATGCGGGCCAATCGCCTGCTACGAACGCTTGCCGACATCGGCTTGGCGCATCAGGATGCCAAACGCCGCTACACCATCGGCCCGGGGATTCACACGTTAGCTGCCCAATCCATGTTCGCATCTGGACTACTCAAACGTGCCATCAAACCCCTGCGTCGTATCGGATCACCGGGCCAACTCATTGCTTTGGGTGTGCTTTGGCAAAATGAAGTGACCTACCTTTATCATGGCAAGCACGGCTGTGATGTCGAAGATGCACTGGGACGAATCACACTTGTCCCAGCGACACGTTCAAGTGTCGGCATGGCGTTACTGGCGACACATGCTGATGACCAAATTCGCGAGATGTACCGGGATCAAACCATTCCCGGATTCAAAAGTATCACCGCCCTGCTCAAAGAACTCCGACAAACACGTAAGCAGGGATATGCCTGCCTGGTCTATCCTTCACAACAAGACCCTGACCACTTAACCATCGCAGTCACTGTCGGCAAACCGGTCACTGCAGCCATCGCCATCTCCGGGGCTGCACTTGACGCACCTGTTGACCAGATCGTCAAACAACTCAAAGACGCATCGCAAATCATCGCCCCACCCCCGGAATAACCTTACAACAAGGCAACGCGCAAGCTGTCAGCATACGGCTATTGAAAAATTAAAACACTCACACACGTTGCACCGACGTCATGTGCAACACCACATAAACAACAACCTACTCACTGATCAAAAAAATGAAACACGATCCCACACTATCGTTTGAAACCAAGAACCACGAGGCTGATTTCTGCGTCGTCGGCGGCGGTATGTCCGGCTTATGCACGGCTATCGCGGCAGCACGCAACGGCATCAAAACCATCCTTGTCCAGGACCGACCCGTACTCGGTGGTAACGCGTCCTCGGAGGTCCGCATGTGGATCTGTGGTGCCCATGGCAAAGACAATGTCGAAACTGGAATCCTCGAAGAAATCAAACTCGAAAACTGTCATAGAAACCCCCAACTCAAATACACCATCTGGGACACGGTCCTGTATGAAAAAGCACACTTTGAGCCCAACCTCAAATTGATGCTCAATTGCTCAATTAACAGTGTCAAAACCCAAGGCAATAAAATCAGCGAAGTCTCCGGCTGGCAACTCACCACGCAAACCAATCATGCCATCAAAGCCAAGTTCTTTGCCGACTGCTCTGGTGATAGTGTCCTGCGCGTTTGCGGTGCAGAGCTGAGGCGTGGGCGTGAAGCACGTGACGAATTCAACGAAGCCCATGCGCCAGACGTTGCTGACCTCAAAACCATGGGTAACTCGCTATTGCTCCAAGTTCGTGAGATTGATCCAGAAGACCACGTCCCCTTCGTCAAGCCCAAATGGGCCAACACCTACCAGGAAGAACAACTCCCCCATCGCGGCCTGACTCCCGGTAGTGGTAACTGGTGGTGGCTTGAAATCGGCGGTGAATACGACACCATCGGTGAAGGTGAAGAACTCCGTGATGAACTGTACAAAATCGGCTTTGGTGTCTGGGACATGATCAAAAATCATCCCGATGGCCGTGGCAAAAAATGGGAACTTGAATGGATCGGATCACTTCCAGGTAAGCGAGAAAACTTCCGCTATGTCGGCGATGTCATCATGAACCAGAACGATGTCGAAGCTGAAGGCAAGTACGAAGACATGGTTGCCTACGGTGGCTGGTCCATGGATGACCATCATCCCGCAGGCATCAACCATGTCGGCAAACCCACCATCTTCCATCCGGCTCCATCACCCTACGGCATCACCTATCGCACGATGTACTCAGCGAACATCGACAACCTGTTCATGGCCGGACGCAATATCTCCGTCACGCACATGGCGCTCTCCAGCACACGTGTCATGGCAACCTGCGCCATCATCGGCCAGGCAGTCGGTACGGCAGCAGCCTTGGCAGTGAAACACAACACTACCCCACGTGGTGTCGGTCAAAAACATATTGCTGAACTTCAACAAACACTCATGGATCAGGACTGCTATCTGCCTTGGCATACACGTGAAATCTCTGACACTTCAAAGGCCGCCAAACTCTCTGCATCAACAGGCAATGCCCAAGAACTCCGCAGTGGTGTCGACCGAAGCCTTGGCAAAGAAGACAACGCATGGCTCTGCGGTGTTGGTGACTCTGCCACATACAACTTTGACAGTGTGACCCAACTCACCGAAGCGCGTATCACCTTTGATAGTGACTTGTCGCGTCCCAAGAAAATGCCCGCGCGATACTCCAAGAAAGGCAATTGGGATTACACCCCTGCCACCTTGGTCAAAGCGTTTTCAATTCAGTCGCAAGATGGTGCGGGGAAATGGAAGACCATCTCACAGGTTGATGACAACTACCAGCGACTCGTTCGCTTGCCACTGGATACCAAGACCACTGCGGTGCGTCTGGTGATTGATGAAACATGGGGCAATGAACAGGTCAAGGTATTTGCTTTTGAAGTCAACTGAACCACTACCGGCTGAA
>DLCK01000078.1 GCA_002480565.1 Phycisphaerales bacterium UBA7800 | reverse complement strand
CTTGCAATGCCTTGTATGACTTTGTTGAGAATTGCATCAATACGTTCTGCTTCACTCATCACAACCTCGATTCTGATGGAGTTGGTTTAAGACCGGACGTACGACAGCCAAGACCTCGACACGCTGTGACGGTGTGAGGTCTGGCCATGCTTGAATGACTTGTTGAAGGTTTAAATCAGAGGATGCACCGGATTCTGCACCGCCCATGTCTGAAATGCTGGTTTTTTCCGTGTTTTTTGAGGGTGTTTCGAGTCCCTCATCGCCCATTTACGTAAAGGCCGCATTCTTAAAGGTTTGCGGCTTTTTTATGTGCCAACTTAAACCAATCAAAAACGGTCAAAAATTTTTTTGCGCCACGTTTTGCGCCATTTGGAATGTGAGGTACATCGCGACTTCCCAAATTAGCGGTCATTGGTCAATAAATTTTACAGGCATTATCCTTTGAACGGCTCTAATACAGTAGCGTTAAATTGGTCTTGTATGAATATTTACTCATGGTGTCTAACACTTGATATGAGGCTTCTGCATCTGACACCTTAGGTGCTTTTATTTTGCGCAAGTACTTTCCAGTCACCTTGATTTTTGCTGGGCATTTTTGCAGCTGTAGCACGCTTAACATCCTGGGGATCAGTAATGACAACCAGATGGATGCGTTTACAGGCGGATAATCAGGGCAACATCACTGCTGCGTTTAACGGTGTTGCGCCGGCACAAGACATGATGGATGTCAATGGCATTGGGTGCCACATGCCATGGGAAGGTGCAGGTACTCTGCTGGTGTTTGATCCGGCAGGCGGCAATGTCATGTGAATGTCACCCATGGACACGATCATTACTGGCGTTAAAGTCACACTCACTCCCGCATGGGACAGCCATCATTCAAGGCAATGTTGATTTATGAATATCTGCAATGTTGCCAAGATTTACGCAGATCAATTTTCTGCTGGTGTTAAAGAAGCAAGGCAATGAGTGAAGCCAACGTCAAGGCTCGTGGTTGATGTCTTGCTATCTGCTTGCGGCATCACCTTGGACATCGCAAGTGCGTTGCTCAAGGCTCTTACTCCTGTCGTGACACATCAACTGCAAAGTAAGATGATCTGACCCCGGATGTTGTACTGTCGTTATGTTTGTCTTACGGTAGCGTCATAGGGTTGTTGAACCACCTGCACACTGAGCATGACGCTGGCACAATATCCGATGATAAGCCATAAAATAAAACCGCTGTGTGTTGGACAGCGGTAAGGTTGGCTTGAAAGACGAGTTGTATTGTTTGAAAAATGGAGCTGAAGGGGATCGAACCCTCAACCTCTGCATTGCGAACGCAGCACTCTCCCAATTGAGCTACAGCCCCGTAGCAAGTCGAATAATGTATCCGATTGCATCTTTTAAGGCAACTGTGGGTAGGTTTAAGTGACGAAAACCGGGTTGAAACACAGGCTTAAATTCACAAATCAAAAGCGGTTGCAAGAAGGCGGCTTGACCTAGTGGACATACCGGTGTTTAATGCTTGTACCAGAATGTTCAGAAGCAGCTTTGCAGAGAGGTTTGGACCTGCCCAAAACAGCCTGCAACGGGTAACTGCTGACATGACGCAAGGCTGTAGTCATCCAACTAAATTATGTCACGGGATTCGTACTGTTATAGCAAAACAGGTGTAGCCGCAGACGACTTTGCCGCAGCGTTATGCAAGCTGGTAGTGTGTGAGACAGGAAGAGACTTGTAGGCTCGGATGCCGACAAGCCAAGGAGCAGCCGATGGGCAAACGCAATGATTGCTGGGGTATCGAAGTCGGAGCCAATGCCATCAAGGCGATCCGGCTTCAACGTCAGAAGGATCAAGTGGTCCTTGCGGATTTCGAGGTTCTGCCCTTCAAGAAACCGCTGACAACCCCTGATTTGAATGTCAATGAAGCCATTCAGGTCAATCTTGATCAGTTCTTATCCAAGCATTCGGTCAATCGCAGTACGGTGATGACATCCGTACCGGGTCATATGGCCTTTGCGCGATTCGCCAAGCTTCCGCCAGTGGATCCCAAACGAATTCCCGACATCGTTCGTTTTGAAGCGGTGCAGCAGATTCCCTTCCCAATTGAACAGGTTGAATGGGATTATCAGGTCTTTCAGGAGCCTGACTCGCCGGATGTGGAAGTGGGTATCTTTGCGATTACCAAGGACCGCGTGACCGACTTCTTGGAAAACTACAATGCGGTGGGTTGCCGGGTCGATGGCATCACGCTTTCACCCTTGGCGGTCTACAACGCGCTTGCCTACGACATGCAGCTCGACGAAGAGTCGCCGGGCGTGGTGTTCATGGATATTGGCACGACCAGTACGGACGTGATCATTGTCGAAGAAGGTCACCTCTGGCTGCGGACTTTGCCGGTGGGTGGCAACAACTTTACCGATGCTTTGGTACGTGCATTTAAACTCAGTGTTCCTAAAGCCGAGAAGCTCAAGAAGGAAGCCAGTACCAGCAAGTACGCCCGTCAGATTTTCCAGGCGATGCGGCCGGTCTTTGCCGACCTTGTGCAGGAGATGCAACGGTCCCTTGGCTTTTACCAATCCTTAAATCGTGATGCCAAACTCACCAAGCTCATTGGTGTGGGTTCGACATTCCGTCTGCCGGGCATGAGTAAGTTCCTCAAGCAGCAGTTGCAGATGGACGTGGTGCGGTTAGACAGCTTGCAGAATGTGCACATGGAAGGGCGGCTTGAGACCGACTTCGCTGAGCACACCATGAACATGGCAACCGCTTATGGCTTGGCGTTACAAGGTCTGGAACTCGAACGCGTCAGTGCCAATGTACTGACACGGGAAATTCAGAAGACGCGATTCTGGCGAGCCAAGCAACCGATGATGGGTGCTGCGGCTTTGCTGATGGTCGCAGCATCATTGGGTGCAGTCGGTAAGTTGGTAACGGATAAGGCCAGTTTCCATGGTGCACTCAAGGAAAGTGACCCGCAAATCAAGTCCATCGTCAAGCGTGCCAAAGGCTTGAAGAACGAATGGGACAAAATTGAAAAGTCCAGCGACCCGCGTCAGAAGATTGAAAACCTTCGTCGCGTTTTGGACTATCGTGACATTTGGCCCAAGCTTATGTGGGACTTGGATCTGGTTGCCAAAGACATGGCATCTCAGCCGGCATTATGGACCAATAATTACGACGACATTGCCAAGATTCCCCGACAGGAACGTCGGCGTCTTGTCTTTGACACGCTCAATGCCGAGTATGTGTTTAATCCAGGTGCAAATGTGGTTGTGGCCAACATGTCCACCGAGGAAATCTGGAAGCTCGGCGCTGACGGTCAGCCACCACCACCTGTTCAAGAACAACCCCGGCCAGATGGCATGATGGGTGATCCGGGCATGATGAACGGCGGTGGATTTGATTCGCCAATGGGCGGTGGTTTTGATTCACCCACTGGTGGCGGTTGGTCGTCTCCAACTGGTGGTGGATTTGCCTCCAGTAGTAATACTGCTGCGATCTCCCCGCCACGATTCCGTATTACGGTTTCGGGGACGACTTCATACCGTGGTGCGGCAGGGTTTATCAATCGGAATTTTATGGATTGGCTGCGTGCTCATGCCGATCGTTCTGACCGACCGTATCGCATCATCAAAGAATCACCGGATCTGGTTCAACTCAAGTCCATCCGAAGCACCGGTGGCGCGGTTGACAATCGCAACACCCCGGGAGCAAGGGAGGGAATGGAGGCCATGCCAACACGTCCTTTGCGTCCTTTGCGGCGTCGTGATACGGCAGCCCCAAGCCCCTTTGGTGGTTCTCGCGATACCACGAATCAATTGGATCAAAAGGTGGATCTGGCCAAGATTCTCCCCCAGCGTCCGCTTGCGGATGAAAGCAAGGATGATGATTATCGTTTCACAGTGATCTGGACGATCGAATTGACCCGTCCTGATGATGCACGTCGAAGTGAAGACAAGATTCGTCGCGAGCGTGCTGCTGAGCGAGCTCGACTTGAAGCCATTGAAAAGGCACGCCTGGAAGCTGAAGCCAAAAAGGCGGCTGAGCAACAACTCAACACAGAAGCGACAGATACACCTGCCGAAGGTGCGCCTGCTGATGCACCTGCCGAAAATCCGGCTGCCAATCCAACCGGAGGTAATCAATGAAAGCCGTATTCGTCTGGATGAAGAATAATCCCATTGCCGTGGTGGCAGCACTACTGAGCGTCTGCTCACTGGTGGGACTTCTTGTTGTCCGTATTCAGGCTTCGGGTTTCATCAAGGAGATGAAAGCACGCAACTCTGTGGTGCAGCAGATCAAGACACTCAAAACCACACGTGTGCGTATCCCCTCACCTGACTTGGATAACCCCGTTGAAGAACGTGATATCACCATCAATCCTGCAGCCATCGTTGCGCTCAATGAGGTGTATCACAAAATGGGCATTGAGTATAAAAATATTTATGCTCTGGCTGTGGGGCAAAACCGCAAAGGACATGATCCGCTTCTTGATGGTTTGTTTCCTGATCCGGCACAACGTGTCGATAAACTTTACGACGCGCGTGTGCAGTATCTCAATGCGTTTGAATCCATGCTGCTGCATTACTCTGCTACGGATATCTATCCCCGACTCAATGCTGGCGGTCCAGCCGATTTACAGCAAGTCTCCCGGGAAGTTGTACGCGAACAGATTAACTTTCTCTCACGCATAGGACTGGATAACGCTTCGATTGACCAATTGACGGTTGAACAGCAAAAGCAGTTTAAAGATGCTCAACGCGGAGCAGCTTTACAAGCCTTGAATCAGCATGCATCCAAGTATCACATTTATGTTGATACACCTGCTTTGCCAGCTTCGATCTTCCAAATTGGGGCATGGAGCAACCCCGGTTTCCAGCCGGAAATCTCGCAAATTTGGCAAGGGCAGATGGAGTTGTGGATTCAGCAGGATATTGTCGAAGCCATCGGTAAAGCCAACAACGTCTGGGATGCCAATTACAATATCATGAAAAACCCGGTCAAGAAATTGATCAGTATGTCCGTTAAGCCCGGCTATGTCGGAATTGACACCACAGGCGTACTGACGACAAGAGGCCGACTCACTCCCGGTGCGCCGCCCAGTGGTCAAACTCGTCTGCCCAACGGCTTTCTGATGACACCCACCGGGCGACGCAGTAACAGCATTTACGATGTAATGCATGCAGAAGTCTCCTTTATTGTGGACTATCAGCAACTCACCCGCGTCTTTGAAGCGTTTGGTAAGACCAACTTCATGACGATCCTCAAAACCAATCTCACAGACGTGGATGAATACGAAGCGATGCAGGCCGGATTTTATTATGGGGCCGGTGATTGTGTGCAGATCGACATGGTGGTTGAAACATTGTGGCTACGCGATTGGACCTTGCGACTGATGCCAAAACGCATCAAGACCAGACTCTCCATCGACGCGCCACAGGAAAATCAGTAGTTGGTAATTGGAACAGGTTTGGACCTGTTGATGACAAGACGTGTAAGAACCCCTTTGCGAGGCAGTAACGCATGAGGCTCAAAAACCTCAACTTGTTTGAGAAATACATTGAGAAATCCGTTCTGGTAATGGGCGGGTTTTACGCGCTGTTTGTTCTTTGGTTTTTTGTGATTGGTTCGCCGCATGCTGTGGAACTCAGTGGTTTGCACGCGACACTAAAGCCAGGTGAAATTGAAGAAGCGATTCTCGAGGAAGTCAAAGATCTGGATCGCCGGATCTCCACGACAGAAAGTCCATTTAAACTACTCGAAGTTCCGCCGTATACCAATGAATTTCGTGGTCGTCTGACACGGCCATTGATCCCAGTGGAAAGATTTTCCACTTACTTTGGACTTCCTGGTTTAGAAGATAAGGGTATAGACGGGGATCCCCCGATCCAGGAATACTATTTGCCACCCGTTCCGGTCGTTTCCAACATGATCTGGGATACAGGCTTTGGTGTGCTTGATGAGCCCGGTGATCCAGCAATGGCACAGGCGTTTGAAAAACTTATCGGTAATCAAAAACCACGCGACTTCCGTTGGGTGAGTGTCAGTGCGCAATTCAACATGAAAGAATGGCGAGCACGCCTTGAAGCCAAGGCACCACCGCATCCTAGAGAATCCGAAAATTACGTGTACATTAAGATTCCCAAGAATCTCTGGCGTGACCGCCTGATTGTCACTGATGTGATTCTTCAACGCCAATTGCAGAATCCTCAAACGGGCGCCTGGGGCGAGATCGAAACACTCCCCACAGTTCCCGGCACGGACTCGCACAAGTTCCTCAACAATACCATTTTTGAATTCCGCAAGGAACAAGCAAGCTGGGCGCCTGCTGAAAAAGACGCTGCTTTGGCTTTGGCGAGTATTGAGCAAAAGCGCCTGCCACGTCCACTGTTCCCAGAGTTAACCGAAGGACTCTGGCTACCCCCGGATGCCAACAGTCAGACGATGACACCGGCAATGGCTGAACAGGTTCGTGGACTGGTCTCTGAAATTCAACTGATTCAGAAACAGATCAAGGACCTCAAACAGCGGATCGCTGACGGAACAGGCCCGATTGCTGCACCTGCGACCCCAAGCGATCCAGCTGATCCGAATACGGCTACTGTGGCGATGGATCTCCCAGCTCTTGAAGCGCGTATGACCACCAAACGTGAAGCGCTCTACATTCTGCTTGGCATCATTGAACCGGTTGAAATACAAACTGATGTCATGGATCGAAACACAAGGGTTGGCGCTCTTAGACGTAATCCACGCACCATTGCCGATACGCGTGAAGAGGAAGAAAATGCAACCCCCGACACCATCCGTGTCTGGCAGCACGATATTTCTGTCCAGGATGGACAAAGCCTCCGTTATCGCATCATCGTAAAAGTGCTTAACCCACTGTTCTTCCAGCCACAGGTCCCCAAGACCCAGCACGAAGAATACTTTGAAAAGTTCACCCTCGCATCCAACGAAAAGGGGACGCCCGTCAGACAGCTCAATTATGAGTTGCAAACCCCTTGGACCGAACCGGTGCAGGTGCTAAGCGAGCATCACTTCTTCCTTTCCGGTGCCTCCAAGGCCACGCAGACCACCACCATCGAAGTGTATTGCATCTTCAATGGCCAGTGGCAACGCCGTGAGTTTGATGTCAAACCCGGTGACCCCATCGGCCAAATGGTTCAGTTCCAACTTGATGGTGAAACCAAGAACGTCAACATGAACGTTGGCGGTGTCGTGGTGGATATCGATTACGACGCACCCTCAGCGGAGTCGCCCAATAAGAAGACCACTCGTTTGATTTACTATGATGGCAAGACCAATACACTTCAAACCCGCACCCTCGAAGAGGATCAGGATAATACAAAACGTGAAGAACTACGCCGAAACCTCAAGGGCGGGTAAGTTGAGATCAATTGCCGTCGCATTGTTTGATGCAAGGTGACGATGAGCCTTGAATAATTTGAATACAACGACAGGAGATCAAGTCATACTTGGTCTCCTGTTTTTTTGATGGATGAAATTATCACCAATGGGTTTATTTGATTTGGCCGACCACAAGTTTGATGCGATTAAGCGAAGCAGGGCGTGATGCCTGCGTGAGTTCCTGTTGCAAGCCGCTTCGCAGCAGTCTATCCAACTCGTACAACGTGGCACTACTGTCAACTGTTACGGTCAATGTTCCTCGGCTGTAACGTTCCAGACGAGACTTGGCGAGAATCTCAGGCGGGACGCCATTGGCCCAGACTTCGCCGATTCCCTTGAGCTGTTTAAACGGCTTGGTGACCTGATTCTTGAACCACGGATTGAGAAAATCCATACTCACATCTTTGGCTTTGAAGTTCCGCCATTGACGCAGGTTGTCCAGATGTTTTTGTTGTGGATCATCAGTCATATGCGTTCGCTTTGTTCACTGTGGAATAGGAATTCTAACCGTTTGCGGTTTAGCGCTCTAAGAAGCTGTTGAACACCCAAAGATATTCGAGTCTCACTGGTGACGCTAAACCGCAAGCGGTTTGAATACTATTGATCTAGTCCCTAGTCCCTAGTCCCTAGTCCCTAGTCCCTAGTCCCTAGTCCCTAGTCCCTGATCTATTCTTCCATTATCATACCACGCATGAAATTAATTCTGATCGGTTATCGGGGATGTGGCAAAACATCCGTAGGAAAACGTGTCGCCCAGACGCGTGGCATGCAGTATCTGGATGTTGATGATGTGACCTGTGAACGGATTGGTTGTGACTCGATTGCCAAGATATGGCAGGAGCACGGCGAACCCTACTGGCGCGAAAACGAAGTCGCAGCAACGTGTGAACTTTGTAAACAGGAAAACCTGGTCATCGGCCTAGGTGGAGGCACACTCATGCAAAGCGGCGCCCGTCAAGCCGTCGAACAAGCGAAAGAAACGATCCGCATCTATCTCAAAGCCAGTCCCCAAGTGCTCTACCAACGCATCACAGGCGATGTGCGATCCAGCCAGACTCGCCCAAGTTTAACTGCACTCGGTGGCGGACTTGATGAAGTGCAACACATGCTTGCACAACGTGAACCGACTTATCAGGCGGTGGCTGATGTGGTATTGGATATCAACGACATGGATTTACAGCAGGTCACCGATGCCGTTTTGAAGCATTGTTGATTGAATGTTGAAAAACGTATTACAGTCCAGCGTCACTGGCTACTTCTGCTGTGGGCTTGTTTGTTGTAACTTCCACCTGTGTCGGTTGAATTTCTGTCGTCTCAATCCCCAGTCTCCGGCTGGCTAAATCTTCGAGCACGTTCATGAAATTGATATAGGCATCGTACGGTGAATCGAATGGTGAGAAGTAAGCGTGAACCTGCCCGTCGTTCATGTGTTTGGTACACATGTAATACAGATGGTCACTGATGGTCAGTTGACGCCATGTTTGAAGCAGGTTCTCGTCTCCGCTGGCCAATACATGCGGGTACATCCCATAGAGTCGGCCAAGAGCTTCGGCTTGCATGCGGTTGCCTGCCCATGCAGTGAGGTCACGCTGAGTGTCTGCCCATGAAATCATGTCCGGTACGCTGAGTGTCGACCTTGCTGGATGCTTGGCGATGGCTTGACTGGGGGTATGGCAACGCAGATTGCTCTGTTCCATCAACTCAATGGGAAGGCTCCGCAGAAAGCCGTGAATATTGGTGGTGTATTTGTGATGCTCTCCGAAGGTTTCAAAGTCCATCCCCAACAGAACCACATCCGAGCCATTGGCTTGTTCCTGTAAACGATCCACAAATTTCTGAGCTGTCAACGGCCAACTGACCCATTGTTCATTGGAGTATCGAAAGGCAATGTCGTCACTTAGATGGTAATGACGCGTCAGCAGTTTAAAGTCTGATCCTGCTGTTGAGTCAAACACCTGCGTCGCAGGGCGGTTGCCCAACACCTGTTCAAATCCTTCAAGGAGCATGCCGTCAAAGCGTCCCCATGAAGCGACGGTTTTAGCGATGCTGTCGCAATAGACTAGTTCCGTGTTACGAAAAAAACGTGGCGTGCAATCAAAGAGCGATTCAATTCGCTGAGTATGTAAATCGACCTGTGCTTTGAATTCAGCATCACTGGTCAGACATGCCAGTGAGTGATAGTACGTCTCGCCGAGGAATTCAACGCAACCCGTATGCGCAAGCTCACGGAGTTGGATAATCACTTCAGGGCAGTGGCGTTCGAGTTGATCAAGCAAACACCCCGTGACAGATAAGGCGAATTTAAACGGCTTTCGTTTGAACCGTGCATAACGCAACAACGTGTGTAATGCCGGGACATAACAGTTGCGAGCAATCCGCAAAAGAATATTACGATTCAACGCATGGTCGATGTAATCATCCTGATGATCAAAAACACTTTGAGGCCGAAGTCGCATCGGTTGATGCATTTGAAAGTACAGACAAACACTGGTCGACATGCGTTGTTCCTTCCGTGGTTCAACTTCTGAAGAAATACCAGACATGCCCTGACCCATTGAAAACCCCTGTTGTTTATTCTCGCTAAAGACTGTTAAACCACAAGGGCAAAATTATGAATTTTCGACAAATTTGTCGTGAAACAAGTTCATTTTGTACTCAAGCCAAGTTTTCGAAGGAAGGGGCCGATGGTCAGTCCTTGCCCGATGATTGAGAATATCACCACGATGTACGTCATCATCAGAATCGCTTGGTAACTTTGTGGCGAAGTTTGCCCCATGGAGTTACGAAGACTTAATGCCAAAGCGACCGAGATGCCGCCTCGCAGACCACTCCAGGTCATCACCTTGATGGCATGCGGTGTGAATGCCCGAACGCGTCTCATGCCCATAATGGGTAAGCCCACAGCGATAAACCGTGACAACAGCGTAATCACAATGGCAATCAACCCTGCAAGAATATACTTGGCATCAAGTGTCAGAACCAAGACCTCAAGCCCGATGAGTACAAAGAGTACGGCGTTTAGGATTTCGTCCACCAACTCCCAGAACATATCCAGGTGATGTCGCGTCTCGTCACTCATCGCAAACCGGCGCCCGTGGTTGCCAATACACAGACCTGCAACGACCATTGCGATAGGACCGGATACATGCATTTGAGTTGCAGCGGCATAACCACCTGTCACCAGTGCAAGAGACAGCAAAATCTCAACCTGATAGTTGTCTACGCTTCGCAACAGGATGTAGCACACAATACCAAGGGCGAATCCCCATATCGCACCGCCCAGTGCTTCTTGAGCAAAGAGCGTGGCAATATGCCCAAATGATGCAGGATCGCCATCACCACCATGGCCGGCTCCTGAAAGACCAGCTATACCCAGTAATGCCAGGAACACCACCACGCCAACACCGTCATTAAACAACGACTCGCCGGTGATCTTGGTCTCCAGAGTCTTGGGAGCACCTAGCGATTTGAGAATGCCCAATACAGCGATGGGATCGGTAGGGGAGATCAACGCGCCAAAGATCAGGCAGTACTTGTAACTGACTGCCAGGTCGATGGCATCCAGCATGTAGTACGTCAATGTACCTGTGATGAAAGTGCTGGATACTACACCGACGGTGGCCAGAAAACCTATGACAAATTTTTGTTTACTCAGATCATTGATATTTACATGCAGTGCACCGGCAAAAAGCAGAAAGCCAAGCATGCCCTGCATCAAGGTTTGGTTAAAGTCAATACTGTTGATCAACTCATGGGCCATGCGGTCCACATCCGAATGGACCTGGCCAATGAGTACAAGAGACAGCGATAGAACCAATGACAGAACCATCAGGCCGATCGTCGGAGGCAATCGAAAGAGCTTGTGATTCAGGTAACTGAACACAGCAGCGAGTGTGATGAGAATCGCAATGATGTCGAATAAACCCATGCGCCTGGACCCTTGTTTAAACTCAAAATGTTATCTGCTCATATGGTAACCAAATCCAATGCCACAGGTTTGGCAATGGCCCGATAATGATTCCCAATGTCGGGTAAATGTCTTTAAAGCATTTCAGGGACCGATAACAACACAACACAAGCAAGCCCGATATTACTTGGCCATAGTTCAATTCGATGGCCGATGATGTTGATGGGTCCGCTTGGTTACAGGCAGGTGTCTTATCATGTCCACATCGAATCAGGATCAATCCATGTCTACAGAAGATCCCACACAATCGTCATCAAAGGCTTCCACTGGTCGATCAGAGCAGGCTGCACAGTCTCTTAATAAGCTCTTGGATCAGTGTGAGACCCAGCGTAGTCAGCTGGATGCTTTCCTGGCCGGTTTTGAAAAGAAGGTGGCTGGCAAAACGATCATAGGTCAGTCCGTACCAACTCAATTAGCTACTGAATCAAGTACTCAAATTATTGCAGGGGAGATACCCGTGTCCGATAACAAACAAAAGCACGAGGACACTCAAGTCGAAACGCCAACACCTCTACCGACACCAACTCAACGGCAAGTCGAAGCGGAACTCTCGCCGGTGAACATTCAGACCCCGCAGGTGGAAAACTGGCTTAAGGGTTCGGTTACCCGACTGCAGACACTCGACACCTCGCTAAGCCGTCGTGAACAACGACTGGCCACGCTTGAAGGGCGTCTTAAAGATGTGGTGCAGACGTTGACTGAAAAAATTCAACAGGCTCAATCCAACAAACAGTCACTTGAAGAAGTCACCGCCAGCTTCGACGAACATTGCAAAGCTGCAGCAACCCAGGCCAATGCCGATTTGGCGCAGATCGAATCCAACTTCCAGCAACTTGCAAGTGAATTGGCCACACAGCAGCAGACCATCACCCACAGTATCAGTTCATTGCTTAAGCAGATCACCACAGCTGTTGGTCCCATTGAAAAGGGCATGGTTCAGCAAATCGACAACCTGCATCAACAGGCGTCACAGGTCCAGCTGACTATCGAACAGGCATTTAAGGATCGCAAGCAGGATATCCAGTCACATCTTGACCGATTTCCTGAACTCATTCGCAAGCATGTTCAGAAGTCAGTTCAAGAGTCTGTCGATCAATCCCGTGAATTGATTAACACCGCTGCCAAGCCGATGCAGGAAGTGGTTGATCATGCGGTCCGATCCATGGAAAAACGTGTTGAAAATTCTGTCTACACTGCTCAGCAAAAGATCAATCAGCACACTCGCCAACTCACCACTGATGCTGCCAAGGGATTGGAACCTGTTGAGCAGAGACTTAAAGACAAAGCCCAGCAAATCAAGAAGCAGATTACAGAGCAGTCTGAGGAACTTGATAAGCAATTGGAAACGTCCCGCAAAGCCATCGAGCAAAATCTGGAACACTCCAAGTTAGCCATCCAGAAACAGGCCCATCTTGCCGGTGAGACCATGGTTAATAAGTTCGACGAACTTGCTGAGAAACTCGACAAGGCCGACAGTCTCATCAAGCAGTCGGTATCACAAGTCAGTCAATCCATGCAGTTGCAGTTCGAACAAACCAGTAAACAGCTGGATATTAAGGCTAAGCAGATCAGTGAAGATGCACAGGCATCCCGACAGGTGATCGCAGACCAGACCAGTCAATCCACTCAGCAAATTGGCATGGTGCTCGAAGACAGTCGGTCCAACCTTGAAGAAACTTGGTTGCGAATTCGTCAATCCGCAGATTTGACTGTGGAGCAGATGCAGCAACGTGCTCAGGAAATGCGCGATGACACCCGGCATCTTGTCGAGTCATCCTTTGATGAACTTAAAATCCAGCAGACGCAATTCAAACAGGATGGCGAAGACCTGCTGCAATCATTACGTGATCGTGCTGCTGGATTCCAACAACGCATCCTGCGTATTGTCGAACCGGTCGAACAACGTGTCGAAGAGTCTGCCGAGAATCTTCGCAAGGCCGTTGAGCAGACCGAATCACAACTCCAACTGCGAGTGGAAGCGATTCAGGACGCCATTGCCCAATTAGTCGAACCTGCTGAGCAACGTATTTCACAGGCAGCAGACAGTATTAATCAGACCATTTCTGATTCCGAACAACGCATGGCTCAGCAGGCCGAAGAAGTCCAGCAGACCATGCAGCAAATCATTGATCCGGCCGTTGAGCATGTGCAGACTTTAACTGAAGACGTACAAGCAGCATCGGATCAAATGGATCAACAGGTTCAGGATAAACTCGCTCACTTTAACGAACAGATTGATGCGTCTGATCAGCATATGGATCAAAAAGCACTGGAATTCAAGGCGAAATTAGACGAATTTGTCCAGCCGGCTGCTGAGCATGTACGTGCTTTGGCTGATAATCTCCAGGACGCCGTTTCGCAAATCCAACAACAGCGGGATCAAACCATCAGCGAGCTTCAAGTTGAGATTGCCTCCGTCATGGAACCGGCTCGTGCTAAAGCTCAGCAGCTTGCACAGTCACTTTTCGACAAAGCCCATAGCTCAAGTCAGGTCTTTGATGATCGTACCGCCGCCGCACGTCAGCGACTTGATGAACACGTGGATACTTTCAACGAGCAGTTGGATTCTGCACTTGCCAATGGTAAGAATCAGGCCAAGGCAATGGAAGATCGCATCAATCATGCCAGTAAAGCTGCAAGTCTGAAAATCGAAGATCAGCTCAAGGACTCCATCGAACAGCTCAATGAACGTGCAACTACCAGTCAGAAGTTAATGGCTGGTTTCCAGGAGACAATCATTAATGCACGTGAAGAAACCAAGGATATTGTCAATGTTCAGGCTGCTCAATTACGTGAACAGGCTCAACGTCTGCTTGCTCCGACATCTGAACGCATCGACACCATGCAATCTCAACTCAAGCAGCTTGATGAGTTGACCAGTCAGTTGGATCAACGTGTGGACAAGACACGCGAACAAGCTTCCAGCATTCTTGGTCCGGCTCGTGAGCAGATTACCCAACTCCGCGAACAGCTTCAGCAAACCGCCGAACAAGCCGCCCAGGATATTGAACAACACATTAGCCAGATCAATGAAAAGACGCAGGCCATTCTCGATCCTGCACAGGATAAGATCGATCACTTTGCTACCAAGCTCAGTGAAACATCCAGTCGTGGCAATGCCATGCTCAATGCCTGGGTCAGCCAGGTGGAACAAATGACTCAGCAGCGAATGAGTCAACTCAATGTGCAAATTAAAGATGTTGATGGCAAGATCGCGGCAATGACACAAAGTGCTGCTGAAGCTTTACAAAAGCAGCTTGATGAATTCACGCAGTTGGCTTCCCATTCCTTGCAGCCGGCACATGAACAGGTCTGCGATTTACAGCATCAACTACTCGAAGCAGTCGAGGATGCAGGCGATGCCTTAAAGGTACAACTCAACAAATTCCAGGAACAGGTGGATGAAATCCGTGAGCCTGCGACCAAACAGATTGAAAACTTCGAAGAAGGGCTCCGCGATATCGCTCAGACGATTCAGGACGAAATGGTTGAACAGTGTCGCACATTAGTCACGCCAACAGAGCAGCAATTGCATCGGCTACGTGAACAGGCATCACGCTTGGTTGAAATGACAGAGAAGGAACTCAATGCACGAGCTGCCTGTTTTGAAGCAGACCTGGAAGAACGTGTTGAGCCGGCAGTCTCCGCAGGCAAGCAAAAGCTTGAAGAACTCAAGGCTGATATTCAATCCTTTGCAGATACCATCACCGAGTTGGCCCAACGCCGCAAACAACAGGTCTTGGAAACCATTCAAGAAGATATGCAACCAGCCAATGAACGCTATCAGGAAATGATTCAGAACCAATCCAAGGCAGCAATTGAATCACTTAACATTCAGTGTCAACAGATGTCCGCAGGCGTGATCGAACAGATTGCAAGCCAGATCGATCCAGTTCTTGCATCATTGAATCGTCGGGTGGATCGCATCGGTCCTGACGGTGAACTGATGGCTTTGCAGGTGCTTGCTGATTTGCGTGAGCGAATTGTCGAACTGTTTAAGAAGTCTGTTCAAGCAGTCAATGAATCAGAATTGACCATTGATGAGAACTACTCAGGCGCAGCCGATGAAGCATCCGATTCGACTTTCCGCACTGCCATGCAGGACTTCTCAAAACAAATGCAGCAATCCGATGAAGAGGATTCCACAAACGAGGCGGCGTGACCTGATCTCCTAAGGTCACGATGAATTCAAGGACGATCCAGCGGAGGGAGCTGGGTCGTCTTTTTTTTATCTACATTGGCTGATGCTATCATCATGGTATGACACAGCCCAAAGACGTTTTCAATACCTTGGCTATCGACATTGGTGGGGCAAATCTCAAAGCCTGTTTTGTTGATAAAGCGGGTTGTTGTC
Source organism: Phycisphaerales bacterium UBA7800 (assembly GCA_002480565.1). GTDB lineage: Bacteria > Planctomycetota > Phycisphaerae > Phycisphaerales > Phycisphaeraceae > UBA7800. The sequence goes on along the minus strand of DLCK01000078.1, from coordinate 42,902 downwards.
TTGGATTTTCTGAGCCATTTACAATCTGCCAGCAAGTCCATGTATTGGTAGATGCGTTGGAGCATCTGCTAAATCAATGTCCCCAAATCCCACAGCGACTGTTATTGACGATGACCGCAGAATTGTGCGATTGCTTTGCAGATCGCTCACAAGGTGTCCGTCGGATTCTTGATGCAGTGAACAAAGTTGTTGGTGATCGGCCGGTTTACATCTGGACTACACATGGGTGTTTTGTGGACAGGCAACAGGCAATGGGACACCCCTTGTCAGTTGCATCTGCGAATTGGCATGCGCTGGCAACATGGGTTGGTATGCAGCATCCTGATCAAAATGCATTGCTCTTGGATACGGGATCGACAACGACGGACATCATCCCCGTTTTACAAGGGCAAGTTGCTGCTGATGGTTCAACGGATGCCTCGCGGTTAGAACATGGTGAATTGATTTACCTTGGTGCATCGGTCACGCCGTTGATGGTTTTACAGGATCCCGATGAACGTTTTGCGATTTGCAGTGAATGGTTTGCCAACATGCATGATGTGGGGTTGGTTTTAAATTACATCTCACCACAAGCAGATGTCCTAAGTACACCTGATGGGCAACCTCGTACAGTGAAAGCCGCAGGGCGGAGATTGTTGCGAATGGTAGGGCGTGATTGGCAATCAGGCCAGCCAGAACAGGATATTCAGAACATCGCCAGGCAGTTTCTGACTCGTATGACTTCACGTTTGCATCAAGCAATCAAACGCAAACTGGATGAGTATACTTGCGTCGAGATGCTAATTATTAGTGGCAGTGGTCGTTGGTTGTTGGATCAGACTTTAAAAAGGTTTGATTTGCAAACGCGAGTCATTTACCTGGAGGAATCATGGGGGAATGATCAGTCAATTTCTGCCTGTGCGACTGCTTTGATCAAGCTTTATACATCAGGAAAATTGAATAATAAAACGAACCTGCCATATACATGACAGGTTCGCTGTTGGTCAAGATAATCATTTGCTTATATGGGATAAGCGTATGTTTGTTAAGCAGCCTTGCTCATGGTTTCTTCGATACGTGTCTTGAGTTCATCAGGCGTGAACGGTTTGACAACATAGTTGTTGACACCCGCTTTGATCGCTTCGATGACGCGACGACGTTCGGCTTCTGTGGTGACCATGATGACAGGGGTTGCCATATCACTTTGGCGGAATGCCTTAAGAAAGGTCATACCGTCCATGGTTGGCATGTTCCAGTCCAGCAGAATCAGATCGGGGTTTTCAGCGCCGACGCGACTTAAGGCGTCCTGCCCATTAACCGCTTCAACGATATCGGTGATCTGAAGCTGGGCTAAGACCTGCTTCTGAATGTTACGCATTGTTTTAGAATCGTCGACCAACATGACTTTCATGATTATCACTCCTGCAAGGCTGTTGCCGGAAAATATATTAGGCTGCTCTACGCGTTTCGTTGTTATTGACTTCTACACTTTTAACCAAGGCGGCTACGTCGAGAATCAAACTCACGCCACCATCTTCACGTACGGTTGCACCACTGACGGCATTGGTACTGTCGAAGAGATCATCAAGTGGTTTGATGACGACTTCCTGCTGACCAATGAGTTCATTAACCAGCAATCCGACACTGTTATCTACCATACCTACGACAAGTGCGAAGGGGGCGAGTTTTCTGTTGTTGTCCTTGCCAAATCGGCGGCTCAAGTCCACCAGGGGAATCACACGGTCACGCAGACGCATGACGGGTTGTCCCTGAATGGTGCTGATCTCATTGGGATCAGGACGCACGATTTCAAGAAGGTTCGGCAGAGGAACCGCATAGGTTTCATCTGCAATCCCTACGATCATGGCATGCATGATAGCGACCGTAAGCGGAATCTTGATTGATACCGTGGTACCTTTATCAACTTCCGAGAAGACGTCGACATGTCCGCCAAGTTTGGTGATGTTTGAGTTCACCACATCCATGCCCACACCGCGGCCGGAAAGGTCTGAGACCTGTTCGGCGGTCGAGAATCCGGGGGCGAAGACAAGGCGTTGAATCGCCTGTTCGGTCATGGTTTCAAGTTCTTCCTCGGTGACCATGCCTTTTTCCAAAGCCTTGGGCCCGATTTTCGATGCGTCCAAACCTTTACCATCATCCTTGATTTCGATCAGAACATGATCACCTTCATGGCAAGCTCGGATGGTGATGTTGCCATCGGCTTCTTTGCCCTTGGCCAAGCGATCCTTGGGTGTTTCAACACCGTGATCGGCACTGTTTCGAAGAATGTGAACCAAGGGGTCAGCCAGTCCTTCAAGCACGGTTTTATCCACTTCAGTGTCGCCACCGATAATGTTGAGCTTGATGGATTTGCTTGTGGATTTGGCCAGGTCACGAATCACGCGTGGGTAACGTGAGAAGAGTTTGCTCATCGACTGCATGCGTGTTTTCATGACGCTGATCTGCAAGTCGGTGGTCACGCGATCAAGGTCTGATGCGATTTGAGTTGCTTCTTCACATAAGGCTTGGTCACTGAATTCGTTTTTAACCCGACGTGTCAGTGAGTGTACACGGTTTTTTTGAAGGACCAATTCACCCACGAGGTTCAGCAGAGACTCAAGGCGGGATACATCCACGCGAATGGTCTGTTCGACTGCATTGCTACTGGTACTTTTTTCGGATTTGGCACCGCTTTTAGCGGATTGGTCTTGCTGGTTTTGATTTGCATCACTGCTTGAGCCATTGGCTGACTTGTCGACAACACCATCAAAGAAGAGTACTTGCTCGATGTTCGCTGATGTGGGGATGCAAATTTCAGTTGGTAATTCTTCGCCATTGCATGCACGGAGCATACGTTCGGTTAGATTCTGTGTTGGAATGCTAAGCATTCTTTCCCGACCAAGAGCTTCGGCACGTTTGGTGAGTTGGCTAATCAGTGCCATGCAACGCGGTTGAGCCTGGCTAAAGCAGTGATCTTCCAAATCCGCGAGCTTATGCGAGAATGTTTCCAGACAGCGCACTTCGTCGGTGATCTGATCAATGTTGTAGAAGTCTACGGATCGAACGAGACCTTCGGTCAGATCAACTAACTGTGAAGCAATATTGCCGGTGTTGTCAGTTGAAGCTGCCTGTTGGACGAGCTCTTGAATCTGTTGAAGCGATTCCTTGAAATCTTCAACCATAAAGGGAAGCAGATCAAGTTTTGAAGCGCTGAATTCAAGTACTGTTTCACCATCGTTGACTGATTGTTGCTCGGTAGCAGCTTCCGACTCGCCTTGTTCACCGCCAGTTGTTTGACTGGTGATACTTTTAATCTGATTGATCAGTGCTTCATCTGCAGGCGAACACATCGTGCCATCACGCAGTTCGTCAATTTGTGTACGCAGTACATCGGCAGCAGCAAGCAGGGCATCCATGGTCTGACTGGTGACGGTGATCTGCCCTTTGCGCAGAAGGTTTAAAGCGTCTTCAGCACCGTGAGCCAGATGCGTAAGATTGTCAAGACTCAGGAATGAGGCAGATCCCTTGATGGTATGAATACCACGAAAAATCTGGTTAAGCAGGTCAAGGTTCTGTGGTTCGGATTCCAGTTGCACCAAGTCCTGGTCAAGTTGATCAATCAACTCTCCGGATTCAGTGATGAAGTCCAACAGAATTTCAGCATTGATATGGTCTAACGACACTTCAAAACTCCCTCTTGGTTTTTACATATGCAAAAGACTGTGGTTCAGCACGCGGTGTGAACTGGTCTCGATTGATGATGGTTTCACTATGTCCAATAAACAAGGTGCCATCGTCTGCAAGCTGCTTGTTGAATGTTTCGAGGCATTGCTTACGCATATTATCGTCAAAATAGATCATGACATTTCGACAGAAAATCACATCAAATTTGCCATGTCGCCCAGTCGCCAGTCGGTCTTTGAGATTGACTTTGTCAAAGTGGACCATGTTGCGAATATCGGGCTTAATTTCAAATTCGCCGTCTTTCTGGTCAAAGTGTCTTGATTGGATGTCATAAGACATGTTGCCAATTGCGGACTTTGGATAGCGTGCGGATTTAGCAATTTTCAAAACACGGTCGGAGATATCGGTGCCAATAATTTCAACAGCCCAATCCATCGCACGAATGCCCAAGGTTCGCCTGACCATGATGGCCAGTGAGTAGGGTTCCTGTCCGCTACTGCATGCCGCTGACCATATCCGCAGTGTTTTGCGGTCACGTCTTGCTTCAATGAGTCCTGGCAGGACGTTCTTCTCGAACACATCCAACTGAGGTTGATTGCGGAAGAAGCTCGTTTCGTTGATCGTGATCTTTGAGAACATGACCTGGAATTCATCTTCGCGATAAGGTCCCATGGTCAGGAAAACGACGTACTGATCGTAGTCATCAATTTCCAGTTCTGTGAGTCGCTCGCCGAGTCTGCTTTCCAGCAGGTATTTTTTACTGTCGGCAAACCAGATGCCACTGCGATCGTAAATGATCTTTCGCAGTGAAGCATATTGTTGGTCAGACATTTTTTGCGTAGATATTGGCATACATATGCTCGCTGGTTATAAGACACAGAACAAGTCAGGGACAATCTCAAGCTGCTTGGCGTGTGCTGCCACCGGCATGTTTGGTTGACAGGTCAATGGCACGCAATTCTTCAAGGTTAAACAGACGTGAGAGATCCAGGAGAATCAACAGGCGGTCTTCAAGTTTGCCAATACCCATGATGTATGAGCTGTCGACTGACGAGGATGTGATTGCTGGAGTGGCTTCGACGATATTGCGATCAATACGCAAGACTTCGTGAACACAGTCAACGATGAAGCCAAGAACACGGCTGTCGACTTCCACCACGATAATGCGGCTGGATTCGACATGCTTGGTCAGTTCCATGTCGAAGCGTTTACGCAAGTCAACGACAGGAATGATGCGGCCACGTAAGTTGATGACACCTTCGACACAGTCCGGACTTTCGGGAACCTTGGTGATGGTCATCATACGGTTGATTTCCTGCACAAGCAGAATGTTAACCGCAAACTCTTCACTTCCAACGCCGAATGACACCAATTGAAGTTGGCTATCGTCAGTGTCGGTGCTGATCTTATCGGAAGTTTTGACGTTTTGTGTTTCGGTGTTGTTCTCGGTCATGATTGTGTCCTCTGATTGGTGCCATACATCAGTTATGCACTATGAATTACGTTCTCTTATCATTGCGTCTTGAAACGATTAACAAGACGCTGGAGTTCTTCTGCTTTGCCGCTGAGTTGTGATGCTGCAGCAGCTGACTGTGTTGCGCCTTCGTTTGTTTGACGCGTTACTGTACTTATACTTTCTACATTTCGGGCAATATCACCCGCCGCTTGAGATTGTTCGGTCGATGCAGCTGCAATTGATTCAATTAATGTGACAACTTTGCCTGCTCCGTTGACAATCAGGTTCAATGCGTCACCGGCTTGTTCAGCCATGGAGACGCCTTCAGTGACACGCTGCGTGCCTGTATTCATGCGTTGGACCGCCTGATTGGTCTGTGACTGGATGGCTACAATCGAGTCTGAGACTTCCTTGGTGGCCTGAGTGGTGCGTTCGGCGAGTTTTCGGACCTCGTCTGCAACCACTGCAAAACCACGTCCATGTTCACCGGCACGAGCGGCTTCAATGGCAGCGTTGAGTGCCAGCAGGTTGGTCTGGTCGGCGATGTCATTAATCACATCAATAATCTGACCAATCTGCTCAGACCGTTTACCCAATTCATCGATTTCACTGGCGGATTCATTGACAAGCGTGGCAATCTCACGAATGCTCGTGACAGTCCGTTGAACAATTTCACCGCCGTTGGCAGCATTTTCGCCAGACTCACGTGAAGTCTTGGCAGCATCACTGCTCTTATAGGCGACTTCTGAGACCGTGGCATTCATCTCTTCAATAGCTGCAGAGACCTGGGTGGTCTGTTGCGTCTGTTGACTCAAACCGTTGGCCATTTCATCTGCTGATGATGCAATTTCAGCAGCCGCGGAAGCAACTTCCTGAGTGGCGGAATTGACTTGGTTGACGACGTCTCGGATTTTTTCAATAAAGATATTAAACCAGTGTCCTAGAGCTGATAATTCATCTTTTCCGGATTCATCAACCTTGACTGTTAGATCGCCTTCACCTTCAGCAATATCCTGCATACGCAGTGTCAATTTATGGATTGGCCTGGTAATACTCATCGTGACAAAGAAGGCCAATATACTCACTGCCAAAATAGTCCCTGCAAAGACACCAATGAGCAGCCATCGGATCGAATGAATCTGAGCCAATGCCTCACGTGCATCCACACGCACCAGCAATGACCAACCAAGTCCTGGATAACCTTTTGCACCTTTTGAATGTGCATAGCCACTGACCTGGTTAATCTGCTTACGAGCATGGACGGATTCGTTGTGTCCATTTTCACCCTTGACAGCAAGTTGAGCTGCTTGAACTCCTTTTTCTGCAAGGTTGAGCTTGAGTATCACCTTTTCCATGTCGTGATTAATTTCTTTGCCATTACCCAACGGATCACAATCGACGAGAATGACACCGGATTTATCAAGAAGAGTCAGTTCAGCCGAATGCATATCATGATCAGCCAGATTTTTATATGAATTGACAATAATCTCTTCAACGACGTACCAGTTGGTGTAGTTTTTCCAAACCCCAACGATTTGATCTTGTGAATCTTTGACAGGTGTTGAATATCCGAGTGTCAAGCCTTCACTGCCAAAGACTTTTTTGACCAGTGGATCAATATGTACGTCTTCGACTACAGTACCAGTGAGTTTATCGCTTTTAAGAAAGTCACCCTTGATTGCTTTTTTGAACCATTGGCTATCGGCGAAGTTCATATCGTAGATAAAGTGTGTGTCGATTTCTTTCCCTGAGGTATCCTTGTCATTGACTGCAATGACTTTCCCCTCAAGGTCCACAAGAATCATCAAATTGTAAATGCCATAGGTCTTTGTATAGCGGTTCATGGCTAGGACGATATGATTCGAATCTTCATCCTGTTGATACCAATATTTTTTGTCATGAATGATTTCATTTAGTGCAAATGCCTGTACATCGCCATAACGTTCAGCAAGATTACGTTCGACCATTTCGATTGTTTCGATGGCAATGTTTTCATAATTGGTACCAACTTCGTAGCCCATTTTGTCCGTGGCATACCACATAACAGAGCCAACGATCATTAAAGGGACAATGCCACAAAGGATAAAGGCGGAGATTAATTTTGTCTTGATGGTCATGCGTGGACTCCTGACGGTTTCATGAGGTGTGTCAAGTCGATCCGCAAACAAATTGGATTGACGGCGAGGTGTATTCGTTGTCTAGATATTCCAAAAATTCTTGATTATGCTGCACTCATCCGAACGCGGATATTACTAAGCAGCTGGGCAATTTGATCTGGATTCATACTTGCACAAGCCAGTCCGGCTTGCGTCACAGCTTTTGGCATGCCATAGACCACACAACTGTCATGGTCTTGTGCAATCATTGGAGCGCCTGCTTCGTGGAGCTTGCGTCCGCCTTCGAGGCCGTCGCATCCCATGCCTGTGAGTACGATTGATAGAACGTGCGAGCCAAAGCATTTTGCGCCTGAAGCAAAGAGCTCATCCACACTGGGTTTGTATAGTGCGTCTGCCGGTTCAGTGCCGACTTCGATTTGAATGGCACTGCTGCCAATGGTTTTTCGGACACGCAGATGTTTACCACCTTGTGCAAGGTAGACTTTGCCGTTTTCCATTGGCATGTGTTTGTCTGCATGAATGACAGGGACATTGGCCATATCATCCATTCGTTCGACAAGGCTGGCGGTGAACGTGGCGGGCATGTGCTGAGAGATCAGTACGGGATATGGGAAATTAGCGGGAAGGGCGGTAATGAGTTTTTCAAGTACCGGAGGTCCGCCTGTACTTGAACCGATCAAGATTGCTCTTGGCGGATGTTTAGCCAGTATCTGTGTGATGTTGGTGCTGTGATCTTCATGCGTCACATGTGGCTTGGGGGCTTCACGATTACGTTTAGATTCAACCAGGGCATGAACCTTGGCCAACAGATCCTCACGGATATGTTTGACGTCAAGGGAAACCTGGGATTGATCCTTGGCAATAAAGTCATCCGCGCCGTAGCGTAGTGCTTGCAACGTGACATGCGAACCTTCAGTGGTCAGACTCGACACCATCAAGATGCGTGTCTGTGGGCATAGCCGTTTGATCTGACGGCAGGCGGTGAGCCCATCCATCTCTGGCATTTCAATATCCAGCGTGAGAATATCAGGCTGGAATTGCTGGGCTAGTTTGATGGCATCAAGTCCATTTCGACCCGTTGCCATCACGCGAATACCTGAATCACTTTCAAGCATTGAACGAATCGCATTTCGCATAAATGCTGAATCGTCTACGACCAATGCATTGATTGTTTGTTTTTGCTCGGACACAAGCACCTCCAATGTTCAACCGGACCAACGAATGTGTTAATAGCCAGTTAGACTGTCACAACATCGACCAACTGTGGATGGGCCTTAACTTAACGTGGCTTGAACAGGAGATGTGAAGTTAAAAATGATGGAGTTTGGTTGGTTTTTATGGTGATGTTGTCAGGTTATTGAGACTTTGACGTGCCTCTGAGATAGGAACATCCTGACGTTTGCGATCCAAAAAGAAGCTGACAGTTTCATATCCACAAGCATCAAGCAGGTCTAATGCGGCAATATAACCATCACCAACACGACTGGCGATATGGGCATCGGCTCCGATAACACACGGTATCTGTCGGATACACATTTGCTTGAGGATGGAGGGGGCCGGATTGAATTCTTCGATGATTTTGAGAATGCCTGAGGTGTTGAGTTCCATAGCCATCCCTGTCTTGGCGATGTCATCGAGGCAATGACAGATGTGATCCATCATGGCATCAAGATCCCAGCGATTGGCATAACAGTTCTTCACCAAGTCAGGATGCGATAACGTGTCATACAGACCCGTTTCTGCGACTTTGACGAGATTGGAAAAGTAATCCTTGTGATACTGCACAGGATCATCTTTCCAGAAAATGTCACGGTACTCAGGGATTTGTGGATGGACTGAGCCAAGCACATGATGAAGTGATGCCGAGGCCAGTTGCTTTTCAACATAGCTTTCAATGCCCGGCAGCCAGTCTGCTTCGATGCCCAGACGCACATCAACTTTGCCTGCCCATTCTTCACGGGTCTGTGCGACAAGGTCTTGATATTCCTGCCACTGATCTTCCGCCATGCGGACACCAGATGAAAGTCCGTCCGGTAACGGATTGTGACAGGTGACGATGATGCCCTTGAGCCCGACTTCCTCAGCACGCGCAGCATACTCCGTAGGCATACCTTTGGCATGCTTGCACAAGGGCGTATGCATGTGTTGCTCATAGAGAATGGGCTCGGTCATCTGGCGACTCCAACTGCGGCTAAAACCAAACCAGCAGTTTAGCCTCTATCGGCGGTTCTGTCGCGTTGGTTCAATGTATCGTGGTAAATCAAGATTGGAATCAGGCAAGGGATTGGCAGAGTTTAATCCGTTTGGAGAAGTGGTGTTGCCCCAATAAGGCAATCACAATCAGCAAAATGTAGGTCAGTATCGAAATGATGATAAATAGGAAAAACAGGACCGGTTGATTGGATGGCAAATTGAAATTAACCAGTCTGCACACACATTCGATCACAGTACATGAAACAATAAAACTCAGAAACAATTTAAGCAGGAGGAACACACCGGTTGGCTGGTCGGGCTTAAGTATGAGTATTAGAGATTGTGTCCTGGCCAGCAACAAGAAGAGTGTCGGATAAACCAGAATACTGCTTAACAGAATCAACGAAATCCATAGTGTTGGGTTCCATCCAGCATTGGCTGTGAATTGGCCAGCTAGAAATACTGCCAAGCTTAATGCGGCAAGTCCCAATCCAAGTCCACGAAGTATTCGCATGTGTCGAAGTTGTTTGGCATGAGAATCGACAGCGTCATTGGATCGCGTTAGCCGCCAGATACCCAGACAGTACAACCCAGAGACAATCAGGAGACCCCATGATTGGGGCAACAAGGGATTTAAATTAATGAGAGACAGGTACAGAGCAAAGGTAAGATTACTGTAACCATTCTGAATTGTTTGAAGCCACTTGTGTTCATGCCAAAGCAGTTTGTGTCCGATAGTCGAGGGCTCGACCTCATGGCCGCACTCTGGGCATAGTCCATCATATAGAATACTTTTGAGATTGTAATCACACCTTACGCACAGTACTTCCTCGCAAAGATGGCCTTGTGTATCTATCTCAAGCATAGATCGAAACAGAGACTCTTTTACGGGATGACGGCAATGCAGACATTGATCCAGAAAATGTGGATTTTTCAAGGTGTGACCGCATTTACAGCAGACAACGGGCACGTGAATCATACCTTGGTTATTTACGCCCGGAAGTAAGTAGCATGTTGATCTCAATCGCCTTGGCCTTCGTCCGTCTCATTCTGATCGTCATCGTTCTGCGGGGGTTTGTAGTACGGATTCTTCGGATCGTAATCCGGCATGTCGTGTTGCTGGTTGAGCTGTTGGATTTGCTGCTTGCGGTTGGCAATGATGCGCTTCTGGAATTCGTCGTAAGTGTTCTTGATTGCTTCGAGCATCCGAACGACCTGCGGGGCAGAGATGAATACACGTGAAGTCACCACTGAACGCGGGAAGAAGTTGCAGATAAAGTCCAGATTAAACTCCGCAGCAGAGTGACTGATCATTACCGCATTGGCATAGGCAGCAATCAAGCCATCTTCAGGCGTTTTGAGGTCATCGTAAATGTCTTCAATGCTTGGGTGATTGACGATCTTGGGTTTGACCGGTTGTTGGGCGGCAGCAGGACTTGGAACAGTTACGTCGTCAAAGTTATCGGTATTGCTTTGAGGGTTTGGAGCTTGATTTTCTAAAGGCTCTTGTGGCGAATCGTTTGAAGATCCAGCAGGCGTGACCTGATCAGGCATCGCGGTTTGGCCGGGTGATGATCCACTGCCTTCACCGGATTGGGCATGGGGGTTGGTGGATTCGTCAAACTGTTCATCCAATTTTGACTTGGATTGATAAGGTTTGGTTTGAGGCATGTCCAAAGTAGGTGTTTTTTCGGATGCATCATCTTGTGAAGCTTCGATGGGCTTGGGCATCACGGGGAGCACGCCAAAGCGTTCCTGGTATTTATCCAGATTCTTTTCCAATGTGCTGATCATTTGCGGCAGGACGGCATGGGGCAGAACCACACGTTGAACCACCTGGTGTGGACGCTGCATCCGCAAAACAAAATCGAGGATAAATTCGGTGTTGCCCATCAGGACAATCGCACCGGTGGAGAAGACACCACGACTGACGGATTCAGGTATGCGGGCGCTGAGTTGATTGTGACGTATCTGGCCGCGAATGAGATGGTTATTGTTGTCATCACCGGAAGGTTGTTTGGGAGTTGGATTCATAAAGGTCAAACCTGTCATACTTGGAATGAGTTATTGTGTGGGGGGGCGGATTGTTTGCAGACTTACCATTTTCCACGCTTTGGGCTCAACGTCAATTTTGAACAGGTATTGGCTGGTTTGATTGTCGTAATCGGCATAGTCGGATCACAAGCATGAACCAGAGATGTGTTAAGGTCAAGTCCCAATAAAGTAATGTCGATTCAAGCAACTACTGTGCGTCTACCAGGTTCGGACGCGTGGATGTTGTTGGGTGGGGATGGGAAGGTCAAAAATCAAAATGCAGCGACCTTTGTCCGGTATAGCAATATCCGGCAGATGGCTCATTGTGGTGACCATCGCGCTGATTGTGTTCTGCTGTCTGCCAGCATTATTCATGGTGGCTGGGGTTGATTTTGGTAACACAGTTGATCCTCATTTACATGAGCAGATGTTCGCAACCCAGGAGGCACATGCTCAGGCCATGTTCAAAGCCATGGCTGGCAGTTTTCTGCATTCGATTCTGGAATGGAGTGCGTTTTCTGTGGCAGTGGTCATCACTTTGATGGCAATGTTGCATTACCGACTCAACGGGCAGAGCAGTACGCCGATCATCAGTCTGGTATTGCTCAGTGCTGGAACAATGGATGCTTTTCATGTGCTTGTCGCGTCACGCCTGATTCCCTCAGTTGCGGACAATCATGCTTTTATTCCATTCACATGGGCATTAAGCCGATTTTTTAATGCAGCAATCACCATTGTCGGCGTGTGTCTTTTAATTGTGACCAATCAACGCAGACAACAGCACCGCACGGGTTTGATCGTGGTGACCAGTCTGCTTTTTGCAAGTATTGGCAGTATGCTTGTGCTGCTCTGTGCACGCTATGAAAATTTACCTGCTTCGATTTTTCCCGACCAATTCATCAGTCGCCCATGGGATATTCCGGCATTGGTGTTATTTATTCTTGCTTCACTGGTCATAATCCCATCTGCATTGCATAAACATCGCAACGTCTTTTTGCTCTCCATTTGGATGAGCATGATCCCGCAGATTGCCACTCAGCTTTACATGGTTTTTGGATCACGAGCATTGTTCGATAGTTCATTTAATGTGGCTCATGCGATCAAAATTTTAGCTTACCTGATGCCACTGGGCGGTTTGGGCGTGGACTATGTACTGATGCATCGACAGCTTGAACAAAGTGTCCGGCATGTCACCCGAAGCAGACGTAAATTGCGTCAAAAACATGATCATTTGCAGGCAGTCTTAGTCAATATTGGTGATGCTGTGATGACTGTCAGTAAAACCGGAATCGTCAGAACCGCCAATCGGACGACGACCATGCTCTTTGGCTACCCCGTCGATTCATTGCGTGGGATGGCATTGCCTGAATTGTTGTTGGAAATGCCAGTGAGTTTTGAATCAATCTGTGGTGAACTGGCTCAAACAACTGGAGCAGTCCGCAGTGCCTACCATTTTCAGGCATCCGGTCGGCATACTGATGGACATCACTTTGATGCTGAGGTAAGTATTAATCGTCTCTGTGAAAGGAACGGCGATGAATATGTCGTCTCCGTTCATGATTGCACACAGATCCACAAGGTTAACCGAGAATTGGCACACGCGAGAGATCAGGCGCACCTGGCTGCAGAGGCGCGTGATCGTCTGCTTTCAAATGTCAGTTTTGAATTGCGGACTCCGCTAAATGCAATTGTGGGTTTTTCATCGCTGCTTGAAGATGAGTTACGCAGTTTGCATATGGCAGAATTACTTGAGGATGCTACCGAAATTCGCCATGCTAGTATGACTCTGCAAAGTATGATCAATGAAGTGCTCGACCTGGCCACGATTAATCAAGGGAAACTGAATGTCACCATCGCACCGTTGGAATTGAGCAAACTCTGCAACGAAGTGTTACATGCATCTTTGGGCATCATTGAAGCCAGTAACAATATTATTCATCTTCACAGTAGCAATCAGGTCATCATCCACTCAGATGTAAATCGATTGCGTCAGGTGCTTTTTAATCTTGTGGGGAATGCTGCCAAACTCACCCAGGATAATCGCATTGATTTATACATTGAATCGATTGATTACCAGCAACGACCGGGCGTGACGCTGCGCATTGTCGTAGGTGGTGTTATTCTCACCGAATCCCAACAGCAACTGATCTTTGAGATATTCGGTAACACCTCCGAACCTGCCCAGCCGATCATGGGAAGCGGTACCGGACTCTCACTATCCCAAAGACTCATCGATCTTATCGGTGGTCAGATCACCGTGTCCTGCGACGAACAGCAAGGCACGACATTTCACGTGTTGCTTCCAATGGATGGCCCGGAACTTGAGCCGATTCAAATCGAAGATGAACTGGATCCCATTGAAGTTGAGGTGTTGATCAATGAACGCTGATGCTCAAGAGATGCCATCGCAGGTTCTCATTGCCGATGCCAGTCGATCCAATCGCGTGATGTTGCGTAAGCGACTTCAACGCAAAGGGTATCAATGTGTCACCGCTGAGACAGGCCAGCAGGTCCTAAGTGTACTTCGTGAGCTGCCGATTCAAATCATCCTTATGGAAATCCGTTTCCCTGATATGGATGGCTGGCAATTGATTCGACGCATTAAACGTCATCCGACCGGGCAGCATCTTGCAATCATTGCAGTGACTGCATGTGCGATGCAAGGGGACCGCGAGCAGTTACTCGCTGGTGGGTGCGATGCCTATATCCCCAAACCCGTCATTCTTTCAGATTTACTTGAACTGCTTGATAATCTGATGGTTAATGGTGACCAGCGTCGTCTATTCGCATAAACTACATCAAGTTTGAATCACGAATAAAATCAACAGTACAGGGGTGACGATGGATCGTCGACGCTTTCTCAAATGGTCTGCTGGGACAGGGATTGCCGCTATGGCAACGGCAGGTGGATTGCTGACCTACCGTGGGATGCAGGGGCGCGATCCGCGTCCCAACGTAGTGGTATTCAATGCTGACGATTGGTCATGGGAGCATAGTTCGTTCCTCAAATGCCCGGATGTCAAGACGCCGAACTTTGATCGCATTTGCAAAGAAGGTGTCTATTTCACTAATGCCCATGTGTCATCGCCATCCTGCTCGCCGTCACGTGCTGCATTATTGACGGGGCGCAATTTCTGGGAACTGGGAACCGCTGCTGATTTACGTGGCAACTTCCCGCGTGATCTTGATGTCTATCCAGATATCCTTAAACAAGCTGGTTACCAGATCGGATTGTCACAAAAAGGTTGGGGCCCCGGCGATTACACCAACACCGCTTGGGAACACAATCCTGCTGGGCCGAAGATTTCGTTTAAGCGGATGATGTACTACCGCTATGCCAGCCTTGATCCGTCCCAGCCATTTTGCTACTGGTTTGGCAGCTTCAATCCGCATCGGCCTTACGACGAAGATCGCCATGTCAATTATGACACACTCAAAGTCCCCGACTTCCTGCCCGACATTCCTGAGGTACGTAAAGACGTGGGGCGGTACCTTGCCGAAGTGCAGGACTTTGATAGTGAGATTGGCTATGTTCTGGATATCCTCGAAAAGTTCGGTGAGTTGGATCACACGATCATCATCGTTACTGGTGACAACGGCATGCCGTTCCCACGCGCCAAGACCAATCTCTATGACCATGGTACGCGTGTACCCCTAGCCATCCGCTGGCCTGAAGGCATCAAGGGCGGACGCATTGTGGATGACTTTGTGAATCATGCGGATATTGCGCCGACCATTCTTGCCGCGGCCCGGATCACACCACCTGCCACGATGTCCGGCCATAGTCTTGGCAACATCCTTGAATCTGACAAACAGGGACGCATTGATCCTTACCGCGACTTTGTCGTCACCGGTCGAGAGACACATGAAACGCTCTATCCCATGCGAGCAATCCGAACTGAGGACTATCTCTATATCCGCAATTTCGAACCCGACCGCTGGCCGAGTCTTGCTCAATCGGTGGATGATGATGGTGTCTCCTACGATGCCGTTTTGGCAAGTCGTAGCAATCCAAACACGCAACATTTCTATGAACAAGCCCTGGGTCGAAGACCGCTCGAAGAACTCTATGTCATTGCAGACGATCCCTATCAACTCAAGAATGTAGCAGATGTTCCAGCCATGGCAGATGTCAAAGCCAAATTGCAAAAGAAACTCATCACCTATCTGACGAAAACCAATGATCCCCGTGTGGTTGGAGTAAAATAGCAGCTTGCTCTTTTGAGCGACCAGACGCTATCCTGTAACAGTAATCAACTCGCTTTCATTGATGCAGGAAAACACCTCATGGACTACCGCACCATCCCAGGCACTGACCTTAATATTTCCCTTTTGGGTTTTGGCAATTTCGTCTTTGGCACCAACTGGTGGGGCGACTTCACCGACGAGCAGGGCGTTGCAATGCAAAACCATGCTTTCGACAAGGGCGTCAACTTTTTCGACACCGCGCCAGCCTATGGCAACGGCCGTGCTGAAGATATTTTGGCTAAAACCATCGCCTATGCCGGCAGAGACAATATCGTCGTTTCCACCAAGTGTGGCTACGACTTTTACTCCGATCCCGGCGAAGAAGGCGGACACCGCGAACGCAAGCAGAACTTCTCGGCGGACTTCCTGGAAAAAGATATTGAGCATTCACTCAAACGTCTTGGTATCGACTGCATCGACCTCTACCAATCGCACAATCTCAAGCTTGATCTCTTCGCGGATGAATATGTCCAGACGATGCACAAGTTCGTTGAGCAAGGCAAGATTCGCTACTGGGGGGTTGCACTTGGCCCAGCCATCGGTTGGCGTGAAGAAGGTTACAAAGCCTTTATCGAATCCGATGCAGCAGTTGTGCAGACAGTCATGAACATGTACGAGCAGGACCCCGGACGTGAGTTCTGCGAAATCTGTGAGGCTCGCGGACGTGGGGGCGTCATCAGTCGCGTGCCCACCAACTCCGGTATCCTCGATGAAGAATTCACTTCAGCCGAACACACCTTCCCCGCACATGACCATCGCAAATTCCGTGATAAAAACTGGCTGGTCTACGGTCTTAAAAAGAACGAAGTCATTCGTCCCATGGCTAAGGAATATGGCTGCTCCGTCCGACAGTTTGCCTTCAAGTGGCTTGCATCCCAAAAGGCCATGATGAGCATCGAACCCAACCTGCTCTCGGTGGCTGACATTGACGAATACGTGGCAGCAGCTGATGGCAAATACCTCAGTGACGAAACATTGGCAAAGATCACCGAACTGTACAACACCGACTTTAACATGGGCGACGATGCACATCCCTGTGACTGGAAGTCCAGCATCACCGACACTGGCACCATCCGCAGTGGGTATCAAAAACCATCACTGACGGTGTAATGTAATACGCAAATGGCTTTAACCACAGAGTCACAGAGACACAGAGAAATGCATCAAAGTCAATGATTATTGTCTTGTCCGGCTCTGTGTCTCTGTGCCTCTGTGGTTCATTCCCCAATGCCCGACACTACAATGGCCAACCAACCACCCATCCTGCTCATGCCCCAAGGTTCCGCTGGGGATGTGCATCCATTTGTGGGGATCGGTTTGGAACTTCAGCGGCGTGGCCATCATGTGACCTTAGCTACCAACGGACACTTCCGAGGCTTGGCGGGTAAAGTTGGTTTGTCGTTTTACGAGATCGGTTCCGCTGAGCATTTTGACGAAGTGACACAAAATCCTGATCTCTGGAAGCCATCGATCAAGTCAACCAAGGTGGTCTTTGGCATGTCCGCCCAAGTCATTCCCCAGCAGGTGCGATTGATCCAGGAACGATGGGAGCAGGACAAACGCCTGATCGTCGTGGCAGGTCCATTGGCGTTTGGTGCAAGGTTGATCTCGCAAACCTTGCCCATCAAGCATGTCACCGTGCAGTTGGCTCCAGCAGTTTTCCCAAGCGTTGAACATCCACCGAAATTACCCGGATTGTATCTGCCAGACTGGTCTCCAAGGTGGTATCGAAAATGGGTATGGGCGATGGCATTGGCGATCACGGACGCATTGCTCATTCCCAAGATCCGTAAGTATGCACGTGAGGTTGCATGTGGTATTCCCGATGGTCATTTGATGCATTGGTGGAACTCCCCGCAATTGACTTTGGCGATGTTCCCCGATTGGTTTGCCTCACGTGCTTCGGATTGGCCAAACTACGTGAAGCTTTGCGGGTTTGGGTTATATGACGAAGCGACCGACGATGTGTTATCACCACAAATCAAGACCTTTTTGGACGCAGGTCCCAAGCCGGTGGTCTTTACGCCCGGTTCAGCCAACGTGCATGCAGCGGACTTTTTTAAAACATCCCTGGAAGTCTGCAAACGCTCCGGGCGGCGTGGCATTTTTCTCACGCGTTATGCGGACCAAATCCCGACGCATCTTCCTCAATCTGTTGAACATTTTGACTATGTGCCTTTGAGTAAGCTCTTGCCACATTGCAGTGCTTTGGTCTATCACGGAGGGATCGGCACGCTCAGTCAGGCATGTAAAGCCGGTATCCCGCATCTGGTGATGAAGCTCGCCCATGATCAATTTGATAACGCTCACCGACTTGAACAGCTAGGCGTCGGCCTGTCATGCAAGCCCCGTGGCTATACCGTCAATACGGTCAAAGACATGCTCGACCAACTCATTGATCGGCCCAAGGTGTTGGCCCGTTGCAAGGAATTGGCAGTTGAGATGCAGTCGGACAACGGTATTGGCAAGGCATGTGACATGATTGAAAAATTGAATGCAAATCTCGAAACAACAAGTCAAATTTGATACCGTTTTGAGCCGATGTGACAATATGAAGTATGATGTTCTCACCACAGACTCCGCTGGTACGGATACCAGCCTTGCCACAGCCGAAGATGGAACTTGTTCAATGACCGCATCGCAGATATTGACCGAACTTGGAATTGACCACCAGACCGACGTGCCACTGGCTCCGCTGACATGGTATGGCGTGGGGGGGCATGCTGAATGTCTGGCCAAGCCGACTGATGAAGCGCAACTGGCATCGCTGATGCAAAAATGTGCTCAGTATCAAATCCCCGTTCGCATCCTTGGTTCCGGTGCCAACCTGCTTGTCAGTGATGCAGGTGTCCGCGGCGTTGTGGTTCGATTGGAACATCCTAACTTTTCTCAAATCAATATTGATGGCACCAAAGTGACCGTCGGTGCCGGTTACGATCTGGCCAAGCTGGTTCTCGATACCGCTCGTGAAGGGCTTGCAGGTCTGGAAGTCCTCGCAGGCATCCCCGCAAGTGTCGGTGGGGCAGTACGGATGAATGCCGGTGGCAAGTTCGGCGAAATCGGCCCCGTCGTTACCAAAGTCCGCGTGATGGATGAGTCAGGCGAGATTTACGAACGCTACCGTGATGACCTTGTCTTTGGCTACCGCAAAAGCAATATCAAAGCGCTTGTCATCCTTGATGTCGAATTTGATCTCTCTGAAGATGATCCCAACCAGTTGATGAAACAGGTCAAGGAAATCTTCATGTACAAAAAGAACACCCAACCCCTGGCAGATGACTCGGCAGGTTGTGCGTTTAAAAATCCACTCAAAAACGAAAATGATGCCAACCCCTATCTGGACTACTCGGCAGGCAAACTCATCGACATGGCTGAGCTAAAAGGCTACACGATCGGCGGAGCCAGTATCTCTCAACGGCACGCAAATTTCGTCGTTGCAGGTGACAACTGCACCGCAACCGACATCATCAACCTGCTCAATCACATCACCCAAACCGTGTTGGAAAAATACGGCGTCCGACTCAAACACGAAATCGTGATCTGGTAACCCCCGGAAGTTTTTTAATTACAGTCGCTGGTGAGATGAATTGAGATTTTCATTTCTTGCTTAGTCTTACTTTTGTCTTGATGCTTCACAGTGCCTCAAAAACGTGAGACATCAGTCCATCCTTGTAATCAAAAATCGACTATTTTTGCTTTTTAAGCTGCTTTTGTCCTGACATATCAGTACAACACGGTATTATAGTCGCTCGGTACGAGGTCGTACCTCAGGATTATTTTACAGAACACCATTGAAAGGTTTTCACATGTCCAATATCAGAGTCGGTGCTCAGATGTACACATGTCATCAGCATCTTAAGACTGCCGAAGACGTCAAAACAAGCTTCGAAAAAATCTCTGCCATGGGTTACACCTGTGCGCAGGTTTCGGGTATCCCAGCGGGCACGATTGAAACACCAGCCTTGGCTCAACTGCTCAAGGACACCGGGATTGAATGTTCAGTCACCCATGTTCCATTGGACATGATGAAGGACACCAACAAGTGCGTTGAATACCATCAGGCTCTGGGATGTAAGTACACTGCCATTGGCGGATTCTTCCCACAGGAAAACCAGTACGACCCGAAGCTTTGGATCGACTTTGCCAAGGAATACAACGACATCGTTGCCAAGCTTGCTGAGCATGGTCTGACCGCCGGTTATCACAACCACAGTCACGAATGGATTCACTGCACCAATGGCAAGACCCCCATTGAGCTGATTCACGAAAACTCCAACAGCAACGTCTGGTTTGAAATCGACGTGTACTGGGTTGCTCACGGCGGTGGCGATCCCTGTCAGTGGCTTGAAAAAGTGGCCAACCGTTGCCCCGTTCTCCACTACAAGGACATGGGCATCGATCACGAACGCAACCAGTTCATGTGCGAAGTCGGCGATGGCAACCTCAACTGGGAACGCATCATCGAAACCACCAAGAAAATCGGCACCGAGTACGTCATGGTCGAACGCGACAGTGGCAAGCTCGATCCGTTCGACTCACTTGAAGTGAGCCTCAAGAACCTCAAGGCCATGGGCCTTAACCCGTAAGTCGTTTTAGACGGGAAATAGATTCATCCGAACCAAGGCTGTGTTCTTCAATGAGCATGGCCTTGGTTTTTTTATGCTTGCAAATAACCCAATGCACGTAGCACCGCGCCGGTCACAACCATATGACCCATGTGGCTAAAGTGTCCGTCTTGACTGCCACAGTACATGTTGTGGTCTTGGTACTGTTCGTAGAGTGCGTCGGCTTGTGTCTTGACCAGTTGGCCAATATCCAGGTAATACCCGCCGACTCCAACGGCTGCATTCTCGATGGCTGCGTAGCGTTCTTCTCTTTGCGACTGTTGCTGGGCTTTGCTTTGCATGCAGTTGGGATAAACCAGGTATCCACCGACATACATCACTTGGGCGTTACATCGGTCTTTTGCCAGTTGAACGTAGCTGCGGATATTTTCTTGTGTCTGCTGGATTGGAATTTGCCTTGCAATGTCGTTGCTACAGACAGTAACGATCAGCCAATTGGGCTTGTATGGGGCGACTTGCTGGTCAAATCGCTCAAGGACTTGTTGGCTGGTCGAGCCGCCGATCCCGACATTATGGAATGTGAGATTCAACTGCGCATGCCAGCAGAACATCAGTTCCGCGAGGATGTCGCACCAGCTGCGGTCCCAGTTCATCATCCGAAGATAAGCCCAATCCGTAAGGCCGGGGCCGACTCGACGGTTGATGGTGCTGTCACCTTCAAAGACGATGATGTCATTTTTTGTAAACGGCTGTTGAGGTATGTTGTGCTTTGTCATGATGGTGTTTTAGTGGTTGGCAAGAGCAGTGAGTTACTTGCCGGGGCTGATGTTTTTGACTGAATCACATGTGATGAGTTTAGGTTGAATAATGCCGATGGTGTTTTGCATATCACGGATGGCGGTTCGCCCGCCATTGAGCATTTTCATCATGACCTTGCCTGCTTCCAAACCCATGTCGAAAATTCGATGATCGATGGATGTCAGACGCGGCGTCATGTATTCATGGAACAACGCATCGTAGCCTGTAAGGCTCAGGTCATCAGGAATGCGTAAGCCTGCTTCAGTGATGGCCCGATGGACTCCGATAGCCAGAATGTCACTGTATGCCATGACTGCTGTGAAGTCGTACGGTTTGGTGAGTCTGACGGCCATGGCTTGCCTGGCGGTTTCAATGAGATTCGGTTCGTAGAAGTCGCTTGGTTTAAGAGGTTGTTTAATCGGGCAGAACTCACATTGGCAACCCATGCTTGCCATGGCTCGGAGCATGTGTCGTTCACGTTCAACAAAACGGTTGGGGCGTGATGTGTCAGGGCAGACCCAGAGTATTTTGCGATGACCGTTTTGATACAGATGTTCGATGAGCAACGTGATGCCTGCCAATTCATCAAACAGGATAGTAGGGATGCAGGTCGGTTGATGTTCTTCGAGACTGATGATTGGAATGTTCAGCGACTCTTCCATCAGTTTCTTGGCTTGTAAGTTTGAGGAGAGTTGTAATGCGATCATGCCATCGATGCGCTTGCTTTTTGTTGCGCGGATACCACGTTCGATGGCTGAACGTTCGGGGCTTGGCCAGATTTGCATCAGGTAATAGCCATGGGGCGTGAGTGCGGTTTGGATGCCGTCTGCAATTTGGTGAAAGTAGTAACGGCTGGTACGCGACGGGTTGGCCAACTCATCAGGGTTGTCTCCCAGTTCAATGACCAGTCCGATCGTCTGCGTCTTGCCGGTGCGGACGGTTCGCATCTGGTAGTTGGGGACATAGCCTAGCTGTTGAGCAGCCTGAGTCACACGTTGGACACATTCCTTGGAAATGCGATCGAATTGTTTGCCATGGTTAAGAACCACGCTAGCGGTGGTGACGGAGACGCCGGCGATTTGTGCGACATCGGAAAGTTTGGGTGTCTCAGGCATATTGGGTCTTTTGCAAAAACGTGTTTGCGACTAATTTACCCGACATTGTAGGCGTATAAAACCATTATTGCACCGTTTTTTCTGATTTTGCATCAGTTTTTGTTTGGCCTGAGGTAGAAAAATCAACTTTACTGCATTAATGTTTTTTCATTGGGACAGAGAACGTTTTTAATTATCATGGAGTCCATCGCAATGCTAAACCGTCACTATCATCTCCGTGGTTTCACACTCATCGAATTGCTTGTGGTTATCAGCATCGTGTCATTGCTGATTTCAATCCTCCTGCCAGCACTGGGGTCGGCTCGTGGAGCAGCACGCAGTTCGCAATGTTTGGTGAATCTCAAAGCGCAGGCGTCAGCAATGTATATGTACGGGGCGGACTTTAGTGATTACACGACCCCTTATGTGATTCGTTATGCAACCGGTTCGTGGCCAGGTCCGTCATACAGTTCAACTTTGGATGCATACCCTTCGGATCACATTCTTTTGGGGCGGTATACCAACAATGAAACCTACAACGGCACGTCACAATCCTATTTCGGCCGGGCAAATGAAAAGTCTGCATGGCGTTGCCCGGACTACTCAGGGTCAGAGAGTTGGAAGCAGTATTCGCATTATGGATTGACGACCAATGTCTATGCCCGTGCAGATGCAAGTCGTGGATGGTCAGAGATGTTTCGTTTTTCGGATGTTAAACGTGCATCAATTTTTCCAGAGTTTGCTGATGCCTTACATGCGGGGTGGCATGCAGGATATTCAGGTCAGTTTTTTCAGAATACCGATCAACAAGGACAAGATTCGAGCTACTACAGTTTCAGTTTTGGAACATACAATTCGTATTACAATGTCCGCGCAAGACACTTCAATCTCACTGGGACAAACATGAGTTTTTTAGATGGTCATGTCAGTTCATTCACTGATCTTCCTGCAGCATATGAAGCAGGACAGATTGATCTGGTAAAGCCGACAAGCTATTGATCTGTTGATACTCACATTAATCAATCTCACATAATAAATACTTAATAATTTACAAAGAAAGTAATCATGCTTTATAGAAAACTCCTTGTTTTTGGGATGGCAGTGTTTGGTGGTTTTGTAACAACCACATTGGCACAAATGACCGAAGTGACTGTCGAGTCAGATGTCGTTCTTAAAGACGTGGACCGACTGGGATTTAATCTGGGGGATGACAATTATTGGGCAGGCTCAGCCTTTACCAAGATGCGTTCACTGATGAATTTTGAAGGCGTCATGTATCGGCAGTTGACTTTTGGCCCGCAAGCACCAGATGGTCAAGGCTATTTGACTTGGTATCCACCCGCCAAAGGTTGGGAGGATATTTACACGGGGGCTCGTTTTACCATGGTCAGTGGTCCGGCCAAAGGGGAGACTGGTCAGATTGCACAAGTTGAAATGCGTGAGTTTGACCAGCGCGGGCGAAAGATCAAGCTTCCATATTTTAAGTTTGCCAAGCCAGTCAAACCGGGCGCCAGTATCAATGAAGGCATGCTCATCGAACGTGATCTGACACACGTTGGACGTTTCTCCAAGCAAACACATTACTGGAATTCGGATCACCTAACATTGATCACCGATGATATTGATCCCAATACCTTTGGTCATGCTGCACTGTTGATGGATGCGACCGCCAAGCCAGCGTTTGTTCGCTTGCCAACGCATTATCAAAAACATGGTGATTTGCAACGTAAATGGAAGATATGTTTTCACGCCAAAGCTAAAGCCGGAAATCCTGTTGTCAAGATTAAAATGGTTAATGTCTCCGCCAGCCCAACGACTGTGGCCGTCACCGATCAGTGGCAGCGTTACGAGGTCGAGATTGATGTGACAACCCAAAGTCAGAATCCCGACAATCACATGCAGATGGTTTTGCAGATCGATTCAGGCAAGATGGCTGTGGATGATATTGCCCTAATTGAAATGGGGCATACCAACCCGACTGCTTTTCGTGATGATTTGATTGCAACGCTACAAACACTCAACCCCGGCTCTTTACGTTATCTGCAAATGGGGGGCAGCACCGTTGAAAATACCATTCGTCCGCCACTACAGTCCTTTGCCTATCAAAGTATGCCCGACATTGTTGATGACAAAGGCTATGGCACGCGAGCACGATTTGATAAGTATTCGCTGCATGAATTTTATGAACTCTGTGAATATGTTGGTTCTCAACCCTGGTATTGTTTGCCTGGAACCTTGCATCCCCAGGAAGTCGCTTTTTTCATGGATTATTTAGCTGGCGATGAATCCACAGACGGCGGGAAACTCCGCCATGCACTGGGGCATCCCAAACCATGGACTGACGTTTTTGACAAGATTCATGTCGAGTTTGGTAACGAAGCATGGAACACTGCAAGACATTACCGAATGGGTGGGTTTAATGGGCCAGACTATTGGCAGGATTTGATCGGTGCTGGCAAGTCGTCTTCAAACTATAAAACCAACGTGATCTTTCATGCCGGCTCGCAAGCTGCCAGTGCCAGACGCAGTGGTATGATCGCGAAAAATGTTCCCAATGCCGATGCCGTTTCCATTGCGCCCTACATCCTTCATACGCTCAATAAAAAAGATCTTGAAGCGATGAAGACAGAAGAAAACTTCTTCAAATGGGCATTGGCCTATCCCATCTGGCGTGCAACGGATCCCCAAGGCACCATGTATCAACAATATCAAAACGTGGTCGCCAATGCCGGGATAGACCTCAGTGTCTATGAGATTAATCATCACGTTACCCAAGGCGATGCGCCACTTGCCATTCGCAACAAACTTGTGGATTCCATCGGCGGAGCAGCGAATCTGCTTAATACGTTGATGTTGCATATGAAGCATCAGAAAATCAAAACGCAATGTGTCTTTGCAGCTTGCGGGAATGCAAAAATCACCGCGGAAAAAGGGGCTATGCATCTTTGGGGGACAATACTGAGCATGCGTGCGGATCAACCACGATATCGTCCGACTTTTCTTGCAACTCAAATTGCCAATCAGGTCTTGGCAGGTGATATGATTCAGACGCGACATACTCAAAATCAACCCGCCTTTTCAGCCACAGGTGTGTTTCAGAATCGCCAACCTGCAAGTACACTCACTTATCCGGTTCTCCATAGCTATGCATTTAAAAATGGCAATACCTATGGCATGATCGTGATTAATCTCGACCTGGAGAAAAGCCACTCAATCAAAGTCAAGACATCAGCCAGTGGTAGTGTTGCTGCAAAGCGTTGGATTCTTGCCGCAGATCAATTTGCTGCAAACAATGAATTTGAATCGGGGCAACCACAGGTGAATATTTTGGAAGATCAAGTGCAGGTGAATGAACCATATGAAATGCCGCCGCACAGTGTCATGGTGATGCAATGGCAGGAATGATTGGACAATACGAAAATATGGCAAATGATTTACTGCTGCGGCCTGAGAGGGTCGCAGCTTTTTTTATGGGAGTACAGGAACCATGCAATACCTCAAGGCAATGGTGTCGTCGGGCCGGTACTGTTGCGGACGATCAATTTGGGGGAAATGGTTTCGCACTTTTGCTTATGCTTTTTAGATGACGAGGAGATCATATCAATGGTGATATGGCCTGCTCGCCTGCCCATTTCGAAAAGCTCGTGAGATACCGTTGTGAGACTGGGGGAGCCCAGCACTGCATGTGAATCATCAAAGCCGGTGACTGAAACCTGCTGCGGAATTGGGATCCCTCTTTGAGCCAGCACCTGATAGGCCGCTAACGCGATCAGGTCGTTATAGGCGACGATGGCGGTGAAGTTCAATGGATGCTTATCGAGAAAATCGTTTAAAGCTTTGTTGATGTGCTGTATTTCGGTCTCGAAAACGTGATCATTTTCCGGCCATTGAAAATGGCAACACTGTCCTTGCATGCCTCGTGCAAACGCGGCTTTGAGAAATTGCTGTTCGCGGTCAGGATGCACCTTGGATGGATTCACCGGGCCAAGCCATAGGAGATGGTGATGCCCAAGTGAAGCAAGATGATCCACTAACATGTTCACACCTGCCTGATGGTCAAAGCGGACCTCGTTAAATGAGGTTTTCAGATGCGGCTCAATTATCGTAATGGGAATGTTTTTTAAAACAGTCTCAGCGACTGCAAGTATCTTTTCGCGTTGATCGGTTGTTTCGATGACGACCAAGCCATCAAGGCGGCGTTCCTGAATGAAGTGAACACCTTGTTCGATTGCTGAAAGATTATTTTCCCCGGGATTGGGGCGAACCTGCAGGACCATCAGGCCGTTTTCCTGGGCTGCAGCCTGCACACCATCATAGATTTGTGCAAAATACCAATCGCCGGTCTGATTACCTTGCTTTTGAATATCCAGCTCTACCACAAGGCCGATTGTGTCTGAACGCTTGTTACGGACAGATCGCATGTGATAGTTAACACGATAGCCTAGTTGCTCCGCTGCTTCTTCTACGCGCCGAATGACGCTTTCACTGCATCGTTTTCGTTGGGGGCCATGCGAAAGCACGCGACTGACAGACATCGCACTCACCCCGGATTTTTCGGCTACTTCGCGAATTGTTGGCATATTGCTTCCGATTTTCAGGTACTCACTACTAATGAATCATAGGTCTGGTATAAAAAAAATCAAGCTCATTATTGACTTCGGATACGGCTTGGTTACTGTTAACATAAAGGTGTTGTTTTAGGGTGAGATTTTTAATAAACGATCTCAAGGAGACTCGGATGTCTGCACGTTATTACAAAAAGCCTGGTTTTACGTTGATTGAACTGTTGGTTGTGATCAGCATCATCGCGCTGTTGATTTCCATTCTGCTGCCTGCATTGGCATCGGCGCGAGGGGCTGTACGTGCCTCTAAGTGTCTGGTCAATATCAAATCTCAAGCGATGGCGATTCATCTTTATGCCTCGGATTACAAGGATTATGCTCCGCCTTATTACATTCGGCGTGCCTCTGGTACATGGGAAGGCCCAGCAGGTTATCCAAGTTGGGCTGATGCTTTTCTCAGCGATGCGATTTTACTTGGGCAGTACACGCAGAATGAAACGACCGAAACGGGGGGGCAGACCCTCTATGGGGCTTTTAGAAATGGTGGCGTCTGGGATTGCCCGGATTATCCTGTCGGAGTAGGATTTAACCAATCACGATATTGTTTGAATTCGCGATTCTATGTCCGCCTTGATGCAAGTTATAAGTGGGCAACAATGTGGCGGGTGGCAAGTGCGAAAAAACCATCCACATTAATGGCAACGGCAGATTCTGATGGCGCTGGCTATCACACCGGCTATGGGAATGAGTTCTATACGATCACTGATGAACTCGCGGATACCTCGGGTACTTTTTCAATTGGTACGCCGACGTATCGAAACAATCTTCGCAAGCGACATCATGGACGTACCACTGTAAATATTTCGTTTATCGATGGTCATGCAGCCAATTTCAAAACCCCTCGTGAGGATTACCTGGCTGGACGAATAGACACACAGAGTCCTGAGTAAATGCCTGTTTCCGTACGAGCAATCAAACCTTTTGTTTAACCTTGGAGACGATATGTTTAAGTTGATGTGGAATCGCTGTACGCATCTTGGCGTATGTTTGTTGGTGTTGATGACTTCTTCATGGGGGTATGCCCAATCCATTACCGTTTTCACGGATCAACAGCAGATCAAAATCGTTGACCAGAATTTAACGCCTATTCTGACACTATCGCCTGCTATGTGGGGACCGGGGTGGCAATATCAATACATCAAAGGAAATTATCAATCAAAAGGCAATCGCTTCGCCGGATCGTTCGGCGGGAAGGTGAGAGGGACGAATGTGCCCTTTGATTTGGATGTGGTTTTGACTGTTCAGGGCAAGCGTGAACTTTCAGTGACAACTTTGTTCCGGCCGCATCAGGATACTAATTTGACATTAATGACTATGGGGATCACACCCGGGCAACCACTTGCTGGAAAGAAGCGTTTAACTGTCCATAACAATGGTCATACGCCTCAATATGATTTGCCCTTGGGGCGTGGCACGTTGGGTGATTCAATGACGCAAATGCAATTGACCGACGACCAGGGAAGAGTTTTTCAGATCAAGTTTGATAAGCCTGTTCATGCATCCATGGATCGACAGGCACGGGTGACAATGGCAAAAGACAAGGCATTGGCTAATCATGCTTACCAGCTAACACTGACCTTGCAAATGCCTGAAGATACCCAGTTTGCCATGTCACCTGACGAAGTCCAATTCCCCGACAATTGGAACGACTGGTTTGCATGGCAAGCCGCAGCAGATATGAGTCAGCAGAGCGTCTTTGATATGAGCAGTTGGCTGGATAAACCTGCAGGTAAGTATGGTCGTGTGATGCGTAAGGACGATCAACTGATTTACAACGGCAGTCCCATTAAGTTTTGGGGAATCAATAATTGCTATTACGGAACCTACCCGAGCCATGAAACAGCTCGACAACAGGCTCGATTCTATGCACGTTATGGCATCAACTCGGTGCGCTTTCATAAGTTTGCAGATGGTTCAACATGGAACGGCTTACTGTCCTCCGACAGCTATGTGAAATTCAATCCTCAGCGTTGTGAGAAGATGGACTACCTTGTCAATGAGTACAAACAGCAAGGCATTTTTATCAAGCTCTCCGCCAACTTCGGGCGTGCGCGGCTGTTCAAAGATGACCTTGCTCGCGTTCCTTATTACAAGGAGTTGGGCAAGATCAATCGCGGGGTACTCGACCCGGGCAATGGTGCGATTTTCCTCTCTCGTGAATTACAGGATATCCAAATCGAACAATGCACCAACTTCCTCAAACGAACCAATGAACACACCGGCATGACCTATGCCAAAGACCCGGTGGTCATGGTCGTCGAATTAATCAACGAAGATGCGGCCTTGTTCTATGGCACGATGAAAGCCATGAGCAATTCGCCAACACTTAAGCAACGTGCAGGTGAAGCTTTTGGATCATGGCTACGCAAACGCTATGGCTCTGCTGATGCAATTCATCAAGCGTGGGGCGATGCTGCACTCAACAGCTTCCGACAGGAAAAACTAACCGGCGAAAGTTGGGATGGCATCATCTATCCCGCTGGCAACCCATGGTACTACAGCCCCGATCAACTTGATGGTGCGATGGCACCCCGCAAGCAACGACTGCTTGATACCATGCTTTATCTCTACGAACAGCAGAACGTTTTCTATGACCGATTTGTTCAGGCCATTCGTGATACCGGTTACGATGGCGAGATCATGTCGTCAAACTGGCAAGCCGGTAGCGCACTGAGTCACTTCTACAACCTCCATTCCGATTCGCGTATCGGCTTGATTGATCGACACAATTACTTTGGCGGGATCGGCAGCATGGTCAGCCAACCCGGAAGCGGATGTCTTGGCAGTGGTATGCAACAAGTTGCTGATCGTCCCTTCATGCTTTCAGAATGGATCAGTACCTTCCCCAATGAATTTGGTGTCGAAGGGCCTGCCATCATCGGTGCCTACGGCATGGGACTCAACGGCTGGGATGTCTCCTACATGTTCCACAATTCAGACGACGGAAAGTTCCGAAACAACCTTGGCTATAAAACATGGGACGTGGTTGCCCCACAAGTCTTCGGGATTTTCCCAGCCATTTCGCGACAAATTCTCCGCGGTGATATCAAAGAATCCGACATGGTCTTTACCCGCAATGTCCATGTTCCATCCATGGCAAAAGGCAAACTTGGCTTTGATGACAAGGTCGAACAAGGTTACGACATCAAATCATTTTCCAGCAAGACAGTTCCCGCCCAGACACTTGCCATCGGCCGCAGTGTGGTCAGTTTTACCGATGAATTCAAACCCACGCCAAGCGTTGATATCAGTCCCTATACCACCGATGGCAAAGTCCACTCTGCAACCGGACAATTGGCATGGCAACCCGGTGAACATCCCCGTGATGGTTATTTCACAATCAACACACCAGCCACCAAAGCCGTCGTCGGTTTTGCCAAGGACATGCCTCAGCAACTCGACTCTGTGAAGATTACATCACAGACACCTTTTGCTGCGATTTACCTTTCAGCTTTGGATCAGAATCAGGACATCGATAAAGGTGATCAAATCCTGGTCACCGCCATCGCCAGAGTCCGTAATACAGATATGAAATTCATGGCCGGCCAACTCATCGAAAAAGGTAAAGACCCCATGCTCGCAGAACCCGTCAAAGCTACGATCCAACTCAATCGCTTGGGTGGTACTTTGCATGTGTTGGATCAGGATGGTGTTCAAACTGCCCGAAGCTATCCAGTTAAAGACGGCAAGATTCAAATCGACACAGCAAGAGACAAGACGTTTTATTACATCATCAAGTATTAACACTACTCAACAGTGCAAATAAAAAAACGCAGGCTTAACGGCCTGCGTTTTTTATTGCTTGTATGTTGGATTAATCAATGGTCTTTGTATTTGTTGTGCCCGCTTTTCATGATCGTATTCAAGTCGTCAACACACGCAGCAGCTGCGGTATGGTCTTCCTTGAGTACCGCGATTTCCATATCCAGTAACTTCTTGATCAGGTCAGCCATCATGCTGCGATATTGGATCACGTCATCTTTCTTGGTGATGTGTTCTTCTTCATTGGCATGCATTGCAAGCAGGGCGGAGGTTTGCATGCGTTCTAATTGTTTAAGGGTGTCCTGGTCGAATTTTTTGCTACGGGCCTGACGTCGAATCTGACGAAATGCAGAACCCATAATTTCCATGTTGTGTTCCAACACTTCGTGTTCGGACTCAGCGAGTGCGGGTTGCGTACCAGAAAAGCTGAATGTCAAAGCACCAATGAGTGCAATAATCAGGAGTCCGAAGGTGAGTTTGGGAGTCATAGGCGAAATCCTTATTGTTCATGAGATCTTATACCCGGTCCATTGCCGGTGTCTGATGATTTTACAATATTCTGCGAACTTAGGTTGCAGTTGATGGTTGGATTCGCTTGTTTTGGATCATCAAACCGTCAGCACGCCGGCGATGGGCTTGCCTTTGTTGGCAACGGTGAAGGGGCGTTTGCTTGGTGAATAGATAATTTCTTCGGTGTCGATTCCGACTGCCGCAGCGATGGTGGCATTGAAATCGTTGATGCTGATTTTATCTGACTCGACATTGGCCGCCATCTTGTCGGTATGCCCGACGACTTGGCCGCCTTTGATATTGGCACCTGCGAGCATACAGCTAAACGCCTTGGGGTAATGGTCACGTCCTTGATTACCATTGATCTTGGGGGTGCGTCCGAACTCTGTGGCAAGGACGATCAAGGTGCGATCAATAATGCCCAGTGTGGACAGGTCGGTCATTAATGCGCCAAGTGCCTGATCGAGTCTTGGGATGACTTCGGCCCCACGCGTGAACATGTCATCGTGCATGTCCCAACCGCCAAGTGAGACTTCGACAAACCGGACATTGTTCTGCACCAGTCGTCGTGCCAGCAGACAGCCTTGCCCAAATGAGTTGTTGCCATAGAGATTGCGGACAGCTTGGGATTCCTTACCCAAGTCAAATGCTGCGAGGTCTTCAGACTGCATGAGTGTGATCGCATCGTTGTACATGTCGTTGTAGGCATTGACCTGCGTTTGTTTGTATCGGCTTGAAAAGGAGCGATCCAATCGTGATGCGAGTTTAAGACGGCGTGAGAATTGTTCTTCATCCACATCACTGGGCAAGCGGCTGTTTTGCAAACCTTTGTTGGGATCACCAATGATTAACGGTCCGAGTTTGGGTTCCATAAAACCTGAGGATTTAAACCCCGAGCCGATGACGATATTGCCCGGTAGTTTGGGGTTGGCACGTCCTTGGGCGTTCATGATCCACGTGCCGATGCCTGGATGCTTGATTGTGCCGATCGAGGAGTAGCTGGTGTGCATCAGGTAGTAGGCTTGTTCATGAGCGCCTTGGGTGGAGGACATGCCACGGATGATGGCAGCCTTGTCGACATGCTTGGCAAACTGGCTCATGTGTTGGCCGAGTTGTATGCCTTTGACATTGGATTCGATGACGCCGGTAGGGCCTTGCACATCTGTGCCCGGTTTGGGGTCAAGGGTGTCGATGTGACTCATACCCCCGTTCATGTACAGGTAAATGACGTTGATAGGGTCACTGCCACGTTTGCCGGATACATTTCGTGCTGCGGCATGGACTTTATTGGTCATCGCGCCCGGCAGGACAGAGACACCCAGAAAGGTGCCAGCCATCTTCATCATGAAGTTACGACGGGTGGGTTCATCAAGTTGGCGGTTGAGTTCTTTGAAATCCATGAGGTGACTCCATTGCGATCCGCGACGTTTAAAGTCGCAAGCTTTTGGTATTCTGAAAAATCAGGGCAGCGAAACTACCGCATCATTGGATGAACATAAATTCACGGGTATTGAGCAGAGCCCAGACAATGTCCTGGAATGCTTCATCACGTGAGACCGTGCGTAATTCACTTTGGACCAATGACGTTTCGCTGGCGTTGGGTTTACGGGTGAGGATGCTGACCCAAATGGTTTCGAGTTTATCTCGGCCACTTTTGGCGTCTTTGACTTCATCAAGCAGAACCGAGTCGCGGCGCATGATGCGTTGGAACACCGGACCGTTCATCAAAGCAAGAATCTGTGGGATGGATGAATCGTCATAACCGTTGTTGGGGATTTCACGATCCGACTGGCCAAAGTCCCGCAGGAAGTGTCCAGGACGCGCAGGTTGCTCCATCTCTGATGCACGAACCATATCCTTGGGGACACCTTTCCAGCGTGGGTCTTCATTTTCCATATCAGATTTATTAATTCGACGTTTACGACCAGCATCCACAATGTCACCGTACTCCTTGCGAAGTGCTGACATTTCAGACCGAGCATGTTTTTCCTTGCCACCATTCTTGCTGTTACGGGCTTGGCGAATCTCACGTTCGATCTCTTTACGCTTGTTGTCAAATTCCCGTCGTCGAATCATCATGTCCGACCGATCCTTAACCAACGTGAACAGGGCATCAGCATCCATGTCCATGTAGGCATTGTATTGGTCATAGTCATGCCCGCGACCGCCAGTCACATTTCCTGGACGCTCGTCAATATCCTCAATGGCTAAAGTCAGAATCGAATCCCAGATTTGCTCTGCCGTCATGCGACGAAGTGTTGGGCCTGTGAAATGATAAGCCTTGGTGTTGTCCCATTGTTCGATGCTGGCTTTACGTTGAAAGGCCTGTGTGTTGTAGATCATGCGTTGGAATTGCTTGACGTCATATTTCAGATCAATCATCGTCTGGTTCAGATACTCAAGTAATTCTGGATTGCTCGCGACACTGTCATTTTTGATGTCATCCAAAGGCTCAATGAGTCCGACACCAAAGGCATCTTTCCAAAGGCGATTGACGATGACGGTGGTGAATCGTGGATTCTTCGTGTCGGTGAGCCACTTGGCGAAAACTTCCGGGCGGCTGTGTCCTTTGGGAACCTCTGCCATTTCGCCAAAAATAGTCCGCGGTGTAACGACAGCTTTGGGCTTGGCATCATCGTACTTGTAGTCATCCGGCAGACGCAGGTCCTTGTCGCGGACGAACACCGGATACTGCAAGGGTTCAAGCATCTCACGAGCTGCCCGTCCCATCATCACACGCTCGGGATCATCCTTGGCTTTACTCTTGGTTGTCTTGCGAATCTTGTTGTACAGATCTTTGAGATTTGGATATTTCCAACGTGCATTGGTGGTGTGAATCCCATAGGTGTAGGCGGACATCTCGTGGAATTCCATCTGTGTCCAGATGTCAAAGGGATGGTCGTGACATTGAGCGCAGCCAACCTGGGTCCCCAGGAAAACACGCGTGGTGTTGGACATGTTGTCCAGTGGCATGCCCATGTCGCGCTGGTAATAACCCACTGCGCCATTGTTCCAGACGTAGCCTTCGGCGGTGAGCATTTCGTAAACCATCTGGTTGTAGGGCTTGGAATACTTGACCGAATCTTTGATCCAGTTGATGAAGGGTTCGCCGATCGCGCGGTCATGTCGTGACTTGACGCGTAGCAAGTCCGCATAAAAGTTGAACATGTCACTGGTATAGCCCGGTGAATCGATCAGGTAATCCACAAGCACACTGCGACGCATCCTGTCACGACGCTTGGTAAATGCCTGGGTTTCTTCATAAGTCGGGATGCGCCCAATGATCGCAAGGTAGTAGCGACGCAACATCGTCTCATCATCAGCAGGAGGGTTGGGACGAAGGTTGTGCTTTTTATAGTTGGCAGTGATCAGGTCATCCACACGATCACTGATGGCCATGATATCGCGCAAAGGTACTTCACGAACCGATCGTTGAACCGCTGGCTGAGAAGTTGCGGGTTGTGATGTGGCAGGTTGTGACGTGGGCGCAGCTGTCTTGGCGGCCATCATGGTCTGTGCTTCGCTCTGATGCGTGTTGATCAGAAGATTGCAAAGAACAAGACACAGTGACAGTGCCAGGAGGAAACCCACGTATTGACGACGATGAGGTGTGACGTGTGGCATGGCAGATATAGCGCTCTATGAGGTTTGTTTATAGTTAATATCTTAGTTGTTATCGACGTGTTGGCTAGTATTTTTATAATATTTCTAAAATGTATATATTAAAGTACATTTTTATCTTTAGTATTTAATTTGTCTTTATTTTGGACAGCAATATTAGTTTGAACGTCTGGTGGCAGATTGCATTGCAACATTTGCTTCTTTTGAAGGAAAAAATGCAATATTCTTGCAAATGGATGCTTATAAGAAGATATAAACATGTAAATAGGTTGTATTAAATGGCTTAAGGTTTGTATTGTTGGTACTTTTGCTACAATGTGCTCTTGCATAGGTATTTTACCTGACACTTATTTAAAGGAGCACACATGTTGCTGACACTTGGGCAGGAAACAGCTGCCGACTCTTCATTGATGACACAGATTCAGGATCGTGGTTTGGTACTCTTTGAGACGTATGGCTTGCCAGCTATCTCGGCTTTGTTGATCCTCTTTATTGGCTTTCTGGCCGCAGGCTGGGCTTCCAATATTGTTTTGGGGTCTTGTAACAAAGCAAAGCTTGACCTGACGATCGGCAAATTTTTAGCACGCATGGCTAAGTGGTGCGTGCTTTTAATTGCTGGCATATTTGTCTTGGGCAAATTCGGTATTGAAACCGCCAGCTTTGCAGTGATCTTAGGTGCTGCAGGCTTGGCAATTGGTCTTGCTTTCTCAGGCACGCTTTCAAATTTCGCATCTGGTATCATGCTTCTGATTTTCCGCCCGTACAAGGTTGGCGATGTCGTCAGTGCAGCAGGTCAAACGGGCAAGATCGACGAACTCGAACTTTTCACGACCACGATGGACACGCCCGACAACCGTCGGATCATCATTCCCAACACCGCCATCTTCGGCTCAGTGATTGAAAACATCACGCACCACAGTACCCGGCGTGTGGATGTGGTCGTGGGGGTGGAGTATTCAGCTGACATTGACAAGACGCGTGAAATTCTCACCGCTGCCGCCAAGTCGATTGATAACGTGCTTCAAGAACCGGCATCAGCGATTGTCCTCACAGGGCTTGGTGCAAGTAGTGTCGATTGGGTCGTTCGTGTTTGGGCGAACACCAGCGATTATTGGGCTGTAAAGGAAGCATTGACTCGTGCAGTGAAGATGCACTTGGATGATGCCAACATCGGCATCCCATTCCCGCAGATGGATATTCATCTCGACAAGGTCGGCGAGTAATTTACTTGGCAGATCATTCGAATCACAAAACCACGTCCAACCATGGGCGTGGTTTTTTCATAGTTATTGTGTGTCATGGTTAAATTGCTTCATCGCATTAAAAAGGTGCGGTTGCTTGAGTTCATATTCCCAGACTTCGATGTATCGGATACCCAGTTGTTTGGCTTGCTTGAAGATGGCGGTGTAGTCCCCATTTGGGAAGCGATGGGTTTGATCAGAGCGACCGATGACCTGGCCGTAAATATCACCCGGATACTTTTGCAGGACTTTAAGCAGGTTGCTTTGATATTGTCCTTTGCCAGAGAGCCACCACATGCCGGCCCCAACACGATGGTTTAGGGATGGATCATTCCACAGATCATTGATGATTTTTTCGGGGATACTTGCGTCATCCAGTATTTCGTGGACTTCAATGGCAATGGCTTTTTGCGTGAACGCCATCGCAAAAGATTTGGCAGCTGACTTGGCAGCAGCGATATATTTTTCACCCGTGAGTCCGGCTTGTCGTAAGTCGGCAGGGCGGTTGGCATTGAAGTGACCTTCAATCCCGTTACTTGTCATCTGAGGCACGTAGACCAATACCAATGTCGGATCATCATTGTATTTTTCCGCCAATGCCTGGGCTAATTTTTTCAACCTGTCCTGCACCGTTTGATCCCAGTAGCAAGGCATATCCACCGGCACATAGCCCTTGCCACGCGTCCGTGCTTTAATCCGAATGGTTTTTGTGTCAAATGGTTTTTGTGTCAGCCAACTGGGTGAATTAACACCTGCCAGCACAGCCAACGACCATTGTTTGCCAGCGTGAGTGATCGCGTTTTTTTGTAGTTCAATTGAACTCAAATCAAACTTGCCCGGCTGCGGTTCAATCGTTTTCCATGGCACACGCACAAGGATGCCCTTGGCGATATCAGAGTTAAGCGCCTTGCGATCCCGCCATCCCGCACTGGCAAAAATGCCCGAGGGTTTTTGGACAGATTCAGCACCAGTATTCGATTCAGTTAACAGCATCATCAAAGGCAAGATTAATACAATGGTGTGAATTCTGACGTTCATAAAGCATGTTCCTTTGTGCACAAAAAAATTCGCTATGCTTTGTGATAAACGTCAGGTTGACATAATTATTGCATGGGTTGCCAACCTAAGGTAGACACGTGATAATCAGGTGAGTGATCGTGAATGGTTCCACGCGAAGTAATCAATGCTTATCAATTATTTAGGGGGTTATTTTGACTAAAAGTGAGTTTAAGCCTTGGATTGGACTGGTAGCCTGTGGTTCGGGTTTTTATTTCATTGCTCAGGGGCTGATGTATGCGCTAGATGCGATTGCTCTTGGTTATCGATTTTGTCGAATGTGGTTGTTAGCTGATGACCACATCAGACGGATTTTGCTTGACGGTCCCAATGGGTTGAATACTAAAGTCTATATCGAATCTGAGATACTTAAATGCGTACTTGGAGCTTTTGTGTTTCTGTTGTTGGGTGTCATGTTGGTGCGCCGTGTTCGACACGTTATCAAGGATTTTACAGGTGTCCAAACGCTTTAATCAGGTCTTGGATTATCAAGTCCGAATCACTGCCATTGCAATGGTTCGTAACATTGGGCATTGACTGCCTGTTGCCAATGGCTAAATAGATGGTCCATCACCAATGTGAGATTCACGTTGGAACTCAAAGCCTTTTGGGAGATCGTCAAGGAATCGATCAGACACAACCACGGGCCAAGTTGTTGTTCGTTGGTGATTGGGTCATTAACGGGTGCGGATTCGGCGATGTGCTGCATGCGACTGCGGGCATACTGGCCAAGTAAGTGGAACATCAAATGGGCGGCCATTTTGTTGGCTGCTTCCTTGGAGGCGCCTTTGTGACTATCAACCCAGGTCTTGGCTAAAGCGTCAATTTTTTCAGCCGTGTCACTGCCGAGCATCGGGGCGGCTTTGCCTCGTGAGAGTTCCATGACACCAGGCAGCAGATCGCGTGCCCATTGAACGAGTTCAAATTTACGGGTCATTTCAGCAAGTCCCAGACTGCCGTTACAGAAGTGGATAAACCATTGGGTTTCACGTTCGGTGAGGTTCAGCTCATTGTTTGCTAACCATTGGTTGATAACCTCATCGGGTAATGATGCGAAACTCACGGCCTGACAGCGGCTGCGGATGGTGATGAGCAGTTGATCGAGTTGATGGGTGACAAGAATGAAATAGGTATTGGGCGGTGGTTCTTCGAGCG
The DNA here is from genome assembly GCA_002480565.1 of Phycisphaerales bacterium UBA7800. Classification (GTDB taxonomy): domain Bacteria; phylum Planctomycetota; class Phycisphaerae; order Phycisphaerales; family Phycisphaeraceae; genus UBA7800. Next base: position 4,767 of record DLCK01000078.1, on the reverse strand, counting down.
TTTTAAGCAAGGTGTTTTGGCCGACTGGTGCAAGTAGATGCGCTTCGTCGATGATGAAGACTTTGCCATGTCGCAATGCCGGACTCTTTGAGGCCGCAGCATCATGAAACTTGCCATCGGACGTTTCGCCACCGATGACATATTCGCGGAGCAGATCCACGGGTATGGATAGCAGTTTGCGACTGCGGACGGTTGCGACGGAGGATTGGGCAGCCAATTCCTTTTGCACGATATGCAGGTCGGGATGGACAGCTTCAGGATGGTCAATGCGTTTGCATGACTCACAGCCGCCGCATGCTTCGCGTTGGCCAGCCAGATCGGTTTGCGGATCGTGGCAGAGGAGTATGCGTGCAAAGGCGTTTGCTGTGGTGAACTTGCCGACACCTTCATTGCCATGGAAAATCCATGCATGATGCGTTCTGTCGGATGCCAGTGCAGACTGTAGAATAGCAGTGGCTTTGGATTGACCGAGGATTCCTTGCATAGTGGTCATCTTACCAAGGTTGGCATCAGCCGTCAGGCAAGCAGCAGGAAGTGTGCAAGGATGGATTTACAGGTAAAGTGATGGACATGAATAAACGTCATCAAAACGGCAATACCGTCGCACTGGTGTTATTGATACTCGCAGGTGTTGGCGTGCTGGTGGGGCTGTGGCTGTATAACTCGCGTGATAAGAGTTCGACCGACACTTTGCCTGATGCGGACATTGAGGCAATGGTGCCAGTCCAGACGCCTGTATCGACGACATCAGTAGTCAAGCCAACTGCAAGTTCAAGTCCAGCAGAATCAACACCTGCTTCATTACCTTCAAGTCCTGCCAAAGCAGAGCCGGTTTCAGCCACTAACATTTCACAGCCGACTGATACGCCCAAACCCTTCAAGCCGGTCATACAACCCAAACGCAGACCGTATCCGATGCCTGGTGAAAAGTTCGATAAGCCAATCATTCCAACGTTACTGGTCAGTGAGCAGCAGGCTCTCGAAATCGCGTCAGCCGGTTCCCTGCAAGCCAAGCCCGGCCAGATTGTTCCCTGGGATCATGCCCGTCAGTACATGGGGCAGACGATCACAGTTGAGGGGAAAGTGGTTTTGGCCAACAAGACCCGCAGCGTCTGTTTTCTGAACTTTACAGAGAATTGGCGAGGCCGATTTTATGTCATTCTGTTTGAAGGCGTCCTGGGTAGTTGGCCGGAGTCTGCCGACAAATATTTTTTGAATAAGACCATTCAGGTCACCGGTGAGGTTAAAGAACGTAAGGGCGTCCCACAGATTCAGGTAACCGATCCCAAACAGGTGAGGGTCATCCAGTAAGGCTTGTCTAAACCTTGATATGTCCATTTATAAAGCGCGTTAGCTACTTGATTCTTGAGCCATTACCGGATACAAGATGACACGAGCAAGAGGTTGGATTCGTCTGATCTGACTTTGGCTGGGGGCCGGGCCTTTTTTTACAGGTGACGTTTCTATAATTCTTGGCAGGTATTTTCCAGAATGCCGGAATTAGGAATGTGCTTGGTTTTACTCAGTCTACATTTTTGTGTTTTTTTTCTTGCGCGCCAGTATTGCTGATCGTACAATAGGCACTAACATGACCCGACTTCATGAACAGAAGGTGGAACACAAGCCGATCGTCTACGTTGTGGATGACGATCAAGCGGTTCGTGAGTCCATGGTTTGGTGGATGGAGTCGCATGGGTATCATGTTGAGGTATTTGATTCTGCTCAGACTTTTCTTGATCACTATCATCCAGAGATGATCGGTTGTATTGTTCTGGATGTACGAATGCCTGGGATGGATGGCTTGCAACTCCAGTCGCAATTACATGATCGCGGCTGCACGATGCCCACGATTTTTATCACCGGCCATGCAGAGGTTCCAATTGCAATCGCAGCCATCCGCTGTGGTGGTTTTGATTTTCTGGAAAAACCATTCGACGATCAGTTGCTCTTAGAACGGGTCGAAAAGGCGCTTGCACTTGAAGCCCAATCCCGTCATGCACCGGATAATCAGCAGGACATCATGAACCGTATCGCCCGACTCACTGCACAGGAAAAACGGATTATGCAACGAATCTGTGATGGGATGTCCAACCGCCAGATTGCCGAGGAGTTGGGTTTGAGCCATAAGACCATTGAAGTTTACCGCACGCGCGTGATGCAGAAAATGCAAGTCAACAGCCTGCCGACTTTGGTACGATTGCTTGTGGAAAACGGCTTGGGTTAACTTCCAAGTCACTGGGGCAATTGATCTATTCCCTATAACCGTCATCTTTTGTTAAGCTGCTGACAAAACCTGCAACATGGATTTGCCCGTTGCTCAATTGCGGTTTACATCTTGGCAGCGACGAAGGCCGATGTGTGCCATTTGTCGGACAATTGCCTTTAAGACTTAGAAAAGGGGTTCCTCATGAAGGGTGTGATTCTGGCTGGTGGTTTGGGATCGCGTTTGCGTCCTTTAACCAGTGTCACCAATAAGCATCTGTTGCCTGTCTATGACAAGCCGATGATCTATTACCCTCTGTCGACCCTCATCCTCGCCGGTATTCGAGACATTCTGATCATCACGACCCCCCAGGACGCGGATCAGTTCCAACGCTTGCTCGGCGACGGGAGTAGGTTCGGGGTTTCACTCAGCTATCGGGCTCAGCCGTCTCCGGACGGGCTTGCCCAGGCCTTCATTCTCGGAGAAGACCATATTGGCTCCGATTCCGTCGCCTTGGTGCTGGGCGACAACATCTTCTACGGCCAGGGGATGGGGACGCGGCTCCGGCAATACAACACCCTGAGCGGCGGTGTGGTGTTCGGGTACTGGGTCGATGACCCTACCGCGTATGGGGTCGTCGAGTTTGACTCAACCGGGATCGCGGTTTCGCTCGAGGAGAAGCCGGTAGCGCCCAAGAGCAACTATGCCGTTCCCGGCCTGTATTTCTATGACAATGACGTCGTCCATATCGCGAAGGGACTGCGCCCATCGCCTCGGGGCGAACTAGAGATCACCGATGTGAACAAGGAGTACCTCGCCCGGGGCAGCCTCAAGGTCGAGATCCTGCCCCGCGGTACCGCCTGGCTGGACACAGGGACCTTCGACTCCATGAGTGAGGCGACAGACTTCATCCGCACCGTGGAACGACGCCAGGGCCTGTCGATCGGGTGTCCTGAGGAGGTGGCCTGGCGAATGGGCTTCCTCACAGATGACGAACTACGCGCACGAGCCGAGCCGCTCGTGAAGAGTGGATACGGCGTCTACCTGCTCAAGGCGCTCGATCACGGTAGACGATGACTGCCCATCGGGCGACACGGCTCGCGGGGGCGCACTCGCGCCCGGGGGCTCTGAGACAACAACAACTAGGCTGACCGAGTGAGCTCACGCGTATCGGTGATTGTTCGGACGAAAGATCGACCGTACTTCCTCGCGAGGGCGCTCGCCGATATCGCTGCTCAGTCGCACGACGAACTCGATGTTCTCGTCGTGAACGATCAGGGCGACGAAGACGCCGCTCGTGCTGTCGTCGCTTCGTCGCCGCTAGCAGGTCGCACCCGCGTGTTGGCGACGTCTTCCCCGGGTGGTCGCTGCGCTGCGGCCAACCTGGGAGTCCGTGCCGCAACAGCGGATTATGTCGTACTGCACGACGATGACGACCTTTGGCATCCGGACTTCCTCGCATCGACGGTGGCCTACCTTGACGCGCATCCCATGGAGGCCGGCGTCGTGGTGCCGACCGAGATCATCTACGAGCGTGCAGCTGATGGTGGTTGGCTCGAACAGCGGCGGGAGCCATTCTGGCCGGGGCTCTCCTCGGTGACTTTCACGGAGCTGCTCGAGATCAATCGGGCTGTACCGATCTCTGTGCTGTACCGACGTGCCATCCACGACGATGTCGGGTATTACGATGAGTCGCTCGAGACAGTCGAAGACTGGGATTTCTACCTGCGGCTGACACCACGGCACTCGCTGGGCTTTCTTGCCGGACCTCCGCTGGCTTACTGGACGCAGCGTCCCACTGCTCGCGGGAGTGACGGCAATAGCATGTTCGAGCTCGCGGGAGCGCATGAGCGTGATGACCTCGCTGTGAGGGACGCGGCGCTTCGAGCCTGGGTGGAACGAAATGGCGCTGGAATGCCTCTCTTCATTGCCAGTATCGAGAGGCGCCTGCGCGAAAGCTTTGCGCGCGAACTCTCGGAGCAACTCGACCGGCAGCGCGAGGTCCTGGTTCGAGAGATCTGGGACCGGCACCCGGTGTGGCGCCGTGTCCGCCGTGTGCTCCGGCGACGCTGAGGTCGACGCGCGAATACTCTCAGGCTCGCATCGCGGCGACGGCAAGCTTGCTGTCGCCGTCGAAGCTCACCTTGCCGTCGCGAAGAAGAATGCCGCGCGCACAGAGGCCTGACACCATATCGAGATCGTGTGACACCACGACGAGGGATTTCCCTTGCTCATGAAGTTCGCGGATACGCGCAATGCACTTCTTCTGAAACGGTTCGTCACCAACCGACAAGATCTCATCGATCAGAAGGATGTCGAGCTCTGTGTGGATCGCGACGGCGAACGCGAGGCGCAAGAACATTCCGGAAGAGTAGTGCTTGACCTCAGTGTCGATGAATCGCTCGATCTCGCTGAACGCGACGATCTCATCGAATCGCTGTTCGGTCTCACGCTTGCTCATCCCGAGGATCGCGGCGTTGAGGAAGACATTCTCCCGTCCCGAGAGGTCGGGGTGAAAACCTGCTCCGACTTCGATCAGGCCGGCGATGCGGCCACGGGTGAGG
>DLCK01000004.1 GCA_002480565.1 Phycisphaerales bacterium UBA7800 | reverse complement strand
TTTTTTTGTGCCTTAGCGAGCCGGCTCGTGTCGAGCCGGGATTGAGCGAAGCTCAAATTCAAGACACAAACAACATGTTTGATACCCAAACTTTCTTCAGCTACGGATTTCGTCGCGACACGCGACGGCTCGCTAAGGCACAAACGTCTACATGTGTTCACCCTGGGGGATTGACTTGAATTCAACTGCTGCATACCATATTCGTACAACCATTCGTACTGGTACGAATAGGCATAATTTTAATATTTTGTGGAGACAGGCAGATGGCAAGCAACGATAAATCCGTGGCACTGGGATTGACACCGAGTTTTGGTTTTGGTGATCGCATGGGGTTGGCAACACCTGGGCATCTGGCGTCACTGCTTGCTGAGGGTGGCCCGATCCGTGGCATCTTTGCTCAGCAGTCCATTCGTGAAATGTCCCGCACACAACGCACGCCCACCGATGTGATGTCCGCTGCATCAAGCGTCCTCGTCGCTGCCGGCTATGACAAAGAGTGGGGCTCCGATGCCGACCATCTCAAGACCGAGGCCGATGTGGATTACACCGCCGACGCTGGCTTTGTGTTCTTCACCATCGACCCTTCGGATTACGTCGATCAAAAGGCTGATAATTACAGCCCCGAAATTGTCGCTGAAAAATTCGCAGCCATCGCAGAGCAAACCCCATGGGTTAGTCAATACGTTGGTAAAACTCTCAAGCTTGCCAACGGGACACAGCTCACCTTCGACGAACTGGCCGTCAAACGCGCAGCCGTCAAGTACGGCAAAGCCATCGCTCATACGCGGGGCTTGGCGGACTACATCAAAGACGCTGCCACCAAACGCGATCAGGACTACGAAATCGAACTTTCCGTCGATGAGACCGAACAGCCCACCACGCTCGTCGAACACTACATCATCGCTCAGCAGATCATTGAGCATGGCGTGAAGCTCGTGAGTTTAGCACCGCGATTCATCGGCGAATTGGAAAAAGGCGTGGATTACAAGGGTGATCTTGCTGCCCTTGAACAGTCCATGAAAGACCATGCTGCCATCGCCCGTGAATTGGGGCCTTACAAGCTCAGTCTCCATTCAGGGTCTGACAAGCTCTCGATGTACACCTTGTTCAGTCGTGCCACCGAAGGCCTTTTCCATGTGAAGACCGCAGGCACCAGCTACCTTGAAGCACTCCGCGTGGTGGCTCGTCATGATGAAAAACTCTTCCGTACCATCATCGACTTCTCGCGCGCCCGCTATGACACCGACAAGGCTACCTATCACGTCTCTGCCACTTGTGACAGTGCCCCGGCTCAAGGCGATGTGGCAGATATCCGTGAACTTGAAGGTCTGTACCTCGAACACTGGGAAGACGTCGATGCCAACAAACCCGGCACCGGATTCGTCGCGCCCGGACGCCAAATTCTGCACTGTACCTTCGGCTCAGTTCTCACCGACGCAACATTGGGCAAAGCCGTCGTCGATGTCATCAAAGCCGAACCCGGCACGTTCAAAGACGTTCTGGCACTGCACTTTGGCAAACACCTCATCGCGCTGCGTGCGGGGATGTAAATTCCAACCAATTGATTTTTAACCACAGAGTCACTGAGCCACAGAGATAAGACAAATCTGGATTCTTTTCCGGCTCTGTGCCTCTGTGGCTCTGTGGTTGTTTCCTAAGGTATTTGATTCGGTCTTTTTTGACTAAAACTCGCAAAAACCTATAATCTGTCCCCAATGTCAAACCCCACCACGCAATCCGTACGCGCTCGCCTGGCGCTGGAAGATGGCAGTGTGTTCACCGGCACAGCGTTCGGCGATACCACCTCCAAATCCATCGATGGCGAAGTCTGCTTTAACACCTCCCTCACCGGCTATCAGGAGATCCTCACCGATCCCTCCTATGCAGGCCAGATTGTCACCATGACCTATCCGTTAATCGGTAACTATGGTGTCAATCAAGAGGATATCGAATCACGCCAGATTTTTGCCCGCGGCTTTGTCGTGCGTGAACTCTCCAATCTGGTGAGCAATTACCGTTCGACTCAGAAGCTCGAAGAATGGCTCGCAGCCAGCGGTATCACCGGTATCACCGGCATCGACACCCGCGCCCTGACGCGAAAGCTGCGAATCACCGGTGCGCTTAAAGGTATTCTCAGCACCGATGAATCCAAGTCCGACGCTGATCTGGTCAAACTCGCAAAGGACTCACGCGGACTTATCGACGTGGATCTTGCCAGCGAAGTGTCCTGCAAGGCGCCGCTGCGTTGGAGTGAAAACCTCGGCGATTGGGTGCCACGCCAGGGCATCGTCAAGCATGAACCCGGTAAGTATCCGGTGGTGGCCATAGACTGTGGTGCAAAGAATAATATCCTGCGAAACCTCGTGGATGTGGGTTGCGATGTGACTGTCCTTCCCAATACCGCGACGGCCAAGGAAATTCTGGAGCATAATCCCAAGGGACTGTTCATCTCCAACGGCCCGGCGGACCCCTCGGCAGTGACACAGAGCATTGCGACCTTACAGGAGTTGCTTGGACAATTACCAATCTTTGGTATCTGTCTTGGGCATCAACTCCTGAGTCTTGCCATGGGTGCCAAGACCTTCAAACTCAAGTTCGGTCATCGTGGTGGCAATCAACCGGTGCAGAATCTGGCGACTCGCAAAGTCGAAATCACCAGTCAGAACCATGGCTTTGCAGTGGACATCGACAGCCTCAAAAAGGTTGGCGGTGAGCCGACGCATATCAACCTCAACGATCAGACGCTTGAAGGTTTCCGTCACACCTCCGAGCCAATCTTTGCGGTGCAGTATCACCCCGAAGCAGCACCGGGGCCACATGACTCGCGTTATCTGTTTGACTGTTTTGTCTCCATGATCGAAACCGGTCAAAGTCCGTCCGGTCAGCAGATGGACGACGCACAACGTTTGCGTAACGATGTGACGAAGATGCTCGAAGTGTAAAGAAATAAAAAAACGTTTAACCGCCAAGACGCCAAGATCGCCAAGCCAAGACAGGTAAAACAGAAATGATGAACCATTAAGTACAGCGTTAAGATGATGTGAAATTGTCACAACATTTTTTTCTGAGCTTACTGGTTATTCATCAATTTTTGCTACTTTATCTCTCTTGCCTTGGCGATCTTGGCGTCTTGGCAGTTAAAAAGAATTTGTCCCAATCAAGTAACAGGGCAACGGCATGAAACCATGGTCCACTGAAGATGCGATGGAACTCTACGGCGTGGCACGCTGGTCGGATGGCTATTTCTCGATCAATCACGCTGGCAATGTCTGCGTCCATCCGACACGTGATCGTAAACGTAATGTAGACCTTAACAAGCTCGTGGAATCCATTGAGCAGAAGCACGAAATCTATCCGCCGATTTTGCTTCGTTTTCCCAATGTCCTCGAAGACCGCATCGCCCGGATACATACCGCCTTTCGTGATGCCATTGACCTGCGGAATTACAAGGGCGATTACAACTGCGTTTTTCCCATCAAGGTCAACCAGCAACGACAAGTGGTCAACGATGTCTTGAATTTTGGCAAGCGTTGGAAGATGGGCCTGGAAGTAGGGTCCAAACCTGAACTGCTCATTGCCATGGCCATTGTGGATGACCCGCAAACACCAATCATCTGTAACGGATTCAAGGACGAAGAATACGTTGAAGCGGTGGTGCTCACTGCCAAGATGGGTCGCAAGATTATTCTGGTCGTCGAACAGTTCCGTGAACTGCGACTGCTTGCCAAGCAAGCTGCCAAGCATAATACCAAGCCCATGATTGGTATCCGCGTCAAACTTTCGACACGTGGTGCAGGCAAGTGGGAAGACTCCGGCGGGGAGAAATCCAAGTTCGGTTTGTATGTCCGCGAAGTCTCCGAGGCTGTGGAATACCTTCAACGCAATGACCTGCTGGACTGTCTGCAGCTGTTGCATTTTCACCTGGGATCACAGATCAGTGATATCTCCAGTCTCAACCGCGGATTGACTGAACTCTCACGCGTCTATGTCGGTTTGCGTGAGATGGGTGCCAATGTCAGCGTGCTTGATATCGGTGGTGGATTGGGCGTCGATTATGATGGCTCCAACTCGTCGAATGCTTCGAGCATGAACTATTCAATCCGCGATTATGCCAAGCGCGTGGTGACTGCCATTGCTGATATCTGCGATCAGTCCGACCAGCCGCACCCATCGCTTTACAGTGAATCAGGACGCGCGTTAACTGCTTATCAAAGTGTGCTGATATTCAACGTGTTGGGCTCCAGTGGTTCAGCCAGGCATCGCATTCCAGACAAACTTCCCGATAATCCCCCGACGCCATTGGTGACGTTGATGCATTTGTACAAAACGCTGGGATCACAGAGTTTGTTACAGACGTATCATCAGGCAAGAAGCGCACGGATTTCCACGTTGGAGTTGTTTAATCTGGGTAAGAGTACCATCAATGATCGGTCGTTTGCAGGGCGGTTATTCTTTGCCATCTGTGCAGGCATTCGCACGCGGATGTATCAGGAACATGTGCATCACAGTGAACTGACCGAGCTTGAAGAGTTGTTGGCTACGACGTATTTCTGCAACTTGTCGATCTTCCAATCCCTGCCGGACAGCTGGGCGATTGACCAACTCTTCCCGATCATGCCGATTCATAAACTCAATGAGCGTCCGACGCAGCATGGTGTACTTGCGGATATCACCTGTGACTCGGATGGGAAGATCAACAAGTTCGTGCAGAATGCAACCTGTTCCAACACGTTGCGGCTGCACCCCTTTGATGCTGAAAATAATTATTATCTGGGCGTCTTTCTGGTGGGAGCCTATCAGGAAATTCTCGGCGATATGCACAATCTTTTTGGTGATACCCATGTGGCTCATGTCACATTCAATGAACAGGGTCAGCCGGTGATTGATGAAATCGTCGAAGCTGACACCGTCCGCGAGATGATGGAATATGTACAGTACACCGCAGACGATATGCAGGCTGCCGTTGAGCAGCGCATTGAGCATGCTCGTGAAAGTGAAAAACTCACCGAGCAGGAAGCGGCTGATCTTCTGGAGTTCTACCGTGCAGGTTTGGAAGGGTATACGTATCTTGAGTAAGAATATGATACAAACCTGATGGTGTGAACCACAGAGTCACAGAGACGCAGAGATAGACAGAAAGATTTTTTGATGCCTTTTTTCAGGCTCTGAGTCTCTGTGCCTCTGTGGTTAAAATTAGTAACACGAAATTCACGACTGATTTTTTTAAGAGCTGTGTCCCATGCTTCCCACTATTCCTGTTGATGTTGACCCGACGATGTATTACCTGTGTGTCGGATTGGGGGTACTGATTATTGGGATCGCCAAGGCCGGTTTCGGGGGCGGGATTGGGATTTTGGCTGTGCCGCTAATCGCAGTGGTGATGCCGGTGGAACAGATGATTGGTTTGATGCTGCCGGTGCTGATCCTGGCGGATATCCTCAGTAATTTGCATTACCTCAAAGAGTACGAATGGCGATTGATGCGTTGGTTACTCCCCGGTGCGATCATCGGGATTGTCATAGGTACAGCGTTATTCTGGATACTCAATCAATCCGATAGCAAGACGGTTGTGGATGACACACTCAAACTACTCGTCGGTTCGATCTGTCTGGCGGTAGTGTTGATGCAGGTGTTTAAACTCTTTGGCAAGGAGCCGCCAACCCTTCCCAAGCATCCACTTTCAAGTGTCGCTATTGGAACGGCTGCGGGAATCGCTTCGACCCTCAGTCATGCAGCAGGGCCGATTGTCAGCATTTACCTGGTGCAGGAAAAAGTCGAAAAACGTAAGCTCATGGGGACGCTGTTGCTGTTTTTCATGATCATGAATCTGTGCAAATTGCCAACCTATATTGGGCTTGGTTATATCAATGCTCAGACGTTGGGCAATTCGATCTGGTTCCTGCCTTTGCTTCCCATTGGGACACTTGCTGGTGCATGGATGAATAAACGCGTCCCCGAAAAACCGTTTGCGATGATCATTTATATGACCGCATTTTTAGCTGCTGCCCATATGATTTACAAAGTGATCTGATCGCCAATTGATTTAATGTAAAACAGGCATCACCTTGAATGAAGATGATGCCTGTGTGTGTTGAATTTCAAACTGTATTCAAGTCAATCAGTCAGCGGTGCCTGACCAGACGCGCACGTAGTCCACGAGCATGTCCGCAGGCAGTTGGCTGTCGATCACCGTCCCGTTGCCATCCCATCCACCCATTTGCAGTGACAGGATGATGTAGGACGTGATGCTGCCCACACGGCTGTTGGAGTAGCTCCATGTTTGGACACCATCGACATACATGGCGACATAGCCCGGTTCCCAATACATGCCGTAGGTGTGATAGCCGTCCGAGGAGGGGGTAAGGTTCAATTCACCTGAGCCGGTGTACTGATGACTTCCGCCATAACCATCCCAGTGAAGTGCGTGAGCGGTGACATCATCACCCCAGATACCCAGTGATTCCATGATGTCGAACTCCATCCCGCCGTTGAAGGTTGAGGAGGTGTCGCCCCATGGATCCATGAGTTTGATGACAGTTGCTGTACCGAAGTTGGAGGCCGCATAACTGCCATCATGAACATAGGTATCCGCAGTCGCATTGACGTTCAGTGCATTGACAACCAGTACCGGGCGATCGGCAGAGTCAGCAGCTTCACGACTGAAAATTTCCACGAGTTGTTGTTTCATGAAGGTGTCCACAACTGCGAAACTTGCTGCGTTTCCAGCACTTTTTTGTGCCTGTACATAATCTGTCACATCAATTTCAACCCAGTCGCCCGTCACCTTGCCGGAGACTTGTGCAAACCATTGGGGATCAAATTGAGGTTTGTTGTTCCAGTTGACGGTGCTTTCGGACCAGTCACTTGTAAGGGTGCGATGCACGGAGATGTTGCTGCTGGTGGTGGCGTTGGCAACCTTGAATTTGAGCACGGCAGAGGAGACGGTTTGAGCGACTGAATCAAGATTGAACTTGAGTAATGCCTGTCGACGATAGTCCACCCAGCCGTAAGACCCCCGATCGGGCATCAGCCAGAATGCGGGCCAGACACCTTGTGCCGCATCGTATTTGATACGTGCTTCATAGTATCCATAAGCTTGTTTGAATTTCTGGAACGTGCTGATTTCGCCGGTTGCATAGTTGTAGGTAGCGGTGCCGAAAACGGTGGTTTTCTTTTCAGCGGTCATTTTCAAATTGCCGTTTTCAACCGCGATATTTTCCGGCGTGTTCCCTGCAAGTCCGTTGATGCCTAACCAATGTTCGCCGAGTTTCCATTTGTCAGGATCAAGTGAGGTGCCATCAAAATCATCTTCGAACGTCAGTGTCCAATTGCCTGCGATGGGCGGTTCGATGGCTGTTGGGGCGCCGGTTCCCACAAAGGCCACATCATCCATGAAGTAGTAGGCCGTGGTGGATGAACCTTTAAAACCAATCGCCTTGATATTTTCGTTGGCAAGACCAAAAGCTTCCAGATCAATCTGCAAGGTATGCCAGGTATCGGGTGTATAGGACGTGATTCCGGGTTGGCCATCGAGTGTCCATTTGTCGTTGTTACTGCTGCTGAGTGTGACCGCGAGCCAACTGCTGCCGTAGCGGAATACGATGCTCCCACCACTGCCGGAGACACGGTAGATTTTAGCTTCTAGGATAGTTTGCCCAACAGGTGCTGTTTTGCTGATTGCCAGTCCAGCTTGTGACCAACTGGCTGCTTCAATGGCAATGGAGTGGGTTCCAGAAGCGACGGGATCGGTGCCATAGGACAATTCGGAGATGCTCGATGATTGTTCCCAGAGGGCAGTTCCATTTTGGGTATTATCATCAAAGAGAACATAGGGAGGCGCCATGGGGGTTTCGAATGAAACTTCGTCCATGAAGAAGTAACCGGTTGTGGAAGGGCCTTGGACACCCACTGCGACAATGGTTTGGTTTTCGATGCCGAAGGCTGCAAGGTCGATTTGAATGGTGTGCCAGGTATCGGGTGTATAGCTACTGGTGCCCGGTTGGCCGTCGAGTGTCCATTTGTCATTGTTGGCATCGGTGAGATTGACCTTCAGCCAACTGCTGCCGTAGCGGAACATCAATGTGCCACCGCTGCCTGAAACGCGGTAGATGCGAGCCTGGAGGATGGTGTGTCCTGCAGGTGCGACCTGTTGGATTTTCAAACCTGCCTGCGTCCAGTTGGTTGCTTCCATGGCAATGGCATGTGTTCCGGCTGCAACAGGATCGGTGCCGGTGGTGTAGTCGGTGAGACTCGGTGAGGAGGACCAGAGCAGCGTTCCGTTTTGGACATCATCATCAAAGAGGACGAGTGATGCTTTGCTGGTTTGCGTCCAGCCCAATAGTGTCCAACTCAGACATAGACACGTGGCCCAACTCAAAATTTTTTTCAGGACATTCTTGTCGAACATGCGCATGCGATACCTCCCTGTGTAATCAAACTGACAACCAGTTCAAGCGTGGATGAAATGACAGATGGCACCGTGCCAATGTCTTTGGATTTGCATTGATCAAAGGGTCAATGCGTATGAATGATTCGAACCATCTTCAAGTGTTGGATGGTTTTTCTAAAATCCTATTTGAAAAGTCGTGATTGAAGCCGTGAACAAAATGCAAGAAAAAGCCTTAACTAAAGCTTTCATTAAACAGTCAAAATAAAAACCAGTTACAAAATGATCAACCGGTCATTTGATCTTAGGCATGATTGGCGGGTTGTCAAGGTTTTTTGATTGATGAAGCGTACTGTCTTGAACCTGGCTGCGACACTGCGTGTCGGTGACCGTTTGTCGATTGATGTGATGCAATCAGCGACACGCAGTGTCGCAGCTATTTTTGATAGTCACCATGCCTATGAATGATTTGAAGACAGTTAAAAAATCGGTTCGTCCGCAGAAATGTGGGTTGGTTCCATGCGATGACGCAATGATTTGCTGGCCAGGGAGCTTTCGCTCCCCGGACCCCTTGCCAAGTTCATGGCTTTCGCGTTTGCAGTGCGCTTCAAACAAGGCATCGGTCCATGGGGCGATGTCATGCCTGTGCATTGCAACCCCGTCCTCGCCACGCAGCTTTGATGGACCAAACACCTTGAGCAACGCCGGCCACTCACCGGTGATTTTACGAGACCTGCACGCCCCGCAAGCCTCCGCCCCCGGAACTTGCCCCCGGAACTTGGCCCCTGGAACTTGCCCCCGGTCCCTCAAGTTTTCGTTCTGCGGTTTACCATCAGTATCCGTGGACGATCTGGGCGTACAGGTCTCCCCAGGCAACCGGTGAGTGGCCAGCGTTAGCCCACTGTCGTATACCCCTGTAACGTCCATGGCGTCAGTGCAGCAAAATTGCACAACGCTGCCAATCACCACCTTTGAACCGCTGTCTTGTTTTATGTTCACTGTGAAGAGCTATCCCATGACCTTGCGAAGGGGGCCGGGGAGCCGGTTGTCAAGGTTTTTTGATTGATGTTCTGAAGTGGATGGCATAATGGAATTCAAGCAATTTCAAACAGAATTTAATCGTCAGATATCGGGTGAGTATGTTTATGATGTTGAAAACAATTCTTTAGAAACAAAGTCATCATTGCCAAGAGCAGAACACAGAACAACATGGTAGGAATGATGGCGTAGAGCATGCCTGCCATCTCATCAAGATGCGAGTCGATCATCATAGTAAGACTGCTGCCTATGCCAAACATCCAACAAGATACAAATACATCACGATAGGTGATCTTGTCACTTCGCAGCAGGATGATTAGGTACAGGAGTGTGATCCCGCCAAAGAGATAAAAACATAGGAACAGCTCGCCATCGGTACCTCTTGTTGAGAGATAGGATGAAATTGAATAGCCCGCCAGAAAAAAACTTGTTGTGATGTGTTTCATACCAATGTTATTCGAGCTTCTTCTGCCAGAACAGCGCGTGGCCGGTTTCGGGATTCAGCTCATAGCTTCCAAAACCACACTTGCGATACAAGCCTTGGGCGGCCTTGTTTTCGCTGAGGACTTCCAAGGTTAATTTGCAGCAGCTCAGTTGTCGGGCTTTGTCTTCAATGTATGCGAACATCGCGATGGCGATCCCTTTGCCTCGATGATCCGGATGCACGATCACATCATGGATGTTCAGCAGTGGCTTGCAGGCGAAAGTCGAAAAGCCCTCTATGGACACGATCATCCCCACGGGTGTTTCTTCATCAAATGCAAGGATCACATGCACAGTGTTGCGCTTGGCAAGTTCACTGACAAGGTTGTCCTTCACGAAATCACTAAGCGTAGAATGACCACCCATGGGGTCAGATGCATAGCTGTCGAGCAGATGCACAATCGCATGGGCATGATCCGTATCACTGTAATCAGCATCAACAATCCAAAGCATATTACACCGCCTTGGCTTGCAGGTCGGCGTAACGCGTTGCTTGAGCGTCATATGCCAAGGCATCTGTTGGCTTGTAGGTTTCCAGATCAAAACTGTTGCGGACAATGCGTCGGATGTGATCCAGATTTTTGACATCACCGCAGCCCATGGCTTGCGTGAGTGCGTTGCCAATGGCGGTCGCTTCAAATGGGCCGACGATCACAGGTTTGTTGATGGCATCGGCGGTCATCTGGTTGAGCAGTGAATTCTTGCCACCACCCCCGACGATATGCAGGACGTCGATGGATTGATCGGTGAGTGCTTCGATATCCAGGCACACGTTGCGGTAGGTCATGGCCAATGATTCAAGACATGCTCGGACATAGCCGCCGGGTGTGGTGGGAGCCGGTTGACCGGTGGCCTTGGCGTAGGCATCGATCTTAGCGAGCATGTCACCGGGGGAGGCAAAGGGTGCGTGGTTGGTGTCAATCAACGTGACAAACGGTTCACTGTCAGCAGCCATCTGCGCAAGCGTGCCATAGTCGAGATCCTGCCCCTTGCGAATCAGATCACGGCGACATTCCTGGACGAGCCATAAGCCGGAGATATTTTTGAGGAATCGGATTTTGTCTTCAACGCCACGTTCGTTGGTGTAGTTGGCTTTAAGCGATGCGTCATTGACGATGGGCTTGTCGAGTTCCGCGCCCATCAGTGACCATGTGCCACTGGAAAGGTAAAGCCAGTTACCACTATTGGCTTGATCGACGGGGACGGAAGCGATGGCCGATGCCGTGTCGTGCGATCCGGGCACGATGACATCAATTGGCTCGACGCCAGCTTCCTTGGCAATGGCCTGACGGAGCTTGCCGATGATGGTGCCTGCCGGGACGATGTTTTTCAGGAATTCATGGGGGATGGCAGCTTTGTCCAACAGGTCTGTGTTCCACTTGCCGGTATGTGGGTTGACCATCTGCGAGGTCGAAGCGATGGTGGCTTCGTTGACTTTTTCGCCGGAGAAAAAGTAGTGCAAAAGGTCAGGCATAAAGAGCATGTCGGTTGCGTTTTGCAGCACACATTGTTCGGTGGCCTGCTGAGCTTTGAGTTGGTAGATGGAGTTAAAGGGCATGTGTTGGATGCCGGTTTGCAGATAGACTTCGTCTGCACCAAGTTGGTCATGTACCGCAGCCATGGCAGGGGGATTGCGATCATCACGGTAACAAAAGGGCAGTCCAAGGAGTTGGCCGGACTTACCGAGTAAGCCAAAGTCCACACCCCATGTATCCACGCCCAGGCTCACCAGTTCCGCGTCGAGTTGCTTTGCTTTGATGCCGGCTTGTTTGAGACCTTCAACAAGGTGTCGCCAGATGTCCAGCAGGTTCCAATGATAACCGGAGGGCAGCTGCTGAGGCAGATTGGCAAAACGATGACACTCTTGGAGCGTCAGTTTTTCGTTTTCAAGAATGGCAAGCATGGCACGGCCGGACTCGGCCCCAAGATCGAAAGCAACATAGGCGCGTTTGGTGGACATGACTGAGGGACTCCATTTGAAGCGTTGAAAACCGTTGTTTATTGTCTTTACCACAGAGTCACAGAGACACAGAGTGCAAGACAGAGAGAGTCATTTTGTTTTCTTCTCTGTGCCTCTGTGACGCTGTGGTTAAAACGAAAAGCTGAATCACAATGGTTGTCGAAAGCTTCTTTTCATGATGGTTCACTGGCTGGTTTTTGCACTGCGGTGTACGCATTGCGGACATACGGAATCCCGCTGAGCACTGTGGTTATCACAATGCCGTACGCCCAGAATCCCTGCACATAGATCCACCAGCCACGTCCCTCAGCACGCGGATCCAAGGCAACGATCCCGATCAAAAACGGGATACCGATACACTGTAACAATGTTTTGAGTTTGCCGAAAATGTTGGCACCGAACTTGATGCCACGGCCTTCCATCTCGCCGCGGATACCGGTCACCAGCAGTTCGCGGGCGAGGATCACCACGACCATCCACGGGTAAACACCGCTGATCATGGTAAAGAAGGTGCCTGCTTCCACGGCCTGGGGGTCTACGAAGCGTGACCCGGCCAGGTAGATGAAGGCACCGATGTTGAGCACCTTGTCGGCAAAGGGATCCATGATCCGGCCAAAGGTGCTTTCGACTTTGAATCTGCGAGCCAGGTAACCGTCAGCAATGTCCGTCAGGGCTGCGACGATGTAGATGCCCATCGCCACCCAGAGTATCGCAGAATTGGCCACTGGATAGCGGTAAAAGTTGAGGGTCAGGAAAAACACGGCCGAGAGAACCAGCCGGGCAATCGTCAGCAAATTGGGTACATGCTGCATTTATTTGATCCTGACTTGTTGGCGCTGGTGTAGAACATTGGCTTTTACCACAGAGTCACAGAGACACAGAGTTCAAACAGCAGGTTGGAATCTTTCTCTGTGCCTCTGTGGTTCATCCATGTGTCTTTGTCGCTACGGTTTTACTCAATACCACCCTTAAGCGGGAAGTTGATTTTTGGACGCTGTTTTCTGGGAGCGACAGGTGCCTGAGTTTCAACAGAAGGTTCTTCGACCTGCTTGAGAGACAGGCGAATCTTGCGATTTTCTTCGTCACATTCAAGGACTCGGAATTGCTTGGTGTCGCCGACCTGCAGGACATCTTCGACATTGTTCACACGCTTGTGCGATAGTTCAGAGATGTGAACCAGACCTTCCACGCCGGGGACGATCTGAGCAAAGGCGCCAAAGTCGGTGATGCTCTTGACGGTAGCATCGACCAGGGTGTTCTTGGCGTAGGTGACTTCGGCTCCGGTCCAGGGGTCTCCCTGTTCAGCTTTAAGGCTTACCGAGATGCGACGTTTTTCAAGGTCAATACTCAGCACGCTCACGCGGACCGATTGGCCTTCCTGCACCACGTCCGTCGGTCTGACGCGACGGTTCCAACTCATTTCACTTACCGGCAGCAATGCTTCAACACCATCCTGTAGCAGGATAAATGCGCCAAAGTCTGCAATGCGGGTGATCACACCCGTGATCGCATCGCCCACATGGACAGTGCCTTCAACAGCATCCCACGGGTCAGCTTGAATCTGTTTTAAGCCCAGTCGGACTTTCTTGGTTTCTTTGTCCATGGACAGAATCTTGACGGTGACGTCCTGTCCAACCTTGACGATTTCTTCTGGATTGTTGATTCGGCTGTGACTCATGTCCGCAATGTGAAGCAGACCATCCACGCCACCGATATTCACAAACGCGCCGTAGGGCATGAGTCGTTCGACCTTGCCTTGAACGGTGTCACCTTCATTGATTTTTTCCCAGGTGACTTGTTCAAGTCGTTCTTTTTCCTGTTCCAGGAAGCGGCGACGAGAGACCACCATTTTCTTGCCACGACGGTCAATGTCATGAACGACTGCTTTGATGCGCTGACCGATCCATGTGTCGATGTCATCGACATGGTTCACGTCGATTTGACTTGCTGGCATGAAGGCTTTGATGTTGCCTGACATTTCCAGTTCAAGCCCGCCCTTGTTGGAAGCGACCACGCGCGCTTCGACGATCGAGCCTTTCTGGATGTGATCCCATGTGGCTGCCGAAGCGACACCTTCACGGGCAAGGTAGATGAGTCCTTCGGATTCGTTGATGCGATTGATGACGAAATCCATGATGCTGCCGATGCGTGGTGGGCGATCAAACTGCACCAGTGGCACCACGGCCTGGAGATGCTGTTGCTGTTCGCCATGCAGTTGCACAAACACGTCGTCACCACTGATGGATTGGATGCGACCTCGACGGGTTCGCATTGAAACAGGACCCTTGGAGGCTGCAGCCTTGGCGTCCTTTTCTGAGTCATCATCATTCTCATCAGCAGTGGGTGCTGGTGCGGGATTCGCTGCCTGCTGCATCATGTCTTCGATGGAGCCTTCGCCCAATGCATCAGCCAGTTCCTTGTCCAGTTCCTGCTCGATTTTGTCAGAAGCCAGGTCGCCATCAAAACTCTTTTGGATATCGTTCATTAGTATCTCAATCAGTGTTGCATTCAAACATCTGCCAACGCTTTGGACAGAGATTCGATTTTAACCGAGAAATCCCCGTGGCAAAAGTTGGGGTCGAAAAATAAAGTTGATAATTCTCCACTTCCCCCGGACTTGCCCCCGGAATTGCCCGGATATCCCACAGGATTTGCCCTCCAATCCTCGGGATTGACAAAGAATGCTTGACATCAAACCTGTCAATTGTCACCATTAAAGTGTGTCATCAGCCATCAGGGGAGACTGCTTGATGCCTTGTTACATTTTCAGCTATTTCCCATATCGCTTCAACGAACTGCCTGCTCGCAGCCATCGTCAACGTGTCAATCAAGAGCTTCGTCGCAAACATCGCATGGCTCATGACCTTGTCGATCAAATCCATCTCTTCCCGCATTTACAAAATCGGCTCATCGACATGACTGTCCAATGGGCACCTACGCGCAATCTGCGACTGCACTATGTCCACACCACAGACCAGTACATTCAGATCGTGGTGAGTTGGCGGTTTTATGCACCGATCCATGACGTGCAACTGTGGTTTTTGCAGGACATCAGTTACCAACTCAATAAAGACCGCTACTTCCCACAGCAGTGGTTTAGCCGTCACTACAATCGCAAGCAGATTGCCGACCGTGTGACCTATGACTACCTCGTGGGCGAATACATGCCAACCCAGGCGCAGTTCAAATGGGTCGACCCCAAACCTTTACCACCGACGGATGAAGTGCATCCACGCAACGTGCGATGCTTTGATCAACTGCTCAAAAAACAGGTTCTCGATCAAGCCGGACTCATCACGGCGCATGGCAAATTAAAAAACCGGATCGACTCCCCCTACAAAACACTCAACCAAGCCTACAAAGCCATGGACGAAGGCTGGTTGCCCCTGGCCCCCGCCCCCGGACCCCGCCCCCCGGGAGTGATCGCCATGCAACAGCGTGAATTGCGCTAACAGGCTAAATGGAACAATCGGCAACAGTGTTCAAAGCTATTAAGCCACAGATGCACACTGATTTTCAAGGCAAGGGCATTTGGGATGTTTGGATTGACATGCCTTTATCTGTGTTGATCTGTGTTGATCTGTGGCAAATAATGTCTTGAGCATGGTTACGAAATACAAGCCGATGTGATGATGTTTTAATGAGACGGGTATGAGCATCACTTATCTTGTTGTGAAAACATTTAAACGACAACGCCCGGACTTTGAAATCCGGGCGTTGTGTATTGATGTGCTATTTTTGTGTCTTGTTTTACTTGCCTAATTCCGTGCGGGCGTCTTTGACGGCTTTGGTGAACTGTGCTGCCAAGGCAGTGAGTTCGTCCCATTTTTCGCCCTTGATCAAATCTTTTTTGACCAGTGCGCTACCGACACCCAGACAGCATGCGCCGGCGGCGATCCAATCCTTGGCGGTGTTGAGGTCCACGCCACCGGTGGGGGTGAGTTTCAGTTGAGGCATCGGGGCCAGAAGGTCTTTGAAGTATTTGGGGCCAAAATGGTTGGCCGGGAAGACCTTGATCACATCGGCACCAGCCTGGAATGCGGTGATGGCTTCAGTGGGGGTGAGCGCGCCGCAGACGATGGGCTTGCCATAGCGACTTGCCATTTCGATCACCTTGAGATTGGTGGTCGGGGAGACGATGTATTGGGCACCTGCGAGAATTGCCAAACGGGCGGTTTCGGCGTCGAGCACACTGCCTACACCGATGAGACATTTGTCACCGACTTGATCGGCAGCGGCTTCGATGGCTTTGAGGGCGCCGGGCGTGGTCATGGTGATTTCCGAGACGTCCACGCCACCGGCAGCCAGTGATTTGCAGACATCGACCAATTGGTCTGGGCCGTCAGCGCGAATGACGGCAACCATGCCGGTGGTTTCCATTTTAGCCACAATGGCCTGACGACCTGAGACGCGAAGTGAATCTGACATAGCGAAAAAGCTCCTGAAGTGAATGGTGAGGTTCTACTCACATGTAGAAACCCACGGATAGGGACAAGATTATCAGCAGACTAAGATAGCCGAAAATGCGTCACAAAAAAAACGCCGTCTGTTTTGAAGCAGACGGCGTTTAATATGGATATGTTTTAAATCTTCGAAAATTTTGTTTCAAGCCCTGTACTGTCCAAAATCAGGCTCGATTGTTTCACTTGAATAAGCATTGCCCCAATAATATTTTCAAAAGCAAAAAATCTAGCCAGTGAAAACTTCCGGGGGCCGGGGGACCGGGGATGGATTATTCGTGAACTTCGAAGATGGATTGCGTTCGGAGGACCATCCCGTTGGAACCGGTCAGATGGTAACTCTGTAAATGCATCTCTTTACGGTACTTTTGCACATCGATCAAGCTCAGGCAGGGGACATGCTCAGCATCTTCCCACTGGTGACAGATCGACGAAGAGTTGGACTCTTGAGCCAAGCTGGCTAATTCGCGTAAAGTCGTCATGTACAGATTGTCCGAGAGCGATTCAGTCTGAATCGTGGTGACAAAGCCAATGCCTTTATCACCTGGCTCGCGTGGCATCTCGTAATCCTTCTCGCCCAGACAGGGTAGTGCATGCACTAAACCCAGTTCTGGCAAGTGGTCACAACGATCCATCACGACCTCGGTCAAGCTGCGTTTACCCACTTGAAACCGAATGAGGTGACCCGTAGGGACCATCCACACATCAGTCTCGTAATCACCATGGGCGAATGTACGACGGCTTTTGAGTTCGAATAACTCCGGATGAAGGGCTCTGCGATAGAGCATCATGCGGAACAGTTGCGTATTACTAGACTTAGAGCTAACACTCATGGTCGGCCTCTTACTCCTTCTAGGGGGACAGATGGGCATTATAGCAGCGAATCTGATTCTGAAAAGACTTTTTTTCGTTTACACGCTTCGATTGTTCTCAAATATACCGTACATATTGTGTAACGCAGTATTTGAGCCACAACCCCTACCTGTCCGATAACAGAATCATGGCTCTGGTGGTTTACCACTTGGAGCCTTGTCGTACCGGATATACCCAAGTTCCAGGGGGCAGGTTTCAGAGCATGGCAAGAAGCGGGCAAATTTTTCGCATCCTTGATTCGATCTCCGACCCATCGGTGGATCAGGCGATGGCTGCGGCTTTACCCACAGCGGACATGGACACGGCCATGCGGTTGGTCCAATCGCTTCTTGAGCGTCGTCATACCCAATCCCAAATGGCCATGATTCGTCACTTTCACCAACTAGACGATTCAATCAAACAGCTCATTATTGACCAGGCTCCCAAGCTCGCACGTATTCTCCGACACATCACGCAGCATGGCCATATTCAAGATCAACTGAATCTTGTTGAGATTGTGCATGACGCACAAGATCCCAAACTTTGCTATCTGCTTGCCGACCTTTTGCGATACGGCCAGGCCGACGCGCATGAAGATGCTGCATCGTGTCTATTGGATATGGCAAACCGGAGTTTGTTTCTTGACGATGAAGCGCCAGCCGATGATCCGGTGACACGCGCAAGCAGTGAACACATTGATCTCCTGCAGCAAGCCATCGAACAGGCGCTGACATTTTATGGCGTTCATCAGCAGCCGGCTGTCATTGAAGCGATGCTCGAAACTCAGCCCCGACCGCTTAAGCAGTCGGCCAAAACGCTTAACGATTTTAAGCATCCAGCCACGCAGACACTCATTGAGCTTTGCACCACGCCCAGTAATCCGTCGGTGTGTGAGTCGATGCTCAGCTTGCTTGCGATCCCGGTTCTCACCGAGCCGATCCTTGAAGGCATTACCTTCATGGCAAATAACAAAACGCTGCATCGGATGTTTACACAGGGGCACTTGTTGTTACTGCCTGAACGTCGCAAGTGGTTGCGAAAATTACCTGATGACGAAATCTTCTTCCCGCAGGTTCAAACCCTCATGGGGATCAAGCCCCGACAGTTGCGCCATCTGCCCAAGTGGTATTCGATCATCTGCCGGACACCTCAGCAGTTGATTGCTCAGCTGGGGACGTTGCGTAAGGTGGGGGATGCTCCAACACGGTTGATCGTGTTGCGGAAGTTGATGGCACAATCACCTGCCAATCTTGACGCGGTGAATCTCATTGCTGGATTCTGCGCCGATGCCGATGAGTCCATTGCTCGGATTGCTCTGCGGCATTTGATCCGAATTGACTACATTGACCTGTATCACCTGCTATTGCGATTGACCAATTCGCCACATCCTTCGGTTCGCAAGCTTGCTGCTGCAAGAGTCGCGCCGGTGGGTTTTGAGAAGTATTGGGATTCATGGTCACGGTTTGATTTGAATCAGCGCATTGCAGCAGGAAAAGCTTTGATCAAAATTGATCCTTCGTTTCATGTTCAACTTGGCGAGAAGCTTGAGAGCGATGATTCAGCTGATATGCACAAGGCGATGTCCATCATTCGCACGCTTAATCAGGGGACGTTTTTTGAGTATGCCCTTGAGCATTTAACCAGGCATGAAGACCCCAAGATTGCATCGACAGCGGTGAAGACTTTAGGCAGTGCCGGGACGGATCGAGCTGCGAAGATTCTGGAGTCCTCATTGGAGCATGGTGATGCGCGGATGCGGGCCAATGCCGTCGAAGCATTGGATCATATTGAGCATCGTAACCATCTCAACCAACTCATGAAGATGAGTAAGGAAGATGACAATCGCCCGCGAGCCAACGCCATTGGAGCGTTACTGTCGATGAACTTTGCAGATGCCTTGATGACGTTGGGCAACATGCTCAATGACGAACGTCCGATGCATCGTCTTAGCGCACTATGGTTGGTGGATCACTTGGATTTGCGGGATATGGTTCGACATGTGGCAGAGCTTTCGATCTCCGACAAGGATGCCAAAGTGCGTCTTCGTGCGGGCAAACTCATCGAGCATTTCATTGACAGTTACGCAGATGTGGATGATGAAGATGATGGTCTGTCTGACGCGCCCAAGACCTCGGATCAGACGCAGGAGGCTGCATCATGAATAGTAGTTGGTTACTGATGTTGGCACTTGAAAGTCCGCGGACGCCCAAGACGCCACCGAATGTGGATGAAATTTTTACCAACTGGCAATGGATCAATCATTCAGATCCGTTGATGTCACCGTTGTGGGCAATTGCGATCATGTCGGTGATTATTTTTGCCATGCTTGTGTTACGTATTATCAAATGGCGACGGTCGAGTAATCGCCAGGATGGCCCGTTGCTGGTATTTCATCAAGTGGCCAAGCAGTTGGAAATTGATATCACCACGCAATGGTTATTGATCAAGGTCGCACAACAGCAGGGCTTGCCCAATCCGCTGACACTATTGATTTGTGATAGTACGTTTGCCCATCACGCCAAGGCCTATATCAAGAGTCTGCCGAACCATCGCCAGAAGCATATTCTCGATCAGTTAAGTCATGCGCATCAGCATTTGTTTGCATAGACACGATCAATGTTGAGGTGTTTGTGACAGCTTGCATAACAAAGTGTTTTGCCTTGCATGTCTTGGGTGCTGTGTGACGGGTAAATGTTAATCATCGTCATCGGCAAACAACCGCTTCTTGGCAAGACTTGCTGCATCAGTCTGCTTGCGTGCGCCTGCGATGAGTTGGGCCAATTCATAGTCAGCAGGCTCGGTGATTTTCAAATTGGTTTGCTCGCCATCAACCACAAAAACTGTTTGCCCCATTGCTTCGACCAAACCTGCGTCATCGGTGATCTGCTTCGTATCCGTTGTGCCTGAATCAATGGACGCATAGGCTTGCTGTAAGAGGGAACGTTCAAAGACTTGTGGGGTTTGGATCAAAACAACATTGCTGCGGTCGAGTGTCTGGGTGACTTTGGTGACGTTGACGGTGATTTTTCCTGCACCCCCGAGAATGGCATCAAGTGGATCCGTCTTGGATTGTATTTCATCATCTGACAGCGGGGCGGTACGCTTGAGAGTCGCACTGCAGGACACACCTGGGATGACTGCTGGATAATCTTTTGCGGCTTCAAAACAACGAGTGATCAATTCATTGCTCACCAGGGGTCTGGCGGCATCGTGAACGGCAATGTGTGTCGCCTGGTCGTTGACAGCTGCCATGGCATTTTTGATCGTTTCCCATCGCTCAATTTTGCCACCGGGGACGACGGTCACGCCATGGAATCCCAGAAGGTCTCCCCATTTGAGTTTAAAGCTGTCTACTTTGTCCGGGTCGACAGCGATGATGCATTGGCAGACCAAAGGATGTTTGATAAACGGATCCAATGCCGCCATGAAGACCGGTTTACCGGCCATATCCAGTTCGAGTTTGGATTTATTTAATCCAGCAGCAGCGTTAAAGCGTTTACTCTGTCCTGCAGCTGGGAGGATAACAGCGATCTGCATGAGAGACTCCGAAATACTGTTTAAGACTTATTCCCATGTCCAGATGGGATTGAATCAAGAATGATAACGCATTTGGACGTTTAAGGACGTGTGTTTAAGTGCGAGAATACCGCCATTTATTGGCAATAAATGGACTTTTTCATTTTTATCCTGCTCAAGGATTGCATTGTGAGTGAATTGATCGTCAAGTTGACCCAAGGAACGGACGATACTGTTAAGGAACTAAACGCACTTTGTGACGGGAAGACACATGACCGGAAGTATTCGCGTAATCTGCCCCAACCTCAAATGCAGGGCCATTCTCTCGGCTCCTGAGCATGCACGCGGCCGCAATGTCCGTTGTCGGATGTGTGGCATGAAAGTGCGGATTCCTTCAACTGCCAAAGTCAAGGCCGAGGCTGCGCCTTCACCACCGACCGAAGATTAGGTCACTGTCTGCAATTCTCTTTAAATCTTCAAGATCCCAATGATGATTCACTACACGGCTATCGAAGTAATGCTGTAATTGCATTTAATTCCGATAAGCTTGAGTAATCTGATCGCATTGCGTGACATTTATGCTTATCCTGTAGGTTATGTCTGCAGCATCAGCCAGTTACAACTCAAGACGACATGCCGGGCTAGGTATCCGTTCTCTATGGGCTCACAGTGTACTGGTCCTTGGTGCATTTTTGTGCATGCTGTTGTGCTTCCCCAATCCCGGTTGGAGTGTGCTGGCATATGTCGCTTTGGTGCCACTGACTTTGGTGGGAATGCGATCCACACGTCGACGGACTTTGTTGCTTACAACGTACCTTGGCGGCGTATTGTGGTGGTTGCTGATGGTGTATTGGCTTAGCCGCGTGACCGTTGGCGGGTATGTGGTGTTGAGTTTTTATCTTGGACTTTACTGGCCGGTGTATGCGGTGTTGATTCGCCTGATGGATCAGCGGACACGTTGGCCCAAGTGTTTGAGTGTGCCTTGCGTGTGGGTGAGTCTGGAATACATCCGATGTCACGTGCTGGCAGGGGGCTTTGGCTGGTTTAATCTTGGTCATTCCCAGGCACCTTATCATCCACTGCATGGCCCTGGGCAAATCGTCCAAATCGCGGATATCTTTGGCGAGTGGGGCGTGAGTTTTGTGGTTGCCATGACCAGTGGCATGATCGTGGACATGCTTACCCGTCCGTGGAGTAAATCATCCAACCGATGGTATCGATTCAGTCCAGCAATGCGCAGTGTACTGTTATGGATGCTGCTGATAATCAGCACTCTCTTTTACGGCGCCTATCGCATTCGTACCACGCCTCAGAACGGGGATACCGTGAAGGTGTCGGTCATTCAGACCAACGTGCCTCAGAGCAATAAAACTGCGACCGACATGCAAACGCTGGTGGATGATTGGGAGCGTGCGTTGACTTTGACGGTCAAGGCCTCAGCGAGCGATTCGCCGGATGTGATTGTCTGGCCGGAGACGATGTCACCTGCAGCGTTTAATGCTCAGGCGTTGGAGTACTACCGGGACGCACCAACTGCTGAGAAGGGTTACGAATCGTTTTACTATCAGACAGAATCGCTGGCTTCCAAACTGAAGGTCGATTTGTTTGCAGGCGCTCATGCCAAGTTTGATTGGCAGATCGTGGATCTGGATGATGGCAGACAGTTTGTGGTGCCGATGCGTCGGTACAACAGTGTCTATCATTTCCCACCCCATGTTGGCCAGTCGGTCGCTCGGTATGACAAGATTCATCTGGTGCCGTTTGGCGAGTTTATCCCGTGGGTTTCCAGTGTGCCGATGCTTAAAAATCTATTCATGAATTATCTGAGTCCGCACAAAATCGACTATTCGCTATCCCATGGGCAGGAAAAAGTAATCTTCAATGTCACAGCGAATGAACGTGATGTGCGAATTGCTTCACCGATATGTTTTGAAGACACCATCAGCCGACTCGTCCGCAGCATGGTCTACGATGGCAAAGGACAAAAGCGCGTCGATGTCCTGATCAATCTCACCAATGATGGCTGGTACGATGGCTCGGTTCAGGCTTACGTGCATACACAAAATGCCGTTTTGCGATGCATCGAAAACCGCGTCCCCATGGCAAGAAGTGTCAACACCGGGATCAGCGGATTTATCGACTCATCTGGTGAACTGGGCAACTGGGTTCAAGAAGATGGCAGGTTTCAACAGATCCAAGGCTGGGCCACGCGGACGATGATTCTCGATAATCGACAGACCTTCTACGGACGCTGGGGTGACTGGCCGATCCGCGTGATTTTAATTCTGACGATGTTACGGTTGTTTGTTGCAACCCTGGTGCGTAGAAAAATGGTATAATTATTGGAACCTGACTGATCCGGTCGATGATGCATATAAGCATGCAATGACCGGGCCAATGGGGTACAGGATAGGCATACTGGGGGACACTCATTCCTCATGAGTGAACAGCCCCAACAATCGACGCATAAATGACCGCACCGGTTGTATCGTCATTGCACAACACGGATGGACAAGACAATGATGCGATCCCGCAATTGGACATGGATGATGCTGACACTGGCGTTGCTTTTGCCTATGTCAATTTTACACGCTCAACCCTTGACTGCTGATATCTATCAGGCAGCACAAAATCGAGCCGTCCAGCAGATTCTCGTCTCAGCCAAAAGCCAGGACCCGATCCTTCGAGCCAATGCCTTGGAAGCCGCTGAGAGTCTGCCTAACCGGATTAGCCCGTTGGTTCAGCAGGCCTTGATGGACAACGAAGAGGTCGTCCGCTACGCAGCCTTATTGACGATAGGCAAACTCAAACTTTCCGGCGTGGCAGCGAATGCCAGGCAGTATCTCAACGACCCCAATGAGTCGGTTCGAGCTGCCGCGATTTTTGCGTTGGCTCGCAATTATGGAACCAATGTCGGCAACGGGTACGCAGTGGATATTTCCCCCATGGCTGGAATGCTCATGAGCAACAATCCAACCACGCGAGCCAATGTTGCTTATTTGATGGGACTCATGGGCAATGATTCGGCAATCCCGATGCTCAAGATCGCAGCTCGCAAGCGACTGCCCACTGCACCACAGGCACGCGAGGTCATTATCCGAGTTCAGATTGCTGAGGCGATTTATCGCTTAGGTGATACCGAAGTACTCGATTCCATTCGTGCGGGGATGTTCAGTCAATTTGATGAGGTTCGGATTCTTTCAGTGCAGATTTTAGGACGGTTGTATGATCGTCAATGGGAGCCTGCGATTGAAAACGCACTTAAAAAAGATCCCATCGAATTGAAATTAGCCAGCGCCGGAACCTTGGGGCGTTTTGGAAATCGCAAAGGGTTGGATATCATATTGGATGCTGCCCAGAGCCAGAGTATTTTGTTACGCTCTCAGGCCGCGATTTGTCTTGGGATGTTTCGTAATGAACCCAAGGCAACCCAGATGCTCATTGGAATGTTGACCGATCAGGCCGAGACAGTGCGTCTTGCTGCCGCAGCGGGTTTACTCGGTGGTGGACGTGACGGACTTTAATGAGTCTTTGACACGGTGTTCACCATTGTTCAAAGTTCGAAAATAATGATAGAATTCCCGGATGCGAAAATCACGCATCCCAAGCCAGATTAAAGCCTTGTCCAACAAAAAAAACTTGATCAGCATGCCGGTCATGTTGACAAAACGCTACCGAAAAGATAGATATTGATCTTTAATACCCCAAAAGAATAGCTTACAGATATGATTGGCACCCACGAGGTTGAACTGTAAGCCATTCAAACGCACGGCCAGGGAGGTCACCTTGAGCGTATTGACCCGGTTATTTGTTATTGCTGTGACTGTCTTATCAGTCGCACTCGTTGCGGTTGTCGTGCCCTTTGTGGCGCAAACCGAGAATTATCGTTCCCAGGTGAATGATGCAGAATCCAGACGCGTGCGTGCCGATGTCACTGCTCGTTTGCGTGATGCGGAAATGACCCGCTTGGCAAACCGAGAAAGTGAACGCATTCTAAAGCTCAACAGTGCAAATCAGGGATTGACCTCAGAAGTCGCAAGACTCTCCGAAGAGCTTAATACCTCCCGCGCACTATTGGCAACCGCCAAGGCTGAGAATGCCAACAACGGTGCCAACCTCGCACACCTTTCAGCATCACATGAGCAGTTTGCTCTGATCGTTGAATCGATGCGAAAAGAACTCAACGAACGACGCGGTCAAGCCCTTGATCAGCAAAAGAAAATTATCGAGTTGGCAGATGAGTCCGACCGACTCAAGGCTGAACTCGACTCGTTGACCCGACAGGTTCGACAGTACCAGGAAACCACGGTTGCTCTGGAAGACCGCAATGCTGATCTGGAAAAAATGCTCGGTCGTCTGGATCCTGCCATTCGCCAGCAGATCGAAGGCCAAGACGTCGCCGGAGCTTCATCAACCCGACCCTTTATGCCTGATTATCTCATCGACGGGCAGATTACCAACATCGCTCGTCTGGATGATGAAACCTTTGTTGAGTTGAACATCGGCTCAAATGACGGTGTCGAAAAGAACATGAAGTTCCGCATCCATCGTCAGGGTGACTTCATCGCCAATCTCGTGGTCACCGTTGTCGATATTGATGCCTGTTCCGGTCGCGTCACGCTTCTGGATGACGGCCAACAGGTGACTGTAGGCGATTCGGTTCAGACCGGCGGTCTGTGAGAATTGCTGCGTTGAAGTCCGATGCCGATGCGATACATAATTAATGTGTCGTTGACTTGAAAGTCAGGAGACCAGGTTTGGCCAAGAAACAGAAAAAGAATAAAGCTCCCAAAGCAGCCAAGGCGCAAAAGGCCTCCAAAGGGGCAGGTAAACCCCGCGCTGCAGCCAATGTCTATACAGGGTTGACCTTCATCGCCACGGTGATGCTCAGCGTCGCTCTGGGCTTTGTCCTCTATCGCAGCAGTGAACTTTTTGGCAGTGTCGGTGAACTCTTTGACCTTAAAGCCAGTCAACAGCCTGTTCGCATGGCAGCTCCTGCCCCGGCACCGACTCCCGATGCTGCACCCCTAGAAGCCGAAAATCAGTAAGCCACATCCTCACGCATCATTTTTTGTTCAGCTATTGCTGTACAAAGATTGATCTTACATGCCTTTGTGGTGTAAACTGTGGCCATTCAGAACCCAGGTGTATCGACGCAACGGAATTGCCAGATACCTGTGGTTGACTTGATCGCGAGTGACGTACAACACCTTGAGGGGCCTTTCTTTGTTCTTCGACAAAATTCAAAGCTGGTTCAGCGTGGATATGGGCATTGACCTTGGCACCTGTAACACCTTGGTGTGTGTACGGGGCGAAGGCATTGTGCTCGATGAGCCCAGCGTCGTCGCAGTCAAGAAGGGCACTAATCAAGTCCTCCAAAACGGCAACGCCGTCGGCTGGGTCGCCAAGGAAATGCTTGGTCGTACCCCCGGAAGCATCTCCGCCATTCGTCCGCTCAAAGACGGCGTCATCAGTGACTTTGAAATCACCGAAGCGATGCTCTCCTACTTTATCCGAAAAGTCAACGGCAACCGACCCCTGGCAAAACCACGGGTGGTCATCGCGGTCCCCTCCGGGATCACGGCTGTGGAAAAACGCGCAGTCCTTGATTCGGCAGAACATGCGGGCGCACGACGGGTGTATCTCGTCGAAGAACCCATGGCCGCTGGTATCGGTGCCAACTTACCCATCGTCGAAGCCACCGCATCCATGATCGTCGACATCGGTGGTGGTACGACCGAAGTCGCCATCATGTCTCTGGCTGATATCGCCCAATGCGAATCGGTCCGCGTGGCAGGTGACGACATGGACGAAGCCATCATCAATCACATGAAGAAGGCTTACAACCTGATGATTGGTGAACAGACTGCTGAACGTGTCAAAATCGAAATCGGCTCAGCAGGTGGTCCCGATGAAGGTCGCAGCATGGAAGTCCGTGGCCGGGACATGATCTCCGGCTTGCCACGCAAAACAATCATCACCGGTGAAGAAGTCCGCCTGGCATTACAGGAACCTGTCGGCGCGATCATCGAAACGGTCACACGCACGCTCGAACGTGCTGAACCAGAACTCGCTGCTGACCTTGTCGAAAACGGTATCGTCTTGGCTGGTGGTGGGGCACTGCTTCGAGGCATGAACGTGGTCATCTCCGAGGCTACCGGTCTGGAATGTCGCGTTGCTGACAACCCGCTGCACTGCGTTGCCCTGGGCACTGCCATCTACCTCGAACACCTTGAGGAATGGAAGAGCACCATGGAAAGTGACATGGACGAGATTTGAGTCTGTCGATTTATCGGTAGAAATTGATTTAACACAAAGGCACGAAGGACACGAAGGCACGAAGGTCAAGACATTTATTTTTGTTTGAATCACAGGAAACTCAGAGCATACAGATATAGCGAATTGAAGCCTGTTTCTGTATCCACTGTGTCTTCTGTGAAAAACAAACTTGTCTTTTAACTTCGTGATCTTCGTGACCTTCGTGCCTTCGTGTTAAAAAACAAGTGCTCGAATCAAAAAAAGGTACTCATGCGACGGCGGTTATTGACTTCAAAACATGGACTTTTTCTGGCCTTTGTGCTGATGCTCGGCGCCTGTATGCTGCCCCAGTCTTTTGCCGGTTCACTTTGGTCATCACCACGGCACCTGCTGTTGCTTGGTCTTTCTCCCCTTGAACATCCGCTGCACCAACTTAGTCGGCAGATTCGTGCACCGCTTGATCCCAAGTTGGATCTTGGGCCGGCGATGCAACTTGAAAAAAACTACATGGACCTGTTGTCCTACAATGCCAAGCTTCAACAGGAATTGCTTGAAGCACGCGAATTTGTCAACGAGCTTTCACAGTTACGGGCTTACCGGAAGCATTCAGAAAAGTTACATCCAGCACGCGTGACCCTTTCAACCCATGGCCTTGAAATCAACTCGCTGACGCTGGGGATCGGGCAAACCGACGGCGTCCTCGAAGGGCAGGTCGTCGCAGCTGGCTATAATCTCGTCGGTCGTATCGCTTCTGTGGGGACACACACCAGCACCGTTCGACTTATCAATTCACCGGGAACCTATCTGGCAGTTGGCATCGTCCCACCTGTGAATGATGACTCACCGCGTCAAACCGTTGCCCAACTGGAAATCTCTGAAGAGGGTCAGACGTTTTTTGCTCGAGGTGATGTCAATGATCCGGTTAAAATTGGTGACCTGGCATTCTTGGCCGATGACCGTTGGCCAATCAGTGCGCAAGGTTTGATTATCGGGAAAGTCACCGCCATTGATCCTGATGCTACGACACCATTGTTACGCACGCGGTTGTCTGTGACACCGCTTAAGAGCCTCATGCATCTGGGGCAGGTGTTGGTTATTTTGCCCGAGGAGTCTGGTTATGATCAGCAAGGAGATTTGCCATGAGATGGGTCTTCTTCTTGATCGTCACGTATTTGTTGGTTTCAATCCAATCAGGCATGTCCGGCTTGTTGGTGGTCGGTGATCAAGTCTTGCCAAATTTACTGTTAATTCTTGGGGTGTTTGTGTCGGTCTATGCGCCACAAACCACGACACTCTGGGCGATGTTGATTCTGGGAGTTCTCAGTGACCTGCTGGTACCCATCCGAGGCGCCGGGCCGGTGGGAGATTTTGTATTGGTCGGACCCTATGCAGCAGGCTTCATGGTTGGCGGCTGGGCAGCTTTACAACTACGCGGTATCTTCCGACGATCAATTCCCGGCATAGTCATGACCGTGCTGGTCGTCTGCTTCTTTGTCGAATTGATGGTCGTTGCTGCGATGACCATTCGCGGCTTGCCTTGGCCAATCGCTGAACCACTCATTGGTTGGTCTGCTGCGGATGAACTGGTCCGTCGATTCTGGTGTTTGCTGTACACCACTGGCATGAGCATTCCACTGGTCTACTTACTGGGGGGTATGCTGCGACTGTTCCATTTTGAAACCTCAAGGCCCGGGCAAACCGGCTACGTGATGCGATGAATCAACAAAACGACACGACTCAAATCCCCGACACATGGCAGCCCAAACAGGGACCACTCGCCAAAATTATCTCGGGCATCCTGCTACTGCTGATCCTCTGCGGCCTGGTATTCATGGCCGTGTACGCTTGGTGATACATCGTTGATATAACACATGAGTTCACGGTGACAATGCCAGCTGCCTGTGTGATGTTCGTTTATTTTTTTAACACGAAGGTCACGAAGGTCACGAAGGCACGAAGAAAGACACGAAAAAAACTTTCAGTGCAACATGTACTTCGAGCATCAAACTTGTTCAATATTAAAAAAAGATTTTGTCTCTCTTACCTCTGAGTCCTCTGCGCCTCAGCGGTAAAAAATGTCTTAAAAAAATTCGTGCCTTCGTGTTAAAAACATGACCGTATGTAGACCCGACCCGCACACCAACCTATTGCTGCACGCTGACCTTCCCCCAATACGCAGGCATGATCATCGCTTCGCTTGGGATGTCGGCAATGATACCCGCTGCTTTGTTATGCCAGTAAATGCGTTCGACGGTACTGCCAGCTTGTCCGATGAGGACGCCAATGTCGCCGGTGGTGTTGGGTAACGTGTTCGGATTCCAGCCCAGCACGGATAGTGGGACAGCTACTTCAATGACTTCAAAACGGACCGTTTTTTCAGGACGTGTAAAAGCAGGGCGATTGATCCGACTGACTGCGAGTTGAATCTGGTCACTGACCTGATCAATGCGGTCGATGGTGATGTGTCGCACCGGTGAAGTGAATGCAATAGGCGACTGCGTTCCGGGCACGACGAAGCGATAGCATGCCGCAAAAGGTTTACCGCTATTGCGAGTAATCAGCAGTCTTGTGTCGCCTTCAACAGGTGTTGTGTTACGCTTATCCTTGACAGGCTGTGTCGCTAATTTCAGATCAAGCCCGCCACCGGTTTTAAACAGGGTCTGTAAATCTTTGCCAGCGTTCTCAATGAGATTGTCACGGCGTGAGAGTACGATCATGTACAAATGATCTTTGTCCACGGACAGGGCAGCCGTGATAGCAGGTTCTTTGTAGCGGGCCCCCCAATCACCTTCCTTGAAGGTCTCCGCGTCGATAAGAGCCCAGTGCGGGTCTTGCCAATCATCGAGCTTGCCATCAATGATTTTAGGCTTGTCGGTACGTGTGATAGTCAACGTGTCAGATTCGGAGTTGGCTTTGCGGGCTCGATCACAGGCGATCATGTAATCCTGGACAGCCAGAACATCCTTGCCGGTGATGTTCAGCGATTGGGGTGGCAGTCGCTTGATGGATTCCAGGCCGGTGACCTTGACGAGACTGCTATGACTTTTTCCTGCGACGAGGTAGATGTCACCATTGGGCAGTTGGTTGATGGTCGGGAAAAAGTGTTCACTGATCTGGTTGATATCGGTAAGGTCCATGCCACGTTGGTGTTCCTCCATATCCCATTGTCGCCCGTCACGTGGGTAGGCACCCAGATAATCGACAAAGAGTCCGTCAGTGGTCAGCAGGTAGATCACGCCCTTGTCGGAATTGATCGACCAGATTTCACCCGCATCAGAGTTTCGGGGTGTGACCGTGGGGCCAAGCAAACGTGTGGTGGCCAGCAACTCACCGGGATAGCTCGGTTGAGCAGGGGATGCATGCCCCGGATGCAGCCCCGGCCAACGTGAGTGATACTGCCAGAGAAGTTGCCCATCACGATACCCACGCATGGGACCGCCCGTGAAGACGGTCATGCCTTTAGCGTCGGTGAATGCCTGTCCGCCACCACTGGTGGGTTGATGGTTGATGTCAGCGATCAACGTCGCGGCATCCGCCAAGTCATACTGGGGCATGCCATCCGAATCGATGGATCGGGGCTTGAGTTGAACGACACCATTGCGATGAGTAATGAGCAATGACATGTCCGGCTGAATATGCGCGGTCAGGAAGGTATTGATTTGATCAATGTCACTAAAATCGCGAATTTGAATTTCGTTTTGCTGTGGTGTTTGATCGTGATTCAAGTCCAGCCAGCAGACCAGCGAGTTGGATTTGAACAGGTGCTGTTGGCGTTGTTGTTTTCGGGTATCACCTTTGATGTTGTATGCAGGGAAGTGGTCAAGCCATCCCTGGTCTTCGATATATTTCCAACTGCTCAATGAGCCGACACAGGCAAGGGGCGTGATCCGTTGTGCATCATCGCGTGAAATAAAAGCAAGGGATTGGCCGCTGGTCGGGCCTGAGAAGTTGGATGTGACATAGCGATGATTGCCCGAGTGCATGACGGTTTGTGGGCCATGCCAGCGGGGGGTGAACCAGGGGGTTTCTGACTTGAGCCAATAAACGCGATCCAGTTTAGACTTGCCGGTTTGGTGGTCAATTTTGAATTCCATACCACCAGCACCTTGAGACAGGTAAAAGCGTGATGGATCTTTGGGATCAAGCATGCCACCGCCACCGTAACCCGGCGGGCCATAAAACGCATCAACGAGTTTACCCTCCAGTGTCCAGACACTCACCCGCTTGGGGGCACGGAAATCTTCCATGACCCATAGATGATTGTTGGTGTCGATCGCAATGCCGTCGGGATTGTTCATGTGCAGTTCGTCATATTTGCCTGACGCAGGTTGACCGGGACGACCAATACTTCGCAGTAATTTGCCGTTGGATGTGAAGACTTTAACAGTGTGACTATCACCTTGATCGGAAATGTAAAAATGTCCATTGGTATCGGTGGTGATGTGTCGAGGGCTATCAAGTCCATTGGAGATGATGATTTGTTTGTCAGTGAGTTTGCAGTTGATGGCATCGAGTGTGTAACGGTGAAGCTCATGCCCCACCAGAGCAAGCAGTTTGCCTGACTTGTCGAACATCATCCCACCGACATCCGTCAGATCAATCGTGCCAAGAGGGGTGGCTTCGGATTGGATTGTCACGGTGTTGGCATCGAAGAGATAGAGCTTTTTCGTGAGTTTGTCGGAGTAGATGAGCAGTCCGTTGTGAACAGCAAGTCCGCCAAGGTCGACATCGTCCCACTGCTTATCATCAGGCAGCGTCGGATGTGGGAAGGCCACGCGAAACATGCCCGAGTCTGAAAAACCCATGATGCGGATTTCGGATTGGGGTTTACCGGACTTGGCGGTTTTATCGCTGTTCCAGGACATGGCTGAGTAGAGATAGATTTTCTTGTCGCGTTTGACGCCATGATCCACTGCCAGCAAAGTCGCTCCGGTCCAGTGTCCGCCGATGCGTCTGCGGCCTGCGAATTTGTTGCCATCCAAATCAACCCATGCGACGGCTTGAGCAGCTTCGGCAACGGCGCTGGTGAGTACCATGTGAGGCTTATTGACCGCCGCATAATCCTGTGGGATAAACGACACCGCGCGCGGCGAGCCATGATCCGCAAGCCAACCCCCGGGCCCAAAATCAATGTCGGTTGGCCAAGGGGGATTGCCAACATTGGGATACACCGTCAAATCATAATTCAGGCCGATCTTGTCACGCACAATGCCTCGGACAGTGTACTTGCCGGGTTTGATGATGGATCGGATGACTTCATAGCCTGTCCCATTTTGTGCATGGGGTTTTGCTATGCCGATGTCGGTCCCGTCATATTGGAACGTGTGTTTACCTGCTTCGTAAAACTGTCCGCCGGTGAGGTTGCGGACACGCTGTCCATTTTCATCATCGAGGACCAGCGTGACATAGCCGGGCTTGTCGAGTTGGAAGTTGATTGCAATCGGTGGGTCAGGCAAAACTGCTGTTTCAGTTGCCGACTCATTCTTCACTGACTGGCTGAGGCTTTTTTTTTTCGTTTTGGCCTTGCTTTGTGTCAGCAGGACATTGTCCAGATAGGCTTCACCTTCAATGAGCGATCCGGTTGCGCCCATACGCAAAAAAGAAATACGCACACCGATCATGTCAAAGGGTTTGTCACCTTCATAAGTCAACTGCGTTTGGATGGGCGTCCAATTTGTCGATGTCAGATTGATCACTTTGGAATTAAGCACACCTGCGATGACGCGTTTGGTTTTGGTCTTTCCATTCTCGTCGGTGACCTTTTCGTTCTTCTGTAAAACGAGCGTCATGATCATGGCGTTGTATTGTTCAAGTGAACGAGACTTGGCTTGAAATGACAAGTCAAAAGCATTGCCGTTTTCCGGTTTGATGTTGTGTAGTGATGTTTCAAATCGCCCACCGAGTCGTGAGATATCGTTACCGGTGACAGTGATGAAGGCATAGTTTTTGCCATCAGGGACATCACCTTCACTACGGACACCTTTGTCGGTGACTTTGCATTTGTATGCATAGTTCGACCATGAGCGATTGCCTTGTTCGAAGCTGCCGTTGTTGTGCGTTGCATCGATGAGGATGGTTGCATCAGTTGTTGGTTTGTCTTGTGCATGGGTGTGCGCGACAAGGCATGCGAGCAATACCCAAGGGGCGGTAAGTAGTGTGCGTTTGTTCATGTTCAAAAACCTTTATTTCACAGTGATGTGACCCCATTGCTGAGGATAGAGCCATGCTTCGGAGGGTAAATCGCTGATAAGATTGGTCTGTTTGTTGGACCAGTACGTACGTGCAGTATTCAATCGACCTGTTGCGTCGGAACTGATAAAACCGATGTCGCCGGTGAGTGTTTGGCCTGCTTTGAGTTTGAGTCCTAAGGCATTGAGCGGGATGGATGCCTGAACTTCGTAGCTATCGGCAGAGGTTTGGACATGGATATCTGCTTGTTTGAGGATGATCACTTTATCCATTGGGTGACTCATTATCGGCGATGCGTAAAGTTGATCCTGCCCCTTGTCTGCATCGTTGCACTTGGGCATCATCAGGATCGCTTGAGGCTTACCTTCAAGGTTGGCAATGAGTATCCGCAGGTCGCCTTCAACCGGATGGGTTTGATCGTTGGCTGACGGGCTAAGTTGAATGTCAACTGCATCACCGGTTTTGAATAGTCGCGTGAAATCCTTGCCGTGATTAAGCCATGGTGATGGATCGGTGACATTGAACAACACGTAGAGATTGTTTGAGTCATAAGCGAGTTTGGCGATGCCGGATTGATTACCGCCATCTCTTGCAATGGGTAACGCTGGGATGTTGTCCCATTGATTCATGTTGCCGTTGGCTGTGAATTTCTTTTCAAATCGCTGCATGGTGTAGGTCTTGTTGCCTGCATCTGCGGATTGCGATTGGGCCTTGATTTGCAGGGCTTTTGCAATTTGTGTGTGGGTGATCTGCAAGGTTTGAATGGGTAGTCGCTTGATGGATTCCAAACCGTGGACATCAAGAATCATGCAGGCTTGGCGGGATAAGGCGCAGGTGAGTCGATACTTGCCATCAGCTTGTTTTCCGAAGAATCCGTTGAAGGCTTCACCGCTTTGGGTGTACTTGTTAACGGACTTGCCAACGAGTTGCTGTTCCGTGGGTGGCAATGGTGGGGCTGGCAGGCGACCATCAACAAACAGCGTGTCGACGAAGAGTCCATCGGTGGTCATGATGTAGTCTTGCCCGAGGTTACCACGCATGTGAAAGACACTGCCAACCTGATCGT
The DNA here is from genome assembly GCA_002480565.1 of Phycisphaerales bacterium UBA7800. Classification (GTDB taxonomy): domain Bacteria; phylum Planctomycetota; class Phycisphaerae; order Phycisphaerales; family Phycisphaeraceae; genus UBA7800. Next base: position 11,495 of record DLCK01000004.1, on the reverse strand, counting down.
TGACATGGGCTTTACCTGTGATGAGTAACGGGCCGATGATGAGTCCGGGTTTAGGCATAGTCGCGCGATGGGAACCATGGACACCAGGAAACGGATTGGGATAGGACCAGTTGACTTTTGCGGTTGTTTGATCAATGGCATTGATGGTGGATGGAGCTGGGTATCGGAGTTTGCTCATGACCAAGACCTGATTATTCTCGTTGTCAGGGACAAAGGTTCCGGCTTCTTTGATGTTCAGTTGTTTGATACTTTCAGGTTTGAAGATTGGTGCGCCGCGATCATCAAAACCAATCGGCTCGACGCGGATCATGCCGCTGGCATAGAAGCATAGATTTTCATCCATGCGTCCGCCCCAACCACTGGTGAAGGTAAAAGCAGATTGTTTACGGCGTTGTTTGCCTGCTGCGGGATAATCCGTTTTGACGATCTGACACTCACTGCGTTGGACGATGCCATCGGCGTTACTATCATTCCAGAAGACACCATCAAGCAGGTCGCAATCTGCCCAGTCACCTGAAGGTTTTTCGGTTACCACATTACCTCGACCCAGTTTGCCAGCGATCTGGCTGACCGTGGTGATGGCGGTGACCGGTTTCCAATTGCCATCCTCTTGCTGCATGAGCAGGATGTAACCATGCTGGTTGTAGTAGGGGATGGAGAGAAAGTACTCGCGTTTTTTGCCACTGGCAGAGCTTGAAAAACGTTGGGGTTTGGCAAAGCGATAGGTTGGGATTTCGAAACTTTCGCCCTTGGTTTTATCCGGATGCCAAAGAATGCTTTGAAGCTTCCACGATCGTTTGGCATGATCGATTTTGAATTCCAATGGGCCAAGGTAAGCAAGTGTCGGGTCCGAGTCATGCAGGCAGGTTGCGTTGGCTGCATAGCCGGTGTTGCCCAGATAATCGCGAACGAGTTGGCCTTGTTGATCCCATACACTCACACGGCGCGGATAGTCCCAGCTTTCGGTGACCCAGACTTGGTTTTTGGAATCGACCGCGACACTGCTCATCTGCATCATACCTTTGGGATCGTACTTGCCACGGATCGGGCGTCCGCCTTGCTGTCCGCATGTATATGCGAGTTTGCCTTGGAGGGTGAATGCTTTGACCTGAGAGTCTGTGCCGGTGTCGGCAGTGAGCAGGTTGCCATTTGCATCGCAGGTAAGTCCGACGGGTGATTGGAGGTCAGGTGTGGGAATCGGTGTCGCCTTGCCGGAGTCCTGATTGATAGTGCAGAGTTGGTTGGAACTGATGGCATAAAGCTCCCCGTCTTTGCTAAAAGTCAGTGCGGTGGGAGTTGGCAGATTTAATTGACGGACAAAGCCTGCGTGTGTCTTATCCAGTAGCACAATCGCGTTGGCTTCATAACCAAGAGCGATGTACTTTTTGCCTACCGTCATGGTCTTTAAGATTCCAAGGGATGAGGTATCGAAAAGATTTTCCAATCGCAATTCGAAAGGCAAGGTTTTGCCATCACGGGTAAAGGGGCGGTAGTCTCCTGTTGCACTGTCGAGTCGGATGATTGAGGGGGGTAACGGTAAATTGCCAAAGGCTTCGGGGACGGCATAGACATATTGCTCGTCGGCAGCCAAGACTTTTGCGCCGCGCTTTTCGCTCCAGATTTTTCGACCATTCTCACCGATACCGATGATGCCCCAGCCGCCTTCTGCCAACTCCCATGCGACGATCATTCGCTTGCCACTGGTCGCAAGCAGGTGAGGCGTCGTATGGTCAGCGCCCCATGCGCCACTGGTGTCTGCGACATCCCAGACGGGCGTGCCGGGGTTGTAGAAACTCATTTCATAGGTTGCGTCAATACCACTGTGTGTCAAGGCTTTGACGGTGTACTGACCGGGGGCAACTGGATTGGATGTTGGATGGTAACCTTTGGAGTGATTGCCTTGCCATTGCGTGTCGGCCATGGTGTCCCAGGGGATACTGACCTTGATGGCTTTGTCGGTCGTCTGCGTGGTGTAGTCCGCGACTTTTAACCCGCCCATATTGCGAACCCGTTTGCCGGTCACATCATCAATAGCAAGGGACACAATCTTTGCATCCAAGGGCAAGGTCAATTCAATCGGCACCGGCCCAGTGAGTCGGTCGGACTTGGGGCTGTATTGACGCTGAGCCACGGTGGGTTGATCGGTCAAAGTCGCATTGCCCCAGACGCGGTAATTGTTCCAATAGAATTCACGTTTGGTGATCCCCGCTTGAATGTTGTCTGCATAGCGGTGGGTGAGTTTGTCACTGCCAGCAGGATCACCCCAGAGAAATTCCATCCCCAGTCGAAAGGTCATATCAGATTTGATTGCGGGGATCTTGCGATGAATCATTTTCCAGGGAATCCGCATTTCCTGAATGTAGCCGGACTCGGTTTGGGTAAAGGCTTGTTGGGCACCTTCACCCAAGTCGACTTTCCCCGGAGGGGCGACCAGTGACCGGGCCTTATTCTGACGCCAATTGGTCATGTCATCCCAAACCGTTATGCGAATGACGGACGACTTGGAATCAAGGTGATACCACCCATCGATCCAGGTGATCTGGTCGGCGGTCATAAATCGCAGTTGAACGCAGTCAGATTTCCATCCGGTGTCAGGATTAAATCGCGGGTCAACCATGTTCCCAAGTGGCGAAGGATCGTTCCATTTAATCGCATAGTAAAGGTACTGCTCATCCCACATGGCAGTGACCTGAGTCGAATACTGGTCTTGGAGTTGCTGATCGGCAAAGCACAAAATTCTGCCCGACATATTCCAATCTGACAGGTCACCATCAATCACCGGGGCCGTCTTTGCAGGTAATACCCAGATGCCTTCATTCTGACTTTGCCGACCGATCATGTTGACTTGACCTAATGTAGGGACGACAAGCATACAAATGAGAGTAATGACATAAGTCCATTTGATATTAGTGCTAAGCAATTGTTTGCTCCAGTGATAGGAATACGATTGGTGCATGAATGAATCAGGCAGGACGATGAAAATAAATCTCGTTGGATTGGTTGATTTTTATTCTAGGCGTGAATAACATAATGTCAACACGCAATAAACTATGATATAAAAAATTGGAATAGACGTTAAGACCATGGCCATTTCATCACCAACTTCCACCACAAGACTGGCTCCCAAGCATGATGGGATCACCGACAAATTGCGTTCGGCCATTGCCCGAGGCAAGCTTCGTCCCGGTGACCGCCTGCCCGTGCGAACGGAGTTGGAATCGCAGCTCAAAGCCAGTCGCATGACCGTGCAAAAGGCGTTGGACGAATTGATCCGCGATGGTTTTGTGGTCTCCAAAGGCAAGCTCGGGACATTTGTTTCTGACACCCCGCCTTGCTTGAATCACTATGGTCTGGTCCTGCCACATTCCCCGACGCATCCGCGATGGAATGGTTATTACGATGCGTTGATGCTTAGTCTGCATGAACTCAACGAAGCGTTACAGGAACAGATTCAGATTTATTACAGCATTGATGAACCGACGGATGAGAACTTCACACAGCTTTGCGAGGATGTCAAAGCCAGACGACTTGCTGGATTGATGTTTGCTGAAGGCCCGGTTGGTTTGGTGGATACAGACTTGATTATGGATCAGTCGATCCCCATGGTGGCATCCATGTCCGGGACGGGCAACAGAGGATTGGAAAACCTTGTCTCCTGTGGTTTTGATTTACAGTCGGGTTACGACCTTGCCTGTGAGATTCTCAAAGAGCAGGGATGCAAACGTATCGCATTTATCATGATCTCCAAAGCACGTGAGATGGTGATGGATCATGCAAAGCAAGCAGTTGAAAAACAGGGTTTGGTATTCAATCCCATTCACTGTCAAACTGCACCGATGGAGTTTCGGCAAGAGGCTCAATACATTGTGCAATTGCTCATGTCTTTGCCCGCGGATCAACGTCCTGATGGTTTGTATATCAGTGACGATAATCTGGTGCCTGACAGTTGTCGAGGCTTGCTTCAATCACCCGTCCAACTGGGTAAGGATTTGCATGTGGTGACGCATCACAACTTTCCTTGTCAATCTGAAAGTATGCTTCCAATCCATGAGATTGGTTTTGATATCCGCGAATTACTTGCCATAGCCCTTAAGCGTCTTGAAGCCAAGCGTAACGGCGATCAATGTGCCAAACCTGTGAAGATCAAGGCCATTCGTGCTCAGCAGGTGACCCAATTCAAACAGGAGATGATGTTATGAAACGCACCCCCGGAAGTTATCCCGGAAACCAGTCCGGAAGCATCCCCGGATCACAATCTGGTTTTACGCTTATTGAATTATTGGTGGTTATCAGCATTATCTCACTGCTTATTTCGATTCTGCTGCCTGCCTTGGGTAAGGCGCGTGAAGCGTCACGTCGTGTGCAGTGCGCAACCAAAGTCCGTGCATTAGCGCAGGCGTCAATTGTCTACAGCATGGACTATAAGAACGTGTTGCCAATGGTTGAGGCGCCTTACAATATTGCCAACGGTTACTTTGCAACGCGCTCTGCCGGTAAGCAGATTCTTCAACAATACATGAATTACTCGATGCCTACTGGTGTTTATCGAGCCGTCCCCATGAAATGTCCGTCCAATCCCAATGGGCTTAACGGTGCTGCCCAACCCTCGTTGGATTATTCCTACAACGGTAATACCGCATCATGGCCGGGTATCGGACGGGCACCGTGGTTTGATATTACCGTGGATATGGTTAACAACATTGCAAGTAAATACAGCGCTCGATGGGGATTGTTTTTTGACCGTGTGAATGTCAACTGGTCAGATACATCCTACAAGGGACCAGCATCAACCAATCACCGTGAAGGCGAAACCTTTGAAGGTGGTAATGTCGCCTGGGCAGATGGTTCGACATCATGGGTCGGTTACGATCAGGGGGCAGGCTGGACGTATGTCAGTTCCAATAGAGATTGCGGACCCTCAGCTGGTATCAACCTCTTTATCAATCATCCAGGTGGCGGAGAAGTCCGTTTTGTGGGTGCGATTTCCAAAGGGATTTACAGCGGCGTTGGCACTGACGCATCGCAAGTGCTGGACATTTTCCAGTAAGTATGATGACTTCCAATTGAGCTTATTAAAAACCGCGGAGACTTAATCGTCCCGCGGTTTTTTTAATTTTCATAATTTAATCAGCTATTACACCGTGACTGCACTCAGCGGCATCAACGTGTCAGCCAATCGCCAACGCAACGCATCAAGCAGATTGGTACTCACCGGACTATTGAGCAGATTTTGCGTTTCGTTGGGATCGTTTAATAAATCAAACAAACCCATCGCCTGACGATTTTCAGTGTCGAAGACGACTTTGTATCGTTCGGTCTCCAAAAGCAAACGCTTGGCAAACTCACTGATCAAACCGGTGAACGGCTCAGGCAGATTATCACCCATGATTAATGGAAGCAATGATCGGCCAGGTGTGTTGTCGGGAATATCACATCCAGCAAGTGCTGCTATGGTCGCTGCGATGTCCACCGTACTGACCAAGTCATCCGTCGCTCTTGGCCGCGCGGGGGTCGGGGGCGTGATAATGACCGGTACTTCCAATGCCGGAGCCAGGAATGAGCGATGACCGACAAGTCCTTGCTCACCGAGTAAACAGCCTCGGTCGGAAGTGATCATTGACCAGGTGCGGTGATGGTCTTCACGGGCTTTGGCTGTTTTGAACATTCGGCCGATACCATGATCGATCAATGAAACGCGTCCAAGATAATCCCGACGCAGCTTGCCAACCTTGCGTCGATTGAGTCGTTGAAGGGCGACGCGTGGGTAATCCAATTCGGCCAGTTGATTGATTTGCGAGAAGTCCGCCGGGACAAAGTCACTTCCCAGATGGTCGATGTCTGCTAGGTCGTCATACATCCGGGGGGCAGGTAGATTATTTCCCGGCCCGGAGAAGAAAACCAACAAGGCCCATGGTTTGTGACTGGGCATCGTTTTCAGTGCGATGTCAGCTTGTTGTGAGATGAAGTTATCGATGTCTTCGTCAGGTTCGATGGCTTGTTGATCGGCGGTGAACGGCCCGTACTTGGCGCGTTGCTGTCGCTGTTTGAGAATAGCATCAAGACAGCCGCGTTGAGCAGCCGTATTGAGATATGCACAATCTTTAGGGTCAGAGACACTCAGGTCCGCAACCGGGATGGAGATATCAAGATGGTGAGCGATAGATGAAATACACCCCACGCCAGCCAGATGATATCCAGCATCCTTGAGAAGGGCGGGAAATCCCTCGTATCGGGTTTGAGACTGATCTGTGGCAGAGATACCGTGTTGACGTGCATGAAGGCCGGTCAACAAACACATCATGCTTGATGGGTCCGCTGGACTGGCTGCCGTACCAATCAAACGTAAGCTTCGCTGACAAAGCTTGTCGAGATTGGGCGTATGAATTGGCCAAACTTCTGCGTCACTCAGGGCATCCGACCGCAGACCATGTCCCACGACAATGATCAGGTTACGTCGAAAGCTCATGCACCGAAACTATCACGTGATTGGAGTGATGCAAAACTAACTAGCAGACAATTTGCTGTTCCAGTACTCATGGTCGGATTGTAACGGTCAGGTAAGGTTTTGCCCGGGGGGATTGGAATTCATTTTTTCACCGCCATGCAACTGTAGGCAAAAATTCTGCTCTCTCTGAACTTGGCGACCTTGGCGACTTGGCGGTAAAAAATAGAATCACCAACCCATCACCTTGCCAATACCCCTGATCCCATTTAATCTGTCCGTCTATGGCAATTTTAAGTGTGGCAAATTTACGGTTTGGGTATGGCGATCACATCGTTCTCGACGGTGCGAATCTGACCCTTGAACTTGGCGAACATGTGGGCATGGTCGGTCGTAACGGCCAAGGCAAGAGCACGCTCATGAAGCTCATTGCCGGACTAAATAACATGAAACCCGACGCAGGGCAGGTGCAGCTCGCCCGTGGTTCAACCGTCGGATACCTGCATCAGGACCCCAAGCTTAACCTTGAGCAGACACTCCGCGAAGAGGCTCAAAGTGTCTTTGCAGAACTTGAAAAGCTCCATATCGAACTCGATGAAATCTCCCATGCCATGGCTGAAGCCGATGGCGAGGAGTTGGATAAACTCCTTAAACGCTATGAGATTGTCGAACACCAAATGCAGGCAGCAGGTGGCTATGCCGTCGATCACCAGATTGAACAGGCACTACATGGCTTGGGACTGGGTGACGAGACGTTTAACGTCAAAGTCAAAGACCTTTCCGGTGGACAGCGTGGCCGACTCGCCTTGGCTAAACTGCTGTTATCCAAACCTGACTTGCTGCTGCTTGACGAACCGACCAACCACCTGGATATCACCGGCCGAATCTGGCTTGAAGAATATCTCACCAGCTATCCTGGCGCGGTTGTCCTCATCAGCCATGACCGTTGGCTGCTTGATCGTGTGGTCAGCAAAATCTACGAAGTCGAAATAGGTCGCGTCTTTGAGTATCCCGGCAATTACCACAAGTTTACCGAGCTGCGTGCAGAACGCCGCATGGTTGCACAGCGGGTCTACGAAAAACAGCAGGACAAAATTCGACAGGAAAAAAACTTCATCGACCGCTACAAAGCAGGTCAACGTGCCAAGCAGGCGCGAGGGCGTGAAAGCCGACTTAATCGCTATATCAGTGATGAACTCACCGAACGTCCCATTGAATTGAATGTGATGAATCTCCAATTGCCCGCGCCCCCGCGATCTGGAGATCAGGTGCTGGCTGTTGAGAATCTCAACAAGAGTTACGAAGAAGGCAAAAAAAACCTTTTTGAACATCTCAACGTCATCATCCGCCGCGGTGATCGCATCGGCATCATCGGCCCCAATGGTGCAGGAAAGTCCACGCTCGTTCGCTGTATGCTCGGCGAACAGGAAGCCGACTCCGGGCATGCCAAGCTTGGTTCACAGGTGCTTGTCGGACACTTCAAGCAGGTGCATGATGACATGCGGGCGGATCAAACGATCATTGAATATCTGACAAAACGCATGCCCAATGAAAACGGACAACTTGCCCGTGAAATGGCTGGCGCGTTTATGTTCAGCGGCAATGATCAGGACAAAGAACTCGGCACGTTATCCGGCGGTGAACGTAGCCGCGTGGCGTTGGCGGCCATGATTGCAGGCACGCATAACTTGCTGGTACTCGACGAACCGACCAACCACTTGGATGTACTCAGTGCCGAACGGTTGGAAGAAGCTGCCCGACTGTTTACCGCTGAGCCCACAGGTTGGGGCGATCAGGCACGCGGGGGCGGGACGCTGATTCTCATCAGCCATGACCGCTGGTTGCTTGATGCCTTAGTCAACCAACTCTTGATCCTCGATGGGCACGGTGGTGTCAAACATTTCTGGGGCAACTACAGTCAGTACATTGAAGCTCAAAACTCCAAGCAACAGGAAGCAGACGCTCGCAAAGCTCAAGAGCAAGAACGTCAAGCTGCAGCAGTTAAAGCTCAAGAGCAGGCTCAGAAGAAAAAGCAAGAGTCCAAGCCCAAGTCCAAACCCAAAGCGAAAAACAAACCCAAGCGCGGTGGCGCCTTGACCAAGATGAGTCAGGCCAAGCTTGAAAATCGGATCATGGAAATCGAAACCGAGCTGGCGGATTTGGATACCAAGCTCGCTGATCCTGACACCTACAAGGATCACAAACGCTTCACGGAGTTACAGGACAAGCACGAAAAACTCTCCAAGGAATTGGGCCCGCTGGAAGAGGAATGGGCCGAACGCGGCGAGTGATTGACTGTCTTGTTCAAATATTCTCAGTACACATTTGAATTAAATTGACCAGCGTCGCATGGCTCAGCAGCGATGTGATGTATAGGTACGCATTGTTGAAGCGACTCTAAAAAGCGCTTTTCCAGTATGTTGGCTCAATGTGTCAAGCATTTTAATTGGGTCTGTTCTGACCGCTATTGAAAAAACTTTTTATCCAGCAGGCTTGACCAAGGCTCATCAAGGGATATGATTAAACGCTTAGTTAACTAAACGTTTAATTAACTTAATGAAATGCTTTTGCCAACGTATATGCTCGGTTTTGCTTAACGATGACTGCAATGTTCAGTAAGGATTCAGATGCCCAAAATGGTAAATAAAGCGACTCACAAGCGGACTCGTCGAGTCACATTAAAGGATGTGGCTGACCATGTAGGCTGTTCGGCAGCGGTTGTATCCACGGTCATCAATCGATCCCGTGGCCGATCCATGGCCAGCGAGCAATTGACACAACGGATCACCAAAGCGGCAGAGGAATTAGGCTATCGTCCCGACTTCGCCAGCCAATCGATGGCGCGACGATCGACACAGACGCTGGGGCTGTATGTCGACCAGTGGTCAGGCAGCAGTGTCAGCTATCGCTATGAAAGTGCCATCATTCTCGGTATCGAGCAGGCTTGTCAGAAACATCAATATGATCTGTTGATGATCAGTCTCGGCGGCGTTGCTACACCACAAGCCTGTCATCATAAATTTGCTGAACGTCGCATTGATGGCCTGATGGTGTTGCATGTCCGACACGAAGCGCCATGGGTTGCACAGATGGTGCAAAGTCACCAACACATCGCTTCTGTGAACTACTACGGTGATGCGCCGTTACTGACTGTCAATTTTGATGACCAGGCAGCGACGGACATGGCAGTCCAACACCTTCACGACCTGGGGCATCACCGCATCGGATACGTCGGTATGTTGGCTACATTGGGACCCGGCGAAAAACTGCGATACGACGGATATCACCAGGCCATGCAGAGACTCAATTTGCCCGTGGATCAGCGCTGTGTCATTTATGATTGCACGGCTTCGCCAACAGGCATCCTCGAGGAGCATGATTACGATTCCGTGGCCAACTACCTGATCAATCTCGGCGACGCCAGACCCACCGCACTGGTGTGTGGCAATGACTGGGCTGCCATTTGTCTGACGCGATATTTCAAACGCAATGGACTTGATGTCCCCGGTGATATCAGCGTCATCGGGCTTGATGACATTGAGTTGTGTCAGCAGATTGACCCGCCAATGTCAACAATACGCCAGCCCTTGGAAGCCATGGGGTACAAGGCCACGGAATTATTAATTCAAAGTACCACGCAGTCACCGGGTAAAGGCAATAAAACACTGAAAAATCCACCACTCATGGCACCAACACTTGTGCAACGGGAATCAACGACCATGCTCAATAAAACAAATGACAATCGGAAGACGAACGGTTTTACATTAATCGAATTGTTGGTGGTGATATCAATCATCGCAATGCTTATTGCTGTGTTATTACCGGCATTGAGCAAGGCCAAAAAAGCAGCAATGACACTCAAGTGTAAAACCGGTGAACGACAGATCGGTGTGGGGTTACAAATGTATGCAGATGACAATCGGCAAGCTCCTTGCCCGCCCAAAATCATCATCCCCTCAGGCCCCAACCGAGGGCATTATGTCTGGTATTCCAACATGCTTCTGGGACAATACATTGGGAACAGGACGGCTGGCTCAACATCAGGAGTCGGTGGTTTATCGACAACCTCAATGATCATCGTCTGCCCATCACAAATCGATCTGGTGCAGGAAATGTCCAGTGCATCAACTGCCAAGGGCAATACGGCCTTGGGGTATCGCAATATCTACAGTCCCAACTACAACAACATCCACACGCCCAGGAGCCGTTCCTATGTCTCACTGGGAGGGGCGATTCCGATGACGCAATTTGCTTGGCCATCTCGCACAGCGATGATGGTAGATACCGATTTTTTCCGTGAATGGCATACATGGACTGCAACGGCAAGTGATGGGTCAAGCCCCAACTTCGAGCGTCATGGTGTGAGTAATACACTGTTTGCCGACGGTCATGTCGCCGGTATTAAAGACCAATATGCCGATACTGATCTTGCCACGACGGCTGCACGAACACCCGTTCCATAAACATATCCCAAAGCGCAACCCAACAACCGGAGCGAAGGAGTCCTTTGCGGGATTGGTATGACACGGCCTGTGTGTGTTTGGATACAAAAAAATATTGTCCCTGAGCAAAAACTGTGGGTGCTGGAGTTTGGCAGGTGTTGTTTTGCATGCCGGGGAGCGCAAGCTCACTGGTCAGCGAATCCTTGTGACATCACTTCGATACCGACCCACAGTTTCTGCGATGGAGTTAAAAAATAAGTCCGACCTGAACTCAATCAGGCCGGACATTTTTAGTGGCTGTCCATTCCCATCGTCTTGATACAAATTAAGATTTCAGGGGATGGATAAATGTCAATGGATCAGTCGCATTTGGAGCAGGTTTTGCAATCCTTGACGGTATCACAATCTTCGCACTTTGTGCACTTCTTGGCTTTGTCGCATGTCTTGCCACAGTTGTCACCAGCGACCATTTCGGTTGCTTGTGAAGTGGGAGCGGGTGCCTGCGATGCGGTTGTAAAGCTTGCGACACCAAAACCAACAGCAGCAACGATAATTAATCCAGCGATGATACGCATAATAATTTTTCCTTATTGTCACGGCGATGGGTTTAA
>DLCK01000040.1 GCA_002480565.1 Phycisphaerales bacterium UBA7800 | reverse complement strand
GTGATCCAGCGGCGGAACGCTGGCGGGGCATGGGACAGCGTCCCATCTCATCTTTTCTTCAATACCTTTAAGCACTGACAATGTGAAAGTCACAGATATCTGTCGACCTCGCGAGGGGGTCCGGGGGGCGAAGCTCCCTGGCTGGCAATCCAAAACTCAAATAAACAGGCTCATCTGATGGGTGACAGATGAGCCTGTTTGGTTTGTTGCGTTGTATGTGGTGATCAGGTTTGATGCTTACTCAAACGTTAAATCGGACTTCTCATTGCTCACGACGACCACGACAGCATTTTGCAGGTATTTGTCTGCGATGGCTTGAAGTGATGTAGCGTCCATGGCTTTGACTGCTGCCATGAATTTTTCAGAGTCATCCAGACCGACACCGTAGAGCAGGTTTAATGCTGCTTCTGCTGCACGGTCGGAGTTGGACTCCTTGCCCATGATCTCGTTGGTGAGGACGGATGCCTTGGCGCGATCGATGTCCTCTTGAGTGATGGGTTGGTCGCGTGCCTGCTTGAGAATTTCGGCGGTGCGGTTGAGGGCTTCCTGTGCGGTTTGGGCCTGGGTGTTAAAGCCGACTGCCAGATAGCCGGGCATCATGCCGGAGACCTGGTAAGCCCAGACTGCGTAGGCTAAACCCGGTCCCTTGCCACGCAGTTGAGCTTCAAGCCAACCGGAGGGGAAGTCACTGATGAGTCGGCTAAGTACCGCGAGTCTTGGGAAATCAGGATCGTCGCGAGTGACGCCGGGGCCAAGACCGATTTGCACCGCTGCAAGGGGTTGGCTGGATTCATAGACATAGACGCCGGGCTTGGGGTGCGAGGGTTTGGGCAGGACGAATGACTTCTTCGCTTCGGCGGGCATGGAACCAAAGAGGTCACTGATGAGTTGGGTGGTGGCATGGACATCCACATCGCCGAACACTGCCAGGACGGTTTGTTTGGCATTGAGACGTTCTTCAAAACGTTGACGCATCTGTTGGACGGTTAATGTTTCGACGACATCTTTTTGACCGATGGTGGTGCTTGCCCAGGGATGGTCTTCGCCGAAGTAGGTCTTTCGGAAGTTTAGTTGCAGTTGCCCTTGCCAGTTGTCGGATTGTCGGTCGATGGCAGCGAGCATTCGCGGTTTAAGTTTATCCCATTCGGTTTTGGGGAAGGTGGGATTGAGCGCAACGTCTGCAAAGAGATCCATGACGGTGGGCAGGTCCTGGCTTAGACACATGGCTCGGATGTAGCTGGTGTTATTGCCACAGCTGCTTGCCAGTGACGCGCCGAGGTCTTCGAGTTGCTGGGCGATTTGTTGGGCGTTACGCGTCTTGGTGCCACGGGTGAGCATGGTGTCGATGGCGTTGGCAATGCCTTGTTGACCGGGGGTATCTGCAAGGAGTCCGCCGAGGGTGTACATCTGAATGGAGACGGCAGGGACGAGATTGCTCTTTTGGATCAGGACCCGCAAGCCGTTGTCGAGCGTGATGACTTTGATGTCATCGACGGTGATGGGCTCGGTTTCCTGTTTGTCTTTTGCGAGTGTTTGGGTGATCTGCTTCAAGCGTTGGGCGTTGTCCAGATCAATGGCTTCGACAGGCAGCGTGGTGTCGGTGTCTTTGTCATTGCGGACGAGTACATCAGCGGAGGGCTGGTCGCCTTCCTGGGGTTTGAGCAGGACGGTGATGAGCCGGTCGTTGACGAGGATGGCTTTTGCTGCTGCTGCGATGTCCTCGCGGGTGATGGATTTGATGGCGTTGGCATAGTGCTTGTCATAGTCGGGATCACCCATGCCACAGATATTGCTCGCCAAGGAGTCAGCCAAGGCGTGGGCGCTTTGACCACTGTAGGCGACACGTGCGGTGGTTTGTCGTTTGGCGCGGGCAAGTTCTTCGTCGGTGATACCGTCGGTGAGAATCTTGTCGACCTGCTGGAGGATGGCAGCTTTGACTGCTTCAATGGCTTTGGGATCGTCGGCGTTGGCGATTTCGCAGTTGGTGCCAAAGAATCCTTCACCCCATGTGAAGCTCAGGTTGAATGCACTGATGTTGGTTACCAGTTGTTGTTGGTCGCGCACGGTTTGAACCAGACGTGAGGATTCACCTTGACCGAGGATGATGCCCAGTAAGTCCAGTGCGTAGTCATGTTCGCCAGCCAGTCGCGTGCCTGGCCAGGCCAGTCGCAGTCGCGGACGCTTGATGGTGGCAAAGCCTTCGACGGTGCGTGGCGCGGTGAGGGTTTTTTCAATCGGGAAGCTCAGATTATCCGGCAGGTCACGGGCGGGAACGTCCTTCCACTGCTCGACGAGTTGCTCGATGACCTTGTGGCGGTCAATGTCTCCCGACACGGCATAGACCATGTTGTTGGGCACATACATCCGCTTGTAAAAGTCATAAATTTCGTCACGGGTGATCTTCAAAAACTCGTCGAGATAACCAATCGTCGGATGACGGGCAGGGTGGTTGGTATAACGCGCCTGCTGGGTGAGTTTCCAGAAGATGCGGTCGGGGCTACCCATGCCATGTTCAAACTCACGTTGGATGACCTGGCGTTCGCGTTCGTATTCGGTCTGCGTGATCAGTGAATTCTGCATCCAGTCGGAGAGCAGATCAATGACGGTGTCCGTGTTGTCACTGGTTGAATCAATGTAGTAATGGACGGTACTCAGACCTGTTGCAGCATTGGTCTTGGCACCCATCTTGCCCAGCAGTTCATTGCTTTGAGACTCGGTGCGGTTGGCGGTACTGCCACCTGCTAAGAGGTGTTCGAGGAAATGCGACAAGCCTGCGCCGACGTGTTCCTGCTCATAGACTGAGCCGGTGTTGACCCAGACTTGTGCGGTGACGACCGGGGCAGCATGAAGCTCCTGGGCGACAAGAATCATACGATTGGGCAAGGCAACCATGAGGCGGTCAGGGCGATCCTGAAGAATGGTGTAAGGCACATTGTTTCCTTTGGCGGAAGGAGTAAGGGATGGGTCAGACGGGGTGGAGACACAGGCGCTGAGTGTGAGTAAGACACACAACAGGCCGATAACAATTGAACAGGTCATGCGGATCAAAGTGCATAGTCCTTTCAGTGACGATTACGGGTTCATCTTGCATCACTATACCGCTTTACGTCGCCCAGCGATGCGAAGTTCGATTGGTCTTTTGTGTCCGGTGGACTTAACTGGGGTAGTCATACAACCGATACAAACGTCAGAAGTGAACCCATTGGCGGAGAACCCCCGGAGAAGCAGATGTCCCAGGCAGCCGTAAATGACCGTTTGGCCCGTGAAATCGAGCATTTTGAATCACACTATGCCCATGAAGCCGCACAGGGGATCGACCCATTATCAGACTTTGATTCCAAGCGGTATACCAACCCGCCGGCCAATACGATTTACCCACGAGAATATTATCACCATCTGTTAGCTCCCGTCGCTGGCAAAACGGTGATGGAAATCGCCTCCGGTAACGGCATTGATGCGAGTATCTGTTGTCACAATGGAGCCAAACTTCACGCATACGACATCAGCTCCGAATCAATCAAAATGGTCCAGCAGCGTGCCAAGGTCAATCTGGTGTCTGAGAACCTCACCACGCAGGTGACCGGCGACTTTATGGCTGCCTTTGAAGGTCAGACCTTCGACCACATTATTGGTTACGCTGCGCTGCATCATATCCCCATGGAGGGATTGGCCCAGCAGGTTTACGACCGACTCAAGCCCGGCGGTAGTGCCGTCTTTGCCGAGCCGGTGATTAACTCGCAACTGTTATACAAAATCCGCAAAATGATCCCGTACTCGTTTTTCGAGGATACGGATGATGAAACGCCGCTGAACGACAACGACATCAACGCCTTTGCCAAGCCGTTTGATCGGATGGAAAAACGATACTTCCATTTGACCAGTCGGATTTGGCATGCCTTCCCGAACTGTTGGCCACTGGTCAAAGCGTTGCATGGATTTGATCGTGAGGTATTGCGACTGCCATTTATGCGACGGTTTGCAACGGTGTGCGTTTTTGCATTGCATCGCGACAAGTAAGACAACAACATGCTGGTGGGAAATACTGGCATTGATAGAGAGAGAACATAAAAACACGCCGATGGAGTTCGGCGTGTTTTTTTTATCTTGTGGTGATGCCAGTTTTATTAAGAACTCGTGCTTGATTGAGCATCGCATGTCAATGCGATGCAGGCCAGATTGTCGATCAAGGCACTTGCACCGGATTGACATCCGGTGCTCAAAAAACTTTTAAGCACGAGTTGTTAGCGGCTTGGATATTGTTTTACGAATCAAACTTTACTTCGTTCGCCAGTACTTCATGCTTTGGTTCGACCAGGACCAGACATCCAATTCGTCGTAGGGTCGGTTTGTGACATGACCGTCGACGTGTGCGATGTTGGGTGATTGATTGTGCCGTTCCCATCCGTAGCGTCGTTCGGTGGCAAAGGTGCCTCCCTTGGGATAGACCAGAGGACGGGCGACCCAGCTATCCTTGGTACTCCAACCATCGACAAAGCTCAAGGTATCGCTTGGGGTCAGGATATCGATGAGGCGTTTACTGGATTGCTTGGGGGGCCATGCCGCTTTACCGAATCCGCCGGCACCAAGCACTTCACTGATGCCGTAGTATTTGCTTTTGCGATGCGGCCTCGATGGGCAACCTTTAAATAAATCCGTGTTATTGATGTATTGCCCCAATCCTTTTTTGGCAAAGAGGGGTTGGCCAAACCACGCGTTGGGTACATCATCGCGCCACCAGGTCCAGGCCGATGGAATCCATTCGCTGTTGTCCTGACAGTAGGTTGCCATGAGCATGGTGACTTGCCGGATACTGCTGCCGCACTTGATGGTTCGGCTGGATTCTCTTGCTTTTGCCAGCGCGGGTAACAGAATCGAAATCAGCAGTGACACAATGGAGATCACCACCAGCAGTTCGATTAATGTGAAGCCACGTTTAATGTGCTGTTGTGTTGTCAAAAGGTTCATCACCATCTCCAGACTCTCTCTGTTTGCATCGTCAGTTTTGCAAGGCTTGTTCAATGTTCCCGGACGTCAGTTGGATCACCGACCATGTGAATTGCGCGTCCCATGTTTGCCCTGCATCAATCGCGAAGTTGCGTTCGGTGGCAAGTTCGACGTTGTAATGTCCCTGTCCGAACCACAGACGCGGTTGGGCCAATCCTTTGCCTGTGTAGGTTTGTTTGAGGGCGATGTTGTTTTGCGTATCCACTGCCGCCCACCAGTTTGCTGAAAGGTCGCCGATGGGTTTGTCGCCAAGTCCGGTCCAGAAGGGCAGCTTGGTCAGGCCATCGGACTTGGGCAGGTAAAGCACATCGGTGACCGAATCACCGGTTCCGCCGACGGTGTATTCAGGATGCGACTTGTAGCTGAACTTCTGGGAGGTGTTGGTGGGGTTATGAACCTTGATGTTCAAAATCAGCGACGCATCGCGGAGTGTCCAGCTTTGGGTGACTGCTAATTCTTTGGCTTTGGCGGTGAGTGTCAGCTTGCCGTCCTTGGCGTTGGTGATTTGCATGGGGTCATTTTTGAGTTTGCCGTTGAAGGTATCCCATATCCCAAAGGCAAAGGGGATACTCGTGATGTTCGGCAGGATCGCATAGTCCATATGGATCTGATTGCTTGCGGTCTTTCGGTCGATGATTTCCCACAAGCGCCCGCCTTTTGCTGCGTCGATGGCAACTTCCAGTTGGTCATTGCAGAGAATCACCACCGGCTGATCCAGACCCTTGATATCCGCTTGTACGGTGATGGGTGCGTGGGATGCAGCTTGGAGTCGGCGGATGAAAAAGGGATACGAACTGACTTTGCCGCCAATGCCTGACGCCTGTTGTTCGATCACATTTAACGTGTACTTGTCAAGCAGGGGCATGTCCGATTGCGTTGGGATTGGCAGTTTGACTGTGAGTTGCTGGCCTGCTTTGACGACCTGCTGCTGCTGGGCGAGTTTGTTCATCTGCTCATCCATGACCATCAGGTTCAAGGTGATTGTTTGAGCTTGCGGGTTATCCAATGACACGGCCAGTTCTGTTTGTGAAGACTCCGGCAAAGCGATGATTTGTTTGTTGGGTAATGCAACCGTCAACGGCGCATCGCTGCCTTGCGCTTTGGCAATCTGTGAACGGATAAACGTGATGGGCTTGTCTGCATGCAGGTAGATCGGGGCATGGCCGAAGGTCGCGGTGAACTTGCCGTTGTCATCGGGCATCAACTGCGTGGTGTTGCCAAACAGGTCGACCTGCATGACGGACCTGGCGGTGGTTTGGAAGACACCGGTCTTAGGCTGCGTGCCGTCCCAGAGGATGTGAACCTGTTTGCCATCGGTGGGATGTTCATACACATAGCCAATTGATGGCAGGGAGATGTTGTCCATCTTGGCTTTGAGTTGGTAGTCGCCCAGTTGTTCGATGAGTGTTTTGACTGCGAAAAACGAGGGTTTTTTCTGCAGGTCATGGTCGATCATGCCAAAGCGGTGTTCGGTGAAATTCATGTCCTTGCCTTCATCCCAGAAGGAGTAGATAAAGACACGTTTAAAACCCAGAGCATGATGGATCACCAAACCGCGGATGAGGTATTGAGCCTGCGTTTGGAGGGTGATTTTGCCTGAGGGATTGTTCACCGGTGCATCGGTATAGCCAAACTCCGTTGAGATGATGGGCTTGTTTTGATCGCCGTGACGACTGAGCACGGAATTGATTTTCCGCATGTTGTCGTACATCGCTTCGGGGGCACCTTTGGGATAGCCGTCGGGAACCTTGTGTCCGCCTGCGATCTTGGTGTAGGTATGCAGGTCCAGGACATCGAAGCAGTCTTTGCCACCGAGTTGATAGAACTTGTCGAGCCAGTCGATGGAGTGATCTTCCAGGCCACTTGATGGTGCGCAGATCACCGCGTGGGGATTGATCTGTTTCATTTTAGCGCGGTAATTGGCTGTGCCCTGAATGTATCGGTCGATGGGCATGGTGCTCAAATCAGGTTCGTTCTTGGCACCGGCAAAGACATTGGCGCCCAGGTTTGTTGCCGCCTGAAGGTTGCCCCCATGCGGGTAAGCATAGACGCCAATGCCTTTGTCGTAGTAGCGGTTGAACACGCCTGAATTGACCACCCACCAGCGGATCTGCTTGATGCCGGTTTGCCCAAGCAAATCCACAGCGATGCGTTCGTAGGCATCCTGATTCTCAGCATGATTGATGCGGCTGCCGCCACCGCCCCAGAAATGATTGATCGCCACCATATCCCCGAACGTCCGGCATTCAAGGGGCATGGGCATGCGGGTGGCAATTGATTTTACCTGCGGGTACTCGCCCTGGTCATACACCGCAGTGACTGCGAAAAAATAGTCACGCCCCGGTATTAAGGGGTAAATCACCGTGTGACTTTGATCGCCGGGAACCGACTTTAAGAGCGTGACATCAGACGTCTTGACCGAATCAAATGCCTTGTCGGATTGGTAGACTTTCCATTGTCTGACTTTGACATCCAGCTTGGTGCTTTGGCGCCAGTCAAGTTTCGCAACGCCCGACTGAATGGTCTGCACTGTGAATGCCACCTTGGGCCGACTGTCGGATTGCAGATAGCTGACTCCTTCGATGGGTTTGGAACCCCAGATGGCCACCTCGGCTATCTGCTGCTGCTTGGCGGACTTTTTACGTTCAATGCGAATCTGCACGTAACGCGCTTTGACCGGCTCGTCCAGATCAAGATGAATCCGGGCAAAGCGATTCTTGGCAAGCTCAAGTTCGGGGGTACTGGCTGCGCCCTGTGGGGTGAACTGTTTGCCATCATCGCTCAGGAGCACTTGAAAACCTGCTGTTTCACGGGACTTTTCATGGATGGCCCAGACATCAAACGCGCTCAATGCATAGGGTGCACCCAGGTCAACGTTGATCGTGACCCATCTTTTCCCAGCCCATTTGCTGTAGGTGCGACTCTTCCAGTTGCTGCCGGTGTTGCCATCAAAGAGCACTTTGCCATCGTTACCGGTTTTGACTGATTCTTCATCGGTGGCAAATTCACCATCGGTCACAAACGTGACTTGCATGGCGGTGGGTTCAACGCGCAGGTTTGCCGCAAAGGCATCATTGGACTTTCCCGGTTTGACGTTGTTTGAGAGTAACGCCAATGCCGAGGTGTCGATTTTACCTGCTGGTTTTGCAGTTGCTTTTGGAGTTGCAGCCGACTCAACGGGTTTTGCCTTTGGGGTCTCCTTGGGCTGACTGCTGGCCTTGATAGGACTTGCACCCTCTGCTGAGTTGCTCCCCCAGATGGCGATCTCCGCAACCTGCTGCTGCTTGGCTGTTGAGCTGCGTTTGATACGGATTTGCACGTACTGGGCTTTGACCGGCGAATCCAATTCCAGACGAAGTTGAGCAAACAGATTCTTCTGAGGTTCAATGTCCGGGCAGTTGGCGGTGCCCTGGGGCGTGAAGGTCTTGCCATCCTCACTGAGCAGGACATCAATTGATCCACTGCCGCGGGACTTTTCATGCAAGGCCCAAACGTCAAAGGCGCTCAACGCATAGGCTGCGCCCAGGTCGACCTGGACGGTGACCCATTGGCCGCCTGCCCATTTGCTGTAGGTGCGACTCTTCCAGTTGCTGCCGGTGTTGCCATCAAAGAGCACCTTGCCATCTCGGCCGGTTTTGATCGACTCTGCATCGGTGGCAAATTCACCATCGGTGACAAACGCGACTTTCATCTGGGTCGGTTCGATGGCGATGCCAGCCGGGAAGGCTCCGTTGGACGTACCCGGTTTGACGTTGTTGGACAGCAACGCCAAGTCCGATGCGCTGACCGACATTGTCAACAGCAAAAGGCATGGGATAGTAAACCCGTTAAAAAACTTGAACATGGTGACCTTTCATAGGTTTTTTTTGCAATGAATCGACGTTAAATTTTTACGACTTACAAGCCGCAGCCGTACTGCCACGCACGATCAACTCCGGCTTGAGTACTTTTCTTGGAAGTTTCTTCTGTGATCCGCAAACATATTCATGGATCGCTTCAACGGACTGATACCCCACGTCTGTCAAATGCTGTCGGACGGTCGTCAGTGGGGGGACGGTGTATTGACTGCCTGGGTAATCATCAAATCCCACCACTGAAATATCCGTTGGCACGCGACGGCCGGCTTCATGACAGGCAAGCATCGCACCGTAAGCCATCTCATCATTGTTGCCGATCATGGCTGTGATATCCGGGCATCGTTTGAGAATGTCCTTGGCTTGAAGGTATCCGGCTTCCTGGGCCAGTCGCGTGGGTTGGTGTTCAGCAAGCAGTTGTTTAACACGCAGATTTCCCGCTGCTTTAAGGTGATCCTTAAACACCGTCACACGTTCAGAGTTGTCATAGTCACCTTCCTGTGGTCCAGCTAAAAACGCGATGTCCCTGTGCCCAAGATGCATGAGATGGTTGAGCAATAAACTCATGCCAGCATCCGGATCGGTGTAGAGATGGCCGCCTTTTGGATGTTCGCAACGACCGTTGAGCACCATCACCGCCATCTTGGCGTCGATGAGCTTGGCCAGTTGTTTGCTGCTGAGCGTGTTGGAGAAAACCATGATCACACCATCGCAATGGCGTTCACGCATCAGCCGCAGAAAGTCCGTTTTGGCCTTGTTCGCAGACTGTACAAACATCGTGGAAATGTCGATGCTGTTATGCAGGGCATAGTCTGCAATACCTGTTAACAGCGATGAGGTGTAAGTACTCAAATGCGGCTTGTCCATCTCAATGACAACCGCCAACTTCACGCCGCGTTCGGAGACATGCGTGGAGTAGTTGCCACCATCTTCGAGGATCGCGCGGATTTTGGACCGTAGCTTTTCGCTGACGCCGCTCTGGTTGTTGAGCACGCGCGAGACCGACGCAATGGAGACGTTCGCTCGTGTTGCCACTTCTGCCACATTGACGGACACCGGTCGTGCCATGTTGGATACCTTGTTATTGTCACGGCGATGGGTTT